>CAZSDK010000016.1:0-104475 GCA_964605655.1 uncultured Bacteroidales bacterium
ACTCGAACCCGCGACCCTAACCTTGGCAAGGTTATGCTCTACCAACTGAGCTACTTCCGCAATTCAACTCAAATCGGGCTGCAAATTTAGTAATTCTTCGTGTTTTACAAATAATTTTTCAGCCCTTGAGCATTTTTTTTATCTCGTTAAGCTTCATCAGGGCTTCCACCGGGGTCAGGGTGTTAATGTCAATATTTATTAGCAAGTCCCGAATATGTTCCAGCAAGGGATCATTGAGCTGGATAAAGCTCAGCTGAAGGGCGTCGGCCAAAGGTTTGAGCGATTTTCTACCCTTTTTCTGGTCCTTCCCGCCTGAATGGGATTCCTCCAGCCAGTGCAGCATCTCGTCTGCCCGCTCCACCACGGAATGGGGCATCCCGGCCATACGGGCCACATGGATGCCGAAACTGTGCTCAGTCCCACCCGGCACGATCTTTCGCAGGAAGAGCACCTTGTTGCCGATCTCCCTTACGGCAACATGATAGTTTCGTATCCTTTCCATGCCGGAAGCCATCTCGTTGAGCTCGTGGTAATGGGTGGCAAACAGGACCTTAGCACGGTACAAGGGATGGTTATGCAGGTATTCTGCTATGGACCAGGCAATGGAGATCCCGTCGTAAGTACTGGTCCCCCTGCCGATCTCATCCAGCAGCACCAGGCTTCGGTTCGAGATATTGTTCAGGATGCTTGCCGTCTCATTCATCTCCACCATGAAGGTCGACTCGCCGGAGGAGATGTTGTCGGAGGCGCCCACCCTGGTAAAGATCTTGTCGACCAGTCCGATCCTGGCTTCCTCCGCAGGAACGAAACAGCCGATCTGTGCCATCAGCACGATGAGGGCTGTCTGCCGCAGGAAGGCCGACTTCCCCGACATATTGGGACCGGTAATGATGAGCATCTGCTGTGTCTGATGATCGAGAAACACATCATTGGCGATATAAGACTCCCCCGGAGGCAGCTGCTTTTCAATGACCGGGTGCCTTCCTGCCCTGATGTCGATGATCTGGCTATCGTTGACCTCGGGACGGGCATACTGGTTTTTCATGCTCACCCCCGCAAAAGACAACAGCACATCAACACGGGCAAGCAGCCGGGCATTCAGCTGGATGGGTGCGATATACTCCGATACACTGAAGATCAGCTGTTGATACAGCCTGTTTTCCAGGGCCAGGATCTTCTCCTCGGCACCCAGGATCTTTTCTTCATACTCTTTCAACTCATCGGTGATATACCGTTCACAGTTTACCAGGGTCTGCTTGCGGTGCCATTCAGGAGGGACCTTGTTCTTATGGGCGTTGGTGACTTCCAGGTAATAACCAAACACATTGTTGTACCCTATCTTCAGGGAGGTGATGCCTGTTGATTCTATTTCGCGCTGCTGCATGGATGACAGGTAGTCTTTCCCCGAAAAAGCCAGCGATCTGAGCTCATCCAGTTCCGAATCCACGCCATCGGCCATCACACCCCCTTTGTTCAGGTTGACCGGAGGGTCTTCCTTAATTTCCCTGCCTATCTTCTCAGAGATCAGGGGACAAAGGTTGATCTGTTCCCCGATGACCCTCAGTGATTCCAGGGAGGAGGCATGACATTGCTCCCTGACTGGCACCAGGGCATCGAGGGCTCTTTTCACCTGCACCATTTCACGGGGGTTGATCCTGGCGACTGCCACCTTCGATATCAGCCTTTCCAGGTCACCCGTGATTTTCAGGCTTTTTGAGATGATATCCCTTACCTCCGGGTGATCGATGAAGTACTGGACGATCTCCAGCCTTTCATCCACCGGTTGTTTCTCCTTCAAGGGCAGGGAGATCCACCGGCGTAACAATCTCGAACCCATGGGCGTGATGCTCTGGTCGAGGATATCGAGCAACGACTTCCCGTTTTCGTGTGGAGAAGAAAGCAGTTCGAGGTTACGGATGGTAAAACGGTCGAGCCAGACATAGTAATCTTCTTCCAGCCTTGACAGTTTGGTTATATGTGAAACCTTATCATGCTGTGTCTCTGAAAGATAATGAAGGCAGGCTCCGGCGGCTATGATGCCCAGGGGATAGGATTCCACGCCGAAACCCTTGAGCGAGGTGGTGCCAAAGTGTCTTAACAGAATCTCTTCTGAAAACTCAGAGGAGAAGACCCAATCCTCAAAGGTATTGATATAGAATCGATTACCAAAGTTGTCAACAAAATCCTGGCGTTTGTTCTTTTGGATGACCACCTCATTGGGGTGGAGGGTCTGAAGAAGCTTGTCGACATACTCATTCGATCCCTGAGCCAGCAGGAACTCCCCGGTGGAGATATCCAGCAAGGCAATTCCGGAGCTTTTAGGTGTATAATGGATGCCTGCCAGGAAGTTGTTTTCTTTATTTTCGAGGATTTTGTCGTTATAGGTAACACCAGGAGTCACTAATTCGGTGACACCTCTTTTGACCAGTTTTTTGGTGAGTTTGGGATCTTCGAGCTGGTCGCAGATGGCCACGCGATGGCCGGCCCTGACCATTTTGGGCAGATAGGTGTCGAGGGCATGATGAGGGAACCCTGCCAGTTCCACGAAGGAAGCAGCCCCATTGGCTCTGCGGGTGAGCACGATACCAAGTATTTGTGAGGTCTTGATGGCGTCTTCCCCGAAGGTTTCATAAAAGTCCCCTACCCTGAACAGGAGCAGGGCATCCGGATACCGTGCTTTTACGCTGTAATACTGCTGCATCAAAGGAGTCTCCACCCTGCTGCCAACTTCATCCTCTCCTTTTTTCTTCATCCGCTAACTTTTAATTAAGTTTTCTTTACCGCAAAAATAACCCATATCCTTTCGTTATCTGTAACGAAAACAAAATTCTGTAAACAAGAAAAAATACAGAAATTTGCGAATCCCGGAACCTATGAAAAAGAGAACTTACGAAGCGATGAACCGGCTCACACCCACTGAATACAAGGAAGCGGGAAAGCTGGATATCTGCGTTGTGCTTGACAATGTAAGGAGTCAGCATAACATTGGATCGCTTTTCCGCAGTTGTGATGCCTTCCGTGTGGGTAGCCTTTATCTGTGCGGCATTACGGCTACTCCGCCTCACCGGGAGATTCACAAGACAGCCCTTGGGGCAGAGGACTCGGTGAGTTGGAAGTATTACCCCGATACCAGAGAGGCGATGGATGAATTAAAAAGTCAGGGATACCGGCTGGTAGCCATTGAACAGGCGGAAGGCTCTGTTTTTTTACAGGATTTTCGGGTTTCGGCAGATGATAAACTGGCCATCATCTTCGGGAATGAGATCGATGGGGTATCCGATGAAATCATGGAGATAGTGGATGCCTCTATTGAGATCCCTCAATTTGGGACCAAACACAGTCTTAATATTGCCGTGAGTGCCGGCATTGTACTCTGGCAGCTCTTCGGCAAGAAAAGGGGTTTTACCGCCCTTTCGACCTGATTAACAATATGTTGACTATCCTCTCTCATCACACCTCCTCTCAGTATGGCTACCATCCCATTGCATGAGCCCCGGTTTTTCATCCCCCTGAAGTCAACGATTCTTTCAAGACCCGTAGATTTCATGCTAAAAATGCCAATTAAATTTGCTTTTCCGTTTATACTTACTATTTTTGCATAAAGTAACACAGATTCAGATAATTCTATTTCAATACTTTACCAATAAAAAAACATGACCATGAGGAGGAATCATTACATTTTTAAAGCTTTCCTGCTGATTCTGGTGGCTGTTATCGTTAGCAGCTGCGGACTGGGCAAAATGGTGAAGAAATACCCGGATGTTAAAATCCAGGCGACACCGGAGGTCTTAGAAAACCAGGGAGGGAAAGTTTCCGTCAGCATTAAAGGAGAGATCCCTGAAAAGTATTTTAACAAAAAGGCTGTGGTTGTATGTCAGCCCGTGGTAAAATACAATGGCAAGACCAAACAACTGAAACCACTGATCCTGAAGGGTGAAAAAGTGATGGGCGATGGCGTCACCATTGGAAAAAAGACGGGTGGTTCCTTTAGCTACACTGATGTTTTCGAATTTGTTCCCGACATGACCGCCTCTACCCTGGAGATAGCCCCTGTGGCTTTCCTGGCCAAGCAGGAAATCAAAGCAGGAATGACCGAGGCTGAAGCAAAACAGATCCCCAAGTCGGTGGTGCTGGCCAATCGTAAGGTTGCCGACGGGGTGATCAACACCTGTTCCAAGATCTACCACGATGAAGACCTGATCGTTGCTGACAAGGGCAATGTGACCACTTACATCAAAGGAAGCGAAAAGGACTTCTATGAGAAAGAAACCATCATGACCAACAATGCCAAAATTTATTATGTGGTCAACATGGACAACCTGAATCTCACCTACAAGCTTAACAAAGATGCCCTTGCCAAGCAGGCTCTCGACAGTCTGAACAATTTCCTTAAACTCGACTGGAAGATCAAATCGGTTGACATCGATGCCTGGGCATCCCCTGAAGGAGAGGAAAGCCATAACCAGGGTCTATCTGAAAGACGTGGCAAAACAGCCAACCAGTACATGGTGAATTTCTTCAAGAAATTTAAAACTGAAAAGGCTAAAAAGCTGAAAATGAAAGAAAAACTGGTGCCTATGCAGGAAGTGGGATATAATACAAACGCTCATGGAGAAGACTGGGACGGTTTTTTGAGTGCTGTTGCCGTTTCGAACATCCCCGACAAGAACAAGATCATCAACCTGGTGAAAGCTCAGCAGGATCCCAAGATGAAAGAGCAGGAAATCAGGAATATGACCGTGATCTACAAAGAGATCGAAGATCAGATCCTTCCTCCACTCCGCCGTGCCGAAATCGATGTTAAGACTTACCTTCCCAAGAAAACCGATGAGCAGATCGCACGCCTCTCCACCACCTATCCCGATTCTCTTGACAACAAGGAACTGTTGTATGCCGCCAGTCTCACCAAAGACCTGAACACCCAGTTTAAGATCTATAAATCGCTCATGGCTTCCCATCCTTCCGATTGGAAAGGTTTTGCCAATGCCGGTTATGTCAGCCTGACCCAGGGCAACCTGGAGGAAGCAGACAATTATCTTTCCAAAGCCAACACCTTATCTCCCAACAATCCCATCGTGGTCCACAACCTGGGCGTGCTGGCAGCCAAGAAAGGCATGTTCAAGGAAGCCAAGAACTTTTACAAGACTGCACAGGACCTGGGCGTTAACACAGATTACAACCAGGGCATCATCAGCATACTCGACGGTGATTATGCCGCTTCATCCCGTCTGCTGGGCGGAAGGAAATGCAACTATAATGTGGCTTTGGTCACCCTTCTCAGCGGGAATGCTTCAGAGGCCGCCAATATTCTGAACTGCGCCACGGATAATGCCGAGAAATACTATCTGCTCGCTGTCGCCGGTGCCCGTACCAAAAACCAGGCACAGGTGATGGAAAACCTCAAGAAAGCCGTTGCCGAGAAACCTGCCCTGAAAGCTGTTGCCAAAGAAGACAGAGAGTTTATCAAGTTTTTTGACAACTCCGAATTTCAGGGAATTGTAAAATAAACAGTCTGCTCTATTTGATAAGAGGCTGTCTCACAGGTTGAGGCAGCCTTTTTTTATCACAATACACACTCGACCACTTAACCGTAAGCCTGACTATAAGTTGAAAATGACAGCTCATTGATTCTGTCAACGGCAGTTGTATTCCAATTTCGTACTACTGCCGAGGCTCTTACCTCATCAAGGTTACGGTCCCTTTGAGTCGCTGAGGGCCGGCATCAAAGCTGGTATAATAGATGACCCAGGTATACACACCGGGCAGTGCGTAGTTACCCTTGATCTTTCCGTCCCAGCCGTCGGTAATGGAATGAGACTCAAACACCAGGTTACCGAGACGGGAAAATATATATATGGAGAATTCCTCCAAAGGGAAAGACGACTGGGCCATGAAGCGGTCGTTAAGGCCGTTCTCGTCGGGAGTGAAGGCATTGGGAACAAAGACCTTTGCACAGGGCAGGATCCAAATGGTATCAACAACCTCACAACCGGGGTTTTCGGCTGTAACCGAATAAGTTCCCGGGGCTGTGACATAATAATACTGACCCCAGGTCCCGTCCTGCCACTGGTAGGAAACATCCTCATTCCAACCGGCATTCAGCATGAGTGTCTGGTTATCACATAAAAAGGAGGTATCGGGTAAGGTAAGCAACGGAGTCGGGTACACGCCCACCGGGACCTGAATAGATGACTGACATCCGAATTCATTGACTCCTTCCACGGTATAGAGCTGGGAGGTCAAGGGTGAAACAAGCACCACTGCCGAGTGTGGGTTGGACAGACCGGTCGCCGGGTACCAATGATAGGCTATGGCCCCGGAGATCCAGATCATCTCAGCCTCTCCCTCACAAAGGTCAAGGAAAGCCGGATTGGCTGATAAGGAGGGTTGCTGATAGTAATAAACTTTTGTCTCTGCCACATTCTGACATCCGTATGTGTCAGTTCCTGTGACCAGGTAAGCCATTGACGTCGGTGGGATGACCCACTGACCGGAATTCGTACAACCATTACTCCAGAGGTAGGTCTCTGCACCGCTCACCCAGATATAGACAGAGTCTCCCGGGCAAATGTTGGTATCGGGACTGAGTTGCAGCTGGGGAAGAGACCTTACCATAACTTCAACCGTATCAGAGTTATAGCAACCATCTAATTCACTTACAACTACATATAAAGTCGTTGCAGAGGGCCGGGCCCATGGATCGGCACTTAAGGACCCACTTAAACCCGTTGAAGGAGACCATTGGAAGTTCTGTCCGCCACTCGCATGAATCTGCACAGAGTCACCCAGGCAAACAGCTGCGTCAGGTCCTGCATTGGTAGAAGGCAGAGGTTTAATGGTGAGGGTCAGGCTGCTGATGGAATCCTCACAATAGTTGGCGAGGCTGTGTGCATGAAGACTTAGGATTACGGTTCCAGATGCCGTGTCCTGGAAACCGGGGGTATAAACTGGGTTTAAGGTATTAGGATCACTCAAAGTCCCATCGCCGGAGGTGGCCCATGTGACGGAAGAGGCGTTCAGAACCCAGGCCTGGCTGGGGGAAAAGGTTGTACCGGCACAAACTGTATCATTTTCACCGGCATAAGCTATGGTTTGACCAAGGTAACTCACCACGATGGTATCCCGGGTCTGTCCACAGTCGGCTTGACCTGTGACATTTAGAATAAGCGTAACTGAAGCATTATTAAGATCCTGTTGACCAGGACTATAAGAAGGATTTAATTGGGATGCATTGCTGAAACTCCCGTCACCAAGGGTCTGCCATTGCAATGATATGACGCCGCTGGCTGAAGCAGAGGACAGGGAAAGGGAAGCCCCGTAACAAACAACCGTATCGTTACCTGCCTGGCACACGGGTGCAGGGACTACGGTCACCGTCACCTGTTCGCTCACCTGGTGGTAGCCGTCACTCGCCGTGACCGAATACGTAGTGGTGGCAGCAGGCGTAGCCAGTGGATTTGCAATAGTCGTATTGTTCAATCCGCTTGCCGGTGACCAGGAGTAGGTATAGGAAAGGTTGCCGCCTGAGGCTCCTGCCTGAAGCTGGGAAGAACTTCCCTGGCAGATGGTTGACAGAGTGGCAGTTGGGTTTACTGAAAGCGCTGTTCCTGAAACATTAATAATCACCGTATCGATCACTGAGGAGCATCCGGACAAGGCGTTGACAGCCTGCAGTGTATAGGTCTGCGTCGCCGTCAGGTTGACGGTGACCGGATTCAGGATGTTGTTTGCCGAAGAAAGCAGGGCCGACGGCTGCCATGCAAGGTTACAGGATGCACCACAATTGCTCACCGTACCGGAAAGTGTCGTATAGACCCCGTAGTTGATGTTCTGGTCGGGCCCGGCATTGACTACCGGCCTGGGATTGACCGTCACCACGGTGGAAGAGGTGCCCTGGCAGTTGAATGCGTTTGTTTCCGTAACCGTATAGGTTCCTGCAGCCAGCAAAGTAACATTCGACAATGAGGGGTCTTTCTGGCTGGAGGTGAATCCATTGGGCCCTGTCCAGCTGAAATTCCCTGAAGCCGTTGAATTACAGGCAAGCTGGAGACTGCTGCCCTGACATACCGGCGAATTGCTGGAAGCAACCGGAGCAGGCACTGTATGCACCGTGATACATACGCTGTCCATGGAGGAAGTGCAGGAATTTCCATCGGTGACAAGGAGCTCGTAACATTGGGTGGTGGGGGGAAGGCCGGCCGTGATGACCGGTGACTGAAGAGATGAGGTATATCCACCGGTCCCATTCCATTGAAAGAGGTATCCTGAACTACTTCCGCCACTGGCAGAACCCTGCAACACAACCGCAGAACCCTGGCAAACCTGGTTTTGGGCAACAGTGACGGTCGCAACAGGAAGGGGATAAACGACCACCATAACCGATGCAATTCCTGTTGAGGCACATCCGTAGAAATCGGAGACTACCAGGTTATAGAACCCTGAATGAGAAGGCTGAGCATTGCTGATAATGGGATCTTCCAGCGAGGAACTGAAGGTTTGGGGACCGGTCCAGCTGTAAGTATATGGCGGTGAACCTGCTCCCGCCGTTCCGTTTAAATTCATGGTCTGCCCCTGGCATAAAGGAGACTGCAGTACTGCCGCCAAAGCTGTCGGCCTGGTATGTATGGTCACGCTGACGGAAGACACGGGAGAGTAGCAACCGTGAGAATCATAGACCTGGAGGTTGTAGTTCCCCGACTGAATGGCAGAAGTAGCCATCAGGGAAGGATTGGGCTGGATGCTGTTGAAACCTGAAGGACCAGACCACTGGTAATGGTAACCCGTTCCACTGCCTCCCGAGGCAGATCCGTTCAGCTGGATGGTCTGTCCGGTGCATACCTCAGCCTGCAATACGGCAGCTGCTGCCACAGGAAGATCATAAACCTCTATAGTCCGTGTTACTGAATTGACACATTGGTTCCCATCCTGAAAGATATAGGTGATCACGTGAATTCCCGGCCCGGCAAGCGAAGGGTAGAATTTATTACTTGTCACTCCGTTTCCGGAATAAGTCCCTCCCATCGGCATTGCCCCGGAAAGGGTCAGTGGGGAAGCATCCAGACACATAGGTGGAAAGGTGACGGGGAACGTAACGATAGGTAGATCATAAACCGAAAGCGCAATGACTGTATTATTGACGCAACCGAAAGCATCTTCGAAGGTATAGGTGATGAAATGAGTCCCCAGGCCAGCCTGTACAGGGTCAAAGATCCCATTGGTCACCCCGGGGCCGCTATAGGTTCCACCCGCTGGTATTGTTCCTGATAAAACGACCGGGGAAGAATTGATACAGACATCCGGTGGAAACGAAACCCAGATCACCATTGGCAGATCATGAACTACGATCTCATGCTCATCTTTATTGGTACAGCCATTTTCATCCATATTCACATAGCTGAGCGAAAAAGTGCCCGCCCCGGATAGCGTCGGATAAAACACATTTCCGACAACCCCTGTACCTAAAAAAATACCTCCGGGCGGGGAACCAGGCTGGAGAAGGACCGGAGACCCGTCCACACACATATCAGGAGGGGGATTACCCCAAACGACAGTGCCTCCGGGGAAAAAGGCAACTGCCACCGTGTCAATATTGTAACATCCGTCAGAATCAGTTACCGTGACGGAAAAGGAACCCGGTGTTGTCACCGTAAACTCCTGTAATGTGGATCCGTCCTGCCAGACATAAGAGCAGCCAGGGTTTCCTGCGTCCAGTTCCAACTCATTCGCATCACAAATGATAGTATCCTCTCCCAGGTCCACCCTCATGGGGCCGAAATCAGTGAAATACCCATAGGTAGAACCTCCAGTCACTGCGTGAAGAATTCCCATGATGAAAGTCGACTCCCCGTTCCAAACCCTGATGGAGCTTCCTGTCACAGAGGTCAGATCGACCCTTGCCGCCAGCCAGGCACCCGATGTGCCGGGTACGGAAATGAACTGTGAAGGGGTGATCACTCCAGGATTTCCATTGACCGTGAAAGCATCCTCTGCCCCTGATTTCACCATGACAAATCCATAACAGCTGCTGGCAGAAGGATGATAGTAGGCAAATTCGTGGTAACCAGAACAATACAAAGGTGGCACTAAGGCATCGGCTAGTTCACAGCCCGTACCGGTGATATGAGTGACATATACCGGATGATCCGTTTTCAGGTAGGTCACGGGGTTGGTCAGGTTAAAGGAGTATATCTCTCCCCTATTGACGAAACTGACCGGTACCGGGTTCCCGTCGACATAAATACCGGTATTGTCCATGGTGCCAAAAACAAAGACCCTGTCACGGTCCAGCGGCAGTAATCCTTTTACCAGGGCATATTCACTACCGATACGGGTTTCAGGGACCACCTGGTCCCCGAGGAGATCGAGGCAGGTACCCCAGGGAGTGACGACACTGTCGTCGGCAGTTGTGATCACGATCTTTTTATCAGAACTGACCTGCGACCCTCCCAGGTGGGCGGTTGCAGCATCGCCTGTGGCCAGGGCCGTATAAACCTGACCTTTGTTGAGTGTCACGGTAAATGGAATCCCAGAAAGATGACCCTGAATATCCTGTGATGGAATGATAGTGACCGTTGTATTATCTTCTGTTGCCAGGACGATGAAAGAGGAGAGAGGGGGCGGGGTAAGACTGGAACCGTTGGCAAAGTAGTTCTGTATCGGTACTACAAACTGATAGCCCAGGGCATTTTTCCCTTTCAGGGGAAAGATCTCTGTATTGTCGCAGGCCACTTCATACATGGCATGCAAGGGTCCTGAGGATACCAGGTGCAATCCGGTGTTCAGCACCGTATTGGCCGGAGCGGACTCTACCATACTCTTCCATAAAGTCAGGCTCAACACCCCGCTGGAATTGGCGGGTAAAAACAACTGCATAGGTATGAACGCAGGATTGGCAGGCTGGCTCAGCGTAACCAAAGCAGGCTCAGACAGGGTAACCAGCCTGATATCGATGGGCTGATCGCAATGAGCGGTGGTGAGATCGGGCGCGGCAAACCAGAACTCCTTGTCGGTCTGGGCCTCCAGGGACCAGGATACCACAAGAAAACACAATATGGCTGCCAGCCTATTTAACCCGTTTTTCAGCATGTAACACAAATAAGGTATCTTCAATACAATACAAAACATTGCAGGCCAATACTGAACCCGCATAATAGTGACCAAATTTACGTGAGAAAGTTGCTTGAAGCATACGCCCTTCAAGGCAGAATCGTAATATTCTTATTATTTTTACATGATTATTCCATTTAGCCAACCAAACACCTTTTTTTATGAAACAGTTCTTTAAGTTCATGTTTGCTTCCATGCTGGGATTTTTTCTGTCCTGTTTTCTGATGATGTTTCTCTCTCTCATCTTCATTGCAGCATTGGTAAGCATCTCTGACAAAGAGACCAGCATTCCCTCCAAATCAGTCCTGCTCATCAAACTGGATGAACCAATACAGGAACGTTCCCAGGAAAGTCCTTTTACGGACATCCCCTTCAGAGGGTTCCAGTATTTAACCACTCTCGGATTGGATGACATCATTAAGGATATAAAGAAAGCCGAAAAAGATCCAAAAATAGAAGGCATCTTGCTGGATATTAATGAGTTGATGATAGGATATGCCACCACTGAAGAAATTCGCGAAGCTTTATTGGATTTTAAAAAGTCGGGGAAATTTATATACAGTTATTCAGATTTTTACACTCAGAAAAGCTATTACCTGGCGAGTGCTTCTGACAAGGTCTTTTTAAACCCTCTGGGTGAGCTGGAATGGAAAGGCCTTGATGCCTCCATCATGTTTTACAAAGGATTACTTGAGAAACTCGACATTGAAGTACAGGTGGTGAGGCACGGAAAGTTCAAAAGCGCTGTCGAGCCTCTCATTACTGATAAAATGAGTCCGGAAAATCGTCAGCAGATTACGACTTTTATACAATCCATTTGGGACCAGTTAGCTAATGGCGTGTCAAAAAGCAGGAAGCTGACCGTGGATGAACTCAACCGGATTGCTGATACTCTTGCCATTGAGAAGGCTGAAGATGCTGTAAGCCGGGGTCTGGTTGACTCTCTTATTTACAGGGAAGGACTGCTCAAGGTTCTTCAGAAGAAACTTGCCCTGAAAGAGGATGAAAAGGTCAACTATGTTGGTTTGAGGAAATACAACGATATACCTGTCAAGGAGAAAAAGGAAAGCACCCGGGATAAGATTGCCGTTGTTTTTGCTTCCGGCGATATCATACAGGGGGAAGGCGATGAAAGTACCATAGGTGCCGAAAGAATCTCGAGAGCCATCAGGAAGGCACGCACCAACAAGAACGTGAAAGCCATCGTTCTCCGCATCAATTCACCCGGAGGAATGATGATCTCCTCTGACATCATCTGGAGAGAGATCCAGCTGGCCAGGAAAGAAAAACCCGTGGTAGCTTCCTTCGGCGATTATGCAGCATCTGGTGGTTATTACATTGGATGTGAAGCAGATAAAATTGTTGCACAACCAACTACGCTTACTGGTTCAATCGGTGTGTTCGGCATCATCCCCAATTTCCAGAAGACCATGAACAACAAGCTGGGCATCACCATCGATGAGGCCATGACCCATAAGAATTCCGACTTTATCTCTGTCTTCAAGCCTATGTCTGATTACCAGAAAGCCCTGTTGACCAGGAGTGTGGAGCGTTCCTACGGTATTTTTGTTGACCGTGTGGCCAAGGGTCGCAAGCTCGATCCTGCCCTGGTCGACAGCCTGGGCCAGGGACGTGTCTGGACCGGCACGGATGCCAAAAGGCTAGGACTCGTCGATGAGATCGGAGGTTTACAGAAAGCGGTGGAGATTGCCGCCGGGCTGGCCAAGATAAAGAACTACCGTCTCATGTCGTTGCCTGAGATGCAGGATCCCTTTACCCAGATCATTGAACAGCTCAGCGGGGATTATCCTGAAGAAGCCTACCTGAAGGCGAAGTTAGGCCCCTTCTATTCATATTATGAGCAACTGAAGGTCTTACAAAACCTCGAGGGCGTGCAGGCCCGGATGCCATTCAGTTGTAACATACGGTAAATGTGGATAAGAGGATACTGGCCTTAGCCGTTCCCAACATCATCACCAATATTGCCATCCCCTTGCTGGGGATGGTGGACATGGGCCTCATGGGCCACCTGGAGAGTGGTGTTTACGTGGGTGCCGTTGCGGTGGGAACGACCATTTTCAGTTTTCTTTTCTGGAGTTTCGGGTTTCTCCGAATGGGCAGCAGCGGCTTTACCGCCCAGGCTTTCGGGAGCCGCAACCTGAAGGAATCGATGATGATATTGTACCGTTCGCTGGGGGTCGGACTTGCTGTCGGAGTGATCATCATTCTTCTTCAATGGCCCATACAATATGTTGCACTGAGGCTCATCAACGGCAGCGACGCCGTTGAAACACTTGCCAGGCAGTACTTTTACATCCGGGTGTATGCTTCCCCCCCTACCCTATGCCTCTATGCTTTCACCGGATGGTTCATCGGTATGCAGAACTCCAGGATCCCCATGATACTCTCGGTATCGGTCAATGTAATGAATATCCTCTTTAGCATGATGTTTATTTTCTGGGCAGGGATGAAATCCAACGGCATCGCCCTGGCCAATGTGTTCTCGCAATACCTGGGACTCGGACTGGCACTGCTGTTTTTCCTTTCTTATTACAGAAAACTGCTGCGTTATAAACCCGTGATGCAATGGACGGCATCCATCCGTCTTTTCCTCACGGTCAATTCCGATATCTTCATCCGTACGATCTGCCTGATCCTGGTCCTCTCCTTTTTCACGGCTAAGTCAGCCAAACAAGGAGATACTTTGCTGGCTGTCAACTCATTATTATTCCAGCTCTACTATTTTTTCTCCTATTTCATTGATGGTTTTGCCTATGCTGCTGAAGCCCTGACCGGGAGGTATATCGGAGCCAGGGACAGGTCCAGCCTGGTCAGGCTGATGCGGCGACTGTTTCTTTGGGGCCTTTGCCTGAGTGCTCCTTTTTCACTGATCTATGCTTTCGGCGGAAGGACCATCCTTTCGCTGCTGACCAACCACCAGGAGATACTGTCTGCTTCCCGGCCTTACCTGGTCTGGATCTCACTGGTGCCCCTGATCTCTTTTGCAGCTTTCCTATGGGATGGGATCTATGTGGGAGCCACTGCCTCCAAAGCCATGCGCAACGCCATGTTGTTCATTACCATCGTGGTTTTCTTTCCGGTATATTATTTCCTTGATAAACCCTTCGGAAACCATGGGCTCTGGGCCACCCTGCTCATCTTCCTGGTCAGCAGGGGCCTCATCCTGACGATACTTTCCAAAAAGTCGGTCCTGGCCAGGGCCGGATGAAGAATTTAATAGACCAGGAGTTTTAAAACAGTGACACCCAGGTTGTGTTTCATCTTTACGAAATACATTCCGGGAGGATACGACTCAACGGAGTGTTTCCACATGGGGGTACCCGCTAAAGTCCTGGGTCGATGGTCTTCATCATAAAGCACTCCTTTTGAATCATATATTGAGATGCTCATGATATCATCCATAGTCCGGTTCTTGTCAGGAATGATGGTTATCACATGTGCCGAAGGATTTGGGTACAAACGGAATCCCGAATGGGTCTCCACTTGCTGATCCAGCCCGGCAACAAAATCATTCATAAAAAACACGCCGTCACCCGTACAACAAAACAGGTGAATGGAGCTCATGATGATGTTGACGGCGAAATGAAAGATATGCAAATCGGTAAGACCAGCATTGCATGGTTCCGGAATAAAGTTCTGAGGGTTGACATACGCTACTCCGTTGTTGGTTCCGGTAGTATTGTTCCATCCAATAAACATCCTTCCCGCCATATCATGTCCGGCAGTTTGCAATTCATCCGTGTAAAGGAGCACTGTCCAGTTCATCCCTCCATCGACCGAGGACCAAAGCCCTGATGAATTGGAAAACCCCGGGAAGACACCAATGATGGCATCGTTGGTAAGGATGTCAAGATCAGTAAGCGGAGGTGCGTTGATCGCATTATTCCATGTGACTCCGGAATCATCGGTCACGGCAACATGGTTGGAACTGCCGTCACTGAATGAGACCACGGCATGACTATCGCTCAGAAAGACCATGTCGAAACATTCCCTGGAAGCAAAGTAGGGCAGGTCTGTCCAGGTCAGCCCGTCTTCAGAATATTTTATCCCGTATTGGTAGCCCACATAATAGTGGTTTTGTAAGTCCTGCACCAGAAAATGGGGGCGAACGCAGTATTCCAGCACACTGAACTGTTGGTTTACGTTGCTAAACAGCCATATCCCGTCGGACCAGGACCCGCCACCCTGTATCAGCATGATATTCTGACCATCATAATAACGTCCTGAAAAGACAGGCAACCCATAGGTGTAGAAGTTCGCATTGGCCCCCGCAAAATCGGTCAGATAAAACCCGTTTTCCGCACAGATCATATTATGACTCTGGGAATCAACGAGAAAACAAATATTATAGGTAGTCACCCCTGAAGGCCCGTACGGGATCCAGGTATTGGCTGATACGATCCTGACCAGGACGAGGAGCCAAAGCACAAGAACAACTCTCTTCATTATATGGGAAATATCATCCCATAAAATTACAACAAATGAAGAGTGAAATCAATTTTCCGGGAATCTCGTTCCCTGCGGAAACTATTTCTGGGAAAAGTCCATGGCAGCCATACGCTTGTAAGAGAAATACCTCCATTTGGCGTTGGTTTCAGCTGCGTCAAAGAGTTCATCTGCTTCTTTCGGGAAGCTTTTCTTGAGTGAAGAGTACCTAACCTCACCGGCGAGGAATCCTTTAAATTGCTCCCATGCCGGTTCCTTGGAGTCGAGGATGAAAGGATTCTGTCCTTCTTTCTCGAGCAGAGGGTTGTAACGGTACAACTGCCAATAGCCGCAATCCACTGCAAGCTGGGCTTCTTCCTGTGATTTACCCATCCCAGCCCTGATACCATGGTTGATACAGGGTGAATAGGCGATGATCAGGGAAGGGCCGGGATATGCTTCAGCTTCTTTGAGTGCTTTAAAGAACTGGGACTGGCTGGCACCCATGGCCACCTGGGCTACATAGACATAGCCGTATGACATGGCCATCATGCCGAGGTCTTTTTTTCTGACCTTTTTTCCGGATGCGGCAAATTTTGCGACGGCGCCGATAGGGGTTGCTTTGGACGACTGACCTCCGGTGTTGGAGTATACCTCGGTGTCGAGGACGAGGAGGTTGATGTCTTTACCAGAAGCGATCACATGGTCGAGGCCGCCATAGCCGATATCATAAGCCCAACCGTCACCGCCAAACACCCAAACGGATTTTTTGACCAGGAAATGTTTCAGGTCGAGGATTTCTTTGGCCACAGGGTGTGATTCCTTTTCCAGGGCTGCCACCACGTTATCGGTTGCAACACGGGAAGGTTCCCCGAGATCTTTGTTGGTGAGCCATTCCTGGAAAGCGGTCCGGGTGTCGGCCTGGAGGTTTTGTTCCATGGCAGCTTTCATTTTCAGGGCCAATCTTTCCCTGATCTTGTCAACGGCTGTCATCATACCAAATCCGTATTCAGCATTGTCTTCAAAGAGTGAGTTGGCCCAGGCGGGACCTTTACCACATTTGTTCGAGGAATAAGGAGTGGAGGGCGCCGAGCCGCCGTAAATCGATGAACAACCGGTGGCATTGGCAACCATCATACGGTCGCCATAGAGCTGGGTCACCAGCTTGAGATAGGGAGTTTCGCCACAACCGGCACAGGCGCCGGAGAATTCAAACAGGGGCTGGGAAAACTGACTGTTTTTTAAGGAGCTTTCTCTCCCCACCAGGTAATCTTTATAAGTTACATTATTAGAGATATAATCCCAACGGGCGATCTCTGCTTCCTGTGTCCCCAGCGGCTTCATGTACAAGGCCTTGGTTTTGCTCGGACATATATCGGCACAGTTGCCACATCCTGTACAGTCGAGCACGCTCACCTGTATTCTGAACTGAAGACCAGCCAAAGGACGGCCATTGGCATTGACGGTCACCGTCCCTTCGGGCAGTCCTTTCATTTCTTCCTCATTGAGAAGGAAAGGACGGATGGCGGCGTGAGGACAAACATAGGAACACTGGTTACACTGGATACAGTTCTCGCTGGCCCATTCCGGCACATTGACAGCAATACCCCTTTTCTCAAATGCGGTGGTCCCTGAAGGGAAAGTACCATCTTCCCTGCCCAGGAAGGCGCTCACGGGCAGATCGTCGCCCTTCATGGCGTTGATGGGTTCTACCACATTCTTGATGAATTCAGGGATCTGGCGGTTATCAGAAGATGTTTTCACTTCCAGTTTAGCCCAATCGGCAGGGACCTCCACTCTTTCAACTTCGGACCCTTTATCGATAGCGGCAATATTCATATTCACCACATCTTCCCCTTTGTTTCCGTATGTCTTGATAATGGCTTTCTTCATTTCTTTGGCTGCCACTTCATAGGGGATGACCTCTGAAACTTTGAAGAAGGCACTCTGCATGATGGTGTTGGTGCGTGTGCCCAGTCCCAGCTCCTCGGCAATCTTGGTGGCATTGATGATGTAAAACTGTATCTGGTTTTCCGCCAGGTACTTCTTCATATGGACAGGGAGTCTTTCTTTGGTTTCCTCTGCAGGCCAGATGCTGTTGAACAGGAAGATGCCTCCTTTTTTCAAACCTTTCAGCATATCATACTTTTCGAGATAGGCCGGTACATGGCAGGCTACAAAGTCGGGGCTGTTGACCAGGTAAGGCGAACGGATCTGGGTATCACCAAAACGGAGGTGGGAGGTGGTCACACCGCCTGACTTTTTAGAATCATAGGCAAAGTAGGCCTGGGCATATTTATCGGTGCTATCTCCGATGATCTTAATGGAGTTTTTGTTGGCACCAACGGTACCATCTGCTCCTATACCATAAAATTTAGCTTCAAAAGTCCCTTTCGGACAGATGCTGATCTCAGGTAACAACGGCAGTGAGGTATGGGTCACATCGTCGGTTATCCCGACAGTGAACCCGTTTTTGGACTCAGCAGCCACGAGGTTGTTATAAACAGAGACCATCATGGCCGGTGTGGTGTCTTTGGAACTCAATCCGTAACGTCCTCCGATGATCTCGGGCATATTTGGTCTTCCGTAGAAGGCGTCCCTGATGTCAATATACAGGGGTTCTCCGGCAGATCCGGGTTCCTTGGTCCTGTCGAGGACACAGACTTTCTTCACGTTTTTGGGCATGACATCAAACAGGTACTTGACGGAGAAAGGCCTGTACAGGTGCACTGAAATAAGGCCCAGTTTTTTACCCTGCTGACCCAGGTGATCGATCACTTCCTTGATGGTCTCGGTGATGGAGCCCATGGCGACGATGATATGTTCGGCATCTGCCGGTCCGTAGTAAGTGAAAGGATGGTAGGTCCGGCCGGTGAGTTTCCCAATTTCCTGCATATAGTGTTCAACGATATCAGGAACAGCATCATAGTAACGGTTAGCCGCTTCCCTGGTCTGGAAATAAATATCGGGGTTCTGAGCGGTGCCGCGGGTTACGGGGTTCTCAGGGTTGAGTGCTTTTTGCCTGAATTCATTCAGGGAATCATAATCGATCAGCTTCCCCATTTGATCTGTTGAGAGGGCTTCGACCTTTTGAATTTCATGAGAGGTCCTGAACCCGTCGAAGAAATGAAGGAAAGGGACCCTGGATTTTATGGCTGCCAGGTGGGCCACACCGGCAATATCCATGATCTCCTGCACGCTTCCGGTAGCAAGCAGGGCGAAGCCTGTCATACGGGTGCTCATCACATCGCTGTGGTCACCAAAGATAGACAAAGCCTGGGCTGCCACACTGCGGGCACTCACGTGGAACACCCCTGGCAGGAGCTCACCGGAAATCTTGTACATGTTCGGGATCATCAGTAATAATCCCTGGGAAGCCGTGTAAGTAGTGCAAAGAGCACCGGCCTGAAGGGCACCGTGCACGGCACCGGAGGCACCGGCTTCCGACTGCATCTCTTCTACTTTCACTGTTTCTCCAAAAATGTTCTTTAAGCCATGTGCTGCCCATTCGTCAATGTATTCGGCCATGGTAGAGGAGGGAGTGATGGGATAGATACAGGCTACTTCGCTAAACATATAGGCAATGTGTGAAGCAGCATAATTTCCATCACAGGTAATGAAGTTTTTCTTGTCGCTCATGATAGGAGATTTTATATTTGGCTCTGAATTTGGTAATGACGCAAAGCGTCTAAAACGGGGTGCAAAGGTAGCCATTATCCCGATGAAAAACATCAGGTACTCTTAATTATAAGTGTTCTAAATACCGATCCGGTTTTCATTTGTTCGCTCCGTCAATTCTGACGGTTTTCCCGAACAATCCCGTTTATTAATTGTTAATTTTGCCGTAAATAACCATATCATAAATCATAATTCAACTGCTATGACTGACCTTCGCACAAGATATGCCGGCCTCGATCTTAAAAACCCCGTTATTATTGGTGCCAGTAACCTGGTCACCGACCTGGCGACCCTCAAAAAGCTGGAGGCAGGAGGTGCCTCAGCCATCGTTTACAAATCCTTGTTTGAAGAACAGATCCAGCTGGAGTCGTTGCAGATGCATGAGGACCTTCATGGATATGACGACCGGCATGCCGAAATGGTCAATCTTTTCCCTACCCTGGAGCATGCAGGACCGAAGGAACATCTTACCAACCTTCAGAAGGTAAAAGATACACTGAAGATACCCGTCATTGCAAGTCTGAACGCCATTTATAAAGAAAGCTGGGAAGAATATGCCGAACTCCTGGAAAAGGCAGGAGCCGACGCACTGGAACTGAATTTTTACGCCGTCCCCGAGTCTTTTGAGAAAGAAGGAACTGCCGTCGAAAATTATCAACTGGCCATCCTGGAAACCGTTAAAAATGTCGTTAAAATACCGGTGACGGTCAAGCTGAGCCCCTTCTACTCCAACACTCTTAACCTTATCCACAAGATGGACCAGCTGGGGACGGGTGGGTTTGTGCTGTTCAACAGGCTCTTCCAGCCCGATATCGATGTAAAGACAGAAAAACACCAGTCACCCTTGCACCTCAGCCAGGATGAAGAGGACTTCAAGCTGCCGCTTCGATATACCGGACTGCTTTACGGCAACGTCAATGCGAGCATTTGCCAGAACACGGGCATCTTTACTGGCGCCCAGGTAATCAAGGCCATACTGGCAGGCGCTGACGCCGTGCAGGTGGTGAGTGCCATATACAAAAACGGCATTACACATATCAGCAATATGCTGGCTGAACTGGAGAAGTTCATGGAGACCAGGAGTTACAGCAACCTGGGTGATTTCAGGGGGAAACTCTCGAAAAATACCATCAACGATCCTCTTGTTTACAAAAGGGCCCAGTATGTGGACATCCTCTTAAAATCTGATGAGATTTTTAAAAAATATCCTTTAAGATAACCCATTTACAGCTGCAACGTGCTCTTTCCTGCCTCTATCGAGGAAAAACTTGGTTTTCATCAGCTTCGTGACCTTCTCTCTGCCGAATGTCACAGCGATAAAGGCAAGGTACTGGTGCATCAACTCTCTTTCCAGACAGACCCATCTCCCATCCTGACCTCCTTGCAGGAAACCCGGGAGATGAAAGACATCCTTCTTTTTACCACACAGTTGCCCCGCCTTAGGTTCAACACCCTCGACAAGGAGAGGGAAATGGTTCATATTGAGGGGCTCTATCTTGAGGTGGAAACACTGGTTATCCTGAGAGAGTCGCTTGAAAATGCCCAGTCCTTTCTTTCGTTCTTCCGGAAACAGGATGAAGAGAAGTTCCCTTTGCTGCGACGTAAAGCCGTTGAGGTTCAGCTGGACCCGGAAATCGTAAAAAGACTCTATGCTTTCATTGATGAGAAGGGAAGAATCAGGGACAATGCTTCTGTGCAGCTCAGCACTATCAGAACTTTGTTAAACCTGCGCAGAAGTGAGGCTGATAAGAAACTGGACCGGATCTTCAGACAGGTAAAAAAGGAAGGCTGGACGGAAGAAGGGCTGGAGCCCACCATCCGCAACGGCAGGGTGGTCATCCCCATGATAGCCACCCACAAAAGAAAGATCAGGGGTTTCATTCATGACGAGTCCTCGACCGGTCATACCGTCTTTCTGGAGCCTGAAGAGATCTTCGAAACCAATAACGAGATCAGGGAACTCGAGCTGGAAGAAAGGAGAGAGATCATCCGTATCCTTACCTCCCTGGCTGATTTCCTCAGACCTCATCTTCCGGGACTGGAATCGGTGATGGATTACCTGGGCTGGCTGGATTTTGTTCAGGCCAAGGCCATGCTGGCCATTAAGACTGATGCCGTGATGCCCCGTCTGGAAGATCATCCCGGTTTTGAATGGCAGGAGGCCAGGCATCCCCTGTTGTACCTTTCACACCAGTCACAGGGAAAACAGGTGGTCCCTCTTACGATCACCCTTCACCCTGATGAAAGGATCATGGTCATCTCAGGGCCCAACGCGGGAGGCAAGTCCGTCTGCCTCAAATCCGTGGGCCTGCTGCAGTACATGTTTCAATGCGGATTGCTTATCCCCTGCAGGGAAGGATCCTCGGCCGGCATCTTCCGCAGCCTGTTTATTGACATAGGTGATGAACAGTTCCTGGAGAATGATTTGAGCACCTACAGTTCCCACCTTCTGAACATGCAGTTCTTCCTCGATCACGCTGACGGGTCCACCCTTTTCCTGATCGATGAATTTGGTTCAGGGACCGAGCCCCAGGTAGGAGGTGCCATTGCAGAAGTGGTCCTTGAGGCACTGAACGAAAAAAAATCGTTCGGAGTGGTCACCACGCATTATACCAACCTGAAACTTATGGCCGGTAAGGTTCCCGGCATCGTGAACGGGGCCATGGCCTTCGACCGCCAGCACATGGAACCCTTGTTCCTCCTGCAGACAGGAAAACCCGGCAGCTCCTTTGCCTTTGAAATAGCTAAAAAGATCGGCCTGGACCCCTCAGTCATTGAGAAAGCCGCCATCCTTACCGGCCGGACCCACTTCGACTTTGATCATCAGCTCCAGGACCTAGAGAAAGAGCGTAAAGCACTGCATTCCAAAAATATTGAACTTCGGGTGGCTGACGACTTCCTGGCAGAGATGATCGACAAATACGAGAAGCTGGCCAGGGATCTGGAACAATCAAAAAGAAAAATACTCGACAAGGCCAGGGAAGAAGCCGGAGCCATTCTCAGTGACAGCAACCGCCTGATTGAAAAGACCATACGCGAGATCAGGGAACAGCAGGCCGATAAAGTAAAGACACGGCAAATCAGGGAGACCTACCAGCAGGAGAAAGAGCATCTTGAAAACAAACTCAGTGATGCAGACCATGAACCACGATCGCTGAAGATCGTTGAACCCCAAAAAACACCTGAGAAACCCAAAGCTCCGGCCCCTGAATCCAAGGCCAGGCCCGCAATAACCCAGCCACTTCCCCTGTCTGCACCAGTCCGTCAGGACATCATTCAATCACCGGGAAACATTATAAATACAGGCGACTATGTTAAAATACCGGGCCAGACCACTCTGGGCAAGGTCGATTCACTGAAAGGAAAAGATGCCCTGGTGTTGTTTGGAAGCATGAAAATGCGATGCCGCCTCGAAATGCTCGAGAAAGCCACAAATGAGGAAATCAGATCGAGCATAAAACAACCTGAATACAGCAGGTACAGCAGTATCATCAAAGATCTCAACGATCGCCTGGCCCTTTTCCAGTCGACCATCGACCTGAGGGGAAAAAGAGCAGAGGAAGCCCTCAATGAACTTCAGCATTATGTCGACGAGGCCATCCTGCTGGAGATCTTCGAGATTCGTATCCTTCACGGGAAAGGTGACGGGATCCTGAGAGAACTGGTAAGAAAATTCCTGAGCAGTGTGCCGGAAGTTAAAAATTACCGGGATGAAGTCCTGGAATTAGGCGGTCATGGGATTACGGTCGTCAGTTTTCGGTAGGAAGAGAGAAGGAGAATTTGCTTCCTTTGCCCGGCTTGCTTTCAACTGTTATGGTCCCTTCATTCTTCTCGATGAATTCCTTGCAAAGGATCAGGCCCAATCCTGTTCCTTTCTCTTCCATGGTCCCGTCTTTTCTGAACATCTCGGAAAGGCTGAATAGCTTATCCACCTCCTGGTCCGTCATGCCCACCCCCTGGTCTGCGACCTCAATCCATGCCTTATTCCCGTCCCTCCGGGATGAAATCAGCACATAACCGCCGGGATGAGAGAACTTGATGGCGTTGGAGACCAGGTTCCTTAACACCGTACGTAACATATTTCCATCAGCAATGACTGACAGGTCGGGCTTTATTTCTGTGTCAATGATAATGTTCTTGGCGTTAGCCTGGTCATTCATGATCCCTAAAACGTCTTTAACGATGAGACTTAAATAGAACTGTTCCGGCTGAAAATCGATGCGGCCGGTCTGGGAACGGGCCCATTCGAGAAGGTTCTGTAGTAACTTGTGCAAATTATTGGCTACCTCCTTGATATTGGTCACAAAGCGCAACCTGTCCTCCTCGGAGAAGCTTGTAAACTCATCTGCCAGGAGCTCGGAAAATCCCAGAATGGCATGAAGCGGATTTTTCAGGTCGTGTGCAATGATGGAAAAGAACTTATCCCTGGTGGCGTTGGCTTCCATGAGTTCTTTGTTCTTATTGGCCAGGGAGTTCTCATAGTTTTTCCGGTTGGTGATATCGGTGATATAGCCTTCGAGCGCAACCAGTTCGTCACGGCTGTTAAAGACACCCCTGCCCTTTTCCCAAACCCATTTGATTTCCCCGGAGGCTGTGTGAATAGGGTATTCGTATTCAAAGATCCCTTTTTCCTTTAATACCAACTGCCAGGTCTCCCAGAGATAATCCTTGTATTCAACATCGATAAGGTCATTGAAAGAAAGTACTTTGTTACCTATCAGATCTTCAGGTTGATAGCCTGTAAGATCGAAACACCCGTCACTGATGGTTTCCATGGTCCAGTCGCGGTCATTCTTGCAACGGTAGACAATACCGGGGAGGTTGCTGAAAAGGGTATGGATCGATCTTTCCTGTTCCTCAAGTGTCAGCTCCAGCAGTTTCTTTGAGGTGATGTTTCTGGCAACACCCTGAAAAAACAATTCTTTACTATCCTCCATTACCACCGGTGTCACCTGGACTTCACTCCACACGTAACTTCCGTCCTTGTGCATGAATTCTATTTCCAGGTACTCCGGCACCAGTGACTCAGGAGATCCACCCAAATAGTACTTTTTAATAATAGGGATGATTTTTTTTGTAGAACTGATCCTCAAATAATCTGTGAGGCGATGACCCATGATCTCCTCAGGTGTATAGCCAAGGTGATTATAAGCTGACGGACTGAGATATAGAATCCTGAGATGCTGATCGACCTGCCAGAGCACATCCATCATTCTCTCCGCCATGAATTTGTACTTCTCCTCGCTGGCTTTCAACAATGCAGTTGCTTTGTTGAGCTTGGTCATATCACGGATAGCCGCAACCCTCACCGACTTTCCCCTGAACTCATAAGGCCTTGACTGTATCTCGATAGGAATGAGGGAACCATCTTTTTTGATGACTTCAATGAAATATGAGGCATTATCTTTGCTGCTGGCATGACCTTTAATGATATCGTGATATTTCTCCGGGATATGACTCAGAATATTGAATCTCTTCAAACTGGAAGAAGTGTAACCCGTGATTTCCAACATCTTTTCATTCATGTCGAGAACCACACCATTTTCATGAATGAGTATCCCTTCATAGGTAGAATTGCTCAGTTCCCTAAGTCGTCTTTCGTTTTTTCTCTTGTTCATTAAAATGAAAAAGACGAAGATCAGGATGGAAACCAAACCCAGAACCGAGACCATGAACAACATGCGCTGTGACCTCGATTTTTGCCTGAGCAGTTCCGCTTCTTTCTCGTAATTCAGCGAAGCATTGATCGCATTGATCTCGGCCGAGGAACTGATGGTCAGCATCCTTTTGATACTATCCGTCATGCTGATATGATCCTTGAACATACGAAGAGCCTCGTCGGTATAACCCAATTTAAGGTAAATCTTGACCAGCATCTGTTTGACCTTGTCGACGGACTCAAGGTTCTCCGACTTCTCTGCAGCCGCCAAAGCTTCCCTTGTTTTTTGTAAAGCCAGTGTAAAATCCGACCTTTCAAACAACGCATCAGCCCAAAAAAGCTGTGTCTCCACAACAAGCCCGTACTGTTTAAGGTACAATGCCATGGTTTCAGCTCTCCGCAGGTAGGGAAGACCAAGATCATACTCATTCATTTCGATATAACAAACACCGATACTGAAAATTATACTGATCAGATCCTGCCTTATTACATAGGTCGGGTCATTCATGGTATCTTTTTCAATCCAGCGGGCAGCATCCCTGTATGTAGAGATCGCTTTCATAAGGTCTTTCTGTTTGTGGTAGATACTGGCTATATAAGCCAATGACTGCCCTTTACAGAAGGGATCATTTCGAAACTCCTGATGTATTCTCCTTATGGTAAATACCGTATCAAAATAATACAAGGCAGAGTCGTATTTCGCCTTGCTGCGGTAAATGAGTCCCATGTTGTTATATGCCGTACATAAGCCTCTTACATCACCAACGGAATTGAAAACCCTGGTGGCCTTTCTGTTAAAAGAGCTGGCCTGGTCCATCTTGTCCAGGTTATAATAAAGGTTGCCAATATCAATAAGAATAAAACCGGTGTTCTTTTCGAGGCCGGCATCGATCAATATCTTATAAGACTCAATGTAGTTGCTCAGGGCCCTTTCCATGAACAGGTTCCCGGCATAAACACCACCAAGCCGGTAGTACCACCCCGATAAAAGAAGAGGTTTATCGTATCGCTGGGTAATCTCGATGGCCTTCTGATAATAAGCCACAGAGTATAAAAGATCCTTGTTGGCCAGGGAAAAATACAGCTGTTCTCCAATTCGATTCAAAACCGCATCACTGGCCATCTTGTCAAGGTTTTCTTTAAGCAGATAGATGATCCTGTCCGGATCCTTCTCATTATCGGAATTTTCCGAAAAAACAGAACCGGGGATCAGCACTGCCAGCATAAGCGTGATCACCAACATCCGACATCGCACCGAAATACCTATATTAGTCTGAGTATGAACCATAATATTGTCCTTCAGTCAAAGTTATTACCTTACCTGTGACCACGAATCCAAACCTACAAAAAAAAAGTCGAGAATGCAAGTGATGATGAATTTATCATGGTCACAAAGAATTTATATCTTTACCTGTGATTCACAAAGGTATGTTACACAATCAACTACCTGATCTTCTGCTCAATACTATGATCCTGTAATTTTTTTTTGCTCTATGGAAACAAACAGTCTCATCCATTTGATGGTCGTTGATGATGAAGTTGACCTTGAACCATTGGTTTTACAAAGGTTCAGAAGGCAGATCCGAAACAATGAGTACCTTTTTCATTTTGCTCATAACGGGTTGGAAGCGCTTGCCCTGCTTATTGAGCATCCTGAGATCAGCATTATCCTTTCCGATATCAACATGCCGGAAATGGACGGGCTCACCCTTCTTTCCCAGCTGAAAGAGTTAAAAAACCCGATGCTCAAGACAGTCATTGTTTCTGCATACGGAGATATGGACAACATAAGGACTGCCATGAACCGCGGGGCCTTCGATTTTGTGACAAAACCCATTAACTTTGAGGATCTTGAGATCACCATCACCAAGACCATTGATGAGATCAGGGTGCTGCAAAAAGCGATGATGGAACATGACGAACTGGTCTCCATCCAGCATGATCTTTCGGTAGCCAGTGAGATCCAGCAAGCCATCCTGCCCCGTGTCTTCACTCCCTTTCCTGACAGGACCGATTTCGATATTTTTGCCACCATGACGCCCGCCAAGGAGGTGGGTGGTGATTTCTATGATTTTTTCCTGATAGACAACCACCGTCTGGGATTCGTCATTGGTGATGTTTCGGGCAAGGGTATTCCGGCAGCCATCTTTATGGCGGTAAGCCGGACGCTGCTCAGGGCGACCGGGTTAAAAGGGCTTCCTTCCAAAGAATGTGTCGAATACGTAAATGCCCTGCTTTGTCATGAAAGTTCCTCCTGTATGTTCGTGACGGTATTCTACTGTGTCCTCGACCTGGAGACCGGGGTGCTTGAATATGTCAACGCCGGCCATAATCCGCCTTACTGGCTCAATCGCGATGGGAAACTTCAAAAAATCCCTATGACAGGCGGTACGATCATGGGTTGTTTTGAGGATTTTTCATTCCAGTCATCCACCCTCAACCTGTCACCCGGCGACACCATATATTTATATACCGACGGGGTCACAGAAGCCTTTGACGGTAACAATGAGCAATTCGGAGAGGAAAGGCTGGAAAACTCCCTCCGTAATGTCTACCAGAAATCAATAACAGATATCGTCAGGCAGACCGTGGGTGATGTGAATCAGTATGCTGCCGGGGTGAGCCAGTCGGACGATATTACCGTGTTGGGACTAAGATACCGGCCATAGGAACTGCCCTTCAAACGGTAGTCCGGCCCTCACAACCCTGTTTGGTCTTATGACCTGTTTACCCAACCATCATCATTCTCTGTCAACTTCATTCAGATCGGATGCAGGCCTTTCGCTCATACTGCTGTTACCTGTGCTCATTCTTTACCTTTTACACGGATTATCGACTTTTTTTACGGGAGGTCTGCCTACCTGGTTTTTACAGTACGACCAGGCTTTCTATATGGCGTCCGCCAGGGAATATGCCGACCAGGGCAGCCTCATCTTTTATTCCAACCCTGCCGATCCGGGGCTCCATCCCCCTGCCATCTATTTCCAGCTGCCTGTCTTTTTGTTATCCATCCTTTGGAGAATCACCGGTATTAACCCGGGTATATTACTGGTAATCTTTGGTTTAGCATCTGCATGGTGGTGCTTTCTTACAGGAGTCAGGTTCTGGAGATCTTATACCCGGCCGGGGAAAGGCCCGGTGTGGCCAGGTCTTCTCATGTTCAGCTGGGGTGGCGGATTATTGGCTTGTGGCGGCCTCCTTTACCTTCTTTTCAGAGGGGGAGACTTGTCGACCCTGTTCCATTTTGATCCTACCGGGGGATGGTGGTTCCAGAATTGGGGAAGGAACATGGTCCTGCCGCTGGAAGCCTTCTATCACGCGCTTTTTCTTAACATCCTGTTTCATATTTACCAGAAAAAATACTGGAATTCAATTGTTTACTTACTCCTCCTGGCACTATCCCATCCCTTTTCAGGATTACAGGCCACGTTGATCATGCTTGCCTGGGCATGCCTGAAGAAAATACTTTTTAAAGACCAAACCCTTTCGTGGTGGCATCTGTTATCCATTTCGGCACTGCTCACCGGGCAGTTGTACTATTACTTTATTTACCTGCAGTCTTTTTCCAGTCACCGTGAAGTGTACGAACAATGGCAACTCCCTCTGAACCTCGGCCTGGTTCCGGCCTTGCTTGCCTACACACCGGTCGCCATTGCGGCCATACGGAGTTCCTTCCTTAAGAAAGGAAGGGTTTGGGAGGACTTCAACGGGTTTCTCATCATTGCTGCAGTGGTTACTTTCCTGCTGATGTTCCACCAGTGGTTCATGCAGGCCCATCAGCCGCTTCATTTCTCCCGGGGCTATCTGTGGCTGTTCCTCTTCCTGTTAGGATATTCTTCTTTCAAAGACCTGATAGCCTTGTTCAACAGTTACAGACCACTTACACGTAGCATGCTGACCCTCCTCTTTTTCCTTCTGTTCTTTTTAGATAACCTCGGTTGGTTCACCGTACAGGGAATCCATCAGTTGAAAGGCACGTCCCTGCATCTGAGCCGGGATGAGAAGGAAGTGATTGGTTACCTGAAGGAACATACTACAAACCAAACGATTTTATTCAGTGAGGATCAGAAAATGAGTTACCTGGCCCTGGTGTATTCTCCCGTGAGATCGTATTATTCCCACTGGGCGAACACTCCCGCCATCAGAAAGAAGATCCGGAATACCGGTTTGTTTTTCCATACCGGTCAGGTACCGGAGGGTTTCGATGATCGAGAGGTCCTGTTGTTGCTTCCGGTGCAACCCAAAGCGAATAATCCCTTTCAGCAAAAACTCAGTGAGAACTACTCCATTTGCTTTCAAACCCAAGATCATCTGATCTTCAGGTCCAGAATTCCCGTCAAGCAAGCTTTACAGGGAAAAGCTTTTCCTTAAATGTTTGGCTGTTGCGTGAACAATTTTCAAAATATTTGGTTAATAAGTGATACTAATGTGATTTATAATCAAACGCCATGATGAACACCATCTTATTTATTGCAGGAGTCCTTGCGGGAGCAGGATTATTGTTTTTCATCCTTTATGCAAAAGCTCCCTCTATGATGATCTTAGAGAACGAGTCAAAATACTCCCTGGCGGAGACAGAAGAAAAGCTCGTGCAGAAAGCCACCGATATGGGTTGGAGAATCCCGACGATCCATGACTTGCAGCAGACCATGGACAAGAATGGCTTCGAGGTGTTGCCCGTAAAAGTCCTTGAGATGTGTAAACCGGTTTATGCCCACGAGATCCTTTCCAGGGACCAGGAAAAAGTGGTGTCCAGCCTTATGCCCTGCCGCATCGCCATCTATCAGAAATCAGACGGCAAGGTTTTTATTTCGAGAATGAACTCCGGACTAATGGCTAAACCCATGAAAGGAGTGATCCCCGCCATCATGAAAAAAGCCACCGATGATGTGGAACTCATAATATCTGACCTGAAAAAGTAAGGTTCCCATGGATTCACCGAAAGGAAACAGCAAAAAAAGATACCTGACACCCTGGTCTTTAGCAGGATTGGTGGTTGGTGCTATCGGAGGCTGTGTTTATTACCTGAAAGTCGGTTGTGTCTCAGGGTCCTGCCCAATCTGGTCCTCACCCTGGCTCAGTATGGGCTGGGGTGCTGCCATGGGATATCTTTTGGGAGACCTGATCCCGTATAAAAAGAAAGCGGCGGGTGATGGCGGGGAAGCCCCCTACTCTCCTGAGGAGAAGGAGTACTGACCATTATTTTTTCTTCGGGTTTTTCCCTTTGGAAACCAGATGGTAAGAGTGGTCAATCATTTCATGGATCTGATCGTCTGAAAGACTTCCGTCGATAAGCACTGTGTTCCAATGCTTTTTATTCATGTGGTATCCCGGGATCACACAGGGATACTGCTCTCTCCATTCCAAAGCCCTTTCCGGGTCACATTTCACATTGATGCTTAATGAGGCATCCAGGGAAGTCAGAAGGAATATTTTATTCAATACCTTGAATACCAGGGTATCTTCGTCAAAAGGAAAACTTTCGCTCACCCCGGGTTTGGAGAGACAATACTCGCGGAGGGTTTCTATATTCATATTTTTATTATATTGATAATCAAAATGCTGCTCAAGGAGAAGTAAGAGAGTTTTGGTAATTCAAAACTGTGTCCTTATCTTTGCCTAAATTGGTGCGGAATTGACGTGAAGAAAAGTTTCACCAAATTTAATCAATATGTCACTTCGACAAAAGACCCTGGATTTAAAGCGCCGTATGCAGGAAGCTCTGCAAGGCGGTGGTTCCCAGGCTATTGAAAAGCAGAAGCAGATTGGTAAGATGACGGCCCGTGAAAGGATACTGACCATTCTGGATCCCAAATCCTTTCATGAGTACGATCTTTTTGTGGAACATGCCGGCAAGGACTTCGACATGGACAAGAAGTACCTACCCGGTGACGGGGTGGTTACCGGAACTGGGACCATTTACGGGCATCCGGTATGTATTTTTGCCCAGGACTTCACGGTTGCCGGGGGATCGCTGGGTTATATGCATGCCAAGAAGATCACCAAGATCATGGACCATGCCATGAAGCTGAAGATTCCCCTAATCGGGATCAACGACAGCGGGGGTGCGAGGATACAGGAAGGGGTGAACTCCCTGGCCGGCTATGGGGAGATCTTTTACCGCAACACCCAGGCATCTGGGTTTATTCCCCAGATTTCTGTCATTCTGGGTCCCTGTGCCGGAGGTGCCGTGTATTCTCCCGCTCTGACCGACTTCGTATTTGTGGTTGATAAAATCTCGAAGATGTTCATCACCGGCCCGGAAGTCATCAAGACCGTACTGGGAGAAGAAATCTCTATGGAGGAGCTGGGAGGTGCCAGGGTACAATGTGAGATCGCCGGGAATGCTCATTTCTTTGCTGAAAGCGAAAGGGAGTGCTTCGACCAGATCAAACAGCTGATCACTTTCATTCCCTGGAACAACGAGAGAAAGGCAGAGGCTTTTCCAAAAAGACCTCCCAAGACCCGACAGTACAAGATCGACGATATCATGCCTTCCGACCCTAAGCAGCCTTATGATGTGAGGAACATCATCAGGGCCATGGTGGATGATTCCGAGTTTCTTGAGGTCCAGGAGTTGTTTGCCAGGAACATCGTCATCGGATTCGCCCGTATGTCGGGAGAAACCGTTGGTTTTGTAGCCAACCAGCCCATCGCCCTTGCCGGGGTTTTGGATGTGGACTCCTCCGACAAAGCTGCCCGGTTTATCCGCTTTTGTGACGCTTTTAACGTACCCCTGGTCACCCTGGTCGACCTGCCCGGTTACCTGCCCGGTATCGACCAGGAACATGCAGGAGTTATCCGTCATGGGGCCAAGGTCCTGTACGCCTATTCGGAAGCTACCGTTCCCAAAATCACTGTTATACTCAGGAAAGCTTATGGCGGAGGTTATATCGCCATGTGTTCCTCCCATCTGCGGGCCGACTTCGTATTTGCCTGGCCTACCGCAGAAATCGCAGTGATGGGGCCTGAGGGTGCCGCCAATATCATTTTCAGGAATGAGATCAAGAATGCTGAAAATCCTGAAGAAGTCAGAAGACAAAAGATCAAGGAATACAAGAAGAAATTTGCCAACCCCTATGTGGCTGCTGCTTATGGTTACATCGACGCGGTGATTGAACCCACCGAAACCAGACACTTCGTGGTTCATGCCCTGGAAATCTCCAAACAAAAATCTGTCAGACGTTCGTTCAAGAAACATGGGATCCCTCCCTTCTAATTCCCTGAAAATATGAGCGATAAGACAGATAAAAACCAGTACATCACCCTCTCTCTGGAGTTCGACAAGTTCAAGACCCTGCCGACAGTCAAGTATCTGAAGCGGAAACCCTATGCTCCCGTCAATAAAAAAAAGGTGACCGCTTTTATACCAGGTGTCATCAAAAAAATCCTGGTGGAAGAAAAAAAGAAGGTCGTTATTGGCCAACCGCTGCTGATCCTTGATGCCATGAAGATGAACAACCAGATCCTCTCAGAGGTTAACGGGGTGGTGAAGAAGGTGAACGTTAAAGAAGGAGAACTGGTGACCAAGAGCCAGGTCCTGATGGAGCTAAAATAGATACTTCAATTACCGGGTGAAAATAGGATTGGTCGTTTCGATCATTCCGAGAATTTGTTCCCTTCCCGTGAGACTTATTGAAGAAGTGACAATGCTGGGCGGGAGTTCTTCCCACTCCTTCAGCATGATTTCCTTGTATGTCATTATGTTGCTGATCAACTCACCCTTCCCGAGTTTATCGGATTTGGTAAAGACCAGCGTAAACGGGAGTTGTTCTGTGGCCATCCATTCCATAAATGACTGGTCTATAACCTGCGGACGATGCCTGCAATCGACAAGTACAAAAGTATTGAGCAGATTCTTCCTGTTGAGCAGGTAGCGGGTGATCAGAGGTGCAAAGGTGCTGCGGACGGCTTTCGAGGTCCTGGCATACCCATAACCCGGCAAGTCGGCCAGGTACCAGGCCTCATTGATAAGAAAATGGTTGATGAGCCTGGTCTTACCAGGGGTCACCGAGGTTTTTGCCAGGCCCTTTTTCTGGGTCAGCATGTTGATCAGTGAAGACTTGCCCACATTGGAACGTCCAATGAAGGCATATTCCGGCAATGTATCAGGCGGACATTTTTTATGATCGTCTGAACTTTTGACAAACACTGCAGACCGGATATCCATTTTAAGAGGATGTTCTATTGTACACTCAGGTGCCGTTCTTTTTTGGCCGGGTGAATATCGTTGATGGTGACCAGGATGCCTGTTTCTTCCACGTTGCCGAAACCAGGGTTTAGGGCTGTTCCAAAGGTTTTCATGGTGGTGGAGAGGTTCATGTAGGCATTCACCAGGGGCGGTACATTTTCACCCAGTTTTCTGACTTCCTGGATGAGGGTCTTAAAATTCTCCTCGTAAGTACTTCCTGTAAAAGGTTTTGACAACAGTTCCGGGTCATGCTCCAAGGGCAAAGGGTGGATGGGTGTGACCAAATGATCAGGATCGGGAAAGAAACGGTAAAGGAAATAGAGGATATAGTCTCTGGCCAGGATATTGTAATGCCTGTACATGGTTATTTTACCGAAAAAATAAGCGACCTCTGGATTTTGCATGATGATGGCTCCCAGTCCGTCCCAGATATTGTCAAGTGCAAACATTCCTTTACGGATATCCTGCTGCGGTTGATAGGCAGGTTGAACGAAGGAACGCCCCAGTTCGATGGTCCAGGGCCAATAATTCTGCGTGAAATTCTCCGAGAAGCGGAACAGCTCAGCAGTAGGTGTCAGTACCTGGAAGTTCTCATCATGAAGGCTGTCTGCCCCATTGAAGAACCTGTATCCGCCAACGATTTCACTTTCCCTTGGGTTCCAGACGATCAGTTGTTGAAACGGAGGCGACATGGAATCAAACTCATCCATATCGACTGGTTTTCCGGTACCTCCTCCGGCCGACCTGAAGGTGAGCTCCCTCAGCCGGCCGATTTCCATCATGACATTGGGGGCATTTTCATGATTGACAATGAAGATCTGGTTGTTACCATTATTGGTGTTCTTCACAAATCGCCCGGGAGTCAGTTCCTGGATGAGCAATTCCGGAGGAACAGGGTCTATGATCTTTTCCATAGGTAAGATATTGCAAGCGTTCCGGATATTCTATTTAACTCTGAAGGGTTTCACTTTGTTGCGTGGCATGGATGAGTCCGTCAAAATCATCAACACCTTTACCCAGTCGGTACACATGTTCTTTCACCAGTGTTGCCCATTGAAGGTCGGTCTTATCCCTGGTAAAACCACTCCAGGGCAGGGGTTTGCCAAAGGTTATGATGAGTGTTTTGTCTTTTTGCCGGAACATCTCATCAGGGAGATAGATCATCTCGATGTTCGCTTTGATCCCCAATGATTTGCGTATCCCTGCCAGGTTGTAAAAGAAGGAAGAGTTTTTCCCTTCGATATGCGTGGGAACGATGTCCCTTTTATATTTCCTTGTTTTGGAGATGAAGGTCTTTTTCCATTCCAGATCGGTGATCTCACCGCGAATCTTTCGGGAGCATAAGCCGGCCGGAAAATACAGTATCGTCTTTTCTGAGGCAAAGGTGGCATCCATCAGCTGTATGTTTTGTGCGTTGGAGCCATGCTTGTTGATGGGAATGAACAACTCCCTGATATTGGGTAAGTTCATCAGCAGGTCGTTCACCGGGAAGACGATATCTGGATGAACTTCTCCGGCCACCTTCATCAGGGCCATGCCGTCAAGACCTCCGAGCGGGTGATTGGAAGCCACCAGGCAACGGGTAGTCTGCCGCAGGTAATCCTGACCCGACACTTTAATGTCGACTCCGAACTCTTTCAGAATCTCGCCGATGAATTCAAGCCCATGAAGGTCCCTGAGCCTTAGCATGGCATCGTTGATCTGGTCCTCATGGATCACTCTTTTGAGATAACGCATGAGAAACCCCGGGATGATCCTCAGCAGACGAGGGTTTTTCGAGGCGATCAGCTTTTCGATTTCGATAAAAGGCACCTCCTGTTTTGGTGGGTTGCCGCTCATAGACCTGGATTTTGTGGTAGTTCAAAGGCAGGATAAAAATATTAAAAAAGAGCACCCCTTGGAGGATTTATCTTCTCCCACTTTTTTCCACCAAAATTATTATCACTATATAATTGATTTTCTTCACTTTAAATATTACAAATATTAAATATTAACAAGAAAATGAAACTTTTTTACACTTTGGTGGTATTAGGTGTTGATAAGTGTGTTTTTTGTATTATCTTTGACCAGGTAATTCAGCGCCGATTATTAAAAGAACCTTACACACGGAAAGCAAAGAAAAGTGACGAGCCTCATTGGTGAATACGAATGCAGGATGGATCCCAAGGGAAGGGTTATGATCCCTACCCAGCTCAGGAAGCAGATCCCTGAGGCTGCCCGTGACCACTTTGTGATACATCGTGGATTTGAGAAGCACCTGGTCTTATACCCTCTATATGTTTGGAACGAGATCATAGAAGAAATCAAAAACAACTATGATCATTTTGACAAGGATCACAGACAGTTTCTCCGTTACTTCTACCGGGGAGCCATCCCGGTCGACCTCGATACGGCAAGCCGTCTTCTGATCCCCAAAAATCTGCTTGAATATGCGGGTGTTGAAAAAGACCTGGTTCTGTTTGCGGTGTTTAACCGCATTGAGATCTGGGCCAAGGACGCCTATAACCAGTTACTCTCAGACGAACCAGAAGATTTCGCCAGGTTAGCTCAGGAAGTAATGGGGAAAAAGCATAATCAGGCAGACCATGTATCATAATCCAGTTCTATTAAAAGAAAGCATCGAGGGCCTGGCAGTCAGGCCCGAAGGGATCTACATCGATGCCACCTTCGGCGGGGGCGGTCATACCCGTGCCATCCTCGACAAGCTGACTACCGGGAGGCTGATCGCCTTCGACCAGGATGAAGCGACACAATCGAACCTGATCGAGGACGAACGCTTCATCCTGATTAACCGTAACTTTCGTTATCTCATCCATTTTCTCCGGTATCTGGAAGCCATCCCCGTCGACGGGATCCTGGCCGACCTGGGCATCTCCTCCTACCAGATCGACACGCCCTCCCGCGGTTTCTCCACCAGGTTCGAAGGCCCTATCGACCTGAGAATGAACCAGAAACTGAAAATATCGGCCAAAGAAGTCCTGAATACCTACGAAACCGATAAACTGGCAGAGGTCTTTGCCACCTACGGCGAACTGGAGAACCCGTCCCGTATTGCCTCACTGATCGTAGAGTACCGGAAAAATAAGGAGATCTCCACCACCGATCAGCTTAAGGATGCCATCCGGCAGGCCGTGCCCCGGAGCCGCGAAAACCAGTTCCTGGCCCAGGTATTCCAAGCCCTCCGTATTGAAGTGAATGCCGAAATGGAATCGCTGCAGGATCTCCTGGAACAATCGTTGCAGGTCCTCAAACCCAATGGCCGCCTGGCCGTCATCTCCTACCATAGCCTGGAAGACCGCATGGTAAAGAACTTCATCAGGGCCGGTAATGTGAATGGTAACGTCAGCAAGGACTTCTACGGCAACCAGCTGACCTCCATCAAGCCGGTGAACCGCAAACCCATCACTCCCTCTGAAGAAGAACTGTCAAAAAACCCCAGATCAAGATCTGCCAAACTAAGAATTGCCGAAAGGATCTGACACGCCATGACCGACAAAGAAAATATATCACCCAAAGCCCAGGAAGCCGAAAACGCTCCTGTAAGTCCGGAAGAAGCCTCACCCCAGACCAAAAAATCAGGCCCGGAAAAGTGGTCGACGGGCCAGACCCTTCAAAGCATCCTCAACGGCACCTTCCTGACCAGAGAACAGGTATTGCGTTCTATACCCTACCTGTTTTTCCTGGCCTTCCTCGGACTGATCTATATCGCCAACACCTACCAGGCAGAAAGGACGATCAGCTCCATTGATGCCTGTAAAAAGGAACTGAAGGAACTCCGCTATGAACACATAACCGTAAAATCTGAACTTATGTACCTGAGCAAACAGTCGGAGATTTCCAGAAGACTCGAAGGATCAGGCCTTAAACCCGTGGTGACGCCCCCTGTAAAAATCACCCTTCCCGCAAAAGAACAAACCCCTCAATACAAGGATTAATCATGACGAAAGAGAATAAAAAGGACATTCTTTGGAGGGTTTACCTGATCTATTTTAGTGTGGTTGTTTTCTCCCTCCTGATTGTCGGACGTATCATTCAGATCCAGTTTGTACAGGGAGACCATTGGAAGAAGAAATCCAAAGAGCTGTCAATCAGATACTTTCCCATAGATGAAATGAGAGGAAGCATCCTGGCCTGCGACGGCAGCATCCTGGCCACCAGCATTCCCATCTTTGACCTCCGTATGGACGTTTCCGAAACCCTGTTCAAAGAAGACTTTCTTTATGCCCATATCGACTCCCTGGCCTTCTGCCTGAACCAGTTGTTCCACGACAGAAGTCAGAAAGACTACAAATCACTGATCCTCAATGCCTGGAAAGATCAGGACCGTTTCCTGCTGCTCAAACGTAACATCACCTATGGCCAGCTTAAGAAGGTAAAAACCTTTCCCATCCTCAGGCTGGGACAGTTTAAAGGAGGATTGATCGCCATAGAAAAGAGCCGGCGTGAACTTCCTTTCCGGATGCTGGCTGCGAGGACCATCGGCTTTGAGCGTGGTGGTGTCAGCGTGGGCCTGGAAGGCGGATACAATAAATATCTGAAAGGAGAAAGCGGTAAAAGGCTGATGCGAAGGCTGGCCAATGGTGTCTGGATCCCTATCGACAGTGACACTGACATTGAACCAAAAGATGGCAATGACATCCTTACGACCATCGACATCACTTTCCAGGATGTGGCCGAAGACGCGCTTTATCGCTGCCTGCTCGAGAACGAAGCCGACCACGGCTGCGCCATCCTCATGGAAGTGGAAACCGGGGCCATCAGAGCGATCTCGAACCTCACACGGAAAAAGGACGGAACCTACGGAGAACTGATGAACTACGCCATCTCAGAGTGCACAGAGCCCGGCTCCACTTTTAAACTTCCTTCCCTGATGGTCGCGCTCGAAGATGGTCTGGTCGATCTCGACGATACGGTGGACACCGAAGGAGGACAGCACCACTATTTTAACCAGACCATGAAAGACTCCCATGCCGGCGGCTATGGCAGAATTTCAGTCAAGAAAGCCTTTGAACTCAGCTCCAATGTGGGGATCTCCAAAGTCATCTACCGATCCTACTATGAGAATCCTCAGAAATTCATCGACGGACTCAACCGGATGAGCATTAATCAGCCCCTAGGACTGGAAATCAACGGTGAAGCAAAACCCCTCATAAAGTCCACCAAAAATCCCATCTGGTCGAAATACTATTCGCTTGCCTGGATGTCGGTAGGCTATGAAGTCGGCATCACTCCCCTTTCACTGCTCACTTTTTATAATGCAGTGGCCAATAATGGCAAGATGGTCAGACCCATGTTCGTGAAAGAGATCAGGCAGTCAGGAACCGTTATTGAGTCTTTCGAACCATACGTCATCAACAAATCCATCTGTTCCAAAGAAACCATCGGCAAAGCCAGGGCTATTCTCGAGGGAGTGGTCACTAACGGCACAGCCAAACACCTTTTCAATACTACCTATTCCATCGCCGGAAAGACCGGAACAGCTCAAATAGCGAACGACAGTGCCGGTTACGACCATGTCAACTACAAGGCCACCTTTGTGGGTTATTTCCCAGCCGACCATCCCAAATATTCCTGCATCGTGGTGGTTAACAACCCTACAGCCGGCAAGTTCTATGGCGGTGCCGTGGCAGCACCTGTCTTTAAAGAAATTGCCGACAAGGTTTACGCCACCCAACTCGACATCCACCAGAACAAGCCAGACAGCGCTGCCATCGCTTCCGGACCGCCCAGAGTCCTGGCAGCCAGCACTGCCGATTTGAACACCGTTTACAATACCCTTGGTTTCAGAGCCACTACCGAGGAGGGAAGCCTTTGGCAGGAACATTACAGCGACAGCACGGGGAACGGCTTCCGCGCCAGGACGTTTACCGACAATTGTGTTCCCAATGTGGTGGGCATGGGTGCCAAAGACGGCGTGTATCTCCTTGAACGCAACGGACTCAAAGTCAGGGTAATCGGAAAAGGGATCATCAGAAACCAGTCGATTGAACCCGGAACCAAGATCCAAAAAAAACAGATCGTCACTCTTGAACTGAAAAGCTAGAAAATGAACAGATCCCTGAGCGACATCCTTTACAAGACCGGACTGCTGGAAATCAGCGGCGGTACCAATATTTCGATCAGCTCCGTAGCTTTTGATTCTCGTAAGGTTCAGCCGGGAAGTGCCTTTTTCGCAGTAAAAGGCACATCAGCTGATGGTCATGATTTTATTGATGTTGCCATCGAAAACGGGGCAGTCGCCATCATTTGCGAGCACCTTCCCAAAAAACGCAGGGAAGGCATCTCTTATGCCAGGGTCAACGACACCCAGGCGGCACTCGGACAGGCTGCATCCAACTTTTTTGATAATCCGTCGGAAAAACTTTCCCTGGTGGGCGTCACCGGCACCAACGGCAAAACCACCACGGCCACCCTCCTTTTTGAGGTCTTCAGAAGCCTGGGCTATGGAGCCGGTCTCCTTTCCACCATTGAGAACAGGATACAAGACCGTGTGATCCCTGCCTCCCACACCACCCCAGATGCCATCGCCCTGAACAGCCTCTTACATGATATGGTGACGGCAGGTTGTGAATTTGCTTTCATGGAGGTCAGTTCCCATGCCATTGCTCAGGAAAGAATTCACGGGCTGACTTTCAAAGGTGGCATCTTCACCAACCTTACCCATGACCACTTGGATTATCACCAAAATTTCCGCAACTATTTGAATGCCAAGAAGAAATTCTTTGACCAGATGCCAAACAAATCCTTCTGCCTGGTCAATGTCGACGATCCTAATGGCATGACCATGGTTCAGAATACCAAGGCAAAGATCTTTACTTACGGTCTGAAAACGATGGCCGACTTCAAAGGAAGGATCCTGGAAAGCCAGTTTGACGGTACCAAGATAGACATCAACGGCCATGAGATCTGGAGCCAGCTCATCGGGCAGTTCAATGTATATAATTTCCTGGCTGTCTTCGCTGCTTCTGTCCTGCTGGAACAGGAAAAAGAAGACATATTGATACTGCTCAGCCAGGTCACTCCGGTGGAAGGAAGATTCGACTGCCTGCGATCCACGGAAGGGATCACCGCCATTGTGGATTATGCGCATACCCCCGATGCAGTGCAGAACGTCCTCAAAACCATCAGTGACCTAAGGACCGGCGCCGAAAAGGTGATCACGGTGATCGGTGCCGGAGGTGACAGGGACAAGACGAAACGGCCGATCATGGCAAGCATTGCCTGCCAGTTCAGTGATACTGTGATCCTTACATCTGATAACCCGAGGTCGGAAGACCCGGAACAGATCATCGAGGACATGAGGTCGGGCCTCGACTATATCCAGAAAAAAAGGACGATCTCCATACTCAACCGCAGGGAAGCCATACTCACAGCCTGCCGCCTGGCATCGGGAGGAGACATCATCCTGGTTGCCGGGAAAGGACATGAAAAGTACCAGGAGGTGAAAGGGGTACGGACCCCTTTTGATGATAAACAGATCCTCAGAGAAGCCCTTGAGCTTTACGAACAACCTAACAGTCACTGACCATGCTGTACTATCTCTTTAACTATCTCGACAAAGCGTTTGACATCCCGGGTGCCGGTGTTTTCCATTACATCTCCTTCAGGGCTTCCATGGCCGTCATAACCTCCCTCCTGATATCACTCATCTTCGGAAAGCGACTGATCAACCTTCTTAAAAAGAAACAGGTGGGAGAACTCGTTCGCGACCTGGGCTTACAAGGCCAGATGGAAAAGCAGGGCACCCCGACCATGGGAGGATTGATCATCCTGGGAGCCATCCTGATCCCGACGCTTCTTTTTGCTAAACTGAACAACATCTATATTATCCTTATCCTGTTCACCACCGTATGGCTTGGCACCTTCGGATTCCTGGATGATTATATCAAGGTCTTCAAGAAAGACAAAAAAGGCCTGGCAGCCAAATTCAAGATCCTGGCCCAGGTGGTGCTGGGACTGATCGTCGGATTCACCCTCTACTTTCACCCCGCCGTAGTAATTAAGGAGAAAAAAGAAGGGACCGCCTTTGTCTATTCAAAGACAGCTTTCAATATTGAGAACGAGACCACTACCGGGCATCTCTACCCACAGAAACCCATAAAATCGACCAAAACCACCATCCCCTTTATAAAAAACCATGAGTTGGACTATGCCGTACTTCTGTCCTGGATGGGTGGAAATTACAAGCACTGGGCCTGGCTTGTCTTCGTACCTATCGTGATCCTTATCGTCACCTTTATTTCAAACGGAGCCAACCTGACAGATGGCATGGACGGACTGGCGACAGGGACATCAGCCATTGTGGGGGTCACTCTTGGTATCCTTGCCTATGTCTCAGGCAACACGGTCTTTGCTAATTATTTGAACATCATGTACATCCCAAACACCGGGGAGCTGACCATTTTCGTCAGTGCTTTTGTAGGGGCCTGTATTGGATTTTTATGGTACAACACCAATCCGGCCCAGGTTTTCATGGGAGATACCGGCAGCCTGACCATTGGAGGCATCATCGCTGTATTTGCCATCATGATCAGGAAGGAACTGCTCATACCCATCCTCTGCGGTGTATTCGTCATTGAAAACATCTCGGTGATGATGCAGGTCACATACTTCAAGTACACCAAACGCAAATACGGGCAAGGCAAGAGGATTTTCAGGATGTCACCGCTGCATCATCATTACCAGGTTCTAGGATATGCTGAACCCAAAATTGTGATGAGGTTCTTCATTATCGGCCTCATGCTGGCAGTAGTTAGTATTATAACGCTTAAAATCAGATAAATATAACACCCTAAAACAGGCATATGACATTAGATGCATTAGCATTACAAGGGAAGGGTCAGGTTTGCCAGCCTATGGCAGCGGCTCTCAGGCAAAGACTTAGTGATCTTCGCAATCCTTTGGTAAGGGAGATCCTAAGTGACTTTGTCAATACCGGCCACCGCCTGGAATTAGTGTCGACCATCCACCATGTTGACTATATCAACGACAGCAAGGCCAGCAACATCAATGCCACCTGGTTTGCGCTGGAGAGCATGAACCGCCCGGTAGTCTGGATTGCCGGTGGGCAGGAAGGATCCGGCAATTACACCCTGCTCACTGAACTGGTGAAGTCGAAAGTAAAAGTGCTGATCTGCCTGGGAGAACAAACAGAGGCCCTTTTCTCAACTTACCTCGGTGTTGTCCCAAATATTTATCGCGCCAAGAACATGGAGGAGGCTGTACAGATCGCCTTCCAGGTAAGCAAGGAAGGGGACACGGTACTGCTTTCTCCCGCCTGCCCGAGTTTCGATCGATATGAAAATTATGAAGAGAGAGGAAATCATTTCAGAGACATTGTATTAAGCCTTTAATCAACGCGGTATGTTAAAGTTCATCAAAAACAGCAAAGGAGACAAGGTACTACTGGTAGTGGTGATCATCCTTTCGATTTTTTCTTTGCTGGCGGTATACAGTTCCACTGGCACGCTTGCCATGCGCAAACAGGGCGGCAATACCGAGTACTATCTGCTGAAACACTTCATCATTCTGATTTTCGGGTTTACCCTGATGTACCTGACCTACCGGATCAAGTTCATTTATTTTTCCCGCCTGTCGCAGATCGCCATGATCATCAGCATCGTCCTGTTAGCCGGAACGCTCATTTTCGGTGCATCTATCAACGATGCCAAAAGAGCATTGATCGTACCTTTTCTGAACCTCACTTTTCAGAGCTCCGACTTCGCCAAGTTAGCCCTGATCATGTACACTGCCAGGATACTGAGCATGAAGCAGGACCAGATCAAGGAGTTCAAGACTGCCTTTCTTCCCATCACATGGCCCATTCTGATCATTTGCGCCCTTATTGTTCCTGAAAACTTTTCCACCGCAGCCATGTTGTTTGTCACCTGCCTGGTACTCATGTTCATTGGCAGGGTCAACATCAGATATATTCTCTCCATGATAGGCACCGGGGTTGTCATTCTGGCCCTTATTATTGCCTTCATTTATGTCACCAAGCCCGATAAGGGAAGGGTGCTTACCTGGAAGAACAGGATAGAGAGCTTCGCTAACGGCACCAACAGCGAAGAAGGATACCAGGTCGAGCAGAGCAAGATAGCCATCGCCACTGGGGGTGTGTTTGGTAAAATGCCCGGCAAATCAACCCAAAGGAACTTCCTGCCACATCCATACTCTGATTTCATCTATGCCATTATCATCGAGGAATACGGACTCCTCGGTGGTCTTTTAATGGTTTTGCTGTATCTGATCATTCTTTCGCGTGGGACACGTATCGTGGTGAAAAGCCCCGGCAATTTCGGGGCTTTTCTCGCGATCGGGGTAAGTTTCAGCCTGGTTTTCCAGGCCATGATCAATATGGCGGTTTCCGTCAACCTCTTCCCCGTGACAGGACAACCCCTCCCTTTTATAAGCATGGGCGGAACTTCCATCTGGTTCACCAGCATCGCCATTGGTATTATCCTGAGTGTCAGCAAGGAACTTGATAACAATAACCAAACAAAAAATGAGCCAGTCGCAGCCATCGCATAGGTTTATCCTCAGCGGAGGAGGGACGGGAGGGCATATTTTCCCTGCCCTGGCCATTGCTGATGCGATCAGGCAGCGGGAGCCGGGAGCCTCCATCCTCTTTATCGGTGCCAGGCACCGCATGGAAATGGAAAAGGTGCCGGCAGCCGGATATACTATTAAAGGGCTGTGGATTAGTGGTTTGCAGCGAAAACTTACTGTCAGAAACCTGCTATTCCCCTTGAAACTGGTCAGCAGTCTGGTGAAGGCAGGGTTTATTGTAAAGCAATTCAAACCCGACGTAGTGATCGGGACCGGAGGTTTTGCCTCTGGGCCCACGCTCAGGATGGCATCCTTGTTCGGGATCCCCACCCTCATCCAGGAACAAAACTCCTATCCGGGCATCACCAACAGGATGCTGGCTGGAAAGGCTGATCGCATCTGCGTCGCCTATGAAGGTCTGGAACGATATTTCCCAAAAAACCGGATTGTGATCACCGGTAACCCGGTAAGGAAAGATCTGTTGTCGCTCCATGAAAGAGTAAAAGAAGCCCTTTCATTTTTCAAACTCGAAAAGGACAGGAAGACCGTGTTGATGATCGGAGGCAGCCTGGGGGCGCTCAGCCTGAACGAAGGGATGAGACTCTGTTCCTCAAAACTGCAGGAAAGAAGCATACAGGTGATCTGGCAAACCGGCAAATCGTATTACCCCATTGCCAAAAGTCATTGCGAACAGCAAAACCTGACCAATGTTCATGTTTTTGATTTTATTCATAGAATGGACCTGGCTTACGCTGCAGCCGATATCATTGTCTCCAGGGCAGGTGCCATCGCCATCTCGGAGCTGTGCATCGCCTCCAAACCATGTATTTTGATCCCATCACCCAACGTGGCAGAGGACCATCAGACTAAAAATGCAAAAGCACTCACCGAAAGAGGAGCCGCTTTACTGTTGCCTGATAATGAAACCCGCGAGAAACTGGGAGATATGGTCCTTGAAACGCTGGAGAACACCGAAATAAGGGTAAGACTCTCCGACACCCTTCATACAATGGCCAGGCCTGATGCCACAGAACATATTGCCGATGAAGTTTTTAAATTGATACGAACGGACAGATGAAACGACTCGGACATATCAGCTCAGCCTATTTCCTGGGGATCGGAGGCATAGGGATGAGTGCCCTGGCAAGGTATTTTCTATCCATGGGCATCCGGGTGAATGGCTATGACCGGACGGTCACCCCGCTGACCAGGGAGCTGGAAAAGGAAGGGATCCCTGTCCATTATGAGGATAGACCCGGGCTGATCCCCGGCACGATCGACCTGGTTGTGTATACTCCGGCTGTCCCATCGTCACTGGATGAGTTTCAATTTCTCAAGCATTCCGGTATCCGGATGATGAAGAGATCCGAAGTGCTCGGGCTGATCTCTGAAGATTTTCACTGTATGGCCGTGGCCGGTTCCCATGGCAAGACGACGACCTCCACCCTGATGGCTCACCTCATGCATCTTGCCGGAGGAGGCTGCCTGGCGTTACTGGGAGGTATTTCGAAGAACTACAGATCAAATTTCATCAACGATCCCTTCGCCCAGGTTCTGGTCACAGAAGCAGATGAATACGACCGTTCCTTCCTTCAGCTGTCACCCAGCCTGGCCGTCATCACCTCCGTCGAACCTGATCATCTCGACATTTACGGCACCTTTGAGGCATTACAGTCATCCTTCCGGGAATTCATCCGGCGCATCAGGCCTGGCGGCACCCTGCTGATAAAATCAGGAATTGATTTTCAGTTCGATGCACCGGCCAACCTGAAAGTTTACACCTATGGACTCGATGCCGGTGGAAACTTCCATCCTGCAAACCTGAAAATTGAAGACAATACCTATCATTTTGATCTTCAGACACCTGATGCACTTCTCCAGGGATTTCAGCAACAGATTCCCGGTCTGATCAACGTGGAGAATGCCACGGCCGCCCTGGCAGCCTGCCTGCTGACCGGCTGCCATCCTGCTTCCCTGGCTGAAGGGCTCACAACCTATACCGGTGTGAGACGCCGTCTGGATAAGAGATTTGATGAAGGGAACATAGTATATATTGATGATTATGCCCACCATCCCGATGAACTCAAAGCCTGTATCCTTTCAGTAAAACAACTTTATCCCGGAAGGGAGATCACAGGGATATTTCAACCCCATCTTTTTAGCAGGACCAGGGACCTGGCCTCAGGATTTGCTGACAGCCTGGCCCTTCTCGACCGTATCATCCTGCTGGATATTTATCCTGCCCGTGAAGAACCGATTCCCGGGGTGGATTCGCAGTATTTATTCAACCTGATCAACCATCCTGATAAGGCGATGAGCAACAAGGAGGACCTGCTACCCCTGCTTGGCCAGATGAACATTGAAGTCCTTCTCACCCTGGGTGCCGGCGATATCGATCAGTTGGTGGGCCCCATTGTAGACCTGTTAACCAAGAAAACCATTTAGAAAAGATAACAAACCATGAGCAAGTCCCTGATCAAGAAAATAGCGACCATCTGTTTCTGGATTGGCTTTTCAGCGGCGACGGTCGTCACGGTAGGCTTTGTGGAATCAGAACACAGCAAACTGAGATGCAAGGATGTTGACATTTCTTTAAATACGGCTGGCGAAAATTCCTTCCTTACCCAGGCCGAGGTGATGAAGACTATTGAGCAGCTGCTGGGCGACACGGTAGTCGGGAAGCCCATGAAGGAGATCAGTATCAGTCTGATCAGGTCACGCCTGGAGGAAAATCAGTATGTGGCCCATGCCACGGTCTATGCCACGGTCGACGGCATCCTCAAGGTGGAGATTTCCCAGAGATCGCCTATGGTCCGGGTACAAAATGCCCTGGGAGAGTGCTTCTACCTTAGTGATGACGGCCGCATGATTCCTGTCAGCTTCCTGTACACCGCCCGTGTCCCTTTTGCCAATGGCCTGATCACCGAAAAATACGATGTTGCCAGAGACCTTGTACCCGTGATCGATGGTCCGCCCGAGATCAGCAACAGGATCACCACCCTTCAGAAGATCTATATGCTGGGCAATGCCCTGCAGCAGTATCCCTTTCTCAAGGCACAGATCGAGCAGATCTTTGTCGACAGTGAGGGTGACATCGAACTTATCCCGCTGGCAGGTGAACATACGGTGATCCTTGGTAATGTGGACTACCTCACCGAAAAACTCGACAAGCTTACCGCCTTTTACCAATACGGGTTAAAACTGAAAGGGTACAATACATACAAGAGCATCAACATCAAATTCAAGAATCAAATTATCTGTTTAAAAAACTAAAACAATATGAGCATGGAATCTTCAGACATTATTGTCGGACTCGACATCGGTACGACCAAAATTGCGGTCATTGTCGGCCGACTCAACGAAAACAACAAGATTGAAATTCTTGGCATGGGCAAATCAGACTCCATCGGTGTGAGAAGGGGTGTGGTTTCGAACATTGAAGACACGGTACGCTCTATCAAAACGGCCGTGGAAAACGCTGAGAAAAGTGCCAATGTGACGATCAGGAATGTATATGTAGGCATCGCCGGTCAGCACATCAAGAGCCTTCAGCATCGCGGAAGCCTGATCCGTAACAGCGGAGAAGAAGAGATCTGCGAGGAGGACATCGACCGTCTGCATGAGAACATGTATAAGCTGGTGATGCCACCCGGTGAGGAAATCATACAGGTGATCGCCCAGGACTACATTATTGACGGAGAACAAGGTATCAAGCAACCCATCGGTATCTGTGGGGTGTCACTCGAAGCCAACTTCCATATTATTGTAGGCCAGACCGCTGCAGTGAAGAACATTTACAAATGTGTTACCAAAGCAGGGCTGCAGGTCATCGGAATGATGCTGGAGCCCCTGTCCTCAGCAGCTGCAGTCCTGAGCGAGGAAGAAAAAGAAGCAGGTGTGGTTTTGGTCGATATCGGCGGAGGCACTACTGACATCGCCATCTTCCAGGATTGCATCATCCGTCATACCGCGGTGATTCCTTTTGGAGGGGATGTCATCACCGATGATATCAGGGAAGGTTGCCATATCATTCGTAAACACGCTGAAGAACTGAAAATTAAGTTTGGAAGCTGCCTGGCAAGTGAGAACAAAGACGAGGAGATCGTGGCCATCAGGGGGCTTCGTGACCGTCCAGCCCGCGAAATCTCACTAAAAACCCTTGCCTTGATCATCGAGGCCCGCATGGAAGAGATCATTCACTTCGTCAGGAATGAAATCAAAAACTCAGGCTACGAAAAGAAACTGATCGGTGGTATCGTTCTGACGGGGGGTGGGTCGATGATGAAACATATCTCACAGCTGACAGAATTTCAAACCGGCTACGACACCCGCATTGGTTACCCTAACGAACACCTTGGCAAAGGGGTATCGAACGAACTGGCCAATCCCATGTTTGCTACCGGTACCGGCCTGGTTTACCTGGCTGGAGAAAAATTGGCCAAAGAACTGCGCCTGAACACCCAGGAAGAGTTTGTAACCACCGATGCCGAGATCAAGGAACCCGACGCGGAATCCGGAGATGCCACGAACGCTGGCGTATCCAAACCACCCAGGGAAAGACCCATTAAGGTCTTCAATATCGGGGAGAGACTCTTCAAGATTGTCACCGAGTTTTTTGAAGCCGACGGCAAAAAACTTGCGTGACAACATATTAACAAACAGTTGAAAAATATTTTGAACTGGTCAGTCCATCCAAGCAATATAATTAGTTAATTTGAGGAGGAAATAATATGACTTATTTAGAAAATCAAAATCATACGCCAAGCATGATCAGATTTGATTTACCAAAGATCGATTCATCCATTATCAAGGTTATTGGCGTTGGTGGAGGAGGAAGTAATGCGGTCAACCACATGTTCCGCCAGGGAATACAGGGTGTTGACTTCGTGGTGTGTAATACTGATTCTCAATCTCTTACTTTAAGTCCCATTGCCAGGAAGATACAACTGGGCTCCTCACTGACGGAAGGCCGGGGCGCCGGTTCCCTTCCTTCGGTCGGCAGAAATGCAGCATTGGAGAATATCGAGGACATCAGGAAGATGTTGGAAAACAGTACCAAGATGCTTTTCATCACGGCAGGAATGGGAGGAGGAACCGGTACGGGAGCAGCTCCGGTAATCGCCTCTGTTGCCAAAGAACTGAATATTCTTACCGTAGGCATCGTTACCATGCCTTTCAGCTTTGAAGGGATCAAAAGGAAAAAACAGGCGGAAGAAGGGATCAAAGAACTGAGAGAACACGTGGACAGCCTTCTGGTCATCTCCAATGACAAGCTGCGGGAACTTCACGGTGACCTCACCCTCTCTCAGGCATTTGGTAAAGCCGATGATATCCTCACCATTGCCGCAAAAGGAATAGCGGAGATCATTACCGTTCCTGGTTATATTAATGTTGATTTTGAGGATGTTAAGACTGTGATGAAGGACAGTGGCGTGGCTATTATGGGTTCCGGTACCGCAGAAGGCGAAGACAGGGCTCTTCATGCCGTGGAATCCGCCCTCACCTCTCCCCTGCTCAATGACAATAATATTGACGGTGCCATCAACATCCTCCTGTATATCTCCTCCGGAACCATGGAAGTGACCATGGACGAAGTGACCATCATCACCGATTATATCCAGAGCAAAGCAGGACAGGATGCCGAGATCATCTGGGGCAACGGAAGAGATGAGAACCTGGGTGAAAAGATCAGCATCACCCTGGTAGCCACAGGCTTCGAAATCAACGGTTCAGAAAAAAGGGCAAGACAGGCCATCGAAAACAAAGCCATCTTCGTTGGTACGGTCGGCGATGCCGTGGTGCCCGAAAAACCTACCTTCGGCAAAGACAATACCATCGTCCCAGGTGTGCCCGAACCACAGGAAGAATTTGTTCTCAGTACAGAGCCCATCATCATGGACTTTACCCTGGAACCGAAAGAATCAGAGCCCGTTGTACCGGAGCACACCCCTCCTGCTGAAGAACCTCAGGACTTTCCATTCAATGAACGGCCCATCGTCTTTGATCTCTCTCCGGAAACCGAGTCAGAACCTCAGCCTGAGGCTATTTTTGAACCTGAACCAATGCCTGAGTTTGAGCTTGAACCTGAGCCGGAAGTTGAGCAGGTGCGTGAGCCTGAGCCTGAACCATTTACAGGGTTTCAAGGGTTCAGCAGTTTCGAACCATCCTTCGAGTTAAAGGATGAGGAAACCCCTGACAACCACTTCTTTAATGAAGTCCCCATGGAAACAAACGCTGAACCGGTTCCGGAGCCCGTGGATGAGACCTCCTCCATCGACAGGAATCACCAGGACCGTATCAGCCGTCTGAGGGAACTCAGTCTGAGGCTTAAAGCCCCGGAAGTCATCGATAAGCTTGAAAGGGAACCGGCCTACCTCAGAAAACAAATGGAACTTTCCGAGCCCAAACATTCCTCCGAATCCGAAGTTTCTCAATTCACCCTTGCCGGTGATTCCAATGGAGGGATAGAACTCAAACAGAATAACTCTTTCCTTCACGATCAGCCTGACTGATCGCTTTTTGCCATTCAATGATAGTATTATGAGCCTTAGTGATAAGATCAATGAGGATATTAAGGCAGCCATGCTTGCCAAAGAAAAAGACAAGCTGGAAGCCCTCCGGGCTGTGAAATCTGCTCTTCTCCTTTTAAAAACAGCCGAAGGTGCCAGCCAGGAGATCACCCCGGAAGAGGAGATCCGGCTGTTGCAAAAACTGGTCAAACAAAGAAAAGAAGCAGCTGAAGTGTTTACCGCCCAACACAGGGATGATCTTGCTTCCGTCGAATCGATGCAAGCCACCGTCATCGAAGCCTATCTTCCCAAACAGATGTCAGCCGAAGCAATTAAGGACGCTGTAAATGAAGTCATTAAGGAAACCGGTGCTTCGTCAATCAAAGATATGGGCAGAGTGATGGGACTCGTATCCTCCAGACTGGCCGGAAAGGCCGACAATAAAACCATCGCTTCAGTGGTGAAAGAACTTTTAGGGGTCTAATTCTTTTTAAACAGACGGCCCGGACCCTCTTTCGACTTTTTAATGAACACAATAAGCTTTGAAAGCAATATCATCGGCTTCCATAAAAGCCTGAACCTGTTCATCTTATTTCTGAATTCCTGGTAGCTCACCTGGCCTCTTAAAACCTTACAAAATCCTTTCCACAGCCTTTCCCTCTTTTTCAACTGACAATGGATCAGCCGTGGTGCCGCATTAAAAACCTGCATGAGAGGGTAGGCAGCAAGCAACTCACTGATCACCTCAGCATCCATCCGTTGCCGGTACTGGAAAACATCAGCGGTGACCCCTTCCAGACACTCCATGATAGCAGCAGCTGCCATCTTTCCGCTTTTCAGGGCATAATAGATACCTTCACCGGTGAGCGGGTCGGTGAGCCCGGCAGCATCCCCGACCACCATGACCCTTGAAGCCTGTATCCTTCCCGTTGCTGTCCGGAAAGGCAAAGGATAGGTCCTGAAACTCAGGATCTCTATATCATCGATATTCAAGGATTCGAGGAAATACAGAAAGTACTTCTTCAGATATTTGGCTTGTTTCACGGGTCCGCCCACACCGATGGAAAGATGATCCTTTTTGGGGAAAGCCCAGGCATATCCCCCGATGATGGTCCCCCAGTCAAGATGGACCGTATCCTGAAACCTGGGCAGTTCATGCTCCTTGATCCGGATCTCGCTCTCGATCCCTATCCCTTTCTTAATGTTATCATTGAGCTGGAAACACCTGGCAGTAATGCTGTTGACTCCATCCGCCCCGATCACGAACTTTCCCACGTACTCCTTGCTGTCGGTATGAACCAATATATGCTCCATAGCCTCTGTGAAACCCGTGACCTTCACCCCCTGGATAAGCTCAGCACCTTTTTCAATGGCCTTATTTACAAGCAGATGATCGAATTTATCACGCATCACGCAACACATCAGCGGATCTGCTGATTCCCTCAGATAACTGTACTTGAATTTATGGGAAAACCGGAATTTATAAATCGAAGTCTCTATGATCTCATCAATAGAGAACGGAAGAAGCTCCAGAGTGCGGTAAGTGATGCCTCCTCCGCACGGTTTCAGGCGGGGAAGAAACTCCTTCTCGATGATCAGAACCTGGTACCCCCTGTCAGCCAGATGGTAGGCAGCAATGCTTCCTGCCGGCCCGGCACCCACCACGATCACATCAAACTTCTGAAGATTCATAGCACTGGCCTTGAGCTAACCGCTTGTTCTATGCTGTCACAGATCCACCGTGACAGTGTTTATATTTTTTACCACTGCCACAGGGGCAGGGATCGTTCCTTCCGACTTTCTTTTCAACGCGCACCGGCTGAGGGCGCTGGGGTTCTGAAGTGCGGTTCGGTGCAGCGACGTCATCACGACCTGTCTTCAGGTTACTCATATCGGTCTGCCTGGGAATCCTGGCCTCCTGAACCTTGTTGTTCTCCATACCCGGCACCACACCCTTCAGCAGAAAACTGCATATCTCCTTGTTGATCTTCTGGACCATGGTCTTGAACAGCTCAAAGGACTCGAATTTGTAAATGAGCAGTGGATCTTTCTGTTCATAGGTGGCATTCTGTACCGATTGTTTCAACTCGTCCATTTCCCTCAGATGCTCCTTCCAGGCATCATCGATCAGGGCGAGGTTCAGTCCCTTCTCGATGGCCAGGTTCACCTCCCGGCCTTTGTCGAGATAGGCCTTTTTCAGGTTGGCGATCACCTGCAGGGTTTTCAGACCGTCGGTGACAGGGATGGCAATATTCTCAAAATGAGTATTGTTCTCGTAAATATCCTGTATCAAAGGATAAACATTGGTAGCCAGTATATCCCGTTTGGTCTTGTAGAAGGAAGTGACATTCTGGAAAAGTTCTTCCGTCAGTTCCTTCTGGCTCCCGTTCAGAAATTCCTTCTCAGTAAAAGGTGTTTCAATAGCCATAGACCTCAATAACTCCAGGCGGAACCCGTCATAATCACCGCTGTCGGAATAGTCTCCCACGATCGCTTCACTCACATCAAAAAACAGGTTGGAAATATCAAGCGACAAACGTTCACCATACAGGGCATGTCTTCTCTTTTTATAGATGACCTCTCTCTGTGAGTTCATTACGTTGTCATACTCCAGCAGTCTTTTCCTGATGCCAAAGTTGTTCTCCTCCACTTTCCTCTGGGCTCTTTCGATGGATTTGGAGATCATAGAATGCTGGATCACCTCCCCTTCTTTCAATCCAAGGCGGTCCATGACCCTGGCAATCCTTTCAGATCCAAACAGCCGCATCAGGTCATCTTCCAGGGAGACAAAAAACTGGGAGCTCCCCGGGTCACCCTGCCTGCCTGAACGTCCTCTGAGCTGCCGGTCTACCCTTCGTGACTCATGGCGTTCCGTGCCGATGATCGCCAAACCACCTGCATCCTTCACACCGGGACCCAGTTTTATGTCCGTTCCTCTACCAGCCATGTTGGTGGCTATGGTCACACTGCCCGGCAGACCGGCATGGGCGACGATCTCTGCTTCCTTGGCATGAAGCTTGGCATTCAACACGTTGTGCTTAATATTCTTCCTGACAAGCATACGGCTCAGCAATTCAGAGGTCTCAACAGAGGTGGTACCCACCAATACCGGCCTGCCCTTCTGTGTCAGGTCCACGACCTCGTCAATGACCGCATTGAACTTTTCCCGCTTCGTCTTATAGACCAGGTCCTCGCGGTCATCCCTGACAACAGGCCTGTTGGTCGGGATGACCACCACATCCAGCTTATAGATATCCCAGAACTCGCCGGCTTCCGTCTCTGCAGTACCGGTCATACCTGCCAGTTTCTTGTACATCCTGAAATAATTCTGAAGGGTGATGGTGGCATAGGTCTGGGTGGCTGCTTCCACCGTTACATTCTCCTTCGCTTCAATGGCCTGGTGCAGACCATCGGAATACCTTCTCCCTTCCAGGATACGCCCGGTCTGCTCATCCACGATCTTGATCTTGTTGTCCATGATCACGTATTCCACATCCTTCTCAAAGAGTGCATAAGCCCTCAGAAGTTGGTTCACCGTGTGAATACGCTCCGATTTAATGGAATAATCCCTGATGATCTCGGTTTTCTTCTCCAGCTTCTTCGCATCCGTGAGGTTCAATTTGTCGAGATCAGCCAGCTCGGCTCCTATGTCGGGGATGAGGTAGAATTTAGGATCCTCATAGGATTCCGTAATAAGATCGATCCCTTTTTCAGAAATATCAATCGTATTGTTCTTTTCATCGATGACAAAAAACAACTCATCATCGATCAGGTGCATGTTTTTCGACTGTTCCGCCATATAGAAGTTTTCGGTCTTCTGCAACAGGGCCCTCATTCCAGGTTCACTGAGAAACTTGATGAGTGCCTTGTTCTTTGGAAGGCCACGGTGAGACCTGAGCAGATACTCCCCGCCCTTCTTCTCTTCCTCCGGCGTCAGGTTTTCTTTACCCAGGAGCGATTTTGCGTCGGCCAAAACCTTGGTTACCAGGTTCTTCTGCGCATTATACAGTTTGAGTACCGGTGGCTTCAAGGCATCGAACTCCTGGTTATCACCTTTTGGAGTCGGACCAGAGATGATCAGAGGAGTACGTGCATCATCGATGAGGACAGAGTCCACCTCGTCGACAATGGCATAGTTATGCACCCTTTGGACCAGTTCCTCAGGATTACGCGACATGTTATCACGCAGGTAATCAAATCCGAACTCGTTATTGGTACCGAAGGTGACATCTGCCAGGTAAGCGTTTTTCCTTTCTTCTGAATTCGGCTCATGCCTGTCGATGCAATCGACCTTCAGGCCGTGGAACTCATAAAGGACACCCATCCATTCCGAGTCTCTTTTGGCAAGGTAATCGTTCACCGTCACCACATGAACCCCCTTTCCAGGCAAGGCATTTAAAAAGACAGGCAAGGTTGCGACCAGCGTTTTCCCTTCCCCTGTCGCCATTTCAGCAATCTTCCCTTCATGAAGAACAATACCGCCGATCAGCTGGACATCGTAGTGAACCATGTCCCAACGGATGGAATTCCCTCCTGCCATCCAGCTGGAATGGTATTTAGCCTTGTCCCCCTCAATGACCACGCTCGCCCTGGTGGCAGCCATATCCCTGTCCATCTGAGTTGCCGTCACCTCCACCCATTCGTTCTCAACGAACCTTTTGGCTGTTTCCTTCATCACGGCAAAAGCTTCCGGAAGGATCTTACCCAGCATCTCCTGGGTCTTTTCATACAGTCTTTTATCCAGACGGTCTATCTCAGTATAGATCCTTTCCTTTTCATGGGCATCCATTTCCGGGTCCTGCTCCATTTGCTCCCTGAGAGTAGCAATACTCTCTTCTTCCTCAGCTATATAATCCCAGATTCTCTTCCTGAATTCCTGGGTCATCGACCTGAGCTCATCATTACTCAACAGCTTGATCTTCTCATAGGCAAGACGGATGTCATCTACCAGCGGATTCACCAGTTTCAGGTCCCGTTCCGATTTAGTGCCCAGAAATTGCTTAAAAAGTCCCAACATAATATTCTATTTTATTTCGACCGCCTGAAAACTTGTATGCAGAAAGGTAAAAAACCTCGTTGATTTTTTAATGACAGAATCTCTGATCTTTCGACCTGAATCCTGTAAAACACAAAAGTACGGTTTATCACGATTGATTTATAAACACTGAAATGAACTGTGAATTAATCCCTGGAACGGGGCGGTGTCAAAAACGATGCCGCAGAAGAACATCTGACTTTATGGTTTACTATTAAAAAAAAAGCTGCCTGTACGGCAGCTTTATCGCATTCATCATATAAGTCTTGAATGATTCTCAGTATTCATCCTCGTGAAAGAAAAAATCCTCTTTGGTCGGGTATTCAGGCCATAAGTCCTCAATACTCTCATACACTTCACCTTCGTCTTCGATTTCCCGAAGGTTCTCAATGACCTCAATAGGTGCTCCGGAACGGAGGCAATAATCAATCAACTCTTCCTTAGTGGCGGGCCAGGGAGCATCTTCCAGTTTTGAAGCCAATTCCAGTGTCCAGTACATCGCTTGTCGGTTTAAACAGTAAACGTATTTTGCTGCAAAAATATATCTTTTTAAAAAAAAGTCAATATATGTCTAAAATCAGCAGGATTTTCTGTAAAATATTTTGTATTAACCACATTTAAAATCATTTACAAAATACCTTTTTCATGAGGATTCGCATTGGTAAAGTAAGGCATTTCCTTCTTCATTGATTACCTTTGACACGCTTTTAAACAATGAAGAACAAACCTGTACCTTTTGGGAAGGATGGACGGACCGCATGGATTGCGGCTTTGCTGACCGCTGTAATCCTTGCCTATCTGCCGGTATTCTCCAACCAGTTTGTATCCTGGGATGATGGGGTTTATATTATTGATAATCCGCTTATTAAAACATTCTCTCTCTCTAACCTGTCAGCTATTTTCGGAAAATCTTTTGAAGGGCACTATCATCCTTTCACCCTTCTTTCCCTTTCTTTGGATTATCATCTCTGGGGATTGAACCCTGTCGGATTTCATGCTCATAACCTCTTTCTGCACCTTGTGAATACGGTTCTCGTTTTTCTGATTGTCAGGAAATTAACCTTCGGGGCTCACCTGGCCGGTTTGGCGGCCCTGCTTTTTGGCCTGCATCCCCAGCATGTGGAAGCCGTCGCCTGGGCAACCGCAAGAAAAGACGTACTATATTCCTTATACTTTCTCCTTTCTCTTTGGTCGTACCTGCAATATAAAAAACTCCACTCCAGGAGGTTGCTGTATCTAAGCTTCTTTGCTTTTATCTTTTCAGTCCTGTCGAAAGGACAAGGGGTTTTCCTGCCATTTTGTCTGCTGCTTATCGATCATGCCTGGGGTGATTCCCTTCGTTTGCGTGCTACCTGGACCAATAAACTCCCGTTTTTCGGGATTGCCCTTTTCCTGGGTATTGTGGCTTACCTCACCCAGCGGTCCACCGGCTACACCGGAGAATCCGTTGCCTGGCCCACAGCCTGGAACACCCTGCTGATCGCCTTTTCCAGCTTCGCCTTTTATATATACAAATTCCTGCTGCCCATCAACCTTTCGGCCTACTATCCGGTCCCCGGAACACAAGGCCTGGCCCTATATCTGATGGCAACGGCCGGATTCCTTTTGATGGCCGGGTTGTTCTGGTGGATGAAACGAACGTATAAAAGGGCCCCGCTGGTGTTTTTCGGACTTGCCTTCTTTCTGGTGAACATCGGGATGTTCCTTCGCTGGATCCCCATTTCCAACTATCTGATCGCTGACCGATACACTTATATGGCCTCCATGGGAATTTTCATTTTGGCAGGTAAGGGTTGGGACTGGCTATATTCCCACCCGCGATGGAGATCATACTCCTATGTGCTGGTTCCCCTGCTCATCGTGACCCTGGCAGGGCTGACCTTTCAGCGGTCACAAGTATGGAGAGACAGTCTGAGCCTCACCAACAACATTCTGGTACAATACCCTGACGTTTACCCTGCCCTCAACGCCAGGGGGAATGAATGGATGGCAAGAAAAGACTACAAAGCCGCCCTGGAGGATTTTAACCATGCCATCATCGTACAGCCCTCCCATTCAAGAGGATGGGCCAACCGCGGTTCCTTGTACTTCAAGACCGGGGACATCCCAAAGGCACTGCATGATTTTAAGCAGGCGGTCATCCTGGAACCTGGAAACCCCAGAATACTCAATAACAGGGGCCTTCTGCTGGATGCCCTCGGCAGGAGAGAGGATGCCCTGGCCGATTTTAACCGTGCCATACAGATCAGTCCGGGATTTTCAGAAGCCTATAACAACAAAGGGATGACCCTGGCGAAAATGGACCGTTGCAAAGAAGCCCTCGGTGACTTCGATACAGCCATTGAAACAGACAGAAACATGGCCAAAGCTTATGCCAACCGGGGCAAATGCAGGAACCAGACCTCCGATTTCGAAGGTGCCATCCGGGATTTTCAAAAATGCATCGACCTCGACCTGAAAGTGCCCCTGGTGTATTATGAGATGGGACAGTCTTTCTACAACCTGAAAGATTTCTCAAAAGCCATACAGAACTTTGACCAGGCATTGAGCCTTCAACCTGACTACCTTCCGGCACTCACCTACAGGGCTTACGCTCAGTTCAACATGGGTGATTTCGTTTCAGCTCTTCAAGACCTTGACAAGGTCATGCAGGCCGGCAGCACCGATCCTCTTGCTTTTGCCATGAGAGGAATGTCGCTGGTCAAGCTGGGAAGAAAAGAAGAAGCCTGCCAGGATTTCCAAAAAGCCAGGGACCTGGGTCTTATCCAGGTAGAAAAACAGATAACCAAATACTGCAATTGAACTAAACCCTTGGTATCCAAGGCAGTTCATCCCCCTCTTCCTTAAGAACAAGAAAACGGGCCAACACAAAAAGGTAGTCCGACAGACGGTTCAGCAATTTGATCACCAGGGGTTCAACGGGAATTTCTTCCGAAAGCCGGAGTACCGTTCGCTCTGCCCTGCGGCATACACAACGGGCTACATGCGCCTGTGCCGCGGGTTTGGATCCCCCGGGAAGAATGAAAGTACTGAGTTCCGGTAAGGATTCATTCATCTTATCAATCTCTTGCTCAAGTATGAGGATATCGTCCTCCTTCAGGGTCGGAATAGGCCTTTTGCTGACTGGCTGATCATTGCCACCTGCCTGGTCCAGTGCAAGGAGGGATTCGGAAGTAAAAAGCCGGTCCATGACCTCGAGCAACACCTCTTGTGCATGAGGTTCAAAATCAATCATTTCCCGCAGGAGCCCTATATGGGCATTCAGCTCATCCACCGTGCCATAGGCCTCGATCTGCACATGATGTTTCGGGACCCGGCGACCACCGATGAGGCTTGTCTCACCCTTGTCGCCCGTCTTGGTGTAGATCTTCCATTCCCTGCTCATGATCCCTCCGCCTGGGAATAATCAGCCATGGTGTGAATTTGGCTGTTCATCTCGTCGGATGCCACCTCCCCGTCCCAGAGTCGGATGATGCGATGAGCATGTTGAGCAATACTCTCCTCGTGGGTGACCACAATAAGGGTATTCCCGGCCTTATGAATTTCTTCAAACAGGCCCATGATCTCAATGGAGGTCTTGGAATCCAGGTTCCCGGTCGGTTCATCCGCCAGGATGATGGAAGGATGGTTGACCAGGGCTCTGGCGATGGCAACCCTCTGACGCTGTCCTCCCGAAAGCTCATTGGGTTTATGTTCCACCCTGTCGGTAAGGTTCACATCTTCGAGGGTCTTCCTGGCCATCTCCATACGCCTCACCTTGCTAAACCCGGCATAGATAAGAGGCAGCATCACATTCTCCAGGGCACTGGACCTTGGTAAGAGGTTGAAGGTCTGGAAGACAAAACCAATCTCTTTATTCCGTATCTCCGCCAAACGATTATCGTCCAGTTTACTTACGTCGGTGCCATTCAGGAAATACTGGCCGTGGGTCGGGGTATCCAGACAACCCAGGATATTCATCAGGGTGGATTTCCCTGACCCTGATGGTCCCATCAGGGCAACATATTCGTTCCTTTTAATGGTAAGAGTGACCGTTTTAAGTGCCAGCACCGATTGTGAACCAACCTTATAGTGTTTGGCGATATCTGTTAGACGAATGACTTCCTGATTCATATTGCTGAGTTGATCAAACAAAATTAACACATTTTCAGTACCTGAGTTCAAAAAACTGCCTGCTGAGCTCTTCCCGGAAGAACACCAATCCGATATGAAACAAGTCGACCGACTGGGTGACTTTTTCATGTGACCGGATATATTTCCAGGCATTATTCATCCCGGCAGACCAATGGATGTCATCGAAGACAAACAATGTCGAAGGATGGGCCCTGGCAAGGCAAGCATTGAAGTATTCTTTGGTCGGATGCTCATGGTGGTGGCCATCAAAGAACACCAGGTCCAGCCTGGGAACTTCCTTCAATATCTGTGGCAGACAATCATTAAAAAGCCCGTTGCGGTAATCGACCTGCTGCGGTCTTATCTGAGGATACTTTGTTGCCATCTTATTTAAGAGCAGTCCGGCTTTGTCGGACAGTTCCCTCACCGCGTCCACCGTGATAAGCCTTGCTTCTGGATGGCCTGCATGAAGGCTGAAGGTCCCCACGCCCAGGTTGGTCCCCAGTTCCAACATATATTCTGGCTTAAAATACCTGACCAGCCTGTACAACAGCTTGCTATCCTTCAAAACAGAGGCTTCCCTTTTCATTACCCCGGAAGGTTTGACAGAACGTGGGACCGAAGCAGCTGATCCTGCCGTTTGGTATTTCAAAAGCGTCTTGTCGTCTGCTACCAGCCTGCGGTAGTGTTTCAGCATGTTAACAGCACCCGGGTCGGTTTCAGCACGGATCACGTCGTTATATAGATGGAACAGGAATGGAGAATGAATGCTATGGGCATTACCTGCCCTCAGCCAGAAACCCGCCCCCTGAAGGAACAGTTTCGCCTTACCGTGAGGAATATCGGAAAATAGCTCTGGCATAGTTTGGCAGCTGGATGAAAACGTTGAAAGAACACTGATATTATAACCGGCGGCAAAGGCAGATGGGTGTCGGTTTGAAACATCCTTTTTATCTTTGCGGGGAGATTAATATTCCACCATGAACAAGCTGGCCCGCAAGGTAACCGATTTTTCCTCCCTGATCAAGTTCTCACACAGCTTGTTCGCCTTGCCTTTTGCCCTGATCGGCTTTTTCCTGGGAGTCACAGCGCCCGGACAATCTTTTGATCCCTGGTTACTGGTAAAAGTGCTGGCCTGCATGGTTTTCGCCAGGAACGCGGCCATGAGTTTCAACCGCTATACAGATAAGGAGATCGATAAGATGAACCCGCGCACCCTTCTCAGGGAAATCCCTGCCGGCATCATCAAAGCCCGGTCAGCCCTGCTGTTCAGCCTGATAAACGGTTTGTCGTTCATCCTGACCACCTGGTTTATCAATCCCGTCTGTTTCTTTCTCTCCCCTGTCGCCCTGATCGTGATCCTGGGCTACAGTTTCACCAAAAGATTCACCTCCTACTCTCACCTTATCCTTGGTCTCGGACTCTCCCTGGCGCCCATCGGAGCCTACCTTGCAGTCACCGGCCGGTTTGACCTCCTGCCCATTTATTATTCCATCAGCGTTATCTGCTGGGTCTCCGGTTTTGATATCATCTATGCCTTGCAGGATGAGGAATTTGACAAGTCGAACCGCCTGAAATCCATGCCAGTTAAGATGGGAAGAAAAAAAGCACTCCAGGTTTCCAGTTTTTTGCACCTGGTCAGTATGCTGTTTATCATCAGGGCAGGCTTTGCCGGCGGGAGTGGCTGGCTCTTTTGGACGGGGACCCTCGTCTTTGCCATCATGCTGCTCTATCAGCACCTGATCGTCAAACCCAATGATCTCTCCAGGCTCAACCTTGCCTTCTTCACCCTCAACGGGATCGCAAGTCTTGTTTTTGCCACTTTCGTCATCACTGATTTGTTATTGCGGTAAACGGGTTCCAAAATCCTTTTTGACATTTTAATATAAAGATTTATCTTTATTCCGTAAAAATGTAAAACCTGTCCACCCATTGATTGCTACTAGTCAAGAATTAACAATGACCTACAAAAACTCAAACCTATGAAAAAGAGAACCTTACTATTTTTTCTTTTTACCTGCTCCCTTTCCGTGGTCTTGGCACAGACCGATACCTTACATTGGAAAAAATCGGTACAGACCGGGATTAACCTGAACCAGGCCTCCTTCAGCGACAACTGGAAAGGGGGAGGTGTCAATTCCATTGCTCTGGGAGCCTTCTTCAACGGTAAAGCCAACTACACGGATTTTAAAAAGATGACCTTCGACAATGATCTGCAGCTTTCTTACGGATACCTGCAGAACAAAGGACAAACTGCCAGGAAATCAACCGATAAGATCTTTTATGATGCCAAGTTGGGTTATAAAATTGCCTCGAAATGGAACCTGTTCGTTTCCCTGAACTTTCTTTCACAATTTGATGCAGGTTTTGAATATGTGAAAGACGATCAGGGTGTCGAACACGGAGTGTTGATCTCGAAATTCATGGCTCCTGCCTACCTGACCAGTTCCATCGGTGTCGAGTACAAGCCTGTCGATTACTTCTGGGCCCGTTTCGGCACCGGTACGCTGAGGCAGACCTTTGTGCTGGATACCTCTTTATATTTGAACTTCCCAAAGAACTATGGAGTGGATTATGGTAAAAAGGTCCGCAATGAAGTGGCTTTTCAGTTCATCAGCAATTTTGACAAGGACATCGCCAAGAACCTGAACTTCAAAGCCCGGTTCTCTGCCCTGGCTCCTTACGAAAACCTGGGGCGCATCGTTTCCAGGCTGGATGCCGGGATTGCCGCCAAAGTGAACAAGTTTATCAACGTCAACCTCTCTGCCGTGGTGCTTAACGATCCTGACATGGACAATGATGTGCAGTACAGCCAGTTCTTCGCCTTAGGCATCTTATACAGTTTCAGCCAGTTTAAATAAAAACCAATAACCCTTTAAAAAAATAATTATGGCAAAAATGGTACAAGAATTCAAGACGTTCATCAGCCGTGGTAACGTCCTTGACCTGGCAGTCGGTGTGATCATCGGTGCTGCCTTCGGAAAAATCGTGACCAGTCTTATCAACGACATCATCATGCCACCCGTAGGACTGCTACTTGGCAACGTGAATTTCACCGACCTGAAATTCGAATTGGGAGGACTTACGGAAAAACCTGTCACCATAAATTATGGGAACTTTATCCAGGTTGTCTTCGAATTTCTCGTCATTGCTTTTGCCATCTTTATGGTAATTAAAGCTTTTAATTCCATGAAGAAAAAAGAAGTTGAGAAACCAGAAGCCCCTCCTGCACCATCACCAACAGAGAATCTTTTATCAGAGATCAGGGATTTATTAAAAAAATAGACTCCCCTGATTTCAAGGCTTTTTATTAACTGATTCAGCCCAAAGGATAACACTCTCAAGTCATTGCTTTTGTGTATTTTACATAGCACCTGAGATCTTATCCTTATGCATTTGTGGAAAAAATTCAATTACGTTCAATCCAAAATGACGATTTAAGAAGGATTATTTTATATCTTTATGCTTTAAATAGCTACAGAACGCATCTAGAAATTCGAATATTTGACGGAAAGAATATAGGTGCCTGTTGAGTAGCTTGAATAAGTACATGTTTAACCAAAATTTAATATTATGAAAAATTCAATGAGACTGTTACTGATTTCAGTATTGGTAATCTGCGGATTACAAGGCTTTTCCCAGATCAAGTTCGGAGCAAAAGCCGGGGTACTTTTCACTAATGCTGCCTTCAACTATGATGACAATGACCTTGAACCGGCATCCAAAATGAAGGTTGGTTACACCATAGGTCCTGCCGTCGAATATAGTTTTACCGACAACCTCGCCCTTCAGACAGGTTTGTTCTGGGCTACCAAAGGATATGCCACTGACCTTGAAGACGATCTCCCTGAAGGAGTCTCAATCGATGGCTGGGACAGATCAACCCTCAATTATTTAGAGATCCCTATCACCTTTGCTTATAAAATCAAGGACTTTCAGGTGTTTGCCGGTCCTTACCTGGCTTATTGCCTGGGTGGAAAAGAAAAATGGGATTACACTACCACTGTGGAAGTGATGGGACAAAGTGTTTCCACCGATTATAAGGATGACATGAAGATCAAATCTTTCATGGGCAAGGTTAAAGAAGGTGACCTGGACGCAAATGAAGCACCAGTATCAGCACTGGATTATGGTCTGAACCTCGGTGTAGGCTACCAGGCAGGTCCTGTTCTCATTAACCTGGGTTATTCCCTTGGACTCGGTAACCTGATGCCAGATATGGATGTCGAAGGTTTTGACCGTGGAGATTTCAAGAGTTCCAACCGGGTGATCAGCCTCACTGCCTCCTATTATCTCGGAAAATAAGGTTGGCTTACATTCGTTAAGTCCAAACATTTGAAGAAGGTGGCCCTCCGGGACCACCTTCTTTTATTTATACGTGGTGATGAACCATAACGACTTGGCTGTTTGCCGTTTCGTAATTATCCCTATTTTCGCAAAAAAACCTCCCTATGTCAGAACACTCATCAGAACCCATCAAAGGTCTTCCTGAAAATGCTTACAAGGAGCTGAAAGAAGGCGAATCGTACCGGCCGGTGATGCCACCCGAACAAAAATTCTCCGAACTGACCGCCTGGTCGATAGGTCTCGGACTGCTTATGGCCGTCATTTTTTCGGCTGCGGCTGCCTATTCCGGTCTGAAGATCGGCCAGGTCTTCGAAGCGGCCATCCCCATCTCCATCATCGCTGTCGGTGCCTCGGCAGCCGTGAGAAAGAAAAATGCGCTCGGACAAAACGTGATCATACAGTCGATAGGTGCCAGCTCCGGGGTCATCGTGGCAGGTGCCATCTTCACCATCCCGGGATTATATATCCTTCAGGCCAAATATCCCGACATCCAGGTGAACTTCTGGCAGATCTTCTTTTCTTCCCTGCTGGGAGGTTTCCTGGGCATACTGTTCCTGATCCCTTTTCGCAAGTATTTTGTGAAGGACATGCACGGGAAACTCCCTTTCCCTGAGGCCACGGCCACTACCGAGATCCTCATCACCGGTGAAAAAGGAGGCTCCCAGGCGAAGCTCCTGCTGGTAAGCGGGCTCATCGGAGGTATTTTTGATTTCTGCTTTTCTGCACTCCGTATCTGGAGCGAGGAATTCACCTCCAGGATGATCCCCATCGGCGAGACCATTGCCACCAAAATAAAAATGGTATTTAAATTTAATGTCAGCGCCCTGATCTTCAGCTTCGGGTACCTGGTAGGATTACGCTATGCACTGATTATCACCATGGGATCCATCCTTTCCTGGTTTGTTCTCATCCCCCTGGTGAACGAAATAGGAGCCCTGGTGGCACAAAACAGCGGGGGTGTCAATCCTTTTACTGCCCTCTCGGCTGAAGATATTTTCAAAGCTTATGTGCGTCCCATCGGTATCGGGGCCATTGCCATGGCAGGGATCATCGGCATCATCAAGTCCTCCGGGGTCATCGCCAGCGCTTTTAAACTGGCCTTCGGGATGGGGAAAGCAAGCCATGCAGAAATGAAAGTGGAACGCACCCAGAAAGACCTGAAGATGTCTTTCGTCATGCTTTTTATCTTCCTCACCCTGGTGGCCATCTTTCTTTTCCTTCTCTTCGGGGTTAAAGTCACGTTCATCCAGGCCGTGGTGGCCCTGGTCACGGTGCTCGTCATCTCGTTTCTGTTTACCACTGTGGCAGCCAACGCCATTGCCATCGTGGGTACCAACCCTGTGTCGGGAATGACCCTGATGACACTGATCCTTTCCTCGGTGATCCTCGTTTCCGTGGGACTGAAAGGATGGCAGGGCATGGTAAGCTCCCTGGTCATAGGAGGCATCGTCTGCACGGCCCTCTCCATGGCAGGAGGCTTCATCACCGACCTCAAAGTCGGCTACTGGCTGGGCACCACACCCCAGAAACAAGAGTCATTCAAGTTCCTGGGGACCCTCCTTTCGGCAGCTACGGTGGGCATTGTGATCTTTGTCCTGAATGAAGCCTATGGTTTTGTCGAGACCGCCAAACACACCAAACCCATGGTCGCCCCCCAGGCCAATGCCATGGCTGCCATCATCGAGCCCCTGATGTCGGGAGCCGGTGTCAGCTGGGTACTGCTGGGCATCGGAGCCATGATCTCTGTCATCGTCAACTGGCTGAAAATATCACCCCTCGCCTTTGCTCTCGGAATGTTCATCCCCCTTCCCCTCAACACCCCGCTGGTGGTCGGTGGATTACTCAATCACTGGTTCTCCAAGTCAACCAAAGATGCAAAACTGAATGAAGCCCGCCTCCAGAGAGGCATCCTCATCTCATCAGGATTTATTGCCGGTGCTGCCATCTTCGGGGTGATCGGTGCTTTGATCATATTCTTTACCAACAAATCTGATGCAGTCGATCTGAAAGTATGGGCCAACGACACCGGACCCGGAGCCCAGCTGTTGGCGCTCCTGGCCTTTACGGTCCTGCTTGCTTACTTTGTGTGGGAGTCATTCAGGGCAAAAAAGGAAGAATAGCAACTTATTGAATCACTGTTATTTATTAATGATGAAAGAAAAAGTTTTAGAACGTTTTTTACGGTACATCAGCATTGATACCCAGTCTGATGAGTCTTCCTCCACTTTCCCGAGCACAGAAAAACAGTTTACGCTGCTCAGGATGCTGTTAAAGGAACTCCAGGAATTCGGACTCGAAGATGCAAGGATGGATGAACACGGATATGTGATGGCCACCCTTCCGTCGAATACTGGCAAAGCGGTCCCGGTGATCGGATGGATCGCTCATGTGGATACCAGTCCTGATATGCCCGGTGATAATATCAAACCTCAATTCATCAAAAATTACGATGGCACGGATATCCTGCTCAATGCTGAGAAGAACCTGGTGCTAAGTCCCGGAGAATTCCCGGAACTTCTTCACTACAAAGGAGATACCATCATCACCACCGATGGCAACACCCTCCTGGGCGCCGATGACAAGGCAGGCATTGCAGAAATCATGACGGCTATGGAATATCTGGTACAACACCCTGAAATCCCTCATGGCACGCTCAAAGTGGGATTTACTCCCGATGAAGAGATCGGCAAAGGAGTAGACCATTTTGACGTACAGGGTTTTGGTGCCGACTTCGCCTACACCATGGATGGAGGCGGACTGGGTGAGCTGGAGTATGAGAACTTCAATGCTGCCCATGCCAAGGTGCTGATACAGGGCAGAAACATACATCCCGGGTATGCCAAGAATAAAATGATGAATGCCATGCTGATGGCCATGGAGTTCAATGCCCTGCTACCAGTAAATGAAAGGCCGGAATTTACTGCCCATTACGAAGGGTTCTTCCATATCATCAAGATGGAAGGCACGGTGGAGAATGCGAGTCTTCAGTATATTATCAGGGATCATGACCGGACTAAGTTTGAAAACAAGAAGAAACTGATACAGGAAGTGACCGATTATCTGAACCAGAGGTACGGAGAGAAAACCTTTGTGCTGGAACTTCGCGACCAGTATTTCAACATGAGGGAGAAGGTAGAACCGGCCATGCATATAGTGGATACTGCCAGGAAAGCCATGGAAGATCTTGGCATTGAACCTGTTGTAGTGCCTATCCGCGGCGGGACTGACGGAGCCAGGCTCTCCTACATGGGCCTTCCTTGTCCAAACATCTTTGCAGGCGGACATAACTTTCACGGGAAGTTCGAGTTCGTGCCCGTGGAATCCATGGAGAAAGCGGTGAAGGTCATTCTGAAGATCATTGAACGTTATACCCAGGCATAGCATCAGGTTTTTATGGGAAGGCAGGATCAGGGAACTCGCCTTTCCTTCTCCTGATTATCAACCCACTACACTGTTATCAACCTTCCTGGCCCTGCCTGGGCAGCCGGCAGAAAGGGCTCAGTATGACAGGGTGTTGCTCGCAGAGCCGTCACCCGGTGGAAACATCCGGTTCAGGGAGGTGCAACCTGACCAGGTAATGATTCCTCAACTATTAGGTAAAGAGCTTATAACAAGCGACATACAACCTGATTCCGATACCGGTACACTTCTTCGGAGGCACGCCAGACTACAGAAGCTGAACCAGGTGGGAGAAATTCTTGCCCTGCAGGGAAAAGATGAAAAATATTTTATTCCTTTCACCATGGACCAGGCTGTATCGCTCATCTCAGCTTTTCCGGAATCATGGTTTCTGCCTTGTCCTGCAGATTCTGCATTGAATCCCCAGGACCCACCAGTGTACATTGACCTCTCCCACGTGGATGCGCTTTCCTTTTATTTCGAAGATCATGCCTTTTGGTTTGTCGGATCGGCTTTACCGCTGGAGGACCTGAAAGAGACCGCCTCTGACCGAATCGCTGTGCTTTATCCAATTTTAGAGTCCTACGGCAGCATCTCCCGGAGACATTTGCTCAGCCTGGCAGGAGCTTTTACCAACCAGGCAGCACTTGGAGATCTCCTTAACTGGCTGCTTCAACAAGGAAGCAGGGTACACCTGATGCAGGCTGAAGGGAACCAGGTACTGCCGCTTGAAACTTACCTGCAAAAACTGAAAGAAGGGCATGAATACCGCAGGATGTTGATGACTATGGTGAGCATACCAAAAAAACAATATAGCCCAAAGTCACCCGAACCATGATCTATCTGATACTCACTCCTCTTGCTTCTACGCTGATCCTGATTCTTTTCAAGATCTTTGTCGACCATAAGGTGGATATTCTGAAGGCCATCTCCATCAATTACCTGACTGCTACCCTGCTGGGCATCATCCAGGAGACCGGTTTCACTGCACTAGCTGCAACCCCGTCAAAATCCTGGTTCTGGTTATCGCTCGCCTTCGGGGTCCTCCTGATTGCGGGGTTTAACCTGTTCGGTCAGTCGACCCGGAGGGCCGGGATGACCATCACGGCCATGGCCGGGAGATTGTCGCTGGTGATCCCTGTTTCACTGGGGCTTATTTTCTTCGGTGAAGCTGTGTATTCACTGAAAATTGCAGGAATAGCCCTTGCCCTGCTGTCTTTCTATTTAATTTTAAGAAAGGAAGAGAAAGGTCGCAGTCCTATGAGGTTGATGATTTACCCAATCTTGCTTTTCCTGGTCGGAGGCAGCGGCGACAGCCTCATGAAGACTGCCCAGTATTTCTACCTGGCAGGCGACACCGCTCACTTTCTCACCTTTGCCTTTTCGATTTCCTTTATCCTCAGTATTTTCCAGGTCCTCTTTCAAAAGAAACCCGGCAAAGGCTTCACTGACTGGCAAACCATAGCCGGAGGTATCCTTCTGGGCATCCTTAACTGGTACTCCACCCTTTTCATGTTAAGGGGTATCGGGACTTTCGACATCAGCATGTTCCTGCCCGTGGTCAATGTCAGCATCGTCGCCTTAAGTGCCCTGGCAGGGACTTTCCTGTTCCATGAAAAGCTGAGCCGTATTAACCTTGCCGGCCTGGTCCTGGCCGTTTTAGCCATCGTCTTCCTGGCCAGATAACCAGCATCACCAGGTTTAACAGCAGGCATCCGAGACAGACTGCCGATACACAAAAAACCCAGATTACGGATTCAGGCCGGTACCTGAATATCACTTCAGTGGTACCCTTTGGTATTTTCACCGACATGAAGACATCTTCCAGGACCCACAGCCTTTCCTTCGCTCCGTTGATCCTGACACTCCATCCAGAATAGTTGTTCTGTAACAGGCATAAGGTATCCGTAACCCCGGAGGTTACTTCCATTTTCCAACAGTCAGGAGAAAAAGCGATTATTCGCGGTTTTATTCTTTCCTGCTGTTTCAGAAAAAAAGGCGGCTTTTGAATCAGACTGTCGAAAACTTCTTTTCTATAAAAAGCAAGATCTTCAAATTCCTTTAATGAAAAAGGGTTATACCCCTCATATCCAATTTTTTTGTAGAAACAATTCAGGTTCACCCATAGGTCCTTATAACTTTGAAAGGCATCGCGATTGTAGCATACAGGCCTGTCTTCCGGCGGAGGGAAATCCCTGGGACGTTGTATTAATCTCTGGTTGAGCTCTTTTACTGTAGTCCGGGAAGAATAAACAGTAAATGGACCATTGGCGTTGGCCATGATCACAAGGTCTAAGGCTGTGATCATCAATAAGACCATCAGAGGGTGAAGTTTTTTCCGGAAAGTCAATAAAAGCATGATTCCCAATAATGAAAGAATCATAAGCGCCATGATGTTTGCAAAGAGTCTTATGACCAAGGGTGAAGGAGTCCCCGCTTCCCCAGATATCATCCGAAGTGTTTCCGGGATAATTTCAGGTCTTCTGAATACAACAAAAATTCCCAAAGCCAACATGGTCATCGCACTAAGGATCAGGATTATACGCACCGATTTTCCGGAAGAAATTTCCGATTTTCGCCAATATTCCAGAGAATACCCCATGGCCACCAGGAACCCCAGTATGGTAAACACCCTGAAAATGGCCGGCATCCGGAAATAATTCATCAGGGGGAGATGATGATAGAGAAAGGCTCTTACCGGAAGGAAATCCCCCAAAGCTGCCAAGAGGGAAAAGAGTCCGAATCCAAAGAAGATCCATTTCATGGCAGCGTCTTCCCTGAATAATGACCCAATCATCAGAATAAGAGGAAGGTACCCAAAATAGATATTGGTCATGGAGGGGTCGGTTTGAAACCTTTGGGCATCGCCGACGACAGCCATGGGGAATACAAAGGAGATCAGGCTGGGTGGTGAAAATGGGCATACCAGGGCTTGCAGGATCCCTGTTCCATCACCTCTGGTTATAAATGGAAGCGACTGATAGAAGGAAAGGAGGTAAGGTAAAGAAAGGACAGTACCTATCATGGTGGCAACCAAAAGCAGGAAATAATATCCGGCTAAAGGTCTGGCGCCATCATTTCTAATTATGGCGATGGTTTTACAGAGAAGCAGCACCACCAGCAGATAGGCAAGAATGATGGTAAAACCCGGATAGCCACCTGTTATAACCAGCCAAAGGACCAGTGACAGGATGAGGGCCGCTTTCCAGCTCCTTTCATCGGACAACCACAAGAAGCCTGCGATGCAAAAGGGGATCCAGCAACCACTGATCACAAAAGGAAGGTGCTGTGCATTCCCCACAAAAAAACCGGAACAGGAATAGCAAATACCCATCAAGGTGGCTGTGGCAGGGCTCATCTTTAAACGTAACCCCAGCCACCTCATGCCAAATCCTGCCATGACAATATGGAACAACCATTCGAAGGAAAGGCTGTAGAAATCATAACCGTACAAGGACCCGATGATCCAGACCGGCAGGTACCAGGCGCCGCTCTGTGGATCAGCATGGATGGGATATCCAAGGTTCTGATAAGGGTTCCAGAGAGGCAAAATTCCATGTTGCAGACAATCAGCTATATACGAACGCCAGGGCAAAGCGGTGGTGATGATGTCATAGACCAGGGGGTGCTTTCCAATACTTACAGGGAAAAAAGCAAATACAGGAATTATGACCAGCAGCAGCGCCTGAATCGAGGTCCTTAATCTCATGATTATCTTTGAGTTCCTGCAAAAATAAGATGTTCCCTGATGAAGTGGTCGAATATTCAGAATTTTTTCTTAATTTTGAAGGAGGGAATAGGAGATGAGACGGCTTTTTATTTTCGGTGCGTTGATCCTGCAGGCATTATCATTGCTTGCACAACCGGCTCCGTATTCCAACACGACCTGTGACTCAGCCACCCAGATCTGTTCCGGTCAGAATTACGTCTATCCGGCCTGGTACAACAACCATCCCTCTGAAACAGGTCCTTATTATGGCTGTCTCAGTTCTCAACCTGACCCGGCCTGGTTTTATTTTGTGATTGGGAATCCCGGTGATATTCATATTTATATGTTCTCAACTCCTAACAGAGATATCGACTTCATCTGCTGGGGCCCCTATGATTCCCTCTCTGAGGGCTGTGACGGCGGGTTGACACAGGCCAAGGTGATCGATTGCAGTTATTCCAGCTCATGGAATGAGACGTGTGACGTCCCCAACGGGATAGCGGGAAAATACTATGTCTTATTGATCACCAACTTCTCAAAGCTGGAATGCACGGTCTCGTTATCTCAAAGCTACGGCATAGGGACCATGGTGTGCATCCAACCCCCTGCCATCAGCAGCAACAGCCCGCTCTGTGCCGGACAGACCATTCAGCTGACTGCCGGAAGCGTGAGCGGAGGCACCTATCAGTGGACAGGTCCCAACGGATTTTCATCCAGCCTCCAGAACCCGGTGATACCCGATGCGACCACTTCACATTCAGGTGTTTACACACTGGTCGTTTCAGTGGGCAGCGTGGTACTCAGTCCGGTCACTCTTTCCATTACCGTCAACCCGGCACCTGCCTTTCAAATCGTTCAGGATACTTCTATATGCTCCGGATCAACCATCGACCTGGGTGGGCCTTCGATGCCAGGATATAATTATACCTGGACCTCAAGTCCCCCCGGGTTCTCCTCTTCCCTGTCAAATCCAGCGGTTGCTCCTACTGTAAATACAAAATACTACCTCTCTGTCACCTCTGACCAGGGTTGTAACGGGGCTGACAGTGTTACGGTCCAGGTGAAACCTGTTCCTTATGCAAGTGTAGTACCTAACAGTACTGTATGCCAAGGTACTTCAGTGCCCCTGGGAGGTCCACCCAACCCTTCCAATACCTATGCCTGGTCCTCAAACCCTCCGGGATTCACCAGCACCTCCTCCAACCCCACTGTAACAGCCAATATCACTACCACCTACACTTTGACCGTCACTAACAATCAGGGATGTTCCAGGACCTACCAGGTAGTGCTTACCGTCAACCCGCTGCCTGCAGCCAATACGGGTCCTGCACAAAGTGGGTGCATTGGAACCGTCTTCGTTTTGGGAAGTTCCGCCATAACCGGGAACACTTACACCTGGACCTCCGACCCTACAGGGTTCACTTCGGCACTATCCAATCCGACCGTTACACCCATTATAACGACCACCTTCACACTGACTGAAACCATCACTGCCACTTCCTGTTCCAAAACAAACACGGTCCTCATCACCATCCATCCGATGCCTGCCGCCATTACCGGACCGTCAGTGACACTTTGCCAGGGCAGTAGTGCAACCCTCGGAACAACAGCTGTTCCCGGCAATACCTACAGCTGGACTTCCACACCAAGCGGTTTTACTTCATCTTTGGCCAACCCAACTGTGACCCCTTCAGCTACCACTGTTTATCATTTAACCGAAACAACATCCTTCGGATGCACAGCCACCAACAGTGTGACGGTGACTGTAAACCCTCTGCCCCAGGCGTATACCGGACCAAACACCCCGGTCTGCAAAGGCAGCTTTGTCACCCTGGGAGGAGCTCCGGTGCCTGGCAACACCTACCAGTGGTCTTCTATCCCTTCCGGTTTCTCATCTGCAATCTCCAATCCTCAGGTCTACCCAAATGTGAACACTACCTATACGCTGGTTGAGACCATATCATCGACAAATTGTTCTGCCTCGAATAGTGTCACTGTCACTGTTAACCCTCTTCCTGTCACACAAGTCATCCCGAACTCCTCCATCTGCGCAGGCACATCTATCTTCATTGGCGGTCCCAGCACTCCCGGGAACACCTACCAATGGACCTCCATACCCTATGGATTTTTATCTGCCTCAGCGAATCCGCAAGTGAGTCCCCTGATCACCACTACGTATTTCCTTACACAAACCATTTCCGCAACAGGCTGCACGAAACTTGCATCAGTAACCATCACTGTCAACCCGACTCCCGCTGCCTATACCGGACCCGATCAGACCATCTGTGCCGGGAGTCAGGTCACTATTGGCGGCCCACCGGTTTCGGGGAACGGATATTCATGGACGTCAAACCCTTCAGGATTTACTTCTCAGGTATCTAATCCATTAGTATCGCCTTCTGTTACAACCACATACACTTTAGTTGAGACCCATCTATCCAGCGGGTGCTTCGCTTCCCATTTTGTAAAAATAACGATCACCCCCCTGCCGCAGGTTTCTTTGTCTCCTTTCACTCCCTTATGTAAAGATGCCCCTCCTCTTACACTATCAGGGGGGAATCCACCGGGGGGGACCTATTCAGGTACAGGAGTCACCTCTAATGTCTTTTACCCGTCAGTGGTGGGCCCGGGAAACTATCTCATCACCTATACCCTCATAGATCCTCAGGGTTGCAGCGGAACTGCGTTTCAATCGATACTGGTTCTAAATAAACCCCGCATTTCAGGCACCATCAACTACCTGAACGGGGCCAATACCCCTCTCGACAGCACCAGGATCAGGATTCTGAGCCAGACCAATGTTCCGCTGGACTCAGTGAACACCAACAATACAGGCAATTATGCTTTCAACTGTCTCAACCCGGGGACCTACAAGATTCGAAGCTCCTGTAAGAAAAAATGGGGAGGAGGGAATTCCCTCGATGCATTGCTCATTGCCCGTTATTCCGTTGGACTGATCAGTTTCAACTCCATGCAGATGAAAGCTGCCGATGTCAATGCCAGCGGATCCATCAACGCAGGAGATTCCTACCTGGTCATGAGAAGATTTGCAGGCATGGTTACTACTTTCCCTGCAGGGGACTGGTGCTATTCAACCCATGACACAGTCATCGTCAACACCTCTGATATCATCGTTCAGGTGAAAGCGCTCTGTATAGGCGATGTCAACGGTTCCTATTCTCCTTACACAGCAAATAAAAGTTCTCTGAGTCCATTCCTGTTCAGAAATTCTTGGATATTGGGATATTTGAAGAAGAATGACTGAGTCTTGCACCCCAACACTCACTTAGATTAATGATTACAATGATGAAAGGAAATAAGATCCCTGCAATACTGTTGTTAAACCTCATGCTCCTGACAGGAATCTCAGGTTGTTACTCTCAGAATACCATTGCATCACCAGTGCCTGCCGATCCTTTCATGGACAGGGTCCTTAAAGAGAGAAATCAGAAAGATGCAGAATTCAGGGACCCCAAAAAATCTCCTCTTCCTTCAGATGAAATATCTGATTTTCAAGGTCTCCAGTATTTCTCTTACCAGTCAAAGTACCGTGTCACTGCCAGTCTGGAGAGAATAGATCATCCTGCCGTTATCAAAATGAAAACCACCACGGAGAGAAGACCGGAGTACCTGACCTATGCTTACGCTCATTTTTTTCTGGATGGTGTTGAGTACAAACTGATGATCTACCAGCCTGTTGATTTCATGAACCAGAAAGGATTTGAAAAATACCTTTTTATGCCTTTCACGGATGCTACTTCAGGAATCCAGACATACGGGGGAGGAAGATTTATGGAGCTCACCATGGTAGAGACAGACACCATCACTCTTGATTTCAACACGGCATTTAATCCGTATTGTGCTTATAACCACAAATATTCGTGCCCTGTTCCTCCCGAAGAGAACGATCTTCCTGTTCCCGTTCCTGTCGGCGAACTACCGTATAAACCGATAGGCCGGGAACATTGACCATGCGGAGGCAACCTTCCGGTTTTCTATACATCTACCTTTTAAGTATTTTTGTAAGAGTAGTCTTCAAAAAACAAATAGGAAGTGATACATCGCTACTATTTATCAATTTTATTGATACTGTGCAGCATAGCCACTGCTTTCGCACAAATCAGTCTTACTTCTTCTACCGAGCAGAACACTGAATGCAATGGTTTTGGATGCAACTACAGTGGTCCGAGCATACTCATCAATGAGGTGATGATAAGGCCTGTTTCGGGCAATGGATCAATTTATGGCTGGGAACCGGGAAGTTCTGCGTCTGCCAGGCAGGGTGAATGGATAGAGTTGTACAACCCTGATATCTGCCAGTCGGTGGATGTTTCCTGCTACTTCCTGGGCAATTGTGCCCACGACGGCTCCCCATTACAGTATTACGGCGCAGGATATGAGATCCCCCAGGGGACGATCGTCCCTCCCCGGGGTTTTGTTATTGTCAGAGGGGTGAATGCGCCTGCTGTGCCTCCTGCTCTGCTGATCCAAAACGGTGGAAAAACGGTAGAACTTGTTATCAGCAACACTTCAGCCGTATGCCTGGATGGCGGATATCGCATGTGGTTCCCCGATGCCGGGGGGTGGTTCGCTTTTTATGATGATGAAGGAATCCCCCAGGATGCCATTTCCTGGTACAATCCCATGGCGCTGGAACTGAGTGACAGTCCGTGCAACCCTACCGGAAGCTGTCCCTATTCCGGAACGCTTTCCTCCTATAATAGTATCCCTTCGAACAGAAAAACCTATATTTACAGCAGTACCCCCTCTCTGGGACAGAGTGTCAGACGTATTCCCGACGGAGGTCCCTGGATGGTTAATACCACAGCCAGCGCCACCTATGGGAACTGTAACTCGACTTGTATCCCTCCGCCGGTCATCACCTGTAATGGCACCGCCACCGTGTCAGCCAGCGGAGGAACTCCGCCATACAGCTATGAATGGTCCGACGGGCAGGCTCAGTCCACGCCCACTGCCACAGGTCTTTGTGGTGGATTGTATTGTGTGACCGTAACCGATGCCCTTAACGATTCCAGTACCATCTGTGTCAGTGTTCCTGACTATAAACCGGAGGTATCGATGAGCTCTCTGTCTGATGTCTGTATCAGCGCCAGTCCGTTCCCTCTGACGGGTGGTTCACCACCCGGAGGGAAGTACCTGGGTGAAGGTATCGTTAACAATATCTTTAGTCCTTCCCTGGCTGGACCGGGAACCCATTGGATTCGCTATCGCTATGCAAACCAGGATTCATGCTGGAGTATGGACAGCACCCAGATTACGGTACACAGTCTTCCTACAGTGAGTCTGCCAGCCTTTCAGCCCCTCTGCTTTAACAGTGCGCCTCTGTCGCTCAACATGGCTGAGCCTTCTGGTGGCATCTACAGCGGTATCGGGGTCACAGGGAACTACTTCTTCCCGGCAGTGGCAGGCGTCGGAACGTATGCCATCACCTATACCTTTATTGACAATAATTCCTGCCAGAATACTGCTGTACAAAATATTACCGTGACGCCCATACCCATGGCTTCGGCCGGTCTTGATCAGACTATCTGTCCGGGACACACTGCCGAACTTGGGGAACCTGCTGTCCCCGGGAACTCCTATTCCTGGACCTCACAGCCACCGGGTTTCACCTCCACCCTTTCAGACCCGGTTGTTTCACCCCTTGTTACCACCCAATACACCCTGACGGAGGTCATTAATGCTACCCAATGCAGTCAGACTCATTCAGTAACCGTTCAGGTGACAGCAGGACCCGTTGTCAACGCCGGCAGTGACCAGGGTATTTGTCCGGGAGGAACGGCAACCATTGGATCTTCACCCATCGCCGGGTACACGTATTCCTGGTCATCGATTCCTGCGGGATTCTCCTCCACAGTTGCCAATCCAAGTGTGAGTCCTGCCGTCACCACCGTATACCAGGTCACTGCCACTACGGTTGACGGCTGTATCGGAACCAGCCAGGTGACCGTCACGGTCCACCCTGTTCCACAAGCCATAACTGGCAATAATACCGGAATCTGTTCCGGTTCTTCCACAACGATCGGCATTCCGGCTGTCGCAGGCAACACCTACCTTTGGTCGTCCCTTCCTGCCGGGTTTTCGAGTACTCTTGCCAATCCTACGGTATCACCCAGTGTGACCACCAGTTATTTTCTGACCGTCACCAACGCTTTTGGCTGTTCCGGCGCCAGCCAGGTCACGGTCAGCATTCTACCCCTGCCTGCAGCTTATACCGGCCCGGGACAGAGCCTCTGTTCAGGGGGGCATGCCACCATCGGCGGACCTCCGGTTTCAGGCAACACCTATTCCTGGATATCCGCTCCCCCAGGGTTCCAGTCACAGGTTTCCAATCCCGTTGTCTACCCATCTGCAACGACCGTTTATACCCTCACCGAAACCAACCTCGCCACCGGCTGCAGCAATTCCCATTCTGTCACTATCGTTGTCAACCCTTTGCCCCAGGTAAGCCTCCAACCTTTTACACCTGTCTGCAAAAATGCAAGTCCCTTCCTGCTCTCCGGCGGGAATCCGGCCGGTGGAACCTATTCGGGGCCGGGCGTGTCCAATAATGTTTTTAATCCGACTTCGCTCAACCCGGGCTTGTACCTCATCAGCTACATTTATTTCAATACATACGGATGCATGGGAGTAGCCTATCAACAGATTCAGGTACTCAACAAACCCAGGATCTCCGGCACGCTGGTCTACATGAACACCGCCTCAACACCACTCGACAGTTCAAAAATCAGGCTTTTTACCCAACAGAATGTTTTGGTCGATTCCGCTACTACCGGCAATAACGGGAGTTTTGCCATGAACTGCCTCAATCCCGGGAACTATAAACTACGGACCACTGTTCCCAAAAAGTGGGGAGGAGGGAATTCCATCGACGCCCTGCTCATTGCACGTTTTTCAGTCGGCATGATCAGCCTTACACCAATGCAACAGATGGTAGCTGATGTGAATGCCAGTGGCAGCCTCAATTCAGGGGACTCCTACCTCATCATGCGAAGGTACGTGGGAATCACCACCAGTTTTCCTTTCGGCGATTGGTATGCAGAACCTGTTGACACCCTGCTTATTACCACCAACGATCTGACGATTGCCCTTCATGCCGCCTGTTTCGGGGATGTCAATTTTTCTTATGTGCCTTTTACCGGCATGAAATCAGGCATAGGGTCAATCAAACCCTGGATGTCCGCTACTCTCCAGGATATCCTTTTAACCAGGCTCCCCGGATCTGAAAAAAAGGGACTAATTCCCAGGCAGTAGAGGCACGGAAACAGTGATGATCTCATAGGGTTTCAAGGTAATCTGCTCCATTCTTTCTCCTGTGATGTCACCATTAGGATCGCACTTTCGAAAGGGCACATTCCCGGCAAACGGCTTGAATGTCAATAATTTGTCGGTGACATTATATAAACGGTACATGACTTCCTTTGGAACCTCCTGATTCATAGAGAGGGCACTTACCACAACGGAGGAATTCCCTGCCCAAGCCGGCAGATGGAGTCCATCCTCAGGCACTTCTCCTGCCATGACCACCAGGGGCTGAGAAGACTCGGTCCCAAAACGGTAGTTCTCAACAGGGTCGTAGATTCCGTGCGGCCGGATCACATACCGGAAAGAAACCTCACCATCCTGGTCGGCCCGGAAGTTGGTGTGCCATGAATTGTTCATCACCCAGGAAAACAGGAGGGAAGACTTCAAAGGTTGCGTCAGCCATTGCTTTTCAGGTCCGTTGGTCATCCAGGATTCGCCGGTCATCGCTCCGGTCTCCCAAAGAAGCGCGTCAGGTGTGGCCATCGTGATGCCCGAGGTCTTATCTGAAACATCAATCCATCGCTGGACCGAATAAAAATTATTGTTGGCCCCTGTAAGCTGGTTGATACCGGGTTCCAGGACAAACCCGGCCATATCCATGCGTACCTCCGGATCCTTCAGTGAGAAAGGAAAGGTAAAACGAACATTTTCCTTCTCACGTACCGGGTTCTTTAAGATCTTGTCAAGAATGCAGATGCTGCCGTCATTGGAACACAGGCTGATCTTCCTCACCAGGGTAATGCAGCCCGGAGCGGAAGAAGCCAGTTCGACCGAACAAAGGAGAGGTCCGTTGTTTGTCAATCTTATGGTTGACCGTCCCTGCTTTTTGGGATTCACCCCATCCGTACCCGTGTATACATATTCGTTCATCCCAAAGGCAGCATTCCGGTCGACCCATTCCTTCTTCCTGACCTTATCCCAGAGTGAAGTGATGTTGCCGGTAACAGAGTCCCATTCTACTCTTAAAACATTGTTCTCCAAAGAGCCAGATGTACTTACAAGTTCACTTGCCATGGGTTTCTTTGCAGGACGGAAGTCGAAGTTCCGGTAGCCAAGAGAGGGTACGCTGCTGATATTACTGCATGCCATGCCGTTTTCCAACTTTTGTACCTGGCATTCATGTCCCTGGTCATCGAAAAGAGAAAGGTTACCGGGAGGCATCAGACTCTGAGGGAAATAAATCATTCCCTGCCTGGCCCAGGAGGAGGGGTTGAAAACCGTAATAACTTCCTTGCCTTTAGGATCCTTTACCATCCTGAACCTGATTTTTTCTGTCATTGAGGAGGAAATCATCTGGGCAGCCTCCGCAAAGCCCCTCTTCACCTGCCATTGCCCTTTAACCTCCGGCAGATCAGGATCTGAGGTGCTGTTCCAGGCACCCCAGGTATGTTCAGAATAGAGCACCACCTGTTTCCAGCCTTCTCTGACATCCGGTTCTGGGTATAATCCCGGTGCTGCCATGCAGTATACTTTCTCGCCTGTCACCATTTTTTCTGCGGAAGCCCGGTTCATACCGGTCTCCAGAGCTGAGGATGCTGCCCCGTCTTCCCAGTAAGGGGAAAAATCACCCTGAAGGCTCGGCAGTTGCCTGCCATACTTCCCTTCAAACTCCTGAAACATACGAGTGGCGGTCGAGATGCATAGTTCAGGGCTCACATACTTCTCATTCCAGGCTTTGACATAAGCCGGCAGCAGGGAATCAGGAGGGCCGTTGTCGCCCAGGATGGTATAACGGAGCTGAACCAGGTCATATGGGTAATTGCTTTCACTAAGGTCCCGCAAATAGCCCAGCACCTGCGAACCATCGGTCTTGGCAAGGCTGCCCCTGTGAAACAAGGCATACCCCATGGACGACATCCAGAACAGTATGCTGTCGCATCGGGAGGGAGAAAGCCAGTAAAAAGGTTTATCTCCCCAGGCGGTGATGGTGTTCCCGATACGGTCACCGGAATTGGGGCCGACCGAAAAATAACGGATCCCGCTTTGCGCCATGGGACTCACCAGGCCCCAGACATAACCCGGAATGTCGGTGATCATGGCAGAGGGAAGCGTGAATCCGTATTTTTTCTCCAGCTCTTTCTTGTAATCGAAAAGATGGAACAGCTCTTCATCGCGGCACAAGCCGGTCATCACCCCGGCGTACATCCCTTCGAGCTCTATCTCACCATTTTTCACCATGGAAATGAATTCCTTTTTATCCTCCTCAGAAGCCCTTTGAAGGAATGCTTCTGCTTCCCAAAGCATTTCGACATTCCAGCGGAAGCGGGCATTCTCAGGCAGGTTCCTGCTCTGTTTCACCAGCCTCATGGCAGCCTGCACATGACGGGCATGACGTTCAGCCACCACCTCCTGAAGGGCGGTGTAACCGATATCGACATGAGAATGGGGCAAAAGGTACACTTTGTAGGCCCTGACCGGTGAAAGCTGAAAAGAGACCTCCCGGGTATGGCTTTTGCTGATGACCTTCAGAATCCGGGTCTCTCTTTTCACTGCCGGGTTCACCGCAAGTATGAAATCATTCACACCGAAACGGAGCCTGCCGGTCTGTACGGAATCCCCCTCATACGCAAACCTGATGTCTTCCTCTGTTCCAAAATGGTCCAATGACAACTTGATCCTCTGGAATTTTGAATCCCGGGGTCCTCTTATCAGTGCTTCCTCAGGTACCAGTGACATCCTGGGTTGTATCGAATACCGCATGGTCATATACCAGTCGCGGCTGCCGCTGGCATCCCCCTGCACCCTGATCTTCAGAGCCTGCCCGGCCGTGACCAGCTTTTGCGGCACCTTCAGAAAGAAATACCCGAAATGGTCCCTGACATGGTCTTCAGAGGCAAACCTGAAATCAAGGATGACACCCTTCTCCCCTTTTATCTTCCATCCTGAGAGTAGCATTCCCATCCTGGTGGTGAACAGCAGTCGGTCCACTCCCTCAATGCTCAGCCTGAAGGTATGAGTCCCGGTGGAGGTCCCCGTCGAAAAACCTCCTATCCAGCAGAAAATCAGCGTATCATCATTCCTTGAAGCATCAGTAACAGCCGTGAGCCATTCAATGTAATCCGTGGCATTCAGACAACGGATCAGCAGAGAGGAATTGGCTTCGGGGTGACAGGAATGATACGCCAGTACTTCTCCGGCAAGGTCTTTTGCGTACCCGCTGTAGAGCGTATCCTGTGGCTTCTTTCCGGCGGTCAGAGGTAAAGTAGCTGCCATCCAAACGGCGACAAGAATTGATAATTTGAGTCTGCTGTTGTTCATAGTTTTCATTCAATGATCTGTATGAACCAAAAATACGGGGAATATGATTAAATTAGGATGAAAGGAGGGAGTTATTATATTCGCGGGGAGGGATGGCCTGCCGGAAGGCAGGCGGAAGAGGGCAAGGCAGCTATCAAAAACTGACAAACGGAAAATCAACCTATTCCACCTTCATACACCGTACCGAATAGCCGTAATCCATCTCCTGTACATCCTGGAATATCCACATCGAAACGTAATTCAGATAGCGGCTTACCGCCCAGGTATTGGCATAATAATCAGAGCTCCAGAATTTGGCATGGGTCCTCAGGTGGTAAAAATCGCCTGTGGTATGTCGGAAACCTGCCGGCAGTCCGGTGAAACCGCTTGTATTGATGGCACAGGTATTGGGTGGTTTGAAAAAAACTGTGTCCGGGACCTTCATCTTACACCCTATGTCGCTTCCTGTCCAGTCGAAGGTGGTACAATCCACCGTGCTGTCGAGGGCAAGCTCCATGTTGCACCATTCCTGGTGCGAAGGCAGGTGAAACCCGTCTGGACAAATCCCTTTGGTTGAAGGCGTCTGTGAATACTGCATCATCTCGTTCCACTGGTATAATCCGCCGTAGACCTCACAGTAGGCAGGATCGTCATCGTAACAGTACTTTTCGATCACCCCGTTGTTATGGGCATCGCCGGTTCCCGGTATCATCGTGCCCCGGTTGAGGTTGTCCCGCATCCAACACTGGTTTCCAATATGCACCGTATTGTAGATCCGGCCGTCGCATAAGATGTAAGGTTTTGAATGACAAGGGTATCCCTGATGAAATAAAAAGGTGTAATCCTTGCTTTGGTGCGGATTGTCGGCGAAAGCCGCCGAATCGCCCTCACTGTAACCCTGGCAGTACAGAATGTCACCAAAAGTGAAGGTGAACAGGCTTCCAGCCGAGACTTTAAAGGGTTCCTGGACCTCAGGTGTGGCACTGCTTTCTATGAGGCTTACACAGGCTGTGCCCTGTGATTTACTGCAGTTCAGTGCTTTTAAGGTGAGGCAAAGGTTCTGCAGGCAAACCCTTAACAAAACCATCCTTTCGTTTCCGGGCTCCAGGAGAAAACGGTGGGTCCCCGCCGGAAGAAACATACGCTCCCTGTACAAGCTCCTCCCCATCTGGTCCGTCATGCTGAGCTCCACCTCACCGCCTGCCGGAACACTCACCCTGAATTCAGCATTTCCCGGTGAGGGGTTGGGAAAGGGTTCGGTAAGGGCAAACGACCCTGCAAGGCCAGTCTCCTCACTGATACCCACATGTTCCAGCCATAGGACTGTATCGGGCCAGTACAGCACCGTGTCGGCATCGCTGCTCAGGTTTACCACACGGATGCTGTCCAGCACGCGGTGGAGCCCCGGCTCCTTCCCCGTGAAGGTAAAGACAGCCTCCTGACCCGGGGCTGTTTCATTGGACCAGCAGAAAAGGAGCAGTAAAATCCAGCATAAATGAAAACGATCAGACATCAGCCGCAAATCATTTCTAATGAATACCAAAGTTAGTACTTATCCTCAACAGCTTGAGAATTTGTTTAATAACCTCAAAAATCTTTTTCATTTTAATATTTCCTTGACTTTTATCATTCTGCTTTATATATTTGGACAAAATACATTGAACTGATCAATGATTTTATCTATACACCACCATGCTTAGAAACGGCATTTTTTTTCTTACCCTAGTTCCTGAAGGGAAAGGTTCTCTCAATAGCAAATTGATCATTGTCAGGTGATTGCAATAAAGAACCATTGCTTTTGGAGGATAAATATCCTCATTCTGTTCTATTTACTTAGCGTACAACTGCTTTCTTCACAGAACTTAGTTCTGAATCCAAGTTTCGAAGACACTCTTCAATGTCCAAACGGCGGGAGTGCTACACTTGGAGATGCTCGATACTGGTTCTCTCCAATCTATCCTGATTGTACGAGTGAATTATTCCACTCCTGCGATGACCTGTGGCGTGTGTACGAGCATCAAAAACCCCATTCAGGAAATGCATTTGCAGGATTCTCAATATTTGACGGGGGATTTTGGAGGGAGTACGCAGAAGTATCATTGATAAAACCTTTAACTTCAGGCAAGAAATACAATGTCAACTTTTATATTCGATCATTATATTTTACGGCTTCAACAGTTGATGCAATCCAGGTATATTTTTCAAAAGATTCTCTGCTGGTTCCTTTCGTAGGAAATATTAATGTTTTTCCTCAAATTTCAAATAATAATGGTATTATCCAGGATTCCCTTAACTGGGTCAGGATAACAGGTTCATTCATTTCACATGGAGAAGAACTATTCATGACTGTTGGAAATTTCAAGCCCTCAGATAGCACACTCTTTATCAGCTATCTTCCGCTTTTTCTTGGAATAGGCCCTGCATATTATCTCTTCGATGATTTCTCTGTATATGAATGTGATGCGGTGAGCTATACGGCCGATGCCGGCCCCGGCACCTCCATCTGCAGAGGAGAAAAGGTGCAGCTGGGCACTACCGATTTCCCGGACTATTGGTACGAATGGTCAGAACCGGGTGGGAAAATATTTTCCCGTCAGGGAAGACCCTGGGTCAGTCCCACGGAAACCACCACCTACCACCTGCTCCAGAAGGACTTCAAGTTTGATGAGTCCTATTCCAGTGTGACCATCATCGTGGAAGACTGTGATAAAGACCTGGTCATTCCCAATGTGATCACTCCCAACGGTGACGGCGCCAACGACAGGCTGGTGATCCTCAACGAGAGCCGGCTTCAATATACCCTCCGCATCTTCGATCGCTGGGGAACGGAGGTGTTCACCGGCACGGAGGAATCCTGCTGGGAGGGCACCCGGAGCAAGGGAACGGAATATATGTCAGAACAAGCCGGTCCCGGAGTTTACTATTATTACATCGATGCCGTCACCCGCCTTGGAGAAAAACGAAGGTACACCGGGGCTGTTCAGGTGATCAGGTAGAAATATCAGTTAATCAGTTTACCAGTTTACCAGTTTGCAAATAATTGATTGACTGGTACATTGGTACATTGGTACATTGATACATTGGTACACTGATAAACTGTTAAACTGAACGATTCTCCCCTCCCTCTTCACAGAAAATTCTATCTTTGCCCTTTCAAACACTCCCATCCTGTGTCGCTCAGGCAATTCCTGAAAAACCTTTTCTTCCACCTTCATCTCGACCTTACCAGGAACCAGAGGTACGACAGGCTGACCTACCGCATCATGAAACGATGCCTGGTCGCGGGAAGTCATTGTGTCGATATCGGCTGCCATAAGGGAGAGATGCTGCCCTGGATCCTGAAGTTCAGTCCGGGAGGCCCCCATTACGCTTTTGAACCCTTACCGGAAATGTACCAGAAACTGGTAAAGAAGTTCGGGACTTCCCCGGTCAGGTTCTTTGATCTGGCCCTGAGCAACCAAAAAGGCACCCTGCCCTTTCATCATGTGGTCGATATGCCGGCATACAGCGGCATACAGAAAAGGAAGTACCCGGTCAGCAATCCTGATATTCAGGTAATTGAGGTAAAGACCGACTGCCTCGACCAGGTCATCCCACCCGATTTTCCTGTCCATTTTATCAAATTGGATGTGGAAGGTGGTGAATATCAGGTCCTTCAGGGCGCAAAAGCCCTTCTGCAAAAACAGCGGCCACTGGTGCTCTTTGAGTTCGGACTGGGAGCTGCCGAATGTTACGGGACCCAACCCGACATGATGTTCAATCTGTTTGAATCCTGCCAAATGAACATCTCCACCCTCCAGGATTACCTGAACAGAAGAGCCCCCTTGAAAAAGGATGAATTCTCAGAACATTTCACCTCTGGAACGGAATACTATTTTATTGCCCATCCATGAAAACCATCCTTGCCTTTCTTTTATTACCCGTGAGCCTCATGAGCCAGAACCTGACAGACATCTCTCTTCCCCAACCCAGGACCACCGGAGGAAGACCCCTGATGGAAGTCCTGACGGAAAGACATTCTTCCCGGGAATTCGCTAACATTCCCATTGACCTGCAAAACCTTTCTGATCTGCTCTGGGCAGCGGACGGGTACAACCGTCCTTCCGAGAAGAAGCGTACCGCCCCAAATTCAAGGGATTACCAGGAAATCGACATTTATGTCGTGACAGAGAACGGGGTGTTCCTGTGGAATGCCGGGTCCAACGTGCTGAAAGCCGTCGTATCCAAAGACATCAGGACTGCCACCGGGAAACAGGATTTCGTGGGACAGGCTCCCTTATGCCTGGTGTATGTGGCCGATTTCACCAGGGTGCCGGGAGGGAAGACCCCTGCCCAGGTCAATTCATCCTATGCAAATACGGCCTTCATTGCTGAGAATGTTTACCTCTTCTGCGCCTCGGAAGGGCTGAATACCATCATCCGCGACTACTTCGATGAGGTCCTCCTCTCGAAGGAGATGCTCCTGAAAGATACTCAGCAAATCATTCTCTGCCAGACTGTTGGCAAACCTCCTAAAAACTAACAAATGAAAACGATTGGCATCCTGGGCGGGACCGGCTGGGTCTCCACCGTCGATTATTACACCTTACTCAACCAGACCGTGAACAGGCGCCTGGGTGAGATGCAGTATGCACGCTGCATCATCTACTCCCTGAACTTCGCCGAGCTGATGGAACGCAAGAACGATCCCAGGGCCATGGTCATTTTCCTGGAAGATGCCGCCAACCGCCTCATTGCTGCGGGTGCCGAATGCCTGATGCTCGGTGCCAACACCCTTCACATGTTTGCCGATAAGATCGAAAAAGACCTGCCCGTTCCCCTGATCCATATCGCCCGTTCCACGGCTGCCGGGGTAAAAAAAACCGGATTTACCAGGGTTGGGCTGCTGGGTACCAAACAGACCATGGAAAAGAGCTTCTACAAGACCATCCTGAACCATGAAGGCATTGAGGTGATCATCCCCGAAGCAGAAGACCGGAACTTCATCGACCACACCATACTGAACGATTTCTTTAAGGAGATCTTCACAGAAGAAACCAGGCAGAAGTATCTCAGGATCATCGGTTCCTTAAAAGTTCAGGGCGCACAGGGCATCATCCTGGGATGCACCGAGATCCCGTTGTTGATTAAACAGGAACACTGCGACATTCCTCTCTTTAACACCACAAAAATCCATGTGGAAGCTGCCGTGGAATTTGCTCTGCAATAGTACCGGCACCTGTCGTTAAGAAAAGAAACACATCTGTCAAATAAGACAAACTTATAAGCGTTCCCTCAGTCTTTTATAACCCTCAGCGCTCACCTTGAGCCTTGCACCGTTCTTCAGTAAGGCCAGATGGGTGTCTTTACCGTAAGGTTCAATGGAAGTGATCTGGGAAAGATTGACGATGTAGCTTCGGTGCACCCTCAGGAAAACCTGGGAGGGAAGATGCGATTCAAAATACTTCATCGTCTTCTCTTTCAGATAATTGCCTATCTCAGAATAAACCATCACGTAATCATCCTGTGATTCAACGTATTGGATCTTTTCCACCGGGATGACATGCAGTTTGCTTCCCACCCTGCAAATCACCCTGTCGATACTCTGTTCGGCCTCCGACACCTGTTCCTGGATTCGGAATATTTTTTCCTTCTGATCGTCGCTTCCGGCTTTCAGCTGAGCCCTTACCCTTTCCACGGCCTGTATGAGGCGGTCTTTGGGAAAAGGTTTGAGAAGGTAATCCACCGCATTCATCTCGAAGGCCTTAATGGCAAACTGATCGTAGGCCGTGGCAAAAATGATGGCCGGTTTGGGATCGATCACCTCGAGAAGTTCAAAGCCATCGATCTTGGGCATCTGGATATCCAGGAGCAGAAGGTCGGGCTTCAGATCAGAAATGGCCTTGATAGCCTCGAATCCGTTCTCGCATTCACCGACAACTTCCACATCAGGCTGGTCTTCAAGGTATTTAACGATGATCTGCCGAGCCAGGGGCTCATCATCCACTATAAGTATCTTCATTTTATCCATGATACGGAAAATTGATCAAAACGGTGAACTGTTCATGGTCTTTGACGGTGTTCATCAGGTTGTGCTGTTTATAAACGGTGGCCAGTCTTTTCCTCACATTCAGCAGTCCCATGCCGGTCCCTTTTCTCTGTACGACATCGGGATCAAAAGCATTCACGATCCGGACCGTCATCATCCCGCTTTCTTCTTTACCGGCATGGACCAGGAGACCTGCCGGAGCAGTGGCCTCATATAACCCGTGCTTTACGGCGTTTTCAATGATGGGTTGAAGGATCATGGCAGGAACAGGCCAGGCTTTGCATTCTTCACAGATATCGTACTCCACCTTTAACTTTTCACCAAAGCGGATCTTCTCAATGTCGAGGAAAAGACGGATATGATACAATTCTTTCTCCAGGGTGCTCATGGTCTCTCCCTGGTAGGTAAGTGAATACCTCATGAAATCAGATAGCTTGATGATCATCTCATGGGCGCGGGCAGGGTCGGTAAGCGTGAGGGCACTGATGGAGTTCAGGCTGTTAAACAGAAAGTGTGGCCTGATCTGTGATCGAAGCATATTCAATTCAGCTTCCCTGAGCTGTCCGGTGAGCTGTTCTTCGTACTCCTTTTTCTCCTTGAGTTGTCGGTTCTTGATCAGGAGGTAGAAAAGCGTGATCATGACACAATAGTACATGATCCCGGTAACGATGCGAATACTGAGCGTCGCGTTCAGGAAAGAAAGATAAACATTGTCATCCTCATACAGGGTATTCAAAAGATAATCGGATACACCAGTCCATACCAACAGGAAAGCCGCGCCCATCGTCACCTGGCGGATCAGCTCCTCCCATCCCGAGCGGGCATCGTTGACCGTATATTCCACGATGAACCACAGGCCAACGCCCATCATGCAAAAGATCGTGTTAAAGATCAGGCTGTCGGAAAGTGCCTGCATCATGGCCAGGTCATAAAGGTTACTCAACAATAGAAAATGACCTGCCGCGATGGTGGTCCAAAGCAGCAGGTAAATGAGAATAACCTGGTAACGAAAACCCCTGATCATAATTAATACTGAGCTTAAAAGCTTTTAACTTCTCCTCCTCCAAAAATGGTTACACCCCTGATGATCAGAGTTTTAGTATGATCGACCGGAGCAAGGTTGCGCTTGTCGGAAACGCCTCCGAAAACATGCACTACCTCCATTTTCACATTCCATTCGGGGGGAACGATCAGGGTCACCCCTCCGAATAAGCACACAATTTCTATCTCAGCAGATTCAGAAAGAAACTGGGCCTGTAACATATTGAGTTTGACCCCTCCGAATACGGCCACCACCCTGCCTCCTTTAAAATGAGGCGTGGAGATGAATTTTTCTACGCCTCCAAACACGGCCACATCTTCGAAAAAGTCGTCTGACGACTGCATCTGGTTCAGCCTCCTTCGCCTGCAATGAGTGAAGTTACCGAACATCAGCACCAGGCCGGCCAGGATGATGATCGCAGGCCAGAAGAGTTTTGAAAAGGAAAACTGAATATCGAAAATATGAGGCAGCAAAAATGCTCCTCCCACGGCGATCAGGATCACTCCTAAGCCCTTGTTCCTGTCGAAAAGGTTGATGACACCAATGGCAATCAGCAACATTTCCCATGAGAAGAAAACATGGAACACCTCTTCCGGCATCAGCTTCATGTTCCTTAAAAGAAGGATGACGCCAAAGGCCAGAATGATGAGGCCGAATACACCTGATTTGAGTTTAAATTGTCTTTTTGGACGCGGGTCCTCCTGGATTTCCATAGTATTTATAATTTTAAATGGACGAGGCCATTGTGTTGATGGGGCAAAATTAAACCTGCATTAGCCCCCCGGAAAGGACATTTCGGTAAACAACGGTTATTTACCGGTAAAGAGGATCAGGAGGTGTAAGCCGGGGTGCGGGCATCATTACGTTCCCACACTCTCCTGATCACGGCTGCCAGATCTTCCGGCCTGCGGGTACCCAGCATCATCTTTTTCCCGTTCTTCAACTCAAGCATCAGTCCCATGTTCCCAGAGACGTTGTACACCTTTCCTTTGGGTCCGTATTTCACTCCCCACCCGCCATAATCCCTGATGGGATGATACTTGATGACCATAGCTTTATCAACATCCTTCCAGGCAACTGTCTTCTGCCTTCGCAACAGCGGAAAATACGTGATCGTCAGGCTTTCATCAGTGATCTCCGTTTTCAGCCGGACCCAGAAAAACAATGCCAGCAGGGCCAACAGGATCAAATTGATCAGGATCAATAACCACAGCGGATCCTTGGGATCCCTGAACACCCATACGGAAACCATGGAAAACAAAGTGACCGGCAAAATGCTGATCCATAACCACCACTGCCTGAAATACTGTGTTTCTTTAAAAAGAGGATCGCTCGATTTCATGGTTGCCGATATTTCAGTCAAAATTAAAAAGAAATAGTCAGCATCTCTGTGCTGGCTGATTTTCATTTCATCATTAAAAAGCTTGTTAATTTCATACCTTTGTTCTCCTTTTTGCGTTCAGATACTTAACTACCAGAATTATGAAAATGAGAACATTCAACGCTTTGGTTGGTATGTTGATCCTCATCCTCTTCAACCAGAGACCTTCTGCCCACGCTCAGAACATCCAGGAAGCTGTCCGTCTGACAGAAAGCGAACAATTTGAATCTGCCCGTGTCCGGTTTAACGACCTGATCAGACAGTTCCCCAACAATGCCGGCCTTCATTATTATGCGGGCGATAATTTCTTACGTTCTTACCTGGCTGACACAGGCAATGTCGTGCTTAAAGACGTGTCGGATTCCGCCAACAGGCTCTTCCAGGCCGGCATTAAGGGTGATCCACGTAACCCTTTGAACTACATTGGCCTTGCTAAGATGCATTTCATCAAGAAAGATACGGCCACAGCCAACAAATACCTGAAAGAAGCCTATGCCCTCCTTCCTCAGAAAAAAGATCCGAAACCTTACCTGACACCCAAAGAACATGGTCTGGCCCTGTCGGAGATCGGTGGTGCCATGCTCACCTCCCGCTACCGTGATACCACGCATATCCTTCCTGTTCTCAGGCTGGCCAGAAAGCTCGATCCCCAGAACATGGAGACCTCCATCTTCATGGGCGATGCCTACATGATCGTCAACGACGGCAGTGGTGCCATCCTGTGTTATAAGCAGGCGGCAAACATCAATCCCAAATCGGCCAAACCCATCATGAGGATAGGGAATCTGTGGACCAGGGCAAAAATGTGGTCCAATGCCCTCAACGAGTTTCGTGCTGCCCTGGAGATCGATTCCACCTTCGCTCCCGTTTACAAAGAACTGGGTGAAATGTATGCCAGGGTCGGGCAACATGAAAATGCCTCCGAATACTATAAGAAGTTCCTGGAGTTGTCGTACAACAATATCTCCGCCCGGATCAGCTATGCCAACTCTCTGATCAACAGCAAACAATACAAAGAGGCCATTCCCGTGATCCTCGACATCATGAAGGCCGACAGCTCCCGCAACGACCTCAACCGTGCCCTCGCATACTCCTATTATGAAAGCGGCCAGTACGACAAAGGACTGACCTATATGAAAAAGTTCTTCAGCAAGACCAGACCTGAAAAAATCATGATAAGCGACTACATCTATTACGGACGGCTGCTGACCAAGAACAAAATGGACAGTCTGGCCATTCCGCAATTGCTGAAAGCCTGGGACCTCGATACCACCAACCTCGACATCCTGTCAGAACTGGGCACTTCCTATAATAAAGTGAAAGACTATTCATCCGCCCTTCAGACCTTCAACAAACTGGTCCGTATGAAGGAGACACCGGGCTATTACGATTATTACAATTTGGGTAAGACCTATCTGAACCTTGCCCAGTATGAAAAGGCAGACACTATGTTCGCCAGGGTCAACGAGATGAAGCCGGATTATGTCCCTGCTTACTTCTGGAGGGCTTCCGCTAACGCCAGCCTTGACCCCGAGACCAAAGACGGAAGAGCTAAACCCTATTACGAAGCCCTCATTGAAAAGACCCTCTCTGATCCAGTGAAATACAACAAGGAGCTTATCACCGCCTACCAGTACCTGGGTTACTATTTTCTCAAGATGAAGGACTACCCCCAGTCAAAAGGGTACTACGAAAAGATTCTTGCCCTTGATCCTGCCAATGCAGCTGCCCTCGAGGCGATCGGTGTTTTAAAGAACTACAAGTGATCTCCTGCTTATCTTCACCCTAAAAACATAGCCCAATGAGAACCTTTCTAACCCCAATATTAGTGATCCTGTTCACCTTTTCCCTTTCATCAGACCTGTTCTCCCAGGAGTGGAGCAAAGCCCAGAAGGAAGTGTGGCAAATGTCGGAGAATGCCTGGGCCAAACTGAAAGCCGGTGATGTGGACGGCTTTGGGAGCAACCTCCACGAGAAATACCAGGCATGGAGCAGCGATGATCCCCTTCCCATGACTAAAGAACAGGCGCTTAATATGTTCAGGGCAAGGAAAGAAAAAACCAAGTTCAACAGTATTTCCATGAACCCCGCCAGGATCACCGTCACCGACAATGGAGCAGTGATCGATTATTACTTCAACTTGTCGATGAGTTATCTTCTCCCCGACAACAAATCAACCGTCAACCTGAGCGGGAAGCAGGTAGAGTTTTGGGTGAAGGAAGGGAACAAATGGCTGTTACTGGGCGACATGACCTATTTTGAGCAGGACCCTGCAGGTTCGAGGAAGTAACACACCTGAATCTCCCATTACCATTCAAGGAGCCTCCGCCAAAGGCCCTGTCATGTCGCCATGATGAAACTCATAGTGTATGATTGCTATTCATCGCAGAGAACCAAGCATTTCACCTTTTAGAGGATATTACAGAAGCTGTGATATCCTCTGATTTTCGCTAAGGCAACACATAAGAACAGTCATCCTGAGCGGAGTCGAAGGATGGCTGTTGTAGTGTCATAATAACAGACTAATCTAAGTCTTTAATTTCGCTGAATAGTATCAAATGCATGATACAGAGACGTGTGCACCTTCCTTAATTACTATATAAATATTTCCTCAATATATTGATTGACTTTTGATGTCATTATACATTATATTTGTCATGACACTAGCGTTGCGTCTTAGTTAAAACATTCTCAATTGATTATAAAATTGTTCTTTGACATCTTGATAATTCTCGTTCGTAAAGGTTTGCCTTAGAGGTGTTCTATCGAATGCTGAAATGCTTACCAGTTGCAGAATTTCGTATAGTGAGTGAGGCAAATTAAGTCGCTTTTTTGCAATTGCCACGATAACATAGGTTGCAATCGCAATCCAAATCTGTGTCTTAACTGCGTTTTCACTTTGACCCCAAAATGATTTGATTTTCAGGTGCTGTTTGATCCATTTGAAAAACAGTTCGATGTACCACCTATGCTTATATAGCTTGGCTACGGTCAATGCACTGATTTTAATGTTATTGGTAAGGAAGAAGAAAATTTTATCTGTTTCTTCATCATAGTACTGAATTAGTCTAAGTTTCCCAGGATAACGCTTTGAGCTATTTTGCCCTGCTAATACTATTGTTTGATCAGAAAGAACACCCGTAGCTTCAGCCACTTCTCTTGAAACCACAACATTAGCGTCAAGGTTGGCCTTAGCTCTTTCTACAAAGTAAGCCTTTTCGTCATGGATCCGAAAAAGTCTCTTATAATCAACATAGGCTTTGTCCATCACATAATAACTTCCCTTTTCTATTTCAAACGAATCCAGCGCAATTACATCATGAACATTACCTTCTGTTACCAAAATAAACTCTGGTATAGAAGTCTTTAGGTCCAACATGGTATGCATTTTAACAGCTGCCTTTGTTGATCTAAAAGAGGCCCACCAGAATACAGTCAGACATAAATCGATGACGGTCGCATCAATTGCAAACACCCGCCCTTTCAGATTTACTTCCAATTGATTGTCAAACTTATAGAGACTCTTTGCATTCTCGATCAGCTTCAAGGCGAAGCCCTGATAGATTCTCCAGTCCCTATTTTCATTTGCTCTGGTTACTGTGGATTTATTGACAACTTTTCCAATGCCAAGATGATAAAGCTTATCAGCATGCAGCTTCAAATACAAAATGGCATCACTAATGCTTTCACGATGAGTCAATTGGCCAAATGACATACATAGAAACTGGCGCCAACAGGTAAATTCCTTGGCTCTATAGTTTCCATCGTACCGTTTGACGCACCATTTAAACACATCCTGCGATGCAAAGTCCATCAGTTGAGCGAATACCATCTTCCCTTGATTCATCTGTTAATTTTGACCCAAAGTAAATCCAAACCGATTTCAAATCGTCGCCGTCACACAATCGTCTGTAACGTAGAATTATCAAGCTTTTCAAAGAACTTTTTTAAAAGTTAACGCAACGCTAGTGAATTGGTTATTATAAAATGATTCGGTTTCTATTAATATTTGTGTTTCAAGCATTAATTGTCTGGTGGTCACAAGCACAAGTTGCTTTAGACAAAAAGAGAGATTATCGTTGGATGTTTGGATATGAGAACTCTCCACCCTATTGGGGTGGGACAGAAATTAATTTTAATAATACACCACCAACTATAACATATACTTCTCAACAGGTAAACCTTGATTTAACAAATGGATCCATTTGTGGACAAGATGGAAATCTTCTCTTTTATACAAACGGAATGTATGTTGCAGATGCAAATCACCAGATCATGCCCAACGGTGATTCTTTAAATCCTGGTGATTTATTTGACTATTATGACGGATATGGATACCGTTTAGCTCAAGGAGCGTTAATACTCCCTAAACCGGGCACAACAAATATTTATTATATCATTCATGAAAAGCTTATTTGGGATAATAATTATTTTGATATATGTAATGGGTTATATTACACCATAGTTGATATGAGCTTGAATAGTGGGCTTGGAGACGTAACGTTAAAAAATGTATCGATTCTGAATGATTCATTGGATCCCGGATGTATCACTGCCACAAGACATGCAAATGGAAGAGACTGGTGGATATTAATACCTGAATTTTTGCATAATAATTATTACATTTACCTAATATGTCCTGACGGAATTATTCTTAAAGAAATTCAAAGTATTGGAACATCCTCTTTTATGATGGAATTAGGTCAAGCTTGTTTCTCGCCTGATGGTCAAAGGTATGTAAGATATGCTGCTACAGATATTGGATTACCTTACAGGTTAGAAGTCTTCGATTTTAATCGCTGTACAGGGACCTTAAGTAATTATAAAGATCTATGGTACATTGACAGTGCTTGGACAGCAGGCGTTGCTATATCTCCAAATTCCAGATATATGTATGTTTCTGCAGAATTTAGAATCGATCAGTACGACTTGCAAGCGGAAGATATTTCTGCATCAAAACAAACAGTGGCTGTTTACGATGGGTTTATTGACCCATTATTCCCTTTGGGAAGTACACATTTTTACCTTGAACAACTTGCCCCGGACGGAAAGATTTATATTAGTGCAACGAACGGCGTGAGATATCTTCATGTAATCAACCATCCTGACCTACCTGGCATAGAATGTGACGTCCAGCAACATGCCATTCAGTTAAATACTTTCAACTCAATGTCACTTCCTAATTTTCCAAACTTTCGTTTGGGTCCTATGGCATGTTCTGTATGTGATACATTAGGATTAGGTGGACCTCAGATAGCTGGGATACTCGTTTATAATAACAATAGCCTCACACGGTTGGATTCCTGTTTTGTTATCCTGAAAACTTTAGATGGTACAATAATTGATTCCGTTATAACTGATCAGGATGGAAATTTTCAATTTTGTGGGCTGGAACCCGGAACATATAAATTGTATTCGCATTCAACTAAACCATGGGGAGGAGTAAATAGTGTTGATGCATTGCAAGTTATGAGACATTTCGTGGGTCTCAGCAACTTGACCGGTTTATTTCTTCATTCTGGAGATGTTAACGCAAGCCAGTACCTTAATTCTGTGGATGCCTTATTGATACAGAAAAGGTTTGTTGGTTTAGTTAATACATTTACTGCCGGAGATTGGATATTTGAGGAACCACAAGTCACTGTTACAAGCACCGGTATGCAAGTTTTAGAGATTCGTTGTCTTTGTATGGGTGATGTGAACGGGAATTACATTCCTCCACCATAAAAGTCATCAATTTATAGCCTTAATAAAAAATATATTCGAATCGCCGTCATTCCTTCTTCTTGTTCTTCAATGACTTAACCACTGAACGTACAATAGCTTCCTGTTTCCGTGTCATCTCGCTTTCCCCATGTTGGGCATAGCCTCCAGGCTACGTCCTTGTAGGAACTGAAGGTCTGCCAGTGGGTCCTCACATTGAGGAAAAGTCTTTCTCGAATGAATATTCTAGGTGCCATAACATCAGCAGTGACTAATACTCCAGGTTGGAACCTTATAAAGTCAACGCAATCAGCAGCTTATAATGACAAATTGATTTTAATACAACTAAAATCAAGGTTGGTAGGATCCATCTACATCGCCTGTACAGATTGACTTTATGTTTACTACGGTGACCGAAGGTGATGAAACATTTATGACATTGGGTTCTGTAGTCCAATCCGGTACACCAAACTGGGTAATCATCCCTACAAAGCGTTTTACGACATTAAGAGCATCCACGGCATTGACGGTACCGGATCCATCGGTATCAGCTGATTTCAGATTTAATCCGGTTAAGGTCGTCATTCCGGTAAAGTGTTTCAAAATCCACAAGGCATCTACTGAATTTCCACCACCCCAAGGCTTGTCTATGTTGCACTCTATCGAATAGCTTCCAGAATTCAGTCCATCAAAATAAAAAAAACCTAGGGAATCCGTTTGCATTTGACTTACTGTTATACCATTATGCTTTAATATAATCGTCGAATTAATTATCGCGGAATTTGGAAGATTGTTATACTTCAGAGTACCTTGTATCTTACCACCTAATGTTTCATTGTATGCGACCAGTCCATTACTTGTTCCTATCCATTTTGTATCGTGCTCATCAACAAATACTGTGTTCACAAAGTTGTATGTTAATCCTGAATTGGTATCAGAATAAACAGTCCAGTCAGCTCCATCAAACTTTGCCAGACCCATCCAGGTACCAATCCACAAAACACCATTGGAATCGAGGGTCAGGCAATTGGTCATATCATCAGGAAGTTCGGAGTTCAAAGTATTAAATGTTATCCAATTCACTCCATCAAACCTCGTAATCCCGTGCATATCGGTAGCAACCCAGATGGATCCAGTGGTGTCCTTAACAATAGATAACACCATATTGTCCGGTATACCAGAATTTGAGGTATTGTAACTTACCCAGGTCGCACCATCGAAGCGCGTAAGGCCTCCACTGGCACCTATCCATTTTACACCATTCTCATCAATAAATAAACTTAGGATCTGATTGAATGGAAGTCCTGAATTTGCTGAAGTATAATTAGTCCAGCTTGAGCCATTAAATACCGAGAGGCCATTATAAGCGGTTCCAACGTATAAATCACCATTAACATCAAAGGCCAGACACGATATATTATTCCCCAGCAAATCGGAATTTGATGTGTCATAAATTGTCCAATTGTTTCCGTCAAATCTGGCCAGGCCATTCCCACAATTGCAGAATCCTCCTGTACCAATCCACTTATTACCATTTGCATCCGTAGCCAGTGCCCAAACGACATTATTAGGTAAAGGTGAATTCGAGGTATTATAGGTGGTCCAATTCACCCCGTCAAATTCAGTTAAGCCTCCCCAGGTGCCTATCCAAAGGGTATTGCCTGAATCCTTTGTAATACTGTTGATAAAGTTATCCGGCAGACCAGGACCGGAGATGTCAATTGAACTCCAATTTAGACCGTCAAATTTAGCAAGACCATTATAAGACCCGATCCAAAGCATACCTGCAGAATCAGTATAAACAGTTGTAACAGAAATATCCGGCAAGCCAGAATTGGAAGGAGTGTAGGTAGTATAGCCTGCACTGTCAAATTTAATCAATCCATCTCCATTCACACCCAACCATACATTTCCACTCAAATCTGAACAGAGAGAATTAATCATCCAAGAGTGGAAATCCGGGTAAAGCAGATCGTAGTTTATCCAGTTAATCCCATCAAATTTCACCAATCCTCCAGATGATGCAACCCATTTAGCACCAGTTGCATCAATGGTCATCGAATAAACGGAATTACCAGGTAAGCCAGAATTTGAAGTATTGTAAACAGTCCAGGACGAACCGTTCAAATTTACTAAGCCACCCTGTCCTGTGCCTATCCAAAGGGATCCATTAGGATCGCTCACAAGACATTGAATATAATTATCAGGTAAGGCTGAGTTGGTGGTTGTGTAGGTTGTAAAATCGGTGTCGTCAAATCTTATTAATCCTTGAGAGGATGAGCTTAACCATTTAATCCCATTTCCATCTATAACTATATGACTGATTTCATTGGAAGGGATCTCGGAATTATAAGTGTTGTAAATTGTCCAGTTTACTCCATCAAATTTAACTAATCCACCTCTATACGTTCCCATCCATGCCTCATTACCTGAGGTAGTCGCTATTTCCATAATAAAATTATCCGGTAATTCTGAGTTAGATTTATTAAAAAATGTCAAAGCACCACTGCTTTTATCAATGCTTGTCAAGCCTAACTGAGATCCTATCCAAATTGTAGTGTTGTTTCCCTTAACTGACCAGAGGTGCTCACCCTTACTATACTGTATCCATTGATTGGGTTGTGCGATAAGAGTTCCCCAATACAGGAAAAGAGAAATTAAGCCGTAGTAAAAATTCCTCATTTGTTTTAAATTAATTTCAGACAAGAGAATACATCTTCAAAAAATCTCATATCCATTAAAGTAATGGAACTTCTCAGGTCTAAGATGGGGTTAGGTAAAATAATCAGATTTAAATTATTGAAGATACAAATATACAAAATATATTAAACCTAAAGCAAGTCCTCATCAGATTAAATTCTTTAATTCCCCTGCTGAGCGTAACTTGCCTGCGCTTCTCCCTGTTACGTTGGGCGTAGCCTCCAGGCTACGTCCTTGCAGTTTTCCGGCATCTTGCCGAAGTTATTGCAGTCCGGTAGAGTAGAGATAAATATAATAAGCAAACAAGTTGTATGAGACTTCCTGATTTCTATGCAGGCTCGGTACGGCGCGATTGCCATTATATTTATCCCCCTCGTCAAACCGTACGTGCGGTTTTTCCGCATACGGCTTTCATGTAAACTTCTTCAAAAGCATTCACCATTTGCCAAAATTCGTGCATATTTTGATGGGTCTAAAAGTCCAAACTTCTCGACCAGTACATCAAAGGCTTGTTGTCCTTTAATTCTCTTCTCTGTAGTTGCTTCTTTGGCAATCCCGGAATCCAGTAAAAGTATCCACGAATTGCACAAATTTTCTCGAATTTTTATTTGACCAGGCGTTTTGATTTCAGGCTGGATTCACCAAAATTGACAAGCAAGCCCAATTTGAGCCCGGTCGCCTTCAGGTAGTTTAATACCTGTGCCTCATGACTTGTGTTGAGCTCTGAGAGTGCTTTCAGTTCAAGAATGATTGTTCCATAGCATATGAAATCAGCTATATATTTCTTGTCAAGGAGAGTTTCTTTGTAAAAGATGTGTAACGTTTTCTCACGCTCGCAGGGAATTTGTCTCTGTCTCAGTTCTATCGTTAATGTCTCTGCATACACTGCCTCCAGGAAGTCTGAACCAAGGTTCTTGTGAACCTCAAAACAGGCACCTATAATTTTATAACACTCATCTTTAAGGTATATTTCCATGTTATTCTCTCTCCTCGAATTACACTAATATTCACAAATTATTTCGTGCTAATTTGTGAAATTAGTGGACTTAGAAAGTCCCCCACGTCCCCTTGTCCAGGCTCCGGTAGTGGATGGCCTCGGCCAGGTGCTCCACTTTGATGTCTGTTGCAGCTTCCAGGTCAGCAATGGTACGGGAAACCTTGAGTATCCGGTCATATGCGCGGGCTGAAAGAGACAGCCTCTCCATCGCATTCTTCAGCAAAGCCTGGCCTTCGTTGTTCAGCCGGCATACCGTACGGATCTCCTTGGCCGGGATCTGGGCATTGGAATAAACACCCTCTTTCCCTTGATAACGCTCCTCCTGTATCTTCCTGGCTGCCACCACCCGCTCCCTGATGGTCTGTGAACTCTCCGATGGCCCGGCCACCGCCAGCTCCCTGAAAGGTACCGGCACCACCTCCACCTGTATGTCTATCCTGTCGAGCAGAGGCCCGCTGATCCTGCTCAGATATTTCTGTACCACCCCCGGCCCACAGCTGCAGTCCTTCTCAGGGTGGTTATAAAAGCCACAGGGGCATCCCTGCGTTGGGAAACTGTGATTTATTGATTGATGACTCCTTACCCCTGCCGCCCAAGTATCCAGACGAGCTTAAAGACATTGGTGATCATATACTTAAGAGACGATATGACCTCAAAATAAGCCAGGCCCAGCTAGCCAAGATTATTGGGGTCTCGACCGACACGATTACCTATTGGGAGAATAAGCGGACTGAACCAATGGTCCAGTTCTACGGAAAGATCATAGAGTTCCTGGGCTATAACCCCTTTGAATTTGAGATTAAGACCTGGGGAGACAAGTTAAAGCACTACCGTTTTCGTAATGGACTCACTCAGAAAGCCCTGGGTCAACTGACCGGAATCGATCCTTCAACTATTGCTACTTGGGAAAACTATAAATCAGGACCTAGGGGCAAAAAGGTAAAAAGATTTGAAGCTTTTCTAAATCAGGATTTAAAAGAGTCATAACATAAAGGAAATTACAGTATATTACTTAGAGCGATTCTAAATTAGAACAACTTGCTTAAAACTTCGAATCTTTTTACATATTTTTGTTAGTGATCAACAATCCAGGTGCATGAAGAACTTTCTATGCGCTTTTCTCGTCTATCTCAGTCTCACCTTCGGTGGGATGGCTCAATCAACGCAAAAAATTGATTATCCCAAGGCATACGCTGAACTTAAGTCCATGCTGGAGGGCAAGACTCCGCTTGATTTCAAGCGAGCCGTCTTTGTCACCGAGTCCGCCTATTTAAATGGCAGTCTTGATTACCAGAGTTTTTGTGCCGACCTTAAAACCACTGGGATAAAGCTTAAAGCGATGATTCGCTCTAGGGGACTGGAAAATTATAAGACATGCAAAAACTGGGCGGTCTTTTCCTATATGATCGACACGGTTCCGGTCAACAACTATCAGCCCTGCACCTATGACTTTGATGACTTCTCCGGGGATAAGGACTGGTCCAAGATGTTTGTCACCAAACTCATGAAAACTCGGAAGGGAAACTGCCACTCCCTGCCTTATTATTATAAGATTCTTTGTGAAGAAATCGGAGGCACAGCCTACTTAGCAATGGCTCCCAGCCATGTTTATATCAAGCATCTTGATGAAAAAGGGCAATGGGTTAATGTGGAGCTGACTAATGGTGGTTTTCCCAGAGACCAATGGATCATCAAGGAACTGGCTGTCACCGTGGATGAAATAAAAAACGGGGTCTATATGCAGCCCCTCTCGGAAAAGGAAAGCATTGCCATGTGCCTCTTTGACTTGGGCTGCGGTTATAAGAGAAAGTTTGGCTACGATGACTTTATGCTGAAAATCACTAATACCGGTCTAAAGTATGCCCCTAAGAGCCTCGAACTCCTAATGAATAAAGCCGATTACTACCATTTTGTGGGGGTAAGAGAGGTTTCTAAAGCTAATCGGGATAAGGAAAAGATGAAAGCCACCTATTTAGCCTATCGGCAGACGGTAGATAAGATTAATCAGTTGGGCTATAAGGATATGCCAAAGGAACTGTATGAGGAATGGGTTAGAACTATTGAAGCTGAAAAAATTAAAAGAGGATATACAAGTAATTGATTTACTTTTATTTAGATTAATCCCTATGAAAAACATCCTGTTATTAACTGCCTTATCATTGCTTACTTTGGTAGGCCGTTCTCAAAGTAGTGATCCCTACGCCGTATTCGGGCATAACACAACCGTTAAATATGAGGAAAGGGCCAAAGACTTTCTCTACATTAAGAACACTGATCCCTGCTCTGATATTAGGGCAATTTACTTTGATGGGGGAAATCATGTGGCCTGTCTCCTGGGAGATTATGATTCTATCCTCAAGTGCTTTGATTTGCCGGCTAACGAACAGTTTACCTGGATATCGGTTGATCCAAAGGCCGACAAGTATCCCAGCCTATCACCCTACAACTACGTGGGTAATAACCCGATGAATGCGATTGACCCGGATGGCCGGTATATCCTACCCCTTAATGCCGGGGCAAAGCAAATAATGACACAAAGCAAACAGCAATATGGGGACTTATTGGATATAAGAATTAATGACAGGAATGGAAACTATTTCACCGGAGCCAATTTCGGAAGCATTAGCGCTTTAAGAGCGAGAGTCACTGAAATGAAGCTTGATATGTCAAACTCTGAAATTAACGATGCCTGGGCATTATACTCCGGACTTAATTCAAATAAAGTTTATGAAGTCCAAACAACCACAACCCAGACACAGGGTGACTATGCCTATAATTTTGACCAAGGAGGGGGAACTTATTATGAGGGTGGTGGAAGTAATGTCAACAACTCCCAGTTCGACAAACTAATGGGCATTATCAAACAGGGTGGCTTGACGGAAAATACTGCCAAATCCTTGTATGATCCCAAGTCGAATGGTGAAGGGCCAAATACAGTTAGTCCAGATGCGAAAGGTAAGGGATGGGCCTTCTTTTTAAACGAGGGATACGATCAAAGCAAAAACCCCGTTCAAGGACAAATAATGCTAGATAAGACGGGCAAAACAGGCAGTCAGGTATTTAAATCGCTCTGTAATGCCCTTAATGGCTTAGTTGAATGAATAATTTAAAAACCAGTTTCCAGTGGCTATTGTTTCTACTTCTGATAAATCTTTCAGCACAGGTTTATTGCCAGAAAACTATTGAAATATATCTAGGCGATACGTCCTTTTACCGAACTTATGACGGGGAGTCCCGGTATTACTTCGATTTTAAACCAGTTTTACCCGATGGGAATTATTTACTCTATGACGTTTGGAAAAAAGATAGTATGAGTCGCTATAAAAGCGTGATTTTAAAAGGCCAATTTAAAAATGGGAAGCGTGAAGGGGAATTTTTAACCGACTTTTCCATCATTAAAAAAAAGAAAAGAACCTTACAAGGCAGAAGGCAGTGGTTCTATTTAAATGGTCTAAAAAACGGTTTGGATGATGAATATTTTTATGATGACTGTAATCATAGATACTTGACCCAACATGGTGAGTATTCAATGGGCAAGAAGAATGGATATTTTATGGAAATGGATAGAAAATTTAACTTGGGATCGGTTGCTTGTTATCATAATGACACTTTGAACTCCTTCACGGATTATTTTTCATTTGACAATCTGATAAAATACTCCCATATCGAATGCTTTAACAAGGATAGCTTTTCCATCTCTATCTATAATAATAACAGCGATATTTACCAAATTACCTTTTATGCTAAAAATAATCAGTTCGTAAGATATAAAATTTTTGATAATCAGCTTAAGGTCTTAGAGGACCATCCGATTTCGATTTATTTCGCTTCAAAAGATATTTTCTACCTGCTCAGAGTAATTAAAACTATAAGAATTGACGACTTTATAAACCCAGACTTAAGGAAGCGAGTTATTGAAATACTGTCTCATACTCTTTCTCACGATAATAATTAAAGTTCCGATTAACTTTCAACATATACATACATTAAACAATTAGTGTTCCTTTCATTGGCTTCTTATATTAGCTTTATGGACATTATGAAAGCAAATAAGACTCATATTATTCCCACTGCACCACCACTAGCAACGTCCAATGGTACGACTACGCCAGAACAATAATTGGAAGCTACTAACATTTTTAATCCCTTGCATATTCATGCTAGGCTGCGGCAGAGAGCCAACCGAAATCAGCCAGGTTTCACTAAATATTCAGGAATCCAAAACGAAAAAGGTTTTTCTATCGGAATATCAAGTGATTGACCTTGATACCCTCAAAACCGGTTTTTCTTTCCCGATAAATTCCGTTTGGGAGGAAAAGCCTTGGGAATTGCTCAATAATAAAGACTATCCAGCCTATCGGATACAAGATTCAACCTCCAATCGTTTAGTCTTAGGATTAAATGGTATGGAAACCATTTTTACTGAACAAAATTTTGTAAAGGGTAAATGGATAATGTGGATGGATAGCTTAAGCAATTCGGTTGGGAGCATCCGAGGCATGATGAATTTTTCGCTAACTCGACCCTTGACTGAAGGCTGCTTTGTTACGATTTACCTCAAGGAAGATCCCATGAAGCAAACAACCAACCTGGTCCCGGTTTTCCGCTTCAAACTGCAACCAAAATAATAAGACGATAAAAATCAAGTGAGCAAAAGACAAAAGAATATGAAATCGCTATATCAAGAACACATAAGTCTCTTTAAAACTATAGACATTTAATAAAATGCGAGTACTAAGTATATTTTTTCTCATTATTTTTATTACTGCCTCATGTAATACCGGTAATCAGGCCACGGAGCTGGGTGATGGATATTTTTTCCGTTTGCCAGGTAATAAAACCAAAGATATCTTAAACCATAAGCCCAATCATAAAGATATACCGGCCAATATTGAAAAGATGAATTTCGACAGGAACTTTATAATTGCCTTGCAAAGGCCCCAAAAAGTTGACAACTCTATCTACAATAATTCTCCTGAATACCCTTACGGAAGTGACACCCTGTATTATTGGTTAGTTATCAAGAAATTAGATTTGGTCTTAGGCCCATTATCTAAAAGGGAATACGAGAATGAGCGGATTATTTATATGGTTCCTGAGGATTTAAAGTTAAAATCCAGTAATTGACATCAATTTAATAACCGCCTTGATATTAGCCTAAAATGTTTATCCAAAACAGCCTGATGAAAAGACTCGCCTTCTTCATTTTGATTATACTGATTGTCTGGTTCATCCTGCGACTTATCTATTGTTACCGGATTGTCGCCCCCCGCTGAGCGTAGCTTGCCTGCGCTTCTCCCTGTTACGTTGGGCGTAGCCTC
>CAZSDK010000017.1:0-84967 GCA_964605655.1 uncultured Bacteroidales bacterium
ACTGTCGAAAAAAAGAAGAGGGTGCAGATCGGCAGGGTAAGATTCATCGAACATTTATGCGTGGTTATCACCAAGGGGACCGCCTGCGGAGCCTGCTCCGAACATTGTCCGACGAAGGCCTGCGATATGGTCCCGTATAAAGGGAAGTTGACCCTTCCCAAGGTAGATCCTTCCATTTGTATAGGGTGCGGAGCCTGCGAACATGCCTGTCCTACCCAACCCAAATCCATTGTGGTGGATGAAAATTATATACACCTGGTGGCGGAAACCCCCAGGCCAAAACCTGTGAAAACCAATGTTAATATACCAATAGAGACTTATGAAGATTTTCCATTCTAAAAAAAATCAAAAAAAGTTGTAAGAGAATCCGGATATTTTACCAATTCTGTTATAAATGTTTTGGAAGAAGACTAAAACTTACCATGATTCTGACATCATTGAAGGGTTCAGGAATCCTGACCCGAGGGTGGTAGACTACGTTTACTCGCAGTACTATAAAGTAATTGAGAACTACATAGTAAAACATGGAGGGTTAAAAGAAGATGTAAAAGACATATTTCAAGAAGGACTGAGCGTCGTTTTTTTGAAGGTTCAAAAAGAGGATTTCAGGCTTGAGTGTGCTTTTGGCACCTATCTGTTTTCTGTCTGCAAGAACATCTGGCTGGTTCTTTTAAGAGAAAAGAAACATACCGTGGAGCTGGCCTCACAGTGGGAGCAGGAAGAAACAGAGGATGACCGGAAAGCGATGGAAATTGAAATATTGCAACAGAGGAAAGAACATTTGTTCAGAAAGCATTATGCGGAACTGGATGAAGAATGTCAACAAATTATGAGGCTGTATCTGAAGAAGATACCCTTTAAAGAGGTGGCAGACATCCTGGGGTTACCCAGTGAGATGCATGCAGTGAAGCGTAAAGCAAGGTGTAAAGAAATACTAATAAAAAAGGTAAAAGACGACCCGGAATACAAAGTGCTCTATTAATCATACATTGCGTACCCATGAATAAATTGGACCTGCTGGAAGACTACCTGGATGGGAGACTTTCGGTGAGCGAAATGAAAGAATTTGAATCCAATTTGGTCACTGATGAAGATCTTGCCAGGGAATACCGGCTCCACCGCGATATGGAGAAGGCCCTGCTGGATGACAAGCTGGCCCATTTCAAAAGGATGGTGGACGATGCCCACGTCCGATATGAAAAGATGGAAAGGAGGCCGCTCTTTTTCAAGATGGCAGCGGCATTCGCCATTTTTCTCACCATCGGAGGGATCTTGCTCTTGTTCCTGAATAAATCACCTTCCACCCGGACCATAGCGGAGCGTTATTACCAGGTTTATCAGCCTTTGAACGGCAATCGTTCTGCAACGCCTGAGCAGGAACTGCTTCTGACAGCGGCATTCGACGCCTATTATAAGAGCGATTACCTCACGGCAGCCCGGAGTTTTGAGACCCTGCTGATCTCCAGTCCTGAAAACAATCAGGTGAGGTTCTTCCTTGCCATGTGTTATATGGAAGATAAAGAAGGGCTTAAAGCGGCTGATCTGCTGCAACAGATCATCGATACCAGGGATGTTTTTTACCTGAACCAGTCAGAATGGTACCTGGGCATCTGCTACCTGTGGCTGGGAAGGAAAGAAGAGGCGGTCCTGCCCTTTGACAGACTCTCCAAGAAAAAAGGGTATTACCAGGAACAGGCTGTGAAAATCCTTCAGGATATCAGTAAGATCGACTGAATGACTACGGTCTGAGCTTCTTAAGGAGGAAAGGAAGCGATACCATTAAAATCAATCCTGCAATAAGAGCCCACATCATCCAGGTGGGCTTTTTCTTTTCTACCATCACCATTGGGCTGATATCCCCGATATTGACATAACCGGCCCAAAAATAAGGATGTGCCCTCAGGGGATCAGAGCTGCGGATCAGGTTCAGTTTGGCTAGTCGCAACGCTTCGATCTTGTTTTTCCCTTCACTGAGGTACTTATAAAAATCGTTCACCAGCTGGGTGCTCAGCTTGTCTTCTACCGGCCACAAGGTCATCACCACATCGGGGCATCCGGCATAATAAAAGCCACGGGCGAGGCTCATGATGCCCTCCCCCTTCTGCATGGCCCCCGCTCCGGTATTACAGGCACTCAGAACGGCCATCCTGGCCTTTAGCTGCAGGTTGAACAGCTCAAAGGTGTTCAGGGAACCGTCTTCTTTACCGTCATCACCTTTGGTGAACACCAGCTTGGAATACATGGGATTGGTATTATCCATCATGGCATGCATCGACAGGTGCAGGATGTCATAACGACCGGCCACCTTTTTAAAATTTTCCTCGGTGGCTTCCTGTTCGAGATATACCTTACCCCTGAAATACCGACCTGCCGCTTCGGCCTCTTCTTTTGCATAAACCAGGGGTTTTAAAACGGGAGTGTTTCCGGAGCCCCTTGAAGAAAGGTCGTATTCGGGTGAGAATGCTGCCAGCCTGATCTTGGCAGGAAGTGTTCGCAGACGATTGAAAAACAGGAGATTGGCTGAATAAGCATACCCGATGGGAAAATCGTTGATCAAATAGGGCAAGGTCCCGAATTCCATCATCGGGTCGGCACTGGCGGTAAGCAACACTTCGAAGGGGATGGAAGCCAGTTCCTCATCCGGCACGATGATAAGTTGTTTCCCTTTAATCCATTTCAAACAGGGATAGATCAGGTCAAGATACAACTGATGGGAGGAATGAAGGAACTCCTCATAGGTTTCCCTGTTCTGGCTGATGAAGTTGACTTCATTCAGATAGGCATTCAATTGGTCGATCCTGTCGGCAAAACCAGGTTTTTTGTCAACGGGGACCAGGTGTACCTGGTCTTTGGTGATACAGAAGATCAGAATTTTTTTCTCGGTAAGAACATATTCCAGGAGCGACTGGTCAGGGAGCAGCCTTTTCTGGACCTGGGGGATTTGGAGGACCTGGTCGTCGTACTTGAGCTTGAAATAATCGGGGAACTGTTTCTCGAAGCTTTCCACCAGCAGGTTCTGGCTGTTTTTAAGGCGGAAGATTTTTCCTTCCAGTTCTTTGATCACTTCCTGTTTCGGGTTGGGCTGCTGCTGTTCCTGGACCAGCAGACCCTGGTAGCTTTCAATGGTTTGGGTCAGCGACTTTTCCTTTTCGACCAGGGAGTCGGGAACGCCACCATAGGTGATGGCCTGTTTCTCCTTGAGGGAGCCCAGGAGGATGGCTGAGCGGCTTTTCTCGGCATATTCAAAAGCAGTGAGGAGATACTCGGGGCCTTTGGTCCTGGAATACATCTGGTAGGCAGCATTGATGGCCCCAAGATAGGTCTTCCGCTGATTCCCGGAGATCATGAGTTTGCTGTTGAATTCCGGGAAGGAGGTCCTCAGCTTATGGATCAGTTTGAGGGCAAGGTCATAGGTATTCAGCTCATTGAACAAGAGGGCCACTGGCTGGCCGCTCTTGTGAAACAAGGTATCCAGGGCATCTGCCTTAAATTTGAGGGCATCGAGAAGTTCAGGACCATAATAGTTGCCGGTGAGCGTCGGATTTGCCGCAAGGTCGTGATTATTGAAACCTTCGGAGGCGCATATGATGGCTTTCTGAAAATGTTCCAGCGCCTGCTCCGTCTTTCCCAGCTTCAGGTAGAAAGAACCCAGCCAGGTATAACATTTGGCCGTTTCCGGGTACTTGTCGCCGAAGTTGTCGCGGTTAATCTTTAGCGCTTTCGAAGCATACGAGAACCCTTCCTGTTGCCTCCCTATCCTGAAAAGAAATACACTGTAACTCAGATAATCATAAGCAAGGTATGGATGTTTCAGACCATAACTAGCAATACGCATATCTATCGCTAAATTGTAATATTTTTCAGCTGTATTAGTGTCATTTAAAAGGAAATAACAACTTGCAATACCATTATAATTGGAGCTATTCTGACTCTTTAACTTATCTCCAATTTTTATACTCCTTAAATAATAGTCCTTAGACAGTCTAAAATTATCTTGATTGTATTCAAGAATTGCTAGGTTTTTGTAAGTAAAATACAAATATGGGCCATATTTCTCTGGTTCACGCTCAGTCAAATGAAGAACATTCAATGAATAAAGCTTTGCTCGTTCAATATCCCCCATTTTAAAATATAAATTACTCTTTCGCGCAATTGAGAATATTAGATCAGGGTTTGTCTTATCCTCTGGTGAAAATAAACTCTCAATCTTTGTAATATTCTCAACCGCAGAGTCATATAATACAAGCTCCTCATTAATATAACTCAACATTTTATATGAGTTTATTAATAAAAATGTATCCATTTTCTTGCACTCAGATAATGCAGATATTCCAAGCTCAAAGTAGTTTAGTGCTTTAATAGATTCTGCCTTCGTCCTATAATATACACCTATGTTAAAGTAAACCTGCGCAAGTTCAGCATTATCGAAACTTTTCGAAACAATAAGACACTTTATGGCTTTTTCGTAAAAGTATATACATGAATCATGATTAGATAAATTCTGGTAAGCTGATCCTGAAATATAATATAATGGTTCTAGAGAAGTATCCACAGCTGGTCTCGAAAATTCTGCAATTTCAATCGCTTTTCTCAAACATGAAATTGTCTTTTTAAAATCCTGATGGTAAAACGAATAGACTCCAAGTGCCTTCTGATAATCCGAGAAAATAAAAGAGTTTTTATCCTTCACCATCCGGTTATAAATATTATAACTCCCTTTAAGAATACTATCTGCCTGATCTAATTCTCCCTTTACCATGGCAATTTCACCTTGGTAGATGGCAGAGCGGAAGGCGGAGTCAGCCTGGTTTCTCAGATCGTAATACATCATAGCCTTGCCGAAAGCCGTGTAGGCACTGTCGAACGCCTTGACCAGCAGAAAGTGCTTGCCCTGCTTGTAATAAAAAGTGGCTTCGTGTCCCTTGACCAGGGCGCCGGCATCCGTATTTCCGGGTAAGGGGGAGGTGGCCTGGAGGGTGATCAACAGAATTTTTACCAAAACATCAACATACCACCATAATGCAACTATCATTATTTCAGTTTGTTATGTCAGATATTTAAAAATTTCAGGGTTAAAAGTAAAAAAATTTGCACTCCGGCCGGGATATTTTTCCATTTCTGTTATTAATAGATGAAACCTTCTCAATCAAGTTACGAAAAATATCTAACCATTAAGCCATATGCCAGCAACAACCCTGACTCCTGCTTCCTTTCAAAAATTCTCCAATGTAAAACTGAATAACCAGCAGCTCCTTCGCATCAAGGGAGGAGAAGGAAATCCACCAAATCCAAATGGAGACGGACCAGTTGTGAGCGTTCCTACCCCAGGAGTTCCCACCCCCAAATAAGTTTTGCCCCGCCCCGTGTGCCCCACGGGGTTTGTTATTCGTCCTGAGGGAAACCTCAGTCACTATAATTCCATTATAGCTTAAAGGAACATTATGCCTTTCCTTACCCTGAAGGAATTGGGATTAAAGCCCTTACAGCCGGCATCCCAGGTAAATTCTGAATTGAAAAGAAATCTGGGCAACACATCCGTCGAAAGAAGGATCTTTTTGTTTTTCAAGACCCAGGACCAGGAAAGGGTCAGTTCGATGGTCAATTTGTTAAAGTCGCTTCGAATCAACCTTTTTATTGACTACTTAGAGTTCCCGGTGCTGGAAGGCACCACCCGGAATGCTCTCGATGTGATCAGGGAAAGGTTGTTGCTCTGTGATAAAGCCATTCTGATGGCCACACCTCAAACCTGGCAGGCCACCGGATTCCCAACAGATACCGGATGGAATGGAAGTAATGAGGCCAGCAGCAAGCTGGCCGTCTTTCCGATCACAGAACAACCCCTGTATTGGGCTGAGAAAGAAGAGTACAGGGTGTATGGCTATATCCGCAAGAAGTTTTCGTTGTTTAATTTTCCGAAGGACTGGCAGGTAGTTTTCCCGGAAGGTGGAAAAATTTCTCTGAAAGACTGGCTGCTCAGTTAGCTCTTCAGGCAGCTATAAAACCTTTTCCTCAGTTTTCCGTACGAATCCAAGTACCCGGCCGGCAAGCCGGGGGATATCGTTTATAAGGACACAACCGGGGCTGCCATGGGTTTTCCGTTTTTTATGCAGATGGATGCTACTGATTGCGGGCCATCCTGTTTAAGGATGATCGCCCGGCACTATGGGAAGCGTTTCAATCTGCAGGCTTTACGTGAAAGGTCTTATATCACCAGGGAAGGGGTATCGTTGCTCGGAATCTCGGATGCAGCTGAATCGATAGGTTTCCGGACCATGGGAGTCCATCTTTCCCTGGAACAGCTTATGAAGGAAGCTCCCCTTCCCTGTATCGTTCACTGGCGGCACCGTCATTTTATTGTGGTATATAAGGTCTCCGCAAAAAAGAACCTTGTGTATGTTGCCGATCCTGCACAAGGACTGATGGAATATTCCACTGCGGAGTTCATAAAGTTCTGGACAGGAAACGCCGATATCACCCAGGCCAGGGGCGTGGCCCTTCTCCTTGAACCAACAGCAGATTTTTACCAGCAGGAAGAAGAACCGAGAAGAAAAATGGGGCTCTCCTACTTATTAAGGTATATCAAACCTCAGCGACAACTCATTGTACAGCTTCTCCTAGGACTGCTGCTGGCCAGCTTCCTCCAGCTGGTGTTTCCTTTCCTTACACAAGCCATCGTCGACAAAGGGATCGTGTACCAGGACATCTCCTTTATCTACCTGATCCTGATAGCACAGCTGGTGCTCATGGCCAGCCGGACCGCGGTTGAATTCATCCGTAACTGGATCCTGCTGCATCTCACCACGCGGATCAACATCTCATTGATATCGGATTTCCTGGTCAAGTTGATGAAGCTGCCCATCAGCTTTTTCGACAGCAGGCTTATCGGCGACATACGGCAACGGATCGACGATCATTCGCGGATACAGTACTTCCTTACAGGGCCTTCCCTGGCCATGTTGTTCGGGATGATCAACCTGCTGGTCTTTGGCATCGTGATGGCGGTCTATCAATGGAAGATCTTACTGGTATTCCTCCTGGGCAGCGCTGTGTACTTTCTGTGGATATCCCTCTTCATGAGACGAAGGCGACAGCTCGATTACCAAAGGTTTCAGCAGCTTACCGACAACCAGAACCATTTGTTTCAGCTCATCACAGGCATGCAGGAGATCAAGCTGAACAACTGCGAAAAACAAAAACGCTGGAAGTGGGAGAACATCCAGGCCCGTCTGTTCCGGGTTAATGCCAGGAGCCTGGCATTGAGCCAGTACCAGCAGCTGGGCGGACTGTTTTTCAATGAAAGCAAGAACATATTGATCACCTTCATGGCAGCGCTCTCGGTCTTATCCGGTGAGATGACCCTTGGTATGATGGTGGCGGTCCAATATCTGATCGGTCAGCTTAACGGTCCCATCGACCAGATGGTTGGATTTCTGCATTCGGCGCAGGATGCCCGTATCAGCCTGGAGCGTTTGGGAGAGATCCACCAGAAAGAGGATGAGGATGCCAACGCCGAATCAAAGATCACCATACTCCCGGAGAGAAAAGACTTGTATATGAGGCAGTTGTCTTTTCAGTACGAAGGGCCTCATTCCCCCTACGCACTTAAAGACATTGACCTTCACATTCCGGCCGGAAAAGTCACCGCTATCGTCGGCAGCAGCGGCAGTGGCAAGACGACGCTGGTGAAACTGATGCTTGGCTTCTTCCCGCCCAGCCAGGGGGAAGTAAAAATCGGTGAGATCCAGTTACCCAACATTCATCCTCATTTATGGAGAAATACCTGTGGAGCAGTGATGCAAGATGGATACATTTTTTCAGACACCATTGCGGAGAACATTGCCCCGGGGGTGGAAGTGAAAGATGTACAACGTCTTCAGTATGCCGTAAAGATGGCACATCTACAGGAGTTTGTCGAGAACCTTCCCCTGGGTTACAATACAAAGATAGGCCAGGAAGGAAGCGGGCTCAGCCAGGGACAGAAGCAAAGGATACTAATCGCCAGGGTCGTGTACCGGAACCCGGAGATACTCTTCTTCGATGAGGCCACCAACGCCCTTGATGCAGAAAATGAAAGGGTGATTTTAAAAAACCTGGAAGAGATCTTCGACGGAAAGACGGTCGTAGTGGTCGCCCACCGCCTGAGTACCGTGAAGAACGCCGACCAGATCATTGTAGTGGAGGGCGGACAAATTGTGGAACAAGGGACACATACCAGCCTGATCAAACTTCAGGGGGCTTATTATCATCTGATCAAAAACCAGTTGGAACTGGGTAACTGATATACTATGCCAGAACTGCCGGAAATATGGGAAAAGGGATATGAAGTGGAGGAACTTCTCGGGAAGCGTCCATCCTGGATCACCCGCTGGGGCATCCTGCTGTTCCTGGCCCTCATGCTGATCTTCGTGCTGGGAAGCAGGATCATCCGGTACCCTGACGTTCTTGTATCGCCGGTGGTCCTGACTTCGGAGAATCCCCCTGCCACCCTGGTTTCAAAAGTAGATGCCAAGATCAACGGGTTGTATGTGAAAGACAGCCAGCAGGTATGCCGCGGCCAATTGTTGCTGCAGTTCGAGAACCCTGCTTCCGTGGAAGATGTCGCAGCCCTTGAAACATTCCTGGCAAGTTACAGCACCGACTCCTCCTGGCTGATCAAAAACTGGCCCCTGCAATCCAGGCAGGAATGGGTTCTCGGAGACATCCAGGCTTCCTATAACGACCTCCGGAAATCAGTGAACGATTATACGCAGTTCCTTTATCTCCAGGAGTTTCCGGTCAAAGTGAAAGCACTTCTTGGAGAAAAAAAACTGACCCAGACCTTCATCAAAAGATTGAAGTCACAAGCCCAGGTAATGGATAAAGATGTATGGCTGGTGAAGAAGCAACACAGCCGTGATTCTCTGCTTCACGCTCAAAAAGTACTTGCCCAGAGCGACTATGAGAAATCCGAGAGTTCCTACCTGCAGAAAAAATATTCCCTGGAAGGGACCCAGGTAACCCTGGCCCAGGCCAACATCCAGCTTTCAGTACTCGAGCAGGAGATCCTCGACCAGTCGGTGATGTATAAGGAGAAGAAAAACACTTTTCTCAGCGACATCGAAAAGAACCTTCAGGAGACCAGGAACCAGGTCCGGTCATGGCGACAGCGGTACCTGCTGGTCAGCCCTGTGGACGGCATCGTGAGCCTTAACCAGTACTGGAGCCTGTACCAGGCTGTAAAGCAGGGAGAGAAAGTGCTGACGGTGGTACCTCCGGGTAAGAACCGTATCATCGGGAAAATAAGCCTGGGAGGCGAAGGGGCCGGAAAAGTCAAGGCAGGACAGAGAGTGAACATCAAATTCGTCAACTATCCCTACCTCGAGTTTGGAACCGTCCCTGCTTTGGTAAAGCAACGATCGGTCGTACCCCAGGACCAGAAGTATGCCGTCGAGGTCATCTTTCCTGAGGGCCTTACCACTAATTACGGCAAGAAACTGGAATACCAGCCTGAGATGATCGGTACGGCAGAGATCATCACTGAAGAGATCAGCCTTTTGGAACGAATGGTGAATCCATTCAGGTACCTGATCAGGCGGCATTAGGCTTTAACGCCGGATTAATATCCATTCAGGAAAGGGTTGTGATGTCTTTCATGCCCGACGGTGGTCTCATGTCCATGACCGGGATAAATGACCACCTTGTCGTCGAGGCACAGGATCTTCTCCTGAACGCTTTTCTCGAGGAGCGCGAAGTCACCCGTGGGCAGGTCGGTCCTGCCGACGCTTTCAAAGAAAATCAGGTCGCCGGTGATGACAAATTGCTGTTCTTCTGAATAGAAGCACATGCTTCCGTCGGCATGCCCCGGCGTGTAAAGGGCTTTTAGTCTTATGTTCCCGGTGCGGATCTCCTCCTGATCCTGAAGGTAACGGGTGGGAAGGACGGGTTGCTCCACTTTAAAACCATAAACCCCGGCAAAATAAGGCGCATGTTCCAGAAAGGGCAGACCTGCCTCATGGCAAAGGGGCTCCAGACCAAAAGTACGCAACAGAAAATGATATCCCAGGATGTGGTCAATATGGCAGTGCGTGAGCAGCACCTTTTCAGGGATAAGATCCTGCTCCTGAATGAGCCTGAGCAACTGGGTCTCCTCGTATTCCCCATAACAGGCCGGGTCGATGATCACAGCTTTGCGGTTATCATCAGAAAGAATATAGGTATTTACCTGGAAAGGATTCAGAACAAGGGTATGAATATTGATCATGGTCCGACAGAATAAAATCAAGGCTTCAAAGTTAATCATAGGTAGTCGTACCACACCTCCCGGTTAGTGAAATTAGTTTTACCTTCGTAAACAGAATGCTGAGCCGTAAAGTATTACCGTTGTTACGCCTGACGATGGCCATGATGGCCTTTCTTCTGGTCACCGGACCAGGAAGAAGGGTGCATGCCCAGTTTTATAACGGATCACAGATGACTTTCGGGAAAAACCGGGTACAATGGGGCAACTTCCAATGGACCTATTACCAGTTCGACCGCTTCGACACCTATTTCTACCTGAATGGAAAGGAGCTGGCGCTTTTCACGGCCCAGTATGCCCAGGAACAGATCAAAGACATCGAAAAGAAGCTGGAGACCAACCTTGATGACAAGATTGAGTTCATCCTTTTCAACTCCCTCAGCGATATGAAGCAGAGCAACCTGGGAATATTGAACCAGGAAGAGTCCTATAATACAGGGGGTATCACCAATATTCTCGATCAGAAAGTGATACTGTACCAGAACGGAGATCACGAATTCCTGAAGAAACAGATCAGGCAGGGCATCACCACCGTGATCCTCAATAAGATGCTGTATGGCAGCAGCCTCACTTCGCAGGTTAAGAATTCCACGTTACTATTTCTTCCTGACTGGTATCTGCAGGGATTGATCTCCTATCTCACCGAGGACTGGAACACCGACCTTGACAACAGGGTGAGAGACGGTATCCAATCGGGCAGGTATCAGAAATTCAGTCATTTAACCGGAGAAGATGCCGCCTATGCCGGTCATTCCATCTGGAAATTCGTGGCCGACCGGTACGGCTCCACGGTAATCTCCAACATTGTTTACATGGCCAAGATCAGCAAGAATGTTGAAAGCGGATTCATGTTCGTGCTGGGGACTTCCTTCCGGACCATTTCAAAGGAGTGGATCAACTATTATCTCGAACAATACCATCAGGAGGCCGTTGCTGATACACTTCCTGAAAATGCAGGCAGATTGGTTCGTTCCAACACCCGTACCGTCATCCAGCAGGTGAAGGTAAATCCCGAAGGGAACCATGTCGCATACGTGACCAATGAATCGGGAAAATACAAGGTCTTTATCCGCGATCTCAACAGAAAAAAGACCGACCGTATCATTAAAAGAGGATACTGTTCCGACAACATCACCGACTATTCTTATCCCTTGCTGGCCTGGCATCCCACGGGTAAACTCCTGGCCATCATGACCGAGGAAAAGGGAAAGATCAACCTGTATTTCTACACCCTCTCCTCCGGAAAGATGGACCGGCGCTTCCTGTTCACTTTCGATAAGATCGTTGACTTTTCTTATTCCCCTGACGGAAAGAACCTGGCGCTTTCTGCCGTGATCAAAGGACAGACCGACCTGTTCGTTCTGAATTTATCCTCCAATTCCTTTGAACAGCTGACCAAAGATCTTTATGATGATCTGAATCCCCGGTTTATCGACAAGGGGAAAAAGATCATCTTTACCTCGAACCGTTTGGACGACACGCTGCGCTTCGGCGGAGATCCAGAGTTTTATGCAGAGATGCCTGACAAACATGATGTCTTTGTTTACGATTATGCCGGCAAGAAAAAACTGCTCAGGAGGGTCACCCAGACTGCCCTGGCTGACGAACGTTACCCTGTTGAATATTCAGATGGCTACATGAGCTATCTTTCCGATGAGAACGGAGTATATAACAGGTACATCGCCCGGTTCGACAGTACCATCTCCTTTGTTGATACCACCACCCACTACCGGTACACCACGGTGACTTACCCTGTCACCAACTACGTACGAAACATCGTTGACCAGGACATACAGCCCAAGGCAGGAAAGTACGGAGAAATCCTTTTCTTCGGGAACCGGTACCACTTATATTCAGGAGAACTTTCGCCAGCTAAAAAGCTGTCATCCAGTACGTTGAACAAGACTCCTTTCATGGTACAACTGCACAAAGAGAAACATGAGCAGCAGACCGACAGCTTATTGCAGATCAAAAAACAGTACCAGTCGAGGAAGAAGAAGTTTGTGAATGTGGGGGCTGATGAGGTTTCCTATCCTGTTGATACGGTGGCAGCGAGTACAGGTTCAAAGATCGACATCAATAACTATGTATTTGAGAAGCAGGCATTTAAAAAGTTAGCCTCCCGCGACAGTCTCCAAAACCGGCCTCCCATTGCAGTACCAACTGGTTCCAAAGGAAAAAGCGGTCTCAGCATCCCCATCCAGCAGAATTATGTCACGGAGTACTCCATTAACCAATTGGTAAGTCAGGCAGATTTCACCTATCTGAATTACACCTATCAGCCTTTCACGGGGGGTAACCAGCCTATTTTTCTCAACCCCGGGTTTAATGTCCTTCTGAAGGTGGGGGTCTCCGATCTCATGGAGAATTTCCGCATTACGGGAGGGGTAAGATTGTCGCTCAGCCTGACGAATAATGAGTACCTGCTGAGTTTCACCAACCTGAAGAACCGCCTGGACAGGGAAATAACCTTCCACCGGCAGGTAGTGGAGAATTCCATGACAGAGCCCACCTATTCGGTGGTCAGGCATACTTCTCATGAGGCCATGTATCTGTTTTCCTGGCCGTTCAATGAGATACTGAGCCTGAGAGGCACAGCCACATTCAGAAACGACAGGGCTGTATACCTTTCTACCGATGAGCAGAACCTCCGGACCCCGGATGTGATCCAAAACTGGGGAGGCATCAAGGGGGAACTGGTGTATGACGCCACCCGCAACCTGGGTTTGAATCTGTATTACGGCACCCGTTACAAAGTCTTCGGTGAGTATTACCAGAAGATGGGTGTATCGGAGAAAGGCCTGTGTGTGTTGGGTTTTGACCTGAGGAACTATCAGCGGATCCATCGGACCTTTATCTGGGCGAACCGTGTTGCCGGAAGCACTTCTTTCGGAGGGAACAAACTGGTTTATTTTATGGGAGGCGTTGACAACTGGCTGAACCCCAAGTTCAACCAGGATGTGCCTGTTTCCACAACCCAGCCTTATGCCTACCAGACCCTGGCCACCAATATGAGGGGTTTCACCCAGAACATAAGGAACGGTAACAGTTTCGCGGTCCTGAATACCGAACTGCGTATGCCCGTTTTCAGATATTTTGCCAACAGACCCATCAAATCTGATTTCATCAACAATTTCCAGGTTGTCGCGTTTGGTGACCTGGGAACTGCCTGGAACGGACCGGGACCTTATTCCAAGCAAAACTCACTCTACCAGAGGGTTGTGAAACAGGGACCGATTAAAGTGACCATTGACAACCAGGTTGAACCCGTTGTAGGCGGTTACGGCCTGGGGCTCAGGACCCGTTTTCTGGGTTATTTTCTCAGGGCAGACTGGGCCTGGGGGGTGGAGGACCTGAAAGTGGGGAAACCTTTGTTTTACTTATCGCTGAGTTTGGATTTTTGATAGACTTTCTTTTATGAAATTATTGACAAATATGGACTTTATTACCATTCTCATTCTCGTTGTGATCGGATTGGCTGCCGGCTTTTTTGGAGGCATGGTAGGCCTGGGAGGTGGTGTGATCATGATCCCTGCCATGGTATTTTTCCTGGGACTTACCCAACAAACCGCCCAGGGCACCAGCCTGGCGGTGATGTTACCGCCGGTAGGACTTCTTGCCGTGATGAATTATTACAAAGCCGGGAAGGTGCACCTTGGTTATGCATTGATCATTGCGCTGACCTTCCTGATAGGAGGTTATTTCGGATCCAAGATTGCACTTGGAATCTCACCGGCCACCATGAAGAAGATCTTTGGTGTGGCTTTGCTGCTGGTCGCCGCACAGATGATCCTGAAAAAATAAATGCAATCATGGTACTATCCGGTCCCGATCACCGTATGGTTAAGATGATCAGGAAGCACCACCTGCTTACCCTGGCTACCATGAGCGGGAGCAGGATATGGACGGCTTCCTGCTTTTATGCCTATTGGGAAGAAGGCAATGCCCTGATCTTCACTACTGATCCTGATACCTTACATGGAAAGCAAATGATGGAACAGCCGAGGGTAGCATTCAATATCGCACTGGAAACAAAGGTAATAGGAAAGATACAGGGAATTCAGGGCGACGGAAGCGTTTTTCCCGCAGAAGGAGAGCACTATGACGAAATCAGGAAGATTTATCTCAGAAGGTTTCCCATGGCTTCTCTTTTTAACACCACTCTCTGGTATCTGGAATTCAATTATCTTAAAATGACCGATAACCGCCTGGGCTTCGGAACCAAGCTACATTGGGGGAATCGCGATGGAGACGACTCAAAATCAGAACGATAAAGAGTTATTCCGCTATTTTCAGTTTTAAATCAGCCATTTAATTAACCCGAGCGCTTATTTGTTGAAAAGTGGGTTTGGATAGAGCCCTGCCTTGGTTGTAATTTCGAAAACCAAATTAATTTCCCATATACTATCTTAATTCTATTTCAATTCGCTGCTAATAATATTTATACCCAGACATGAACGTTGATCTTTTTGCAGGCACCAACAAACCAAAAGAAAAAACCGAAGAAAATGATTTTTATGATGAGGTCCTTGAAAAAAGAGCCCGACCCCAGATTTTTGAGAGTCCTGAAAGCCAAACACCCGAAGCCAAGGAAGAACCCAAACCTCTATCCGATTTCGAGGCCGACACCTCCTTCCTGCCCAGGTATTCCTTCGACGACGTATTAGAATGGACCACCCAGTATTTTGGAGGAGATACCCTGGCTGCGAACGTCTGGATCAATAAATACGCTCTTAAAGACAGCCAGGGCAGTATTTTTGAACGGACCCCGGATGATATGCACCGTAGAATTGCCAGGGAGATTGCCAGGATGGAACAGCAATATCCCAACCCCTTGCCGGAAGAGGAGGTGTACCTGCTTCTGAAGGACTTTAAGTATATCGTTCCCCAGGGTTCTCCCATGGCCGGCATCGGCAACAACATACAGGTCGGCAGTTTGTCGAATTGTTTTGTCATTGGCAACGACGGCCCTTCCGATTCGTATGGTGCCATCCTGAAAATTGACCAGGAACAGGTACAACTGATGAAAAGAAGAGGGGGCGTTGGTCACGACCTTTCCCATATACGGCCTTATGGCAGCCCGGTGAAAAACAGTGCCCTGACATCCACCGGAATCGTGCCTTTCATGGAAAGGTACTCCAACTCGACCCGTGAGGTCGCCCAGGATGGGAGAAGAGGCGCACTGATGCTCAGCATATCCATTAAACATCCTGATTCCGAGTCATTTATAGATGCAAAGATGGAAGCCGGCAAGGTGACTGGGGCCAATGTTTCGGTTAAGATTACCGACGATTTCATGACGGCCGTCAAATATGATGAAGAATTCGTTCAGCAGTATCCCATCGATGCTGAACAACCCTGGTTTGTAAAGAAAATAAGGGCTCGCGATCTTTGGCAAAAGATCGTTCATAATGCCTGGAAGTCGGCTGAACCAGGTATCCTTTTCTGGGATACCATCATCAGGGAATCGGTCCCTGACTGTTACTCCGACCTGGGCTTCAAAACCATTTCAACCAACCCCTGCGGTGAGATTCCCCTTTGTCCGTATGACTCCTGCCGTCTTTTGGCCATCAACCTTTACAGCTACGTCGAACAGCCTTTTACACCCCAGGCCAGTTTCAATGTGGAACTGTTCATCGACCATGTACAGAAGGCTATGAGGATCATGGATGATATCATCGATCTCGAGACGGAGAAGATTGACAAGATCATCCGGAAAATTGACGCAGACCCTGAAGGCCTCGATATCAAGCAGGTGGAGAGGAACATGTGGATGAACATCAGGAAAAAGACCCTTGAAGGCCGCCGGACAGGCGTCGGCATCACCGGTGAAGGGGACATGCTGGCAGCCCTGGGTTGCCGGTACGGAACCGATATCGCCACCGACTTCAGTGTTGAAGTGCATAAGACCCTGGCCGTGGAAGCCTACCGTTCTTCCATCACCATGGCGAAAGAAAGAGGCGCTTTCCCGGTTTACGATTTTGAAAGAGAAAAGAACAACCCCTTCGTACAAAGGCTCTGTGAAGTCGACCCAAGCCTGGCCGAAGAAATGAACCTTTACGGAAGAAGAAATATTGCCCTGCTTACCATCGCTCCCACCGGCACCACGAGCCTGATGACCCAGACCACCTCCGGTCTGGAGCCGGTATTCCTTGTGGATTATAAAAGAAGAAGGAAGGTCAATCCCAACGACAAGACCAGCAAGGTGAGTTTTGTGGACGAGGTCGGTGATGCCTGGGAAGAGTATCATGTATTCCATCATCAGTTTATCAAATGGCTGACTATCAACAACTATGATCCTGATATGGTAGCAACCCTTGATGATGAGGCCCTGAAAGAGATCATCCAAAAATCACCCTATTACAAGGCCACTGCCAACGATGTGAACTGGGTCGCCAAAGTCAAAATGCAGGGAGCCGTGCAGAAATGGGTAGACCATTCCATCAGTGTCACAGTGAACGTACCAAAAGAAGTCACCAGGGAACTGATCGGGACGATCTATCAGACTGCCTGGGAGAGCGGATGCAAGGGAATGACCGTTTACCGGGACGGTTCCAGGAGTGGGGTGCTGGTTTCCAATGAAAAGAAGGACAAAGAGGGCTCCCCCTTCACCGAGACCAAAGCACCACCGAGGCCCCTTCAGCTTGAAGCCGAGGTGATCCGTTTCCAGAACGACTATGAAAAATGGGTCGCCATCATCGGCCTGCTCAACGGCCGGCCTTATGAGATATTCACGGGCAAAGCCGACGGCATCTTCCTCCCCTCCTGGGTGGAAAAAGGTCATGTCATTAAAAATAAAACGGAAAAAGGACGCACCCGTTATGACTTTCAGTTTGAAGACAAAGAAGGATACAAGATCACTATGGAAGGTCTTTCCCGTACTTTCGACAAGGAATACTGGAATTATGCCAAGCTGATCTCCGGCATCCTTCGCCATGGCATGCCGCTTCCCTTTGTGGTCAATGTTGTGAACACCCTGGACCTGAAGAGCGACAGCATCAATACCTGGAAAAACGGTGTGGCCCGGGCATTGAAGAAATACATCCCCGACGGCACCAAAGCCAAAGGCAACACTTGTCCGAGTTGCGGCAGCAAAGAACTGGTCTACCAGGAAGGATGCCTGGTATGCAAGAACTGCGGAGAATCAAAGTGCGGTTAAAAGACCGTCCTAAAAATGTATCTTGTGATAATCAAAGATCTGATTGTCGCGGAATCCTTTGATTTTCATTGCCAGGTATAAAAATATGCTGAGGTTATTCTCCTGAAACCATTGTATGGCTTCATGGTTGTCGTTACAAGCCTGGGCCAGCAAGGCAAGAACTTCAAACTGATGTGTCTGCAGCCATCTTAACGCATTGACATCCCTGTCGATGGCCTTATCCAATGCAGCGTACTGAGGATAACCATGTTTCATGAGCCATTGGAAGGCTTCCTCGCTTCCCCTGATGGAATTCGACAAAGCTGCCAGCTCAGGATAACCGTTCTTCAACAACCACACATGAACTTCCTCGTTCCCGCTAAAGGTCTCACCCCAGGCAATCAATATTTTTGGGGGATAATGTAGCATCAGTCAAAAAATTCGGCACAGATGCCGGTCTTCTCGACCCGGGCAGCAATACGGGCCAGTTCACTCTTACTGACCTTATCGAGGGTGGGAGTCGGCGTCTTCCGTTCTATAGAGTACAGCATCACTCTTTTGGGGTTGACCTCTTTGATCAGCTCCAGCCAGGCACTTACTTCTTCTTCAGTGGTATTATCAACCCTCACTCCATGAAACTCTCCGCGTAAGAACAGGGTTTGCACCGTCACCTTGCCATTGAAAAGCTTCAGGTTGTCAACAATTTCCCTTAAAGTGATAGGGATTTTAGGCTGGTTGATTCGCTGGAACATTTCCTCCGTTCCGGCATCGATCTTCTGAATGTTGTTGTCGAGCTTTTTAAGGGCGTCGAAGACGGCGGGATTCCAGTTCATCGACGCATTAGACAACACACTCAGCCTGGCTTTGGGAAAATACTTATCCCTTAAAAGCACGGAACCGTCGACGATAGCAGGAAATTCCGGATGGGTGGTGGGTTCGCCGTTGCCGGCCAGGGTAAAAGAATCGGGAGTGATCCCTTCTTCAGTAAGACTGATCAGTTTTTTTTCGAGAAGTTCAAGAATGACAGAAGCGGGAATAAAATCGGTAAGATCGTTAATCCCTTTCTCGGTCCATCCGCATTCACAATAGATACAACTGAAGGTGCAGTATTTATATGTTGTAGGCAAAAGATTGATTCCCAGTGATATTCCCAACCTCCGGCTATGGACCGGACCGAAAATGGTCTCGTGAAAGTGAATTCTTGACATATTAAGAGTAGCTATATACAGGATAAAGTTACGATAGAATTTTTCAATCCTTCCAGATTATCCCATAAAATCTTCAGAGGGGATGCAGATACTTCGTCAGGAAAGCCCCATGGGATAGTCGGGATAGGTCATCCACTCGAAGTTATAGAGACCTTCCATAAGGCGTTTTTGTTTTTCTTCGGGGCTGAGCTTATCATAAGCCTCTTTTTCCTTCTCGATTTTCAGCCTTTTTTCTTCCTCCACGGCATAAATTTCTGCCAGGTACCGGTTTTCCACCCTTTTCCGTAAGAAATCCGAAGCCACGGAAGGGAATAATTCCAGGAGCAGTTCTTCTTTTTCATCGGCTGCGAGAGGGACATCACCGTACTCTCTGAATATGCGATTTTCCTGCTTTTTGTAGAACTTTGTATCGTAGGGTGTTTCTTCTCTGACGCCTGCGATCTTATATCGGAAATCGGCATCAATTGGCACTGGTGTTTTACCATACAGTCCTTTCACCAGGTTGACAAACTGAATGGACTTGGTGGTATAAAAGGGTTGGTTCTTGCTTTCATCGATGACGCAATTCACTGCCTGGACACCGACGATCTGGGAAGTCGGGGTTACCAGCGGCGGGCAACCACACGACATCCTGACCTGTGGGATGAGTTCCATGGCACGGGGCAGGAGCTGTTCCAGTTTCAATTGTTTGAGCTGGGCCAGCATATTGGTGTACATACCTCCGGGTATTTCCGCCTGTTTGATCTTTTCGTCCGGCTCCGGAAAATTAAAATAGCTTTCCAGCTGATGGCATACCACCAGGAGATCATCCTCTTTGTCGGCCTTGGCATACCCGATGGCGAGATCGAGCATGCGATCGATATCAAAGGGAAGCTTATCCTGGGTAACATCGAACACCTTGGGATACATTTTATAGGAATCAAAATCAGCCAGTTCCTCACGTACCTCAAGCAGGACCTTGTTGGTTTTAACGCATGCTTCCAGGTTCACCTGGGTATCGATATCCAGCTTATTGCAGAAAAGCTGGATAAGTTCGAATGCCGGTGCGGCAGAACCACCGGCAAAATTCATGAGGGCGGTGTCGAGAATATCGACGCCGTTCACAATGGCCATCAGGGAGGATGCCAGACCGTATCCCGGAGTACAATGGGTATGAAAATCGACCGGGATGTCCAGTTCTTTTTTCATCATGCTGATGAGCCTTCCTGTCTTGCCGGGCGGTATCAGGCCGGCCATATCTTTTATGGTGACCATATCTGCACCCAACCCCTGGAGCTCTCTGGCTTTACCCAAAAAGTAATCCTTGGTGAATATTTTGGTCGTCAGCGGTTTAGCCTGAAGGATGGCCATGACCTTGGCGCGGGTCGAGAAATGGGGGTCCACGGTATAACATACCGTCCCGTCGGCGATGCCCCCATTGCTTTTGACGTATTTGATTGAAGACCTGACATTTTCAAGGTCGTTCAGGGCATCAAAAATTCTCATGATGTTGATCCCTGACTGTATGGCATTCCGGTTGAAACCTTCTATAACTTCCTCGGGATAGGGATTATAACCGAAAAGATTCCTTCCCCTGGAGAGGGCGGTCAGCCTGGAACTATCCCCGATCACGGCTTTGATCTTCTCTAGCCGGTCCCATGGGTGTTCATTCAGGTATCGCATGATGGAATCGGGAACAGCGCCACCCCACACCTCCATGGCATAAAAACCGATTTCTTTGAAATAAGGTAACACTGCGTCGATCTGAGCCTGGGTCATTCGCGTGGCAAAAAGTGACTGTTGCCCGTCCCTGAGCGATACATCCCGAATGAGTAATTTTCTTTTCATGGTAGTAAAGTAAAGAAACTCTTAGAAAGAATAGTGAACAAGCGATGAAAAGTGCCTGATATTAAAAAGTCAGGATTCAGTTAATTTACTGTTGCAAAGATAATAACCCAATCAATGCCATGGAAAAAATTCTCTGTCAGAGAGATGGATGACTACCTGCTGACCGTCATAATATGGAAAAGCCTCAGGTCGTTGTCTGCATTCTTTATTTCCAGCCGGTAAGGGTAGTTACCGCTTGCCAACCCGCTTGCATTAAACAGGATCTTATGGAATCCTGCTGTCTGGTAACCAGACTCCAGGACTTTGATCCACTGACCTGTGACGGTATATAGACTCAGATCCACTTCAGCTTCTTCAGGGAGGAAATACAATATCTCCGCTTCCTGGATGCAGGGATTTGGATAATTCTGCCCGAGGAAATAGTCTGAAGCCTGTTCTGCCGACACCAGCCTGGGTATGAGCAACCTGACGCCGGGTAAGGTGATACCGTTGGCATCGGCGATCTCGCTTGAGGCTTCTGCCCATATATCCAGCGATCCCTCCAACGGACGATCGTACACCTGGAAATGAAGGAACAGCAACGGATCTCCCTGGTCAACAGACAGAGGACTGATATTGTACCAGGCTATCCGGACCAGGTCACCGGAGAGGGAATAAATGACCTCATCATCGGCACCATTGCGTCTCATGTTCATTCCGGTCAGCTCCAGGTAATCGGAAGGATAATGGATCACCAGGGAGACCGCACCTGTCAGCATGTCCTTTGTGGCAACCAACGGCAGGGTTAGCTGCTGACCTGACTGGACATTCATGGTGGCACCGGGTTCCAGGGTCACGAAGGCGGGGGTCTTTAGTCCCGGGATATAAGAACCGTCCACATCACCATAACATAAAGTGTTAAATCCCACAATCTGCGAGTTCAGGTCTACCACCACGGTATCCGGGACGATCACCCAGTCGCCTGATAAAAATCCGTCTACACTTCCTACAAACCGCCTGGCTATGAGGAGAGCATCCACGGCATTGACCAGTCCGCTGGCGTTGACATCACCAGCCATTTTCCTGAGGCCGGTCAGAGTTGATAACCCAGTAAAATGTTTGAGCACCAGCAAAGCGTCGGAGGCATTTCCCCCACCCCAGGTCTTCTGAACCTCAGGAACAACCAGATAGGTTCCAGGCTCAATGTCCATGAAGAGGTAACTACCGCTGGTGTTGGTCAAGGCAGAGTCCTGTACCGCACCCTGCAAGGTTTTCAGCCAAATTTTGGCGTTGCTTACCGGTGAATGCTGGGCGTTGTCGTAAGTCAGTGTACCCGAAAGAGAGGAGATCACATGCAAAGTGACTGTATCAGAATAGATAAAACAACCACCATTGCTTAAGAGGCAGCGAAACTGCATCCCATTGAACTCAGGCATGAGCTCCGAAACAAGCAGTGCGTTGGAAGTAACGCCGGAGAAGGGAGCCTGTTCTGTGACATTATGGAAGGAAAGCCCTCCATCAGCCGACACCTCCCACTGATAGAAAGCGACCCTGACGGCTTCAAGATAAAAAGTCAGTGGATCACCCACACTTGCCTGCTGGTCAATGGGTTGAAGAGTGATGCCCGGTTGTGGTTCAAGGGTGGTGGCGGCTTCTCCGGTACTTTTGATGGATTCAACATTACCAGTATGGTCTTTTGCGATGGAAAAGAATGAATATCCGGTGCAGGATCTTCCTGCATACCAGATTCCTTCATTCCAGGGGGCAGATGCATATTTGAAGAAGGGTCCTTCATTCTCTGAGACATAGAGGTCCCAGGAAGCAATGCCGGAGCCCCCGCTGTCGTCGGCACCACTACAGGTTACCAGGACTTCAGTGCTGTCGGTATTGACAGGAAGTGCGTCAACCTGAGTAGCAGGAGGAAGTGCATCTGCAATATTCAACCAGGTGTTGGTGGCCAGAGGAGGGTTCACATCGAATACGATGACGGCGCCGGCCTGGAGAGAGTCGCCCGTGACGGTGGTCGATTTTGGTTTGGCTGAAAAGGTGACATATCCTTCTCCCAGGTGGTGGATTGAGTCGTTGATCGGAAGGAATCCCTTCATCGGGTCTTCCGGAGGAAGTCCTGTGGCAGGATCTATGGATTGAAAGATCCAGAATACGGTCTGGTTCCCCACGTTGATACCTGCAGTTACATCCAGGTAAACCCCCAGGGAATCACTCACGTCGAGCCGGGCAGTATAGTTGGATGTGTTGGGAGGAACGCTGAAAACAAAATGGCCAAAACCGAATTCCCCAAGCCTTATGGAAGAGAGGCTCACGTGAGGGTCGATGGCATAGGTGACCACTACTTTTTGAGCCGGGGCCGTGGCAAAATCCGGATCGTTTTCAAAATTAATAAGGTAGGATGCCGGGATCTGGGTCGAGATGAACCTGGGGTCTCCATATCCTTCAGGACCGATGATCTCATTCGGGTCACGGGAGCAGCGCACCGGGATATAAGTCACCAGGACCGAATTTTTACCCACGCATTTTGCATTGTCCTTCACACTGAACGTGTAAGTACCAGACCCCGAAATACTTAGAGAGGATGAGGGAGCCCAGATAAAGGGAGGATTCCCTCCGTTGACAGAAGCGGTAAGGGTGATGACGGGCGGGCCATCCTGCACACAGAAAGGCACCTGTCCACCCCCGCTGATGGAGACATCAAGCTCCGGCTTATCCACATCCACTACTACACTCTTGGATCCGGTGCATCCTTTGGAGTCGGTCACGTTAACTGTGTAAGTGCCGGGAGCCAGGTTGCTTATTGATGCTGAAGACGATCCATTTGACCATTTGAAAGTGTAAGGTGGTGTTCCATGGTTCACGGATGCTGAAGCGGTGCCGTTGTTGAGTCCGCAAAGAGCATTGGTCTTACTCACCGTGATCTGGGCCTTTAAGCCGTTGCCGCTCATCAGAAAAACGACGGAATAACATACAGAGACCCAAATTTTTATCGGAAGATGAAAGCTTTTCATGGCTTATAATTTTCAAGATTCATTATTCACAAACATCACCTGTACCGTCACAGTCAGTATCTGCCTGGTCGGGATTGGGAGTATCAGGACAATTGTCATACGGATTCATTACACCATCCCCGTCACGGTCCGGATCGCACAGGTTTCCGATACCATCCCCGTCCATGTCCTCCTGTCCGGGATTGGCAACCGTATAACAGTTGTCACAGGCATCACCCAGTCCGTCCCCATCGGTATCTCCCTGTGTTTCATTAGGGAACCAGGGACAATTGTCGTCGATATTCAGGACCCCGTCACCATCAAGATCGGTATCGATGCCATTGGCGATGCCATCACCGTCAATATCATCATCGCAAAGATCTCCGAGACCATCCCCGTCGATATCCCGTTGGGTGGGATTGAAAATGGCAGGGCAATTGTCACAGGTATCACCCAGGAGGTCCATATCGAGATCGGCCTGGGTAGGGTTATATTTATAAGGACAGTTGTCACAATCGTTGCCGATGCCGTCCTTATCATAATCCGACTGAAGGGGATTGGGATGCTGAGGACAGTTATCGCAGTCATCTCCCACCCCATCGGCATCAGAGTCCAGCTGTTGCGGATTGAAGGAACAGGGGCAATTGTCATCGTTATTGAGGACACCGTCACTGTCGATATCGGCCGGATAGGCCATGGCCAGTGCCGTGTTATCCTGAAGGTAGGTGGAAATGTTCTGGTTCATCAGGCTGGTGTCGTTGAGCAGGGCACTGTACCAGGTCCCGTTTTCCTGTTTGAGGAACATGGGCATCAGGTCCGAAGTGTTATTGTGGTATACCAGCTTCAGCCAGCTGAGGAAGCCCCCTTTGTAATCCATTCCGTAAAGGAGCCTGAACTGGTGAAGCTGACTCATCAGGGCCATCAGGCGGGGGTTCACCTCAGGGTCATTGAAAAACTGCGATGCCTGTGACTGGTCTGAAGGGCGATACTGATTTGTCAATTCCTGAACATTTTGCGATTTATATGCTTTCAGCAAGCGACACAAGGCAGCTGTGGGAGAATTGATCCCATTGGCATCCATGTTTCCCGTAGAATCATCAATGATCCAGTAAGGGTTTTCTGAAGGGATCATGGATGGCACTCCTGAATAGAGGAAAAGAGAATCGCATATCAGATACTGCTGGTCGGGTGCTGAGGTGTTGAGCTTCCTCACCCCCAGGTCGGTCATCTGTGAAAAATAAGCAGGGAAGGTATCCCGGAGGGCCTTGACATCAGGACCGGGGACCGGGGAGGCTGCCGAAAGCTGAGCCGCGCCCAGCCATAACCCGGAAATCCATATAAAGAGTGTGCTGATCTTTTTCATACAATTAGTTTTTTCCATGTGGAGATGTGATTATTGCAGGCATGTTTGGGGTATGACCGGGACTTTGTATTGGACGCCCGCATAACCTCCGAGAAATGAGACAGTCAGTATAGCTTCCAACGTATAACATATTGATCCGAAGATCTTTACTTCTCCGGATGGAACACATACTTTAAAGGAAGGGGCGGTGATCTGGTTGACCAGGGTCGCCGCGACCCTAGCTGCCGCACCATTGAGTACTGTTCCACTGATACCTCCGCCCAGATAGATGACAGGCCCGACCGTAAAACATACATTTCCGCCGTCACAGGTATTGGTATAATCCAATTGTGCATTTAAGCAGGCACTGAAGATCAGCACCCCGTTCAGGGAGATCACCCCTGGCACCCCGACCAGGTAAATATCACATTCAGCACCGGCACATAACTCCACGTAACCCGCATAAACGTTCTTCTTCTTGATGCATGAATCGGGGGCACAACATAATTTTCCCTCCTGGTAAAGAATATTGTAATTGGGTGTGACCTCTATCTCACAAGGATTCCCGGGAACCTCAATTCCCTTATTGATGAGGTTCATGATATCGTCAAGAGCCTTCATGGCTTTGGCAATGGGACCCAGCGCTATCTGGGTGGTCTGTACAAAATTCTCATTGATCACGGTGATCATGATCGAATGGACCACGGAATCATCCTCGCATTTGATGACAGCCAGCACAGGGACGCTTTGTTGGGAATGCATAATGGTAGGCACCACCGATGGAATGAAGTAAGTTTGTGCTTCCAGACCAGGAGGATCCGTTGTAATGTTGAACTGGTTATAGCTCAGCTTGTCACCAGGCTTAAAACAGCATTGTTTTTCAGTGAGGGTGAAACTGTTGATCACATCCAGGAAGACGGTCACCTGATCGGTGAACTCTGCAGTAAAATTATCAGTTACAACTTTTACAGTATAGGTGGTTGTCTGGCTGGGAGCAGCTTTGGGATTCGGTATATGGGGATTGTCGAGCCCGGTTTCAGGAGACCAGTAGTAACAATATCCTGTAATACCTGCAAGTCCGATCTGTACAGGCTGGGTAGTCCCGTTCTTCCTGCAGGTATGCTGATCAGGGCCCGCCAGTCCGCTTAATGGAGCATCAGGAGCATTCTGGGCAAGGACAAGATGGAAGGTTCCTATGGCAAAAAATGCGGTTGCGAACAAATATATTCTTTTCATGACTCTGGTGTGTTTGCATTAATAAGTGGGAAGTTCCAGGATAAATACCAATCCCTGTGTTGCTTTGGCATACACGATAATGGTTCCGCTCATGCCGGGGCGCAGGATGTTGGCTGGACCATTGGGTTCCGTAAAAGGGATTTGCAATTCAGTCAGCCCTGCGGCGATTCCCTGAACGGTAAAACTTAAGGGCGCTAAAGCTACACTCCTCAGGATGGCTTCAGGTGCGACCAGATCAGTATTTCCGTTGTTTTTAAATTCGATGGTGATGGTCACGATCCCCTGAGGCCTGGCACTTGACGGATAGTACATGTTTACCTCCAGGTCAGGCGGTCCTCCTTCCACCACCAGGAACCCGTCTTCAAGTACGGTATATCCTTCACAAAGCTTGGTGGCCATCACATCGTACCACCCGGTAGCCGCCTGTTCAAGGTCAAAGGTCACAAAAACCTGGCTCGGATCCACGAAGACCAAGCCTTCACCCAGGATCTTTGTCTCACCCTGAACAAGATAGACCTGCATCGAAAACTCAAATTTGGACCCCGTCATCTTCACCGTCACATGTCCGTTATTTCCTCCTTCTCCGGCATCAACGGACACGATCTGGAAATTCAGAATACGGGCAAAGAACGACATGTCCTGGGCCTGTCCTGATGCACTGCTCCCATAGGCCATTAAATAATATGTACCTTGCTGCAGACTTGGAATGATGATCTGCTGGTTTCCGGCATTCGGATTCCCATAGGCATAATCGTAGGTGGTCCTGGTCGGCAGCTGGTTGAAGCTTATGTACAACTCATTGGACCCATTGACAGAATCCCCGAGCATCCGGACCAGGAGGGTCTCATCGGCCAGGTCCATGGGGACTTCGATCCTGAAATATACAGGAACATAATCCGTCATGGTTTCCTCCAGCCAGGTGTTCAGGGGCAGCTGGGGAACAGTGACCAACAACTTTTGCACAGAAAAGGCAGTGTTGTTGTCATCATTACCTTCGTTAATGTTATTCAGAACATCAGTCCGAACGATGATATACCATTCACCAGGGGTAATTCCTGTGAGCAGGCTGGTGATCGACCTGTTGACGGTGGCGTAAGGTCCTAAGGAGATCGTCCCCGTAACGGAGCCAAACAACAGGTCGTCAATATCCCATACCGTATCGGCAGAGAAGTATACCAGGTCTTTCATATAACCGGTAGCGGGAAAGAGACCCACATTTTGGATGGTATAGGAAATCTCAAGGTTCTCACCCAGGGCGGCTTCATCAGGCGGAATGACCTGAGTAACCACCAGGTCGCTGGGAGGCGGCTGTTCAATATTGATCACCTGCTGGGTAACGTTGTTCTCTTCGTCGGGCACCTCATAATTCAGATCAGTGGCGTCGGTCCTGGCCAGGATGATGTAATTACCGACAGCCCATGAAGGAATGAAAAAGGTGATGGCCGTATCGTAAGAAGCGCCAACCTCCAAAATACCCTGATGCTGTATGGATGCCAGGAGATGATCACCGCCGTCGATCATGAAATCCGTAGAAAGATAAATCCGGTCGAACCAATAAGAAGAAGGTGTGGCACCGGCACCCTGGTTGGTCACCTCGACGTTGATGGTGAGCGGTTGACCGGTAGTACCAATGGAAGGACAATCAAAGAGGGAAAAGGTGAGGTCGGGAGGTGGCGTAAGCGTAATGTCCAGGGCCCGGATCATGCCATTCTGGTCTCTCAACCAACAGATATTGTTGGTCAGGTCCGGATCGTGGTTTTGATTCCATTTGTCGATATAGACATAAATATAATAAAGACCCGATAGTCCGTTGGGAATGCCCACCGTTTGCCCGTTAGTGTAAGAAGATCCGGGAGCTAATATTCCGGAGTGTACAAAATGGTCCAGATTGATATCAGAATCCGGACTTGCCAGGGTGTCGGCCGATAAATACAGATAATCAGACCAATAATTAGCGAGGCTTACTGCCATCCCCTCATTTTTACCTTCCCATCCCACATTAATATTGGTCCCTGAAAAGGCGGCATTCACCGTATTCAGTCCCGTCCCTACCATATCAACCGGTGGATAGGGTTCACAAAACAGCTGTGACGAAGAAAGAAGATTATTGTTTTCAGCTATATGTTCGTAAACCTGGTTTCCGGCATCTGCCTTAATATACCAGTAATAGGTATTGGAAGCTATGTAAGCAGGAAGAGTCGCCGTGATCGTCCTGGTAAAGGAAGAATCAGGCATGAGATGGAGGGAATCTTCTACATTGAACTGATAAACAATATGTTGTGTTATATTCTGATAATGGGTCAGGTAGAAGGTTTCATACCACTTGATCCCTGTAAGGTCACCAGGCCCGTTATTCCGGATGGTGTAAGTGATCCCGAATTGAAAACCTGGTGTGAGGGGATCAGGAGAAATCACGACGGAGACGGGTTCCAGATCGGGCCATGGCGTAAGCTGAACGATCACCGGCAATTCCACCCTGGTAATATTATTGTCTTCATGGGAAGGTTCAAAGACCGTCTGATGATAATCCGATACAACAAACAGATAGTAAGGTCCTTCAATGCCATTAGGGACGGTGATCAAACCCTGCCTGAGCAGGCTGTCGCCGGGAGCCACAGTAACACTTTGTGTGACCAGGTTTCCGACGAAACTTGAAGTGGCCTCACTGAATACCGGCGAGGAGGAGAGGTACAGCTTATCGGTCCAGCTCCCTATAAGACTTCCCGCACCCTGGTTCTTTGAATAATAACTGACCGCTACCTGTTTTCCTGAACCTATGGTATCGGGACACATCAAGACAGGCACCATTAGGTCAGGAGTCAGGACCTGGGACACATGTGAACATCTCTTAATGTTGTTTTCCTCCTGGTTATGCTCGAAAATATCAAGTTTAGCATCTGTAAAAACGAAAAAATAATAGGGACCTGAGATATTGGTTGGTATCTTAACAATAAAGGAATCCTGATAATAATCGTCTGGTTGCAGGGTAAGGTGTTTGTGTTTCGAGTCGAGTAAAAACGCTGTATTGGTATTCAGGTTAAGAGAATTGGTAAGATACACCCTGTCCCACCAATAAGCGCTGACAGGATTGGCTCCCTGATTTTGTACCGTATATTCAATTGTAACAGATTGATTCACCGACACATCCATGGGAGCTAATACCGAAGTGGTCACCAGATCGGGGGGAGGTGTAAGGAAAATGGTTATGGAGTCACTTCTGAGCCTGTTGTTGTTTTCGAGGGCATGCTCATAAATCTCATTATAGATATCAGCCACGATATAGAAGAAATAGCGGCCATAGATATAGTTGGGGATGGTCACGGTCTTTGTCATTTCAAAGGTACTGTCGGGAAGGAGGTTCTCTCCAGAGGTGAAAGTCCCCAGGTTCACCGCGGAGGCATTAAAGACCGTGTCCTGGCTGAAATAAACACGATCGCGCCAGTGTCCTGCTCCCGTGGAAGCCTGGCCGTAATTTCTGACGGTCCAGGTGACGGACACCGGGTTCCCTGAGAAGGCGCTGTTCTGGACCACAATCTTGGAAATCCTCAGGTCAGGGACCGGGGATAAGGTAACCAGCATGGTGTCGGCATTGTGACTCAGGTTGTTGGTGTTGCTGGTCTCAAGAAGCTGGTTGTTCTTATCTGTCCAGACCAGAAGGTAGTAATACCCTGAAATGCCCTGTGGCAAGGGGAAGGAGATATTCTGGGTATAGGCTTCCTGCGGGTTCAGATAGGTCATGTTGACATAAGCACCCACATAATAATCCACATCGGTTTCCAGGGTAGTATCGGTTGAAAGATAGACCATATCGTACCATTGAGATGTCTGGGTCCCGCCATCACCAACGTTCTTCACTTCAAAATCGATGTTGATCGTTTGACCGGAATATGCCTGTGACGGAGTGTTGATACTCGTTACAATGAGATCGGGAAGGTCCCTGACAGTAAAGGTTTGCGAAGGACTTTCCGTTTGAATACAGGGATTCTTGGCAACGACCTTCCATGAGTAGGTCTTTCCGTACTGCAGAAAAGAGCTCACGAGATAACTGATCTGAGTAATGTTCGGCACCAGGGGTGAAGCCGGGACCGGGTCGGTACTCAACCATACATACAAGTCATATTGTGAGGCGTTGGCCGATGGGCTCCAGGAGAAAAGCAAAGGCAACGACAAGTTTGTCGCCCCGTCTTCAGGCGTCATGTTTTCCACAACTGTCGGATTTTGAAAGAAATACACCGTGACCAGCAGTGAGGCTGTGGCGGTGTCATGGCCATCCGTAACCATGATCTGGTAATAGGTCGAATTGCCGGGGCTTACCACCGGATTTGTAAGTGTCGAGGAAAAACCTTCAGGACTGGAAGACCAGAAAAATGAAGGCGTACTCAAACCTCCCAGAGTGGAAAAACTGAGCTGGGTGCTGTCACCAAAACAAAGATCGGGAGGATCAGCCTGAATGGTAACGGTGAGCTTCCGGGTCACATAACCTGACAGGTACAAGGGAGACGGACTGACCGGATTGCCCTGAATGTCGGTGATCTCACAGGAATTGGTGAACTGCAGCAAGGTACTGCCATGGGAGTATTTGAACCGAAGGTCGAACAACTTGTCATTACCCAGGTTGACACCGCCAGGATCGGCCCACATGGCGGCAACCTGGTTGGTGGACCCATTGCTCAGAAAAACACCCTGGCTCAGTGCCGGGTTCAGATTCAGTACCCTCCCGAACTTCAGCACACTTCCCGAAAAGGAAATGAAAAAAGTGAAGGAGCCAATGTTATTAAAGTCACTGGCATAAACCGGGACGGTCACACTATCCCCCTGCAGACCGGTCACCGTGTCCATACGGAGGACTACATTCTGCGACTGGAGGCCGGTACTGGGGAACAACATAGGCAAACAGAATACCAGTGTCATTGCGATAATCCGTACAGAGTTGTAAATCATTGGTTTCATCTTCATCATTATTTACTGATTACCAATATTCTGCTTTGACTTGCCTGGCTGTGGACCCCGGTATATACCATGCGATAATGATAAATACCATCAGGAAGCGTCGAAAGATCCAGCACATACTGCTGATATCCGGAAGTTTGACTGTTATTGACTGCTGAATAGACGAGCGCTCCCACCATATTATATATATCCAGCCTGGCGGTTCCCGGTTCTGGCAAAATATAGGGGATCACCGTCTGGTTGCTGAAGGGGTTTGGAACATTCTGTCCCAGGTAAAATCCCTGGGAGGACTTTTCCAGAGGCAGCACTTTGGGCAGCAGCAGGGTTGCCGGCTGAACAGGCACTGCCCTGTCATCGGCAATTTCTCCTCCCTCCTCCAATCCTATGTCCGCCTCATCGGGTGGTGAAAGCGAGGCTCTTCGCAGGATCAGTTTCAGGAATAGGTCACCGGCTTCAAGATTGAGCGACCGTACATTCGTCCAGGCAATACTCAGACGATCACCCGTCAATCTGTAAACACCATCACCTTCAGGGAACAGCACAGTATCGAGCATAAAGTAAGCTGACGGCAGATCGAGGGTGAAGGTGGCAGCCCCTGCATTCATGCGTTCTTTTACACTTACAGGAAATACAAATGGCTCACCGGAGCCTGCCGTGACCATGCCATAAAGCTCTGCATTCAGCAGGTTTTCTTCTTTGAGTCCAGGAATGAAAGAACTGTTTACATCTCCAAAGCAAATCCCGGTTGCATCCAATACCTTGTCAGAAGTGGTAATGGTGACGCTTCCCGCATCAAAGTACCAGTCACCTGCAGGGAAGGTCTCAATATTCCCGACGCTGCGATGAAGCACCAGCAGCGCATCGCTGCCGCTAATGGTATTGGATGCATTCACATCGGCCGCTTTAAGGTTCATTCCGCTGAGACTGGCGATCTGTACTACATGCTTTCCGATCACCAGTGCATCGCTGGCGTTAATGCTGCCCGGGACCTGATCCGTCGAAAAAAGGACCTGGTAGGTACCCTGAAGCAGGTAAGGAAAGAGATAGTTTCCGCTGGCATCAGTCACCGTTGAGTCCACGGCATTGTTCTGCTGGTCACGGACCAGCACTTTGACCTGGTTGAGCGCAGAGAAAAGGCTATTGGTATAAGTGACATGCCCGCTCAGGGAAAACCGCGGTGTCACACTGATGGTCTGCTGGTCTGAATTGGTACAACCATTGACTCCGGTCACTAATAAAGTGTAGGTGGTCGTAAATAATGGAGAAGCCGTGGCGTCAAGCAAAGTCGAATCATCAACGAAGATTCCCGGCGACCAGTATTGAGTGTATGGAGGAACCCCACCTGTCACCTGTGGACTGAAAGTAAAGGACTCTCCACCAAGAATATCCCCGTCGGGACCTGCATCGACCACTGGTTGAGGCTCAACGTTCAAATAGGTATCATCAGTGGATATACATCCGATACCATTATCGACCGTGAGAATATACATACCTGAGTTATCTGCAGTCAAACCGGTGAGCAGGGGATTTTTCAAGGAGGAGCTGAAACCGTCGGGGCCCTGCCAAAAATACTGTGTGGGATCCCCATCACCGTGAATCAGGAGGTTGGGCCTTTCAGAGTAACTGCTTCCGGTGGTGAAGGAACACCCGGGCTGGCAGTTATCGCAGTAATTCCCAATGACAGTGCCCGGTTTAAAGGTGTATTGGAAACTTGAATTACTGATCCACTGGCTGTTATCGAAACAAATCTCCACTACCAGGTTGCTGCTTCCGTCCCAATAGTAGGGTTGTTGCAGTGTAAAGAGGTTTTCTCCCATGACAGGGAAATAAGAAGAAGTACTGTACACATCGGTGAGACCGCCAATAAACTGGTTCAGTACCGATGACTGGGTAGTCCCGATCCTTATGTGAAAGTTATTCATTCCGGGCGATCCTATCCCGTTCAGCACCACACCAATCTGAGTAATATTACCTGCCCCCAGGCCGGTAAGATGAATCTCCTGGGCCAGGTATAAGTACTGTCCCTTGTGGTCCATAAAATAGGTGCCAAAAGGATTAGGACCTGTATTCCCGGTATAATCCGTACCATTACCCACTTTGACCTGTACCGGCTGTGATGGAAGGGCATTGATGATATCTGCCTGAAGGATGATGGAGCTTCCCTCACAAAGAACCGTATCCGCTCCTGCTACTGCAATGGGGGGTAAATACTCAGTGACAACGATGGTATCTGAAGACGGACAATTATAAAAGTCCATGACGTCGACATAATATGTCCCCGGAATGGTCACCACAAGCTGACTCTCCGTGGATCCGTCATTCCAAAGATAAGAGCTGTAGCTTCCTGCATTCAGCAAACGTGAATCCCCGGTGCAGAAGCCTGCATCCGGACCAAGGTCCACGGGCACCATGGGATTGGGAACCAGCAGATAGACCGGGATTTGAATGACCGGGTTCAGAGGATCGTTGCTGGTAAGGGTGATGACATGGTTGTAGAGTCCGACCCCAACCGATAGGCGGTTCAGCATGAGAGTGAACGATACCGAGCTGTTTGGAGGAATGACTCCCGACTCATCGATCCCACCAAACCAGGAGGTGGAACTGGCATTCAGATTATAACTCAGATCCATTAGCCCCTGGTTCTCAATTACAAGAATATTCTCGGAAGCTTCCTGGCAGGATAGTACCTGGTTAATCACATTTGGATTGGCAACGGCGATAGGCATCTCCCTGCAGTATCCCTGCAAACATACCTCGTATGATCCTGCATCGCTCTCAACGTAAAAGGTACCATCCTGATTCCCCTGTTCGGTAGGGGCAAACACCACAGGGATCAGGTTGGAAGAATGAGGAGCGACAACAACATTCTGGAATCCAGGATAATATGACCCGTTTGAAGCAAATAGATCACTTACAAACAAGGGAGTGCAAGTAGGATTTTCAATAAGGAAAGTCAGGGTCTGACTGGTATATTGTGTCAAGGTATCAAAAACCAGGCAATCGCCGCTGATAATAATTTCAGGATCTCCAAATACTTCCATCTGAACGGGCATCTGAACATAAGGATGAAACGGATCGTCTGATACCAGTATGATCTTATCTTGATAAACACCTGCATCCTTGTCTTCTGCGAATACCTTGACCATCACATCGTGATAATCCCAACCGCCGATGGAATCTATCTCCGGTGTGACCTGATACTTAATAGTATGGTTGATATCAAAGGCAAGCGCCTGGATTTCATACGGTTGCAATGCCCTGTTATACAACCTGAACTCATCCAGATCTCCTGTAAAGTACTGATAATCTTCATTATTGAGCAGCCATTTCCCTATAGTAAAGGTCGTGTTGCCATATATCATAGGGCCCGGTTGGTTGACTGTACTTACAAGAGTTCCGTCGTTATATATTTTCAGATCAACCCCGTCATAAGTGAGCGTGAAATATATCCACTGGTCAAAAACTATCGGACAACTGATGGCCACATCATAGTAATCGATTTCCACTTCAGCTGAAATCTGAGAGGAATCAGCCCTGATGGTGATACCGTAATAGGAATAGTAGTCTTCGCCCATGGCAAGAATGCAGGATACCGGACTCTGCCATTGCGAGGTATCAGGAAACCGAACCCAAAATGCAACAGTAATCTCATTGTTGAACAAACTGTTCTGGATATCCCAGGTATTGTCATAATCCATATAATTCTCACTATCAAAATGATATGCTGAAGTTGGATTAGAATTATGATCCTCGGTTATAGTAGGCCCATAAGTGTTCAGATGTCTGCCATTCCCTGAAAAATCCTTTGTATTATTATAAAAAGGATAGTACATCAATAATCCTTCTTCAAGTTCGTCAAACGGGTAGACAGAATAATGCAGCACCCCGTCGCTGTTGTTGAATACCGAGAACCATGTCTCGGTGGAATCCCCGCAATAGACCGAGTAATAAAGCTGTTCAGGGCTCAGGGAAATATCGGGGTGAGGCGTTCCACTGCCCACCAGGTGGATGCTCAGGTCTCCAATATTGGTAATAAACAGGAAAGATCCTTCATAAAAGTCAACCGATTCCGGGGAAAAACGGATCTGAAAAGCCAGGGTATCTCCAGGTTTGAGATTGGTAACAGATTGCAGGGAAGAAAAGGCACCCTCTGTTGAATACAGGTCCCATATCTTCAGGGTATCACAGCCGGTATTGGACAACCAAAAACTATAAACTGAAGTTGTGTAAGTACTGACATCCCCAAAATCATGAAAATCTTCCGAAAGGACCGCCATGGCATCGCCTTCAACATGTAACACGGTGGGTACGATTAACACCGGGTTGACCGGATCATTGGAGTAAATCTTAAATGCTGACGGATAGTCACCTGCCTGCAAGTCAGTGCCACTGAAATGTATGGGCACTAGAAGAGTATCCCCCGGAGAAAGGGTATCTGTAAAGGATGCGACTTTTAACCCTCCGTCAATGATCACAGTATAATCTTCATACTGACCGTATGTTACATTGGAACATCCATTAGGAAATGAGTAACCATAATACTCCGAACCGATTCGCATCCGTAAAGGCACATTCAGTGAGGCATTTAGCGGAATCGTCACCTGAGTGGTATGAAAGGAGGATGTACCATAGGATTCACATACGCTTTCATCGAGGGTGAAGGAGCCATCGTTGTTGTAATCGATCCAGGCTCCGACATTTTCAAGGTAGTTATCACCGGTATAAACTGAAAGGGTATAGGTACTGCCGGGTTTGACTACGGTGTGTTGGGTAGCTGAATAATCCCTGTATCCTTCAGTTCCGGCACCGGTGGTGGTATCAATGGTATTAAAGATCACATGAAGGATTCCCATGCCGCAGCAAGTCCCGGTAGTGGCTGGGTGACAGGCAGCCTCGACCGGGGAGCCAAGCTCTTCCGGTACCCCCGGGATCTGGAGGATCAGGTCAGCAAGACCTGTATTCAATATCTGTAAAGAGACGGCTGCAGAATCGCTGCAGTACACCCATGCTTCCGGCTGATCCGGTTCAACATCAATCACGGGGGCATCGATCCCTGTCCCGTCAATGAAAATCATATAATCGCCCGCATTCGTGTAGAAAATGACGGTATCCCAGAAATACCCCGTCTCCGGCGGACTAAACCGGATGGGGATGGTGGTGGAATCTTTCGGTAACACATAAAAAGGGAACTCATCGAAAAAGAACTTGTCGTTGAAGTAGTAATAATAATCATTAACCAAAAGGGTATCACAACCTGAATTAATGAAGGTGACCTGCTTCACTTCACTGCCTCCGACCATCACCTCTCCGAAATGGAGTTCAGTGGAATCGCTCGTAACTGAAGCTGTTCCGATGATCTCCATCTGGTTAGGCACCTCGACAGAGAGCTGCAATGGATCATTCGAAGTGAATAACAAACTGTTATAAATCATACCTGAGTTCAATCCCTCACTTTCAAAATGAAAAATTAAATCCTGGCTTTCACCAGGCTGCAGGGAACCTTGATCAGGATTCACACTGACATAACCAACCGGCATGGCTGTAGATGGCACCCAGGTTGCATTGGAGAAAGTCCCATGATAATTATTACCACTATGATCGAGCAGCGAGGTCCCACTTCCTTCATTAAAATTCCAGTAAGCCGTCAGCCCTGCCTCTGTTCCAAACAAGGGAACGTTCCTGTATGCCCTGATCTCATCCAGGCTCCGTATGTGGTCCCAGATCCTTATCTCATCCAGTCTTCCGTTCCAATAACGGCCGGTATTATATCCCACTCCTATATGAACACCGCTCCAGTTGGTGGCCCATCTGTTGCAATAAGAACCATTCACGACCGGGTTACCGTCAAAATAGGTCCAGACCTGGTTGGTATTTCTGTTCCAGCTCACGGCCACATGATGCCATGTATTGATGCTCAGGGAAGGAGTAATGGAATAGGTGGTCACCGAATTGGCGTCGTTACCCATGACTAGCAGGAAGTTCCCGGAGGCATATTCCTCTATCCTTATTCCGGAACTGCTGTTACTTAACCCGCTTGTAGTAAAACAATTATTATAATTTTTCAGCTGGTTGCTCCAGATCCACATTTCAATGGTTCCCTGGGCCGGCATGGGCCCCAGGCTCCCGACCGTGGCATATTGGCCTGAAGCTGCAAAAGATAGCGCTGTATCACCACCAGTCTGATCATAGGCGTACCAGTTCAGAGGGCTGAGACCATTGTTGCTAACAGTACCTGCTGATTCTGCCACGGCATCGCAATCAACGATAATTGCAGCTACCGTATCCGGTATAAAAGTATATGCGGGTGCCCCGGTGCATTGCGCAGGCAGAAAGATCAAGGCGGTTCCGGCATCGGTCTCCAGAGTCAGAGTACAGGGGTAATAGCCGGTATCCTGGGGCATAAATGCTATCGTGGCTGTCCTGTTGCTCATGGGAGGAATAATAAATGGGAAGTCCAGATCAGAAAACTGGAATACAGGATAGGTGAATCCTGCTGCCGACAGATGAAGTGTGTCGCAACCGGGGTTATTCATTGTCAGCATCTGATAGCTTGATGTGTACTGCATGGTGTTGGGAAAAGAGAGGGTGTCGTTACTGAGTTCCAGCACCGGAGAACCTGTCACCGTCAGGTCGATAGGGATGGTAAAGACAGGATTCAAAGGATCGTTGGTGGTCAGGATCAACTGTGTCTGGTACAGTCCTGCTACCAGGTTTTGCGTGCTCACATGCATGTCAATGACCACGGAATCTCCTGCCTGAAGACTGTCCCCGGCTTCAGAGAAGCTGATCCATTCAGGTAGTTCGGTGCTGTACAGGTCCTGAATTTCTTGCACCGTCAGAGCGCGGTTGTAGATGCGGAAATCATCAATATAACCCTGGTAGTATAAATCGGCAGTCCAGTTGCTCCTTCCGATATAGTTATAGTTCCTGACAATGTCCCTGGGAAGTTTTGAGGTGGTCCCGGTTTTCCAGATTACTCCATTAATATATATGTAAAAAGTGTTCCCCTGGAGCACCTCGGTGAGGAAAAACCATTGGTTCAGGGGCAGTGACTGACTGGTATAAACGGTACCACCGGTAGTACTGTACTCATAAACCTCTGCCTGGAAATAGCCGGTAGTTCCCCGTGAAGCAATACCGAGCACATTGTCATTGCTATTGCCGTTACCAAAGTCGAACAAGCGGCTGTAGTTCTTGTAAACCTGTTCATTCATCCAGGCAGTCACCGTGAAATCACCTGAAAAATAGACATCAGGAGGCGCGGCCAGGTAATCGTCAATACCGTCAAAATACAGGGCTCTTCCAGGATTACCATACCGGTTGGCGGCCCCGGCGGCTCCAAATACGGCCGCATCCCGCCCGAAAGAAGTCATATCATCGCCGTTACCATCCATCATGTAGTGCAGGATCAAACCATCGGTGTTGTATATGTTCATGTCAAAGTAGAGAGTGTTCAATCCCGTGTTGTATAAGGTCAACTGGACATCAAGGCTGTCGCCGCAACTCAGGTTCAGGTTCAATGAATCCTCGCTGGCTTCCAGGTAGGGGGCCCCCAGGCCTGTCCCGGTGAGTTGAATGATGGGGGCAACCGGTAATAAGGTCGTATCGTTGCACGCAATAATGAGATGATTGCTGAAATCCCCCACCGAATCAGGCTTAAACGAAAGAATGACAGGCTCAGATTTTCCCGGTTTTATGAAAGAGGGATATTGAAGGACTGTAAACTGCGGACCATCAGTATAAAGACTATCTATTATTAATGTATCACAACCGGAATTATTCAGGAACAAGGTATCGGTGATGACGGCGTTTTCGAACAGGCTCCCGAAGTCAAAGGTATCGTCAGTCCACCCAAGTAATGGATACCCGGTCAGGATGAGCTCAATGGGTACCAATACCTGTGGATGATCCGGATCGTTGGTGACCAGGTAAACCAATTGCTGGTGGGTTCCCTGAAGGAGTGCTTGAGAATACATCGTAAGGGTAAGGGTCTCCGACATGCCGGGAAGCACCGACCCGTTACCGTTCGACACATTGAGCCATGGAATGATGGAACTGACCCCCTGAACCCTGAAATCATCGATCTGTACTCCGTTGTAAGTCACGGAACCATCCGTTGTAAAGAGAAATCTCACCGAAATATAATCTCCGTCTGCAACCAGGGCGCTTAGGTCATAGTCATAATGAGTCCAGGCATAATTGTAACAGTTGAAAGTCTGGAGATTCTGCCATCCCGTACTGTTCACGTTGATCTGAACCGACATATAGTCGTAGTTGCATTCCAGGGCGTACTGAAGCATGAAGGAAAGCCTTGCGCTGTCAGCATCGGCTATCATCAGCGAATCCTTCAGCGTAAGTATGGCATTCCAGCTGTCCCCGTAATTGGAGAACGGGCTTTCAGTAACACACTGACCGCTGTTGTATCCCGGTGACTCTAAACCCCAGTGAGCGCTGGAAACCCAGTTGTCCAGTCCATCCTCGAAATCATCATAAAAATCATACACCTCAACCAGGCTGTAAAACAACAATCCGTCACCATTGTTGAAGATCTGAAGCGGCATGGTAATGCTGTCATCACAATGATAAATCCCTGCTGAAATGCTTTGGGGCTCCACCGACACAGAAGGCACCTGGGAGAAACTTGCGTAATAATTACATATTACCAACAAAAAGATGGTAAAGGTGTAATGAAATAAGTGTCTCATAAAAGAAGTATTATTTTACTATAGGCTATATATCAACTTAATAATAACATAATCGCTTTACTGGCTTTGACTTAACAAAAATAATAAATATTTGGCTATGATTTAATGGATTTTAAAAGAAATGTTCAAGAAATTTCCCAGTCCCTGATGCCATTTATTAAATCAACCGGAACACTTACGTAAAAGCAAATTTTTGTAACTTAGCCGGTTCTTAACAAAAAAATGATCATGTTGAAAATTAAACACTTAACTGCAATCTTCCTCTTATCCGGGGTCCTGATCTTGCCTTCCTGCGGAAATAAAAACGCACCAACCACCAACACCATGAATGCTCCTGATTCTTCGATCGTAAAAAAACTGAGCGAATTTGTGGAGGTAAAGCTTTCGATTGATCTTTCTGTTCTCACCATGAAAGAAAAACAAATGATACCGCTTCTCATCAGGGTTTCGGAGATCATGGACGACCTTTACTGGAAACAATCCTATGCACCCAAGGATTCTCTTCTTGCTGCCATTAAAGATTCTGCTGTCAAAGCTTTTGTGAACCTGAACTATGGCCCCTGGGAAAGACTCAACGATAACCTCTCTTTCATACAAGGTATAGGGGAAAAGCCCAAAGGTGCCTTCTTTTATCCCCTGGATATCACGAAAGAAGAATTTGAAGCCTATAACGACCCTAATAAAACCAGTCAGTACACCCTCCTTCAAAGAAATCCTGATAAAAGCCTGAAAGTGGTCTGGTACCATGAGGCTTTCAAAGACAAGCTGACGGAAGCTTCTGACTTGCTGAAGCAGGCTGCCGGGCTCGCCGAGGACCAAGGCCTGAAAAACTACCTGAACCTGAGGGCTGAAGCCCTCCTGACTGACGACTATTTCAACAGTGACATGGCTTGGATGGATATGAAAACCAACACCTTAGATTTTGTTGTGGGCCCCATCGAGAACTATGAGGATGAGCTTTTCGGGTATAAGACAGCTTATGAAGCAGCCATACTCGTGAAAGACAAAACCTGGAGCAAGAAACTCGAGAAATTCTCGGCCCTGCTCCCGAAATTGCAAACAGAACTCCCGGTTGAAGCGAAATACAAGAAGGAAAAACCGGGTTCCAACTCCGACCTGAATGCCTACGATATTCTTTACTACGCAGGACAATCCAATGCCGGTGCCAAGACCATAGCCATCAACCTGCCCAACGACGAACAGGTACAGTTGAAAAAAGGCTCCAGGAGGCTTCAGCTTAAAAATACCATGAAAGCCAAATTCGATAATATTCTGGTGCCCATCTCACAAAAACTCATCGATCCCCAGCAACAAAAGAACATCACCTTCGATGCCTTCTTCAATAATGTGATGTTCCATGAAGTAGCCCACGGCCTGGGCATTAAAAACACCATCACCAACAAAGGGACGGTGAGGGAAGCCCTGAAGGAACACTATTCATCCTTTGAAGAGGCTAAAGCCGACATCCTCGGCCTTTTCCTGGTTACCCGCCTTATCGAGTCCGGGGAGATCACCGATATCAAAGTGGAAGATTGCTATGTCACCTACCTGGCAGGTATCATCAGGTCGGTCCGTTTCGGGGCTGGTGATAGCCACGGTAAAGCCAACATGATGTGCTTCAATTATTTTGAAGATCAAAAAGCTTTCAAACAGAATGTCGATGGAACCTATACCGTTGATTTTCAAAAGATGAAACTCGCCATGAATTCCTGGGCAGAGAAAGTGCTCAGATTTGAAGGTGACGGAGATTATGAAGCTGCTGCCGCCTACCTTAAAGCCAACAGCAACGTGAGATCAGGACTCCAAAAAGATATTGACAACCTCAGAACGGCCCACATTCCTGTTGATGTGCATTTTACCCAGGGCCTTGATGCACTGGGGCTCAAATAGAAATCCATTCCATGGAACCCAGAATATCGGTCATTGGAGGGGGTAGCTGGGGTACCGCCCTGGTTAAAGTGCTTGCAGAGAACTCTCAGGTGGTCAACTGGTGGGTGAGACAGAAGGAGACAGCCCGGCATATCGAGCAGTTCCATCGTAATCCCAACTATCTCAGTTATCTGGAACTCCCCATCAGCAAGATCAGGCTGTTCACTGTACTGAAAGAATTGGTGGAACAATCTGAGATCATTGTATTTGCAGTTCCTTCTGCCTTTCTGACTGAAACGCTGCGGGAACTCTCACCGAAAGACCTTGAAAATAAGATCATTGTGTCTGCCATCAAAGGCATCGTTCCGGAAGCCTTTACCATCGTCAGTAAATACTTCCAACAATATTATATGGTAGACTTCCAGAACATCGGTATCATTTCCGGTCCTTGTCATTCCGAAGAAGTTGCCATGGAAAGGCTATCATTCCTGACGGTGGCTTTTAACGACCCTCTCAAATCCGACCTGATGATCCAAAAGCTGTCGAGCCGGTACATGAAACTGGCCGGAACCCGCGATATTCTTGGTGTCGAATATGCCGCTGTGCTGAAAAATATCATGGCCATTGCCAATGGTATCTGCGTGGGGCTTGGTTATGGAGATAACTTCCAGTCGGTGCTGATAGTCAATGCTATACAGGAGGTGAAACGTTTCCTCGATAAGATCAACACCATGGACCGGGATATCAATAACTCGGTTTACGTGGGAGACCTGATCGTGACCGCCTATTCCCAGTTCAGCCGGAACAGAACCTACGGACATCTTATTGGAAAGGGTTATTCTCCCAAGTTCGCCCAGATAGAGATGAATATGGTGGCCGAAGGATACTATGCCGTGAAAGGTATCTGGGAAATCAACAAAGAATTTGGAGTTTATATACCTATCTCTGAGTCAGTGTATAAAATTCTTTATCTGAACGCCGATCCGAGAGAGGAAATGAAGGCCCTGGCCAGTCAACTTAATTAATATCTGAACTACTGTGATTTAATATTTTACTTTATGAAGAAGTTACTAAATTTTACATTTTTTCTGATCATCTCGCTGAGTGGATTTGCCTTTAACCCCCCGGATGAAGGCATGTGGTTACCGATGTTTCTCGATCGACTGAATTACGTTGACGTACAGAAGATGGGACTGAGACTTACGAAAGAAGAGCTATACAGCATTAACCATTCCAGCCTGAAAGATGCCATCGTGGGCCTTTCCTCCGATGGTGGAGCTCCCGACGGATACTTCTGTTCAGGAGAAATGGTGAGTGAAGAAGGACTAATGTTTACCAATCATCATTGCGGATATGATGTGATCCAGAAACACAGCACTCTTGACCACGACTACCTGACCAACGGGTTCTGGGCTTATACCAAAGCCGAAGAACTTCAGAACGAAGGTCTTACAGCTTCATTCCTGGTGCGAATGGATGATGTCACCTCTAAAGTACTGGAAGGCATTGCCGATACCACTCCCGATCAGACCCGGTCAAAGAAAATCAGGGAAAGGATAGAGAAAATCGCGGAAGAAGCCCAGCAGGACAGCCTCTTTGAAGCCGTTGTGAAAGCCTTCTATTCAGGAAATGAGTATTACCTGTTTGTTTATAAGACTTACAAAGATGTCAGACTGGTTGGAGCCCCCCCCTCGAGTATCGGAAAATTCGGGGGCGATACCGACAACTGGATGTGGCCCCGGCATACCGGCGACTTTTGTATCTTCAGGATCTATACCGCACCCGACGGATCTCCTGCCGAATACTCCGAGAAGAACATCCCTTTGAAACCCGATCATCACCTTCCTGTCTCCCTGAAAGGAGTGAAAAAAGACGACTATGCCATGATCTGGGGATATCCCGGAACCACCGAACGCTATCTCACCTCACACGGAGTGAAATACACCCTTGAAAAACTCAATCCAGCCCTGATCGATCTGTTTGGAAAGAAACTGGAAATCTGGAAGGAAGATATGGACAACGACAAAGCCGTCAAGATCATGTATTCATCCAAATACGCCATGATCGCCAATGGATGGAAAAATTTTATTGGTGAGAACCGTGGACTTAAAAGATTAAAAGTCTATGACAAGAAAAAGGAGCTCGAAGACCAGTTTCTGGCCTGGGTGAATAAAGACCCCGAACGTAAAGCAAAATATGGGGAATGTCTTAATATGATCGGTGCCTCCTACGAGGAATCCAGCAAGAATGCCACTCCCTTCTTTTATTCCCTTCTTGGGTTGTTTCGTGGTGCGGAAGCAATGACACTGGTCCAGGAATCGGCCGGCTTGTACGGAGCCCTGGAAAACGCCAAGAATGACCCTGAGGGGCTCAAAGCCAGTGTTGCAGAAATGAGGGAAACAGCCAAAGAGTTTTTTAAGGACTACAGTCCGCCCACCGATCAGAAAGTGATGGCCTCCTTGTTTAAAATGTGTTACCAGGATATTCCTGCCGATCAGCTGCCTTCTATTGTAAGCGAAGTGGCCCGGAAAGAAAAAGGCGATTTCAACGACTGGGCTGAGGACATCTTTGAATCTTCCATCTTTACTAACGAGGCCAGGTTCAATAAGTTCCTCGATAAACCCAGCCTGAAAAAGCTTGCAAAAGATCCGCTGTATAAAGTCTATACCAATATCTTCCAGAAGGTATCAGGACTTTCAGGAATGATGCAGGCCAACAATAAGAAAAAATCGAAAGGTGAGCGATTGTTCGTTGCCGGCCTCAGGGAAATGAATCCCCAGAAATACTATTATCCAGATGCCAACTCCACCATGAGGTTCACCTATGGTGAAGTACTCGACTATACCGCTGCCGATGCAGTCCATTATGATTATGTGACCCACCTCAGCGGTGTCATGGAAAAAGAGGACCCCTCCAACGATGAGTTCATCGTTCCACAGAAACTCAAAGAGCTTTACCAGCAGAAGGACTTCGGCCCTTACGGGGAAAATGGCAACCTGATCACCTGCTTCCTCACCACCAACGACATAACAGGAGGCAACTCGGGCAGCCCCGTGATCAACGGTAACGGTGAACTCATCGGTATTGCCTTCGATGGCAACTGGGAAGCCATGAGCGGAAATATCGCCTTTGAACAGGATCTTCAAAGAACGATCTGTGTGGATATCAGATATGTACTGTTTGTCATAGATAAATATGCCGGTGCGACGAATCTTATTAAAGAGCTTACAATAAGGAAATAAAATCCCCGTTATGTAAGCGCTTGCTTTGTTCAATGTTCATCCTCAGGGATGCGTAAGGCCGGGTTTATCCCGGCCTTTTTTTTTCAATTTACAGTAAGAGAAGAGGTTAACAGATACCTCTTTTTTTTTTGATGATAATAGGGAAAAAAGTCAGAATAATTTATAACAATACTTATATTTGAGTCTCGAAAGGAAGATTAATACACACTCACTACTTTATTAACCTAATCTATTAACCATGAAAAGACGATTACTCATTGCATCTTTGCTGGTCTTTCTGGGTTTGCAATTCAGCTTCGCCCAAAGACAAATCTCCGGTAAGGTAACCAGTGCGGAAGATGGTTCACCTCTGCCCGGAGTAACCGTCGCAGTCAAGGGGACTCAAATTGGGACCCTGACAGATCTCGACGGAAAGTACACCCTCAGCGTACCATCGTCAGCGACCACCCTGGTATTCAGCTACATCGGTATGAAAGCAGAGGAAGTGGAAATTGGTGCCAAAACCGTGATTGACATCGTTCTGCAGTCCAGTACCACTCAAATTGAAGGGGTCGTGGTCACGGCCCTGGCTATCCCGCGTGAAAAGAAATCACTGGGATATGCCACCCAGGAACTGAAAGGAGACAATGTCTCGGCCGTGAAGACCGACAACGTTCTGAATTCATTGTCTGGTAAGGTTTCCGGGGTTCAGGTAAGGAAAACTACCAATATGGGAGGATCCACCAACATCCTTCTTCGTGGTAGCAAATCACTCACCGGTGACAACCAGGTGCTCTTCGTCGTCGACGGAGTTCCCATTAGTAACGACAACACCAACTCCAACTCTCAAAGGCAGGCCGGACTTGGATTCGACTATGGCAACGCAGCTTCCGACATTAACCCCGACGACATCGAGTCCATCAATGTGCTGAAGGGTTCTGCTGCTACCGCCTTGTACGGATCCCGTGCCGCTAATGGTGTGATCATGATCACGACTAAAAAAGGTAAAATTCCTTCCACCCTGGTTGTTAAGAAAGGCATTGGTGTTACCATCAATTCAGGTGTCACCGTTGGCTTTGTCGACAAAAAAACCTTCCCCGAATATCAAAAAGATTACGGTGGAGGGTACGGACACTATTATGCCGGACCGGATGCTTACTGGAACATGCTCGACTTTAACGGTGACGGAGTGGAAGAACAATGGGTCGTTACCTCGGAAGATGCTTCCTATGGCGCACCCTTTGATCCCAACCTCATGGTGTACCAATGGAATGCCGTAGACCCAGAAACACCCAACTATTTCAAGGCTACTCCATGGGTGGCTGCCGAAAACGGGCCCATCACTTTCTTTGAAAACCCTGTGACCATCACCAACAGCATCGCCATCGACAACTCTTTCACCGGTGGCAGCTTCAGGATGTCATATACCAATTACAACCAGCAGGGTATCCTTCCGAACAGCGAATTGAAAAAGAACAATTTCCTGTTCAATGGTTCCTATAACGTGACCGACAGACTGACGGCCTCCGTGGGTGCCAACTATATTAAACAAAATGCCCTGGGACGTAACTCCACCGGATATTCAGACAACATCATGGGATCTTTCCGCCAATGGTACCAAACCAATGTGGATATCAAGGAACAGAAGGAACTTTTCGACCTCACCGGGAGAAATATCACCTGGAACTGGTCCGATCCCACTGATCCTGTTCCCATATACTGGGACAACTACTACTGGACCCGTTACAAAAACTATGAATCAGACGGCAGGGACCGTTTCATCGGGAACATGTCACTGAATTATAAAATCAATGACTGGTTGAATGTCATGGGCCGTGTGGCAACCGACTTCTATAACGAGCTTCAGGAAGAAAGAAGAGCCATCGGAAGCGTTGCTACTCCCTTTGGTATAGGAACAGGTGCCGACGGAAGTACCGGAAGAAGCGATCAGCAATCCGGGTACCTCCGCCGTGATATCACCTTCAGTGAATTCAACTATGATCTGATGTTGAATTTCAACAAGAACCTCACCAAAAACTGGAACCTGAAAGGTGTTTTGGGAACCAACATCCGCAGGACCAATTACAACAGGATGATCTCCTCCACCAATGGCGGTCTCGGCATTCCTGAGCTTTACTCCCTGCAGAACAGCGTCGGTGCACTGCCCTTCCCTAAAGAATTGGCTTCAAAGGTTGGTGTTGATGGTATCTATGGAAGCGCTTCTTTCGGGTACAAAGATTATCTCTATATCGATGGAACCCTCAGAAGAGATCATTCCTCCACCTTGCCTGTCGACAACAGCATTTATTACTATCCTTCCGTGGCAACCAGCTTCATCTTTTCCAACTTTATCCCGAAAAATGAGTGGCTGTCGTTCGGAAAAGTCAGGCTGAACTACGCACAGGTTGGTAACAGCGCCGGTTTCGATCAGCTGACCGATAATTATACCGTGCTCTATCCTTTCTCCAGCCCGACCATCTCCGTTTCAGGGACCAAGAAGGCTCCTGAACTGAAACCCGAAAAGACCAACAGTCTGGAAGGTGGTCTCGAGATGTTCTTCTTCGGAAGAAGACTGGGCTTCGATCTCGCTTTGTATAAAACCAACACCGTTGACCAGATCCTTCCCATTGCTCTTTCCACAGCAACGGGTTATACCTACAGGATGGTCAATGCCGGAGAGATCCAGAACAAGGGTATAGAGCTGGCCATTATGGGAACACCCATCAAGATGAAAGACTTCAAATGGGAGGTGACCCTCAACTGGGCCAGGAATGTGAACGAAGTCATTTCCCTTATGGAAGGACTGGATAACCTGCAGCTGGGATCCTTCCAGGGCGGTATCACCCTCAATGCACGCGTGGGCGAACCTTACGGCGTGCTCTGCGGTACCGATTACACTTACCTCAACGGGTACAGGGTGGTCAGTGCCTCCAGTGGACAATTCATCAAGACAGGGACCTCCGATCAGGTCATCGGTAATGTGAATCCCGACTGGACAGGTGGTATCTATAATACATTTACCTATAAGAACTGGTCTTTGGGATTCCTGGTAGATATCCAGAAAGGCGGAGACATCTTCTCCCTCGATATGTATTACGGACTTGCCTCCGGTTTGTACAAAGAAACATCTTTCACGAACGATTTAGGCAACCCGGTCAGAAACACCAATGCTGATGGCGGTGGTTTCATCAACCAGGGCGTGAATCCCAACGGCAACTGGAACCAGACCAGGATTCGTGCCGACAGGTATGGTGCTCAAGGCTATGCCAGGGGGCTACCGGATATCGCTTTCGTGTATGATGCTACGTACGTAAAACTGAGGGAAGTGGCTGTATCCTACACCCTTCCTTCCAAGATCCTTGAAAAGTATTTTATAACAGGAGCTACCTTCAGCCTTGTGGGTTCCAATGTTTGGATCATCTACAAAAACCTGCCTTATGCCGATCCTGAATCGGGTCTCGGCGCAGGTAACCTGCAGGGATTCAGCACGGGTTCACTTCCTTCGACCCGCGATTTTGGTCTTAATGTTAAACTTACTTTTTAATTAAACTGCCATGAAAAAAATACTAGCCATATTTTCAATCATCATTTTCATCTCTTCCTGTACCAAACTGGAAGACCTGAATGATAATGTCAAGGACCCTACCACGGTCACGGGAGAGTCTTTGTTTACTTCCGGCCAGAAAGCCTTCTTCGACCAGATGGTCAGCACCAATGTGAACCTGAACATCTTCAGGCTGATTGTCCAATATTGGACAGAGACCACCTATATCGATGAGAGTAATTATGACCTGGTGACCCGCACCATACCCGACAACCATTGGGATGCCCTTTACAGGGATGTTCTGAAAGATTTCAAGGAATCTTACGGCATCATCAAATCCACCAACTATGTCGGTGAAGATCCCCAGATCAAGAAAAACCGGCTGGCTGTCGTGGAGGTGATGCAGGTATACACCTATTGTGTTCTGGTGGAGACATTTGGAGATGTTCCCTACACGGAAGCCCTCAGCCTGGACCACCTGCTTCCCAAATACGATGATGCCGAAACCATTTACAGAGATCTGATCAGTCGTCTGAACACGGCGATCAACGACATGGACCCGGCCTTCGGAAGTTTGGGAAGTGCCGACAATATGTACGGTGGCAATACCGCATCATGGGTGAAATTTGCCAACTCCCTGAAACTCCGTATGGGCCTGATGATGGCCGATGTGGATGCCACCCTGGCAAAAACCACCGTGGAAGCCGCTGCTCCCCATGTGTTTGGTTCCAATGCCGACAATGGCAGCATCCCCTATCTCAGGGATATTCCCAACACCAATCCCATTTATGAAGACCTGGTAGCCAGCGGAAGACATGATTTCATCCCCGCCAACACCATCGTCGATACCATGAATGCCAGGACAGACCCCCGCCGGCCTTACTATTTCACCTTGTATGAAGGTGACTATGTGGGAGGACCCAACGGAGAAGGCGGTCTGTTCTCAGACTATTCCCATGTGGCCGATGCCATCCAGGAACCCACCTTCGAAGGCACCATCCTCGACTATGCCGAAGTGGAATTCCTCCTGGCAGAAGCCTGTGAAAGAGGATTCGCCGTCGGCGGCACTGCAAAATCACATTATGATGCCGCTGTCACTGCCTCCATCGTCTATTGGGGCGGTACCCCTGCCGAAGCCACTGCTTACCTCGCTCTGCCCAACGTGGGTTATAATACCCAGACCGGTACCTGGAAGGAGAAAATTGGCGTGCAGAAATGGATTGCGCTGTATAACAGAGGATTTGAGGCCTGGACCGAATGGAGAAAATTCGACTTCCCTAATTTACAACACCCCCCAGATGCTGTATTCGAATATGTTCCTGTACGTTACACCTACCCAATTGCTGAGCAAACATTGAATGGCAGTAATTATCAGGCTGCCTCTGCTCATATTGGAGGAGATGCTTGCGATACCAAACTGTTCTGGGATAAGAACTGATCTGTTCCCAAAACTTCCAACCACAAAAGAGGCTGTTTCTCCGGAAGCAGCCTCTTTTTTATAGGGAGGATTGATCAAGGGACTCAATCCCTCTTAAGGGATGGAGTCCCTGGATTCTTAGGTACCCTTTCCTGCCCTTTAAATCCTTATCACTCACCTCATCCTCTGCCAACTCCCCTTTTTCTCCGATGAAACAGGGAGCTGCTCCAAACACTGCGTTTATATGTAAGTTCCTCATCCTGATCGATTTCATTTGGTCTACCTCCGTGTGCCCCACTAATTTTGGCGCATGTTTAATTCAAATCTTTGGAGGAAATAAAAATGAAAAAGACTGCACTGCTTTTCCTGATGGTATTCTTTATATCAGCTGGTTTCGCCACCAACCCATCCCATCTGACCTATGTCACCGTGAATGGGAAAACGGTATTTTGTAAAGACCTGGTTGATGCCGGTAAGGCAATAAAAATGGTGATGGAAAACGGGGAAACGGAAAAAATCCAGTTCGCCGTGGTGGATGCCATGATGCACGACGGACGCCTCTTCGAGAGGGTCCCGGTATTCGACAAAAACAATGATCAAATCTGTACTTCCCTGATGGAACTGAAGGCGGTCAGAAACGGGCTTAAACTATACAGAAACTGTGAATATTCAAGCCTGAGCGACTGCAACATGACTCCCGATCCCGAACATCCTGAAAAATGCTTCCTCGTGTACAAAGACGGCAAACTACACCTGCGTCTCGATGAAAAAAACGCCGCCAATGTGCTTTCTTTCTTCCATATAGAGGTGAAATAAATTCGTCTTTTCATCTTCCTTTCGCAAAAGCGCCCTTTAGGGCGCTTTTTTTGTGCATAAATCTGCCATTTTTTCCGGTTTTTCGTTACTTTTGTCACACTTTCGAAAAAACCTATGGACATTCAAGCCATAAAGCTGAGGTTCGGGATCATCGGCAATTCCCCTCTCCTTGACAGAGCCATTAATATTGCCTACCAGGTTGCCGCTACCGATATCACCGTTCTCATCACGGGAGAAAGTGGTACCGGTAAAGAGTTCTTTCCCAAGATCATCCACCAGATGAGCCCGAGAAAGCACGGACCTTTCATCGCCGTGAACTGCGGTGCCATTCCTGAAGGAACGATCGATTCTGAATTGTTCGGTCATGAAAAGGGTTCCTTTACCGGTGCCCATGAAGCCAGAAAAGGATATTTCGAGGTGGTGAACGGCGGAACCATCTTCCTGGATGAAGTCGCCGAACTTCCCCTGTCTACACAAGTGAGGCTGCTTCGCGTCCTCGAGTCAGGGGAATTCATCAGGGTAGGTTCATCAAAAGTCCAGAAAACAGAGGTAAGAGTAGTGGCCGCAACCAACCTCGATATGGCTGACGCCATTGAAGAGGGCAAATTCAGGCAGGACCTGTACTACCGTCTCAGTACGGTCCCTATTTACATCCCTCCTTTGAGAGAAAGAAAAGAAGACATCCTCCTCCTCTTCAGGAAATTTGCCTCCGATTTCGCCGAAAATTACAGGATGCCTGTCATCACTCTCGATGAAGAAGCCCGCCAGATGCTCATGAACTACCGCTGGCCGGGGAATGTCAGGCAGTTGAAAAACATCACTGAACAAATCTCCATCATCGAAAAAAACCGGGAGATCAGTACCGACACTTTGTTCAAGTACCTTCCCGAGATCCGCTCCAAAGAATTGCCCGTGCTTTATAGCAAGGAACCCTCCGCTGATGTTACTGAAAGAGAGATCCTCTACAAGGTACTTTTTGATATGAAAAAAGACATTTTCGAACTCAAAAGGTCCATGCTGGAGATCATGCAACAGGGTGGTATCAAAGACGATTTGCCAAAAGAACAAACCCTGCCTTACGAGAAACTGTTCAGCGATTATTCTGGCCCTAAAACGGAACCCTCCACTTTCCAGATACATCCGTCCTACTCTGACGGTGAACCGGAAGAAGTACATGACCACGAGATCTTTGAAGAAAGTCTTAGCATCGCCACCAGGGAAAAGGAACTCATAGAGAAAGCCCTGGAAAAGTACAAGGGGAAAAGGAAAAATGCTGCCCGGGAACTGGGTATCTCCGAAAGGACCTTGTACCGTAAGATCAAGGAATACGAGATTGACAGTTAGCTGACCCAATGGCACTTCCGATGAGAAAAACCCTGTATCTCCTGTATCTCCTTGTCTTGGTTGCCGCCCTGAGCCGCTGTGGCATCTATTCTTTTACAGGTGCTTCCATCCCGCCGGAAGCAAAATCCATCTCGATTCAGTACTTCCCAAACAATGCACCCATTATCAACCCTACCCTGAGCCAGAGCTTTACCGACATGCTCAAGGATAAATTCATCAATCAAACCAACCTGACCATGGTGCCCAGAAACGGAGACCTTCAGATTGAAGGCGAAATTACAGGATATCAGGTACTGCCGGTAGCCATACAGGGTAATGACCAGGCCGCCCTGAACCGTCTGACCATCACGGTGAATGTCAGATTCTCAAACAGATACGCAGAAAATCAGAATTTCGAAACCTCCTTTTCCCGTTTTGTGGATTTCCCCAGCAGCCAAAACCTCAACAGCGTCCAGGATGCCTTGATCGAAGAGATCAACAAAGCCCTTTCTGAGGATATTTTCAATAAAGCCGTGGCAAACTGGTAAAAAAAGATCCAAATATCATTTTCATGGAAAAAGAAAACCTTATTGAGTGGATCAAACATCCTGAGAAGTTAGATCAGACCAGCCTTCCCCTACTGGAAAAACTCGTCAGGGACCATCCCTATTTCCAGGTGGGACTGATCCTTCTCACCAGAAATCTGAAGAACCTGAACGACACCAGGTATGAAGCGTTTCTCCAGAGAACGGCTGCTTCCATCCCCGACCGTAACAGTTTCCTGAAATTCCTGTTGAAGAATCCCGCCACCCCCCCCAGGAGGAGTTTCTCCAGAAAAGTTGATGCCATTATAGAAAGATTCCTTAAAGATGAGCATAAGATAAAACCCGTTAAGGTTAAAAATCAGGAAGATATAGAAATTATAGATAAAAGTCTTGACGAGAACGACGCCATTACCAGTGAAACCCTTGCCAGGCTGTATTTCGACCAGGGAAATCCCACAAGGGCCATTGAAATTTATGAGAGACTTTGTTTGTTATTTCCGGAAAAAAGCAGTTACTTTGCAGGCCAAATTGAAAAAATCCGAAATAGTAGTCATTCAAATACTTAAATTTCAAGGCCATGGTATTGTATAACCTGATTTCCATCCTTATCCTGATCATCAGCGTGTTGCTGGTACTTGTAGTACTGGTCCAGAACGCCAAAGGAGGTGGTTTAGCATCCAACTTTGCTTCATCCAACCAATTCATGGGAGTAAGGAAAACAGCCGATTTCCTTGAGAAAGCCACCTGGACCATGGCCATCGCGCTTCTCTTCCTGGCCCTTATCTCAGTGATCAGCATTCCCCAGGCAAACCAGATTCAGGGTGCCGACACCGAACTGAGAGAGAAAATCGACAATACCAAGGCACAACCGGTTCAGGACTATCAAAATCCTCCAGCCCAGAAATAACAATACTGGAATGTTCATTCAAATGTCAGAATGTCATGCATTCTGACATTTTTTTTTGACCTCTGCGACCCTGCTGAAAAATTGTCCTCTTATTTCCTTCCTTTCTCCTTTGGCATAAATTATGACGAAGGCAGCTCAGAAAATTCACATCAATATTAAAATAAAACCAAGTAAACCATGGCAAAATTGAACATTAAACCATTGGCCGACAGAGTATTAGTTGAACCTGCTGCAGCAGAAGAAAAGACTGTCGGTGGAATTATCATTCCTGACACCGCAAAGGAAAAACCTCAGAAAGGCACCGTTGTCGCTGCCGGACCGGGAAAAAAAGATGAACCAATGACCGTGAAAGAAGGTAATGTGGTATTGTATGGCAAGTATGCCGGTACCGAGATCACTGTTGACGGAAAAGATTACCTCATCATGCGCGAATCCGACATTGTTGCAATTATCTGAATGTAAATCAAATCATTAACTTAAAAGACCTAAACAATGGCAAAAGATATTAAATTCAATCTTGAGGCAAGAGAATCACTGAAAAAAGGCGTGGATGCCCTAAGTAACGCTGTGAAGGTGACCCTGGGCCCCAAAGGCCGTAACGTCATCCTCGAGAAGACCTATGGAGCACCGGTGATTACCAAAGATGGTGTTACGGTAGCAAAGGAAATTGAACTGAAGAATCCGGTTGAGAACATGGGTGCCCAGATGGTGAAGGAAGTCGCTTCCAAAACCGCAGATGTTGCCGGCGACGGTACCACCACCGCCACCGTCCTGGCCCAGGCTATCATTACCACCGGACTGAAGAATGTTACCGCCGGAGCCAACCCCATGGACCTGAAAAGAGGGATAGAAAAAGGAGTGGCCAAAGTGGTGGAACACCTGAGGAAACAATCGAAAAAAATTGGCGATGCCAACGAGAAAATCGAACAGGTAGCTGCTATCTCCGCTAACAACGATATGTTCATCGGTAAGATGATCGCTGAAGCCATGGCCAAGGTGAAGAAAGAAGGTGTGATCACCATTGAAGAAGCCAAAGGAACCGATACCACCGTGAAGCTTGTGGAAGGTATGCAGTTCGACAGGGGTTACATTTCACCCTATTTTGTGACGGACACCGAAAAAATGGAAGCCGTTTATGACAACCCTTACATCCTGATCTACGACAAGAAAGTGTCTATGATGAAGGACCTGCTACCCATCCTGGAGAAGGTGGTGCAGAGCGGTCGCGCACTCATTATCATCTCTGAAGACTGTGAGGGTGAGGCCCTGGCAACTTTGGTGGTAAACAAAATCAGAGGTTCTTTGAAGATTGCCGCAGTGAAAGCGCCGGGTTTTGGTGACAGGAGAAAGGAAATGCTGGAAGATATCGCCATCCTGACCGGTGGTACGGTGATCTCGGAAGAAAGAGGTTATAAGCTTGAGAATGCCGATCTTTCTTACCTCGGACAGGCAGAGAAAGTATCGATCGACAAAGAAAACACTACCATTGTTGGTGGTAAAGGTGCCAAAGAGAATATCGAGGCCAGAGTAAAGCAGATCAAATCCCAGATCGAGACCACTACTTCCGACTATGACCGTGAGAAGCTCCAGGAGCGTCTTGCCAAACTTTCGGGTGGTGTCGCCGTGATCTATGTGGGTGCTGCCAGTGAGGTGGAAATGAAAGAGAAGAAAGACCGCTTTGATGACGCACTTCATGCTACACGTGCTGCCGTTGAGGAAGGCATCGTTGCCGGAGGAGGCATTGCTTATATCCGTGCCCTTGAGTCGCTGAAAGATTTGAAGGGTGACAATGAAGATGAGGAGACAGGTATTGCCATTCTACGCAGATCCCTTGAGGAACCTCTTCGTCAGATCGTCGAGAACACCGGTGTTGAAGGATCCATCGTCGTTCAAAGGGTGAAGGAAGGGAAAGATGATTTTGGTTTCAATGCCAGGACTGAACAATACGAGAACCTCTTCGCTTCCGGTGTGATCGATCCTACCAAGGTTACCAGGGTAGCGCTCGAGAATGCTGCTTCTATTGCCGGAATGCTCTTAACGACTGAATGTGTGGTTACTGAAATCAAAGAAGAAAAACCCATGCCTATGCCCAACCCCGGAATGGGTGGAATGGACATGATGTAAGATCTCATTCAGCTTAAAGTACCATGGGGGCTGTCTCAAAAGTGAGGCAGCCTCTTTTAATTTTAGATTGAGCCTTTCTGACTGCTTTCGGCAGGCAGGGAAAAGGGCGGCCCTGGGTTCTCGGCGAACAACCTAAGGGGAGCGGGCTGAGGTCGTGAGTGGAACACGAGCGACCGAGGGAGCTTCCCAATTGCGACGCCAAGACGAGGCCATGCGGCCTGAGCAAAAACGAATGTGATCGGAATAACTTAAAAGATTCAGGCTTATTTTTGGTGCAGTATTTGATATAACTGCCTATATTTTTCCGATATGAGATCCATTACATCCTTTCACCTGCTGTTGCTCCTCTTTGTCTCAACCGCAGTTACAGCCCAGGATACCATCAAACGGCCTGAGATTCCAGTTGATGAGGAATCCAGGCTGATCACCTACAAACAGGTCGTACAACAGTCCGGCACCCGTGACGAACTGTACCTCAGGAGCATCGACTGGCTCAACAGTTTTTACAAGAATCCTGCTGAAGTGACCCGGACCCGTGACAGAGAAAACGGAATTTTAAAAGGCGTTGCCAGATTCAAACTGTACTACATCGACAAGGATGGGATTAAAAACGAGACCAGTTTCTGCGAATATGATTTTACTCTTGAGTGTAAAGACGGAAGGTACCGCTATACCCTCACCAATTTCTGCCTTAAAGAGACTTCCCGTAAACCCATCGAACGCTGGCTAAACCGCTCCGATCCTTCGTTCAACCCGCGCTGGGATGAATATTTGACCCAGGTCGACGCTTTTGCCAAAGACTGGATCGCCAGGCTCGAAAAGGCCATGGCCCCCAAGATCAAGAAGGATGACTCCTGGTAAGAGGTTTTATCCTGGTATGAGGTAACAATAAGAAATTCTCGGTATCACTATATTCAATAAGGTTGACCCCTGGGTATTTCCCTTTTTCAAAGCTTCCAGCCCAGGATTTTATCCCCAGGAAGTCCGCACCATTTAAAGTCGCCCATCGAATAAGGGTATCCAGCTCCATTCCCCTGAAAGTTCGCTGCAGTATTTTCATCTCTTCAAGAAGTGATAAATAGGGATTGCTTGCAAAACTATCGGTCCCCAGGGTGATCCTGTTGTGATGACCAGCAAACAAACGAATATCAGGAAGCCGGTCCTCGATAAACAGGTTGGCTCCCGGACAGAAGCACCACCAGGCCCTGGAAAGCAAGCGGTCTGCAATGATCAGGTCCTCTTCCCTGCAACAGGTGTTATGTACGAAGAGGATGGGGTTTTCCTCCGGCAGGAATCCTGACAGATACGCCAACGGTCTCATCCCGGTTCCGGACCATGAAGTGATGGGGATGCCGAAATCTTCCAGCCTGGCCCTTACAGGTCCTGTCCCCTGATCAAAAAACAAAACCTCGTCCTCATTTTCAAGATGATGCAGGGTAGTGATGCCCCCATCGAACTGAAGATGGGCTTTCACCAACAACCACAGTTCCCTCGACAAAGAATAGGTCGCATGAGGTGCCAAAGTGGCGTTGGCATTGGAATTCCAGCCTCTGATGAACTTCAGGTGGTCAATGCCCTTACTGAATCTTTCAATGGCCGTGTCGGGGTCTGAACCCAGCACCTCCACAAAGGAATGATAGTACAGGGAACTGTTTTCTTTGATCCAACGGTGTTCCGCTGAAGGAGCATGACTCACTATGTCACCCACAGCAACGATGCCCGAATCTACCATCTCCTTTTCCGCACTTTGCATGAAAAACTCCTGGTCCCTGGCCAGGTGGGGCGGCTCATGCCGGTAATGCTGCTGTATAATCCGGATGAACCGGTCGAGGCCGGTATGTCTTTCCATTCTTCCCTGCAGGTAAGAAAGTTCCAAATGGCAGTGGGTATTCACAAAACCAGGACAAAGTATTCCGTCAAAATGTTGAATATCAGAGATCTCCACATCAACTTTTTCCGGGTCCAACACCTCAAGCACCATGTCATGGTCATCAAGAATCAATATACCACGGAAAATAGGGTCGTCAGAAACCGGGAAAACCCATTCACCACTGAGCTTCTTCATAGTTGCGGCTATCTCATCTGTCTTAATACTTATCCCGGAATGCCATTACTTGGTAAAATTAATGACACTCAGTACTTTTGTAAAGGATTGTTCTCCAATTACCAGATTCGCTGTCATTCCTGAATAACCGGCTATAGGCCGTATTTTTCAGGCAATACAAAGGAATACCAAAACAAAGATACAACCAACATGGAGGAAACCATCAGATTATCGGGGAATATTGTTGACGTGACTGAAGGCAGGATTTACCAGGGGACCCTGGTCATTTCAGCGGGACGGATCACTGAAATCATAGAGGAAAAAGTGCAGGAGAATCATTACCTGATCCCTGGTTTCATTGATTCACATGTGCACATTGAAAGTTCCATGCTGGTCCCTTCTGAATTTGCGAGGCTTGCCGTGGTCCATGGAACGGTCGCCTGTGTTTCTGATCCCCATGAGATAGCCAATGTGCTGGGAATTGAAGGGATACAGTTCATGATAGAAAACGGGAGTCAGGTCCCTTTTCATTTCTTTTTTGGAGCCCCTTCCTGCGTGCCTGCTACTCCTTTCGAGACCAGCGGTTCACGACTAGGACCTGAAGAGACATCATTTCTTTTGTCGAAGCCCTATATCCATTATTTATCAGAAATGATGAACTTTCCGGGTGTGATCAGCAAAGATCCGGAGGTGATGGAAAAGATAGCCCTGGCAAAACGACATGGAAAGGTGATCGACGGCCATGCTCCCGGCCTCAGGGGGGACAGTCTCCTGCAATATGCCGGCCAGGGTATCACCACCGACCACGAGTGCTACCTGCTGGAAGAAGCACTGGAAAAAGTGAAATCCGGGATGAAGATCCTGATCAGGGAAGGAAGTGCCGCAAAGAATTTCGATGAGCTGATCCCTTTGATGTCGATGCATTCCGACTCGGTGATGCTCTGTTCTGATGATAAACACCCCGATGACCTGGTGAAGGGGCACATCAACCTGTTAGCACAGAGGGCCGTTCAGAAAGGATATGACAGAATGAAAGTACTCAGAAGTTGTTCCCTGATCCCTGCACAACATTATCATCTTCCCATTGGTCTTTTAAGAAAGGGTGATCCGGCAAATGTGGTCATTGTAAACAACTTAAATCAATTGGAGGTCATCTCCACCTGGATTCAGGGAAATAAAGTTGCGGAAAAGGGAAACTCACTGATTCCCTCCATTACCCCTGATACCCCGAACCGGTTTGTAGCGGAACCTGTTACCCCCGGCATGTTGGAAGTCCCGGCAGAAGGAAAAAAGATAAAAGTCATTGAGGCCTTCGACGGACAATTGATAACCAAGGTTTTAATAACCGACGCCCTGATCAGGGAGAACCTGGTATTGCCAGATATTGACAGGGACATTCTCAAACTGTCGGTGATGAACCGTTATGAGTCATCTGTGCCGGCCTTAGGTTTTGTAAAAGGCTTCGGATTGAAAAAAGGGGCACTTGCCTCCACTGTATCACACGACAGTCATAACCTGATTACTGTCGGCACCTCCGATGAAGCGATGGCCCGTGCCATGAACCTGATTATTGAATCCAAGGGTGGAATCTCGGTCACTGATGGAGCTAACGACCTTGTTTTACCTCTTCCCGTTGCAGGGATCATGTCGCCTTATGACGGTTATGAGGTCGCCAGGTCATACCAAGGTCTGGACAAATTTGCCAGGATACTTGGATGTATACTTCAATCGCCATTTATGACCCTTTCCTTTATGGCACTACTGGTGATCCCATCATTAAAACTGAGTGACAAAGGATTATTTGACGGTTCTGTCTTCCGCTTTACAAGCTTGTTTGAAGAAAAATAACCTTTCGATAGAAAAAAATATATATATTTATTTCTTTGGTATATTTTTTTATTATCTTTGTAAAAAATTTTTACTGCTATGGCAAAATTGGAACTAGATGTTGTAAAACTGGAGATGGCGGCCAACCGTCTCAGAGCTTTGGCTCACCCGATGAGAATTGCTGTGATTGAGTTATTGCAGGAGAAGGAAAAACTTAGCGTAACTGAAATTTACAAAAAATTGAAAATTGAACAAGCAGCTGCTTCTCATCACCTGAACATTTTAAAGGGCAAGGGAATACTCGCTTCAAAAAGAGACGGGAAAAAGATCTATTACTCTCTGAGGAGCAAATCATTGACCCAGATCATCGATTGCATCAACCGCTGCAATACCGAGTAGTTTACCAGGCCCAACTTTCTTCTATCTCCCAATTCCCTCTGATTTTCAGAGTATTGGGGAAATTCAGCACCTCTTCAGGTTGAATTTCATGTTGATAATTCCCACCATCCCAGTGGGAATTATCATTTTTATCGGCAACAGCCCGCAACCGGTAATCGCCGGGAACCAGGTATTTCAATTGCCAGGTCGATGACTGAAGGACCCTCTTCTCAAAAAGGACCTTATCCTTATCATTCATCAACTGTAACAGCACAGGTTCTTTCCTGTTGGTTGAAAAACGCAGCACCAGGGTCCCATAGTCCTCCTCTGACAGTGTATTCAGCTTCCAGACAATACTATCATTGGTTTGCCCGAGCCAGTCTTTCAGTTGACCTTTGGGCAGCACCAGGCTATAGTAGGTATTCTGTTTCCAGGGATACCGAATATTCAATCTCCTCAGGCTTTTGGGATCTGGTTCTGGTTTGATCTTCAAAGTATCCTTCCCCTCCACCAGTATGGGTCTGAGTCCGGAAGTATCTTTCAAGGGATAGGGCAAGGTGACAACTAGGTCCTGCTTCAGGTGAAGGGTCCCTGAGGCGTTGATTATGGGTTTGATCTTTCCTTTCGACAGCTCGTCTTTTTTGATAAGCACCCCCTTCCCGTAATATCTGAGGTCCAGGTTCAGCGTATCCGGTTTTTTCCCGCCATAATCGAGTAGCAGGTGTAATGAATCAGTGTACAGACCGGTCTGTACCCAACACCGCAGTGTATCTCTCTTTTCAGACCACTCTTCACGGCACCAGTCACCAGGAAGCCCCTGGGATGAAGCAATAGTGCGGAGTGTGGCTGTTTTCACCGGTCCGGAGAAGGGGATCATCAGCGAATAGGGCTTATCGAAGTAAGCCCTGAAAGACCTCAGAGTGGTGTCCTTTTGTTTGAAAAGGCGGACCTCCAAAGGGGTTACATCCATCGATACCTGAAGGCTGTCGGGAGCAAGGCTGTCCTTCACCTGCTTTACGGCCGGTCTGATGCTTTGTGGCGAGAATCCGATCTCTTCTGTCGGAAGGTCAGCTAATAAGTTGGCATTCAAGTCGATGCAGGCTATGACCTTGTATGAAGCTGAAGCGAGGTTCTCCAACCGGAAACTTCCGTTATCCTTTGTAAAGGCAATGTAAGCGGGCTTATCGGTCAGTTTAATGGAATCCCGGTCATCCCGGTACAACATGACCAGTGCTTTGGGCACAGGTGACAAGTTCTCGGCTTTCAGCACCACTCCACTTAAAAATAACGAATCCAACTGAGGCCCGGTAGAAAAAATGTATCTGAAATCAACCATAGGGTTGTTCTCGGTAAAATCCTGAATGGCATTACCAAAAGTAAATGTATAAGTGGTGTTTTCTTTCAGGACCTCTTTCATAGTGATGATGACGGATTTCCCTTTGACTTTGTACTCAGGAGGCTGCTCCAACGGAGGATTTATGATGATGTTCCGGCTTTCATCCTTCAGGATGACGTACTCATCGAAAGTCAGGATGATCGTGGGGTATTTGAATTGGGTGGTACCATTCTCCGGCACGGCACTTACCAGGACAGGAGGCTTGGTATCCTTCGGTCCTCCGGTTGGAGCAACGATATTGGCGCAGGATGAGGCCACCAGACACATCACAGGTATCGACCAGGATGTAAAGGAGTGAAGGGTGGTTTTTGCTTTGTTCATGTTCCGGGAGGGAAAGAGATCACAAAGATAATCCTCAATTCTTCATTTGACTTGCTACCAACTGCGAATCAGTTCGAAATTACAGTTCTTCCACCTGATAAACTAAACAGTTGGGGTTAACGCTTCAAACTGAAAACCTCTCGATAAGGCCCCTTCAATAAAACGAGGCAACAAGGAAAGGACTTTATCCCTGGCTTTCAAGCTGTCATGAAAAACGTATATGTTTCCTTCCTGCATATTATTGATGCAGTGTTCAAGACATGACTCGACACTGCTGGCAGCGTGAAAGTCATAAGAAAGCACCGACCAGAGGACTACCTGGTAGTGATCTCTGAGGGCTTCAAGCTGAGATTTCCTTATTTTTCCGTAAGGTGGCCGGAAAAGCCTGGAATGAACCAGTTCCCCGCATCTTTCCACATTTTCCAGGTATGCCGGAGTTTGCGTTTTCCATCCTTTCAGATGGTTATAAGTATGATTCCCGGTTTGATGTCCCTGTTTAATAATTTCCTGGTAAACAGGATAATGGTGAAACACATTCTCGCCTACACAGAAGAAGGTAGCTTTTATCTGAAAGGAGGATAAAATTTCCAATACAGGAAGCGTGACCTCTGGTATGGGTCCGTCATCAAAGGTGAGAAACAACTTCTTTTCAGGTGTGCCGACTCTGCATAAGACTTTGCCCTGGTACCAGGTATGAGCAATACGTGATGTTTTGAAAAAAAACATTCGTGGTCACTGATTTCCCGGAGGATTATCCTCCACATACCGGGCATAGTACTTATCAAACAGCGCTTTGGATTGAGCAGAAATAGCCTTATCATCCACTATTTCAGATATTTGCGAAATACGCTGCATCACACCCAATGCCATCCGTTTCTGATCTTCTGCCGCCAGTGCTTTTCTGCCCCTGAGTGCATAGTAGTAGTCGAGGTCCTGGCGGTAAATCTCGGTAAGCCTTTCGAGGATCTTTCTCCCTTTTTCAGGATGGCCGGTCTTATAATATACGTCCACCATGGAAAGCATAAAGAAGTTGTATGGGACCACTTCATCGGGTATCATCTCCACACAACGGTCGCAAACGGCAACTGCTGAGTCCTTTTTCCCTGCGTCAAGCAATGACTGGGCCAGCCTGCCATAGATGCTCCGGGTATTGATCGACATCCTCAGGTGGTCATCGCCGTAATAGGTCTTTGGATTATCAAGTCTCATGCAGAACTTCTTCATGAGATTGTTGTACATCACCTCATTTTGTATCCTTCCCACCATGCCACTGGAGTAGTTGGTATCCAGTACCGGCACAAGCCGGTAAGCATACCCTTCCAACTGGAAATACGGCTGAAGGTCAAGATAATTTTCATCACCAATGGTCATGGAGAAGTATATGGGTCTGTCCCAGTTAAAATGTGCGAGCAGGTCGAGCACCATCAGGTGGTTCTTAGGGATGGCATTCCTGTCGAGGCGCCATTCAATGGCAGGCACTATCTGGCTGGCCTGATCAGGTGTGACAGTACCGTTTTTTAGCACCTTATCCTTATCAACCGGGATCATGAACCTCTTTGTAGGGAAATAATCGAGCAGGCCTATCTGGCTTTCAAATTTCTTGGCCGGGTCTTTGCTGGATGCATCACTGATCATCTGAGAAAGGTCGGAGTAGGCAGATGTGTCAATAATGCTTGGGTTTTCAATCATGTAAACGATATCCAGGTTACCGCCCCGGTACTGGTTATGTTCCAGTGAGAACGGAACGGGATCGGAGAGATAGGCTTTGCGCTTCATCTGGTCGATATACCAATCGGTTTGAAGCAGGCTCAGGTTACAGACCCTGACATCGGTCCGGATGCCCTCTACTTCCTGGGCGTACCAGAGAGGGAAAGTATCATTATCACCGCTGGTAAAGAGGATGGCATTGGGGGCACAGGAGTTAAGGTAGTCGCTGGCTACCTGAAGGACCGTATATCGACCCGACCGGTCGTGGTCGTCCCACCCTTCCCTGGCTAAAATGCCGGGTACACAAAGCAGACATACCAGTGAAATGACGGAGCCTGCCAGTATTTGATGGAATTTCTTGCTGATCAGCTTATTGAGAGCAGAAACCAAGGCAAGTACCCCTAAACCTATCCAGATAGCGAAAGCATAGAAAGAGGCCGCGTATGAATAATCCCTCTCCCGGGGCTGGGGTGCATACTGGTTCAGATACAACACGATGGCGAAGCCTGTCATAAAAAACAAGAGGGTGATCACGAGAGCATCCTTCCTGTGTCGGGAAAAATGATAAATCATTCCCACAAGGCCCAGCAAAAGAGGCAGAAAGTAAAAAGTATTCTGCGCTTTGTTCTGGGCATTAACAGGAAGCTTGTCCTGTGGGCCCAGTCGTGCATTGTCGATAAAGGAAATTCCCGAGAGCCAGTTGCCGTGCGCAATGTCACCGTACTTTGATTCTGTCAGGCCCATCCCCTGGATATCATTCTGCCGCCCTACAAAATTCCATAGAAAATACCTCCAGTACATAAAGTTCAGCTGGTATTTCCAGAAGAATTCCAGGTTGGATCCAAAGGAAGGCTTCAGACGGTTTTCCGTCTCGCCATACTCATTTTCGACAGATATTCTGTCTCCTTTGATATTGACCCAGTTGTTGTAAGCCTGCTCATGTTCCTGCTGTGTATTTGACCACATCCTTGGAAAGAAGGTCATGAAACGGCTGTCATATTCCGGATTCAACTGCTTTCGTTCATCTATCACCTCATACCTGCCTGTTTCCCTGTTTTTTGCATATATCTTCGTTCCATCCGTTCGTCCTACCACAGGAGCATTATAGTAATTTCCATATAATATGGGCCAGTCACCATACTGCTCCCGGTTCAGGTAAGCAAGCAGGTTAATGGCATTGTCGGGGTTGTTTTCGTCGATGGGGGTGTCGGCATTTGACCGGATCACCAGGATCAGAAAAGAGGAATAACCGATCAGGATGAAGGAGAACGCCATGAGCACGGTGTTCAGAACCAGCCTCTTGGTCTTTTTACTATAAGAGATGCCCCATACAAGTCCTCCGATAAGAAGCACAAAATAAAAGACAGTGCCCGTGTTAAAGGGTAGACTGAAGCCGTTGACAAAGAGCAGTTCAAAATACCCTGCCAGTTTTACGATCCAGGGGATGATGCCGCTCATCACAAATCCCAGCAAAGCCAGCGACAACAGACCGATCAGGATAAGCTTCCGGGGCCGGGTATCTTTGTACTTTTTAAAATAGAATACAAAAGCCATCGCAGGGATGGTAAGAAGGTTCAGCAGGTGTACACCGATCGACAACCCGATGAGGTAGGCAATCAGAAGCAGCCACCGCGTGGCGTATTTCCCTTCAGCAGACTCTTCCCATTTTAAAATGGCCCAAAACACCACGGCCGTGAAAAAGGAAGACATGGCATATACCTCACCTTCCACAGCCGAGAACCAGAAAGAATCGGTAAAGGTATAAGCCAGGGAACCGACCAGTCCACTGCCAAAGATCGCCACCATAGTGCCTGGGTTGATTTCTCCCCTGACCAGCACTAGTTTCTTTGCCAGCATGGTTATAGTCCAGAAAAGAAACATGATGGTAAATCCACTGCTCAGTGCCGACATGGTATTGACCATGAAAGCCACCTGAGTCTTGTCCATGGCCAGCATGGAAAAGAAACGTCCGATGAGTTGAAACAGTGGAGCTCCGGGCGGGTGGCCCACCAGCAACTTATAGGCAGTGGCAATATACTCTCCACAATCCCAGAAACTTACTGTGGGCTCGGCCGTGAGGATATACACAGCCGATGCCAATACTCCCACCAACCAACCCAGGATGTTATTTATTCGGCGGTATAGGTAACGATGTTGATCTGTCATTGGACAGTTTATTTGGTTTTTACTGCAACAGGAGCAGAATCAGGGAGCTGTGTTGTCCCCTGTGTCACGGGAGGAGGAGGCTTGGGGAGGCTCTCAGGAGCATTAACGACAAGGAAGGCGTCGATTTCTTTCTGAAGTTTCTCCTGTTTCTTTTCTCCGGCCATCTGAGAAAGCCTCTGGAGCACCATGATATCGGTCCTTTCATCATCAGCGTAATACTCTTGTATCTTGGGTTTCTGGGCCTTGTAATACTTGACATCTGCCATCAGCATCTGAGCCAGTGTCGTAGCCAGTTTATTTCCTTTCTCTATGGCTCCGGCAGAGTAATACGCCTCAACATAAGGAAGGATATAGTAGTCGAAATGGAACTTCTCATTTGGAAATGTTTCAAAACAACGATCGAGGGCTTTGATGGCTTTTTCGTTCTGGTTCTCATTAATGAGTCTTTGGGCCAGTCTCAGAAAGTCATTTTTTGGGATCATGGAGTTGCGGTAGCTTTCTCTGTCGACGGTGACCCTGGGATCAGTAAGGTTGCCCCATTTGCATTTGTTCATCATGATGTCGTAAGAGGGGTCAGAACTGAGCATTCCTCCCATTCCCCTGATCCGGTCAAGGGTAGGTACCGGAACAAATTTGTACACGATGCCTTCCAGGGAGCAGTATTCCTCAATCTCCATAAAATCTTCAACAGTAGAGGGATTGGCAAAATACAAGGGCCTCTTCCACTGGTTGGTGGCCAGGAAATCTAAAAGCATCAGCTCATTCTTGAAAAGATAGTTCTTCTTGATGGTCCACCGTATCTCTGGAACAATGTTACCGGCCATTGATTTTGGGACCGTACCATTGTTGACAACGGTTGCTGAATCGACTTTCAGGGTGACGTTCTTGGTCGGAATGAAAGAGATTTTTCGTCCGTTCTGAAGCTGCAGTTTATATTCCTCGTTATCGCTGTTGATGAAATCGATCACTTCTTTCAAAGGTATGTATCCCTCAATCTTTCCGTCATAATAAGGAATATATTCATTCACTCCCTTGTTATACTTCTCGGGGGGAATGGTGAAAGGAACGGGCTCTGAGTCATATATTTTTCTTGAAAGCTGGTGAATGTACCAGTCGCCGGATGCCAGCATGAAATTCACCACCCTCACGTCGGTGCGTATCCCTTCTACTTCCTGGGCATACCAAAGTGGGAAGGTATCATTATCTCCGTTCGTGATCAATATGGAATTAGGGGCACAGGAATTCAGGTAGTTAGCTGCAAAGTCACGGCAGGCATACTTATGAGAACGGTTGTGGTCATCCCACCCCTGCTGGCCCATGATGCCCGGAACAAGGGCCAGGCATATCAGAGAAATCAGGATTGGAATCACCAGCGAGTTTCTCATCTTCACCAGGTCGCTCAGATAATCCCATATCGCAAGCACCCCTAATCCTATCCAGATCGTGAACGCCATAAAGGAACCCGCATAAGAATAATCCCTTTCACGGGGTTGATAAGGAGTCTGGTTCAGGTAAACCACAATGGCGATACCTGTCATTAAAAAGAGCAAGGTGATGACGATGCTGTCTTTGGGATGCCGGCTGATATGGTAAAAAAAGCCAACAAGCCCCAACAGCAGAGGAAGGAAGAAAAAGGTGTTCCTCGCCGGGTTTTCCATACTGGGGGGAAGGTCGCTTTGCGTTCCCAGGCGCGGAGAATCGATAACGTTGATGCCTGAGATCCAGTTGCCGTTTTGTATTCCTCCATGACCTTCAACATCATTTTGCCTTCCCACAAAATTCCAGGAAAAATACCTGAAATACATGTGCCCCAGCTGATATTTAAAAAAGAACTTAAGGTTCTGGAGGAAGCTAGGTTTAACAAGATTTTCCTGTTTCCCTTCTGAATTGGTCACCGTGATAGGGGTCCCGCCTGTTCCGCCAAATTCCTTATAAGCACTCACGTGGCTGCTTTTCTGATTGCTCCACATCCTGGGAAAGATGGTGGTAAAACGGGAGTCATAGACCGGTTCGGTATTCTTGCGGTCATCAACGATCACGTACCTGCCTGTTTTGGAATCTCTCTGGTATATGGGGGAACCGTCTTTATAATCCACGATGGGTGCATTATAGTATTGTCCGTACCATAAAGGCCAGGTCCCGTACTGCTCCCTGTTCAGGTACGAAAGCAAACTGATGGCATCTTCCGGATCGTTCTCATCTATGGGTGTATCAGCGTTGGAACGGATAACCAGCATAAAAAAGGAAGAGTACCCGATCAGGATAAAAGTGAAGACCAGGATGATCGTATTGGCCAGAAGTTTTTTCTTATTAGAGGTAAGATATAATCCCAAAACAATCAGGCCGATCAGTACGATGAAATAAAACACGGTGCCTGAGTTAAAAGGCAATCCAAACCCGTTGACAAACAGGAGCTCTGTTTTGGCCGACAGGTTGACCACCTGGGGAATGATCACATACATGATCAATGCCAGGATAATGATGGACAACACGGCTGTAAAAGCGATCCCTTTAGGACTGGGCTTGTATTTCCTGAAATAATATACGAAAGAGATAGCGGGTATGGCCAGGAGGTTGAGAAGGTGTACCCCTATGGAGAGTCCGATCAGAAATCCGATAAGGATGATCCAGCGGTAGGAGCCCTTTTCATCGGCCAGGGTCTCCCACTTTAGAATCGCCCAAAACACCAGGGCTGTAAAAAAGTTCGACATGGCGTAGACCTCACCTTCAGCGGCTGAGAACCACACAGAATCAGCAAAAGTACAAGCGAGGGCACCTACCAATCCGCTGCCCATGATGGCCCACATTCCGGCCTGGGTCAAAGGACCTCTTCTGAGTAATACCTTCTTTGCCAGCATGGTAATAGACCAGAAAAGGAACATGATGCAAAAGCTGGTGCTGAGTGCCGACATGACATTGACCATCATAGCCACCTTCGAGGTGTCGCCAAAAGCAGCCAGACTGAAAAGACGTCCGAGCATCTGGAAGGTCGGTGCTCCGGGAGGATGCCCCACCTGAAGTTTGAAGCTGGTTGCAATGTATTCGCCACAATCCCACCAGGAGGCCGTGGGTTCCAGGGTAAGAAAATAGACAGCTGTGGCAATGAGAAAGGTGACCCATCCCAAGATGTTGTTGATTTTCTGGTAATTTTTCATTATCGCTCTGAATAAAATGGGGAGCGAAATTAGAAAAAATATATGGAAAATCCCGTGATAACACTTGAGTAAATACTATCTGTATGATTATCTGATATTTACAAAATCGGGCTTTGAAAAAATCGAATTTTCATTGCCGCTTTGACAGAATGTGCTACCTTTGCAGCCCTGAAATCGATCAGAAAGTGTCCGATGGTGTAATGGCAGCACTAGAGATTTTGGTTCTCTCGGTCTAGGTTCGAGTCCTGGTCGGACAACAGAAAACAACAAATTAATAATCCAACTAATTCAAAATGAGTTAGTTGGATTTTTTATTTTTTAAACAGGATGGTTCTCAATATTCCGAAAAGCCTCCTTCCTAAATCTTAGAAATTCTGCTATTCTTAGACATTTCATCGTGCTCTTTTTACACAATAACCTTCAGGCATCAAATCTATCACAAACTGGATACCTTACAGGTTTGCTGAAAATGCAGTACTTTTACCATTTACCATGGTTTGCTATTGATAACTTTGTAAACCAATAAGGCACCAATGGCCATGACCCCTTATCTAGTTGGTAATAAGTTACTTAAAAAATGCTATTGAAAAGTAAATGATCATGAAAATAGCGGTGATCGAGTTGGATTTTCACTGGGACTGTGTCGACGGCTTCTGTAAAACTTTTGAAGATTCCGGTCACGAACTGATCATTTTCACCAAACCTTTTATATACAATAAAATAAAACATAATACATACGTAAAAAAATACACCTGGATTTTTAGCGATAGGATGTCAAAAACCCGATTTCTTAAAAGATCCATCGAGAAGATCAATGATGCTGACATCATTTTTATCGACACTATTGCTTCAGAATTTGGTGCCTATGTGAAGGCCGGATTCAAAAAGATCACTATATCAAGGACCCATAACGCCTATAAACTACTTGACCCATGGAGACACATTCAGATTTTTCCCACTCCGTTCTATGTTTGGAAAGCCTTTTCTTATATGGTGAGGGAAATCATTCTCAAAGGATTCTGGTATTATCGCCCCCTTTTGCTGAAAAAGATTGATTTCTTTGTATTCCCTGATGAGGGGATCACTCGTTACGTCAAATCGCAGGGTTGGTTGCCTGAAAAAAAAATACTCCCCTCCTTCCCTATGAAAATTTATGAACCAGGTATCCCCGACATTTCACATGAGGAGGAAGAATTCAGGATTTCTATCATTGGTTCAGTCGACAAAAGAAGGAGGGATTATCATCCTGTAATTGAAGCCTTCCGCCTTCTCGTTCCCCATCTGAAAAGACGTCTGGTGCTGACGCTTCTCGGGAAAGCAACGGGGACCTATGCTTCGGGTATCATTGACAGGTTGAAAGCGATCGAATCACCTCTTTTTAAACTTGAGTATTTTACCTATCTCGTGCCACAACAGGATTTTGACAGGCTTCTGGCAAAGACACATATCATTATCAGCCCGGTGACCCTGAACGGCAGCACTGAAATCTTTGGTGAAATTTATGGAAAAACTAAAATATCAGGAAGCCTGCTCGATATGTTGCGTTTCCCCCGAATAACGCTGATGCCGAGCGAGTATACCCTTGAAGAGGATCTCGTCCCATTCGTTGAGCAATATAGCACTCCTGAGGAAATGAAAATGATCCTTGCCCATTACATTGATAATGCAACGGAGTTTGAGATCAAGTCAAAACTTTTGAAAAATTTCATTTCCGAAAAATACAACCGAAAATCAGTAGCTGATCATTTCCTCAATATTGTTTCCTGCCTGAAAAAATAAATTTTATATGGAAGCTCGAAAGAAACTATTTTTCCACTTCAAGAACGTTTCAAGGGTTCTCAGGTACAATCTCGCCGTTATTTTCCCAGGAGTTTTCAAAAAGTATGACTTTAAAGCCATCCAATCCATGGATAGCTCACAGCCTGATATCAAAGCCTTTGCCGAACCCGAACTATTTTTTATCTCCTCTCTTCTCCCAGAACATTCCACCCTGGTAGATATAGGCTCCAACCTTGGTATTTACCTCTTCCGATTTGAGAATGCGAAAAAATTTGATAGGGTCATCGGTATCGAACCCATTCCCATACTTTTTAAAAGACTCAGGAGGTATTTTCCAAATCTTGAGATATATGACTATGCAATCTCCGATAAGACACAAAATCAGATCTTTAAAATACCATATATTGAAGGAAAAGTATTCGACACCCGCGGCACCCTACACAATTTTACCGAAGAAAATGAGACTGGTAATAAAAGAATCAAGGTCAAAACCATTACCCTGGACGACTTCGTTGTTCTCTACCATATTGATAATCTTTCATTTATAAAAATAGATATTGAAGGTCATGAAATAAATGCATTAAAAGGGGCCAGGGAGACCTTGAAAAGATTCAAACCATTGCTGATGATGGAAATAGAACAGCGACATCATCCTGACACGAATTTGCAGGATATTTTCACGGAAATCATTGCTTTTGGGTACTCAGGATATTTCTTTGATAAAGCTCAAATAAAGTTCAGAGAGATTTCAGAGTTCAACGCGAAAGACCACCAGAGAGATCAAAACCTGAACGAAAATTATATTAATAATTTTCTATTCATTGACAACCAGAAATCTAATCTGATCCGGCAATTTCCTGATATTGAGATGAGATATAAAACGATCCCATTTAAAAAGACTATCCAGTAACCATGTCAAAATTAGAAGCTCCACAGGAAGCATTGCCGAAGAGGAGTCGAAGCATTTTCAGCCATATGAGACAGCCTCATCGTTCTTAGATGCGATCTGTTTTCTTTCTTATCGGTTATAAAGACCCCTCATCATAAGCTCTTTCTCCGTGTAAAGCCTGGTCCAGTCCGGATAACTCCGTTTCCTTACTTACCCTGACAGGCGTAATGAAATTGATCAGGATCAACATGATGTAAGTAAACAGGAAGGCATAAGCAGCAGCTCCAACCACAGCAATGACCTGCTTGGCAAAAAAGGTTTCTCCCCCGAACCAAAGACCATCGGCACCGGCTGGGTTGATAGCTTTGGTGGCGAAGACACCCAACAAAATGCTCCCAAGTACACCACCTACACCATGAACACCCCATACATCCAGGGCATCATCCCATTTCATTCGATTCTTCAGCATAACAGCCAGGTAGCAAACTAAGCCAGCCAGCGTTCCGATTAAGGCCGCTGCCCACAAGGGTACAAATCCCGCACAGGGAGTAATGGTGGCCAAACCCGCGATAGACCCGGTCAACAACCCGACAAACTTTGGTTTTCGCTCCCTGATCCATTCCACCACCACCCAGGCAATGGTGGCGAAGGATGCAGCCACATCGGTATTTAAAAAAGCTATGGATGTGATCTTATCAACGGCCACCTCACTGCCTGCATTAAACCCATACCATCCGAACCAAAGTAACCCGCTTCCGATGGCTACCAGAGGAATACTGTTGGGCGTGGAATTCCTGTCTACCCTTGCACCTATATAAAATACTGACGCCAGGGCAGCAAACCCGGCCGTGGTATGAACTACAGTACCACCTGCAAAATCGAGCACTCCCCATTGAGCCAGCAAACCACCTCCCCAGATCATGTGGACAAAAGGATAATACACTAGGATTTGCCATAAAGTCAAAAAGATTACATACGACTTGAAGGAGACCCTGTTGACAAAAGCACCCGTGATCAGGGCCGGGGTGATGATGGCAAACATCATTTGATAAGCAACGATGAACCACAATATCTTTCCTGTTTTCAATCAGTTGATCAAGTCGGGTGATGAAATCCGATGCTGCAATCCGTTTCATTTCATTCTGACAGATCTCGAAATGCTTTTCAAGAAGCTTCTGTTTAATGATCCTGACAGATGTGAGCTGATCAAAAGTCCGGTTGATGATCGCTTTTTTTCCGCTACGTAATGAATACCAACTGATAGTGAAGATCGAAATGAGACCTATGAGGATAAAATAAAGAATAAGCTTTTCGAGGAGACGTATCTTTTTCAAACCTAGTGGCACTTACTTGCCCGGTAAAAGTAAGGAATTAATGCACCGCCGGCTCGATCAATAAGGAAGAACACTGTACAGTGGCCCCAACCTTACTTGCAAGATATCGGCAGTTTCCCGAAATTGTAGTAGATTTGCATGCTGAATATGACCATTTTCTGTTGATTATCTCAGTGGGTAATTGTACTGGTATCATTCCGGGTATTTTGAAGTAATCATCAGAATGTCAATAATATGCGACTATTTTCAGGTTTTATGGAAAGGATGTGACTGCAACACATCTATTAAATGAATTACCTGATGTTTATAACTATGATTTTGAACCATTTATAAAGTTCTTCCCAATGCCTGACCAGGTCAGAGTCCGTTTTGCCCCCAGTCCAACAGGTCCTCTACACATCGGTGGCGTGAGGACCGCATTGTATAATTATCTGTTTGCCAAACAGAAAGGCGGCAGCTTTCTATTACGAATTGAAGATACCGACCAGGCCCGATACGTTCCCGGCGCGGAGTCTTATATCATCGAATCCTTACGTTGGTGCGGCATCCATCCGGATGAAGGCATCGGTGTGGGTGGTCCCTTTACCCCTTACCGCCAGTCGGAACGCAAGGATCTGTACAAACCTTTTGCCGACCAGCTGGTTAAGGAAGGGAAAGCGTATTATGCCTTCGATACGGCTGAAGAACTGGACCAGCTCCGGGATCAGGGTTCGAAGACAGGGACGTTCCAGTATGGATCGAAAACCAGGATGCAGCTCAGGAACTCTCTGGTCATACCACCAGATGAGGCAGAAGGTTTGATACAGGCCGGAGTCCCTTATGTAATCCGTATCCTGATTCAGCCGGGACAGGAGATACGGCTGCATGACCTGATCCGGGGCGAGGTAGTGGTCCAGACCGATACCCTCGACGACAAAGTGCTTTTCAAATCGGATGGCATGCCTACCTATCACCTTGCCAATGTTGTCGACGACCACCTGATGGAGATCACCCACGTGATCCGCGGTGAGGAATGGCTTCCTTCGGCTCCGCTTCATGTTCTGCTGTATGATTATCTGGGATGGAAAAATACTCAACCACACTTTGCCCACCTGCCGCTGCTTCTCAAACCCGATGGCAACGGCAAACTCAGTAAAAGAGACGGTGACAGGCTCGGCTTCCCGGTTTTTCCGCTCAGGTGGACCGACCCTGTTAGCGGTGAAGTCTCCTCGGGATACAGGGAAGCGGGTTACCTTCCCGAGGCGGTGTTGAATTTTCTGGCATTCCTGGGTTGGAACCCCGGCACCGAACAGGAGATCTTTTCCATGAAAGAGCTGGTACAGGCCTTCTCTCTGGAAAGGGTGCAGAAAGCAGGTGCCAAATTCGACTTCGAAAAAGCCAGGTGGTTTAATCAACATTATCTGAAGACTACCCCCGATGAGACCCTGGCCCTGTTTCTCCAGGAACAGCTGCTGGCAAGGAGCCTTTCTTTCCCTCAGGAGTACGTGACCAAAGTATGTAGTCTTGTGAAGGAAAGGATCACCTTCACCAGTGAATTGTGGGAGGTTTCCTCCTACTTCTTCACTGAACCGGAATCAATGGATCCTGATATCCTTGCTAAAAAATGGAAACCAGAAACCCAGGGCATACTGGATGCCTTTAGAATGGAGATCGAAAACGCTGATTTCACGGATCCCGCCAGCCTGGAGGACTATTTTAAGAAGTTCCTGGAAACCAGGCAACTGAATGCCGGTGCCGTGCTGTCTCCCTTACGGATGGTGCTGACCGGAAAGCAGGGCGGACCCGGTGTCTTCGACATCATGGCCCTGCTGGGAAAAACTATCACCCTGCAACGACTATCAAAACCAATGATCAAACCTTAATACATCCATCGTTATGGCACTTATTTCACTTGAAAACATGGAGTTCTTTGCCTATCACGGTCACTTTGAGGAAGAACAGGTCATAGGAACGCGGTTCCTGGTCAATCTTCAGTTTGAGGCAGATACGGAAGAAGCCGAAATCTCCGACGATCTTTCCAAAACCATTAATTACCAGACGGTCTATCAAATGGTTAAGAAAGAGATGGAAACAAAGTCGAAGATCATGGAGCATGTGGCTCTGAGAATCCTCACAACGGTTTGTGAAGCTTTTCCCTCTATCACATGGGCCAAGGTCAAAGTCTCTAAAATAAATCCCCCCGTGGGAGGGAAACTGGACCAGGTCAGTGTCACCATCACCACCGATAACCTCTGATCCTATCAAAATAATATCATCTACATGCCAGAAAAAAAATCATATAAACGATATACCATCACCTCCGCGCTGCCTTACGCCAACGGCCCCATCCATATCGGGCATCTTGCCGGTGTCTATGTGCCTGCCGATATCTATGCACGATATCTCAGGCTGAAAGGAGAAGAAGTGCTTTTTATAGGGGGTTCGGATGAACATGGTGTACCTATTACCATCAAAGCCAGGCAGGAAGGGTTGAGCCCCCAGGCCATCGTCGACCGTTATCATCAGATCATTAAAACCTCATTTGAGGAGTTCGGGATCTCTTTCGACATCTATTCGCGTACCTCTCTCCCCATACATCATGATACGGCAGCTGATTTCTTTACCAAACTTTATGAAAAAGGGGAGTTTATCGAAAAAACATCCCAACAACTTTATGATGAAGCGACCGGTGAGTTCCTGGCAGACCGCTATGTGACCGGCACCTGTCCGCATTGTGGTAATGAGAAAGCTTATGGTGACCAGTGCGAAAAATGCGGGACCAGCCTGGCCGCCACCGACCTGATCAACCCAAAATCGGTTCTGAGTGGGAATCCACCGGTCCTGAAAGCAACAAGACACTGGTACCTTCCACTCGACCAATACGAACCCTGGCTCAGGGAGTGGATCATCGAATCCCATAAGGAAGATTGGAAATCAAACGTTTACGGCCAGTGCAAATCCTGGATCGACCAGGGCCTTCAGCCCAGAGCAGTCACCAGGGACCTCGACTGGGGAGTCAAAGTCCCTCTCGGACACGCCCAGGGGAAAGTCCTTTATGTATGGTTTGATGCTCCCATAGGATATATCTCCGCAACCAAAGACTGGGCCGTTCAGCATAACGACCCCGACTGGGAAAGATGGTGGAAAAGGTCCGACAGTAAACTGGTCCACTTTATTGGTAAAGACAATATAGTGTTCCACTGTATTATTTTCCCGGCCATGCTCCGTGCGGAAGGAAGCTTCATCCTTCCCGACAATGTCCCGGCCAACGAGTTCCTTAACTTGGAGGGAGATAAGATCTCTACCTCGAGGAACTGGGCTGTATGGTTGCACGAATACCTGAAAGATTTTCCCGGAAAGCAGGATGTACTGCGTTATGTGCTTACCGCTAACGCACCCGAGACCAAAGACAATGACTTCACCTGGAAGGATTTCCAGGCACGAAACAACAATGAGCTGCTGGCCATTTTGGGTAACTTCATTAATCGTACGTTAGTCCTTACCCACAAGTTTTTTGAAGGTGTGGTGCCACCCAGGGCTGAGCTGACGCCTGAAGATGAAGCCATGATCTCTGAGATAGCAGCTTTCCCGGAAAGTATTGGGCATTCCATTGAAAATTACCGGTTCCGGGAAGCCCTTAACGAACTGATGAACCTTGCCCGGCTGGGAAACAAATATTTAACAGAAACCGAGCCGTGGAAAAAGATCAAGGAAGATCCGGGCCGCGTAGGGACAATATTAAATCTTTGTCTTCAGGTGTGCGCCAATCTCACGGTTCTGGCGGAACCCTTTCTCCCATTTACAAGCCGGAAAACCAGGCAGTTGTTACGCATGGAGGCCCTTCCATGGTCTGCCGCCGGTGGATGTGACCTTCTTGTGGCTGGTCACCATCTGGATGCTCCCGAATATTTGTTCGACCGCATTGAGGATGCTCAGGTGGAAGCCCAGGTAGCCAGGCTTCAGCAGACCAAAGAGACCAATGAACTGGCTGAACCCCTTCCTGCTCTCAAAGCAAAAGAGATGATATCCTACGATGATTTTACGCGGATGGACATTCGTACCGGAACCATTATTGAGGCAGAGAAAGTACCTAAAACCAAGAAACTGCTTAAGTTGCGCATCGATACCGGGGTGGACCAAAGGACCATCGTTTCGGGAATTGCCGAATACTATGAACCGGAAGATCTCATAGGGAAAAAAGCTTGTTTTCTCATTAACCTCGAACCAAGAGAAATCAAAGGGATTCCTTCCAACGGGATGATACTCATGGCGGAAGATCCTTCCGGTAAGCTGTGCCTGGTAAGTCCGGCCAGGGATACTGCAAATGGTAGTACTGTTAAATAAATGCTTGTAAGTAAATGAAAAAAAGCCTGATATCCTTTTTGTTACTATGCCTGGCGTTTCAAGCTTCTGCACAGAAAGAGCCACCTGAAATTGCATACCTGAAAACACCTCCGGTCATCGACGGCAAACCGGAATATGAGTTGCAACTGAAAAGGCAGCGATTCCAGGTAATGGAAAAATCACATGCCGAAAACGGCGATACGAAAGCCGAGTACGAAATAGCCTATGGTCCGGATTTCCTGTACCTGAGCATTACCTACCAGGCTGAAAAACAGATCACTAGGGACAGGGCATACGTTAATGGCGATGGTTTCATCTTTACCATCGGGACCTCAGAACCAGACTCGGCACCAACCAGCGACTACTTCACTTTCGGGTTTTCCAATTCCAGGGAATGGGACCGTAAAGTTCTCTGGTTTGCCAGTGGGGAACAAGTCCTCAAGGGCCTCGGTGAGGAAGTAAAGATGGAGTGTGGCCAACTGGGCGACCACATCACATTTGAGGTGCTGGTCCCCTGGAAGACGATCTACCCTTTTAATCCTTTCTTCACCCAGAAAAAGTTAGGCATCAACATTTCGCTGGTCCAGGCCATCGGTCCTGGCAACATACAAAAAAACATGGTCTCTCTGGTGAAGGACGACCTGTTCCTGGCGGAGAATACCCCGAGAAAGTACCTGGTTCCGGTCTTTGCACCCTTGCAGCCGGTGGACCATCCTCAATTCTACCTTTCCATGCAACAAAACACCCTTACTGCCAAAGATCCTGTTGTCATGGCCCTCTCATCCCTTTTTAGCGAGCCTTCCTTTTTCCAGCTTCGTACAACAATATACTCAGGTGAAAATGAGGTCAGCTTCCTGCAAACCGATACTTTTTCCACAGGAGGCAGTCGTTCTGTTTTCTTTTTTTCACCGAGGACTACCTATAGCCCGGGAGGGTACAGACTGGTGATTGAAGTTTTAAGAGACAGTTACGTTGTCTTTACGGATGACCGGTATTTTACGGTACTGCCCGATCTGAATCCGGAGGAGATGAAAGCCCGCCTCAACCGGCTCAAAACCAGACTGGTAAAAGGTACTTATAATACCCTTATGTTCTATAACCAGGACTATGCCGACAAGCTCAAAAAAGTCAAACCTTACCAAACGTCCTACGAAACGAGGGTTTCAGCTAACCGTCTGAGCTATGTCATGGAAAAGCTGATGGATGGCAATGACCTTATTGCCACGCAGTTAGGGATAGTGCGACGGGCCTATTATGCCACAACCGATTCCACTTTCCAACCCTATTCGATCTTCCTGCCGCGTTATTATGAGGTCGGGAAAAGGTATCCGGTCATCTTCTACCTTCATACCAATAATGAAGATGACAGGGGCATGGCTCAGTTCCTGGCAACCGTGACACGCGACTTCATGGTGGTGGCACCCTATGGTCGCGGAGAAAATCATTGTTTTGCCACTCCCGAAGCCATACAGGACTTTAAGGCCGTGCTGGATGATGTTAAAAAGACCTACTTCATGGATACCACCCAGATGTACCTGGCCGGGTTTTCAATGGGTGGTTACGGGGTCTACAGGATACAGGCGGAATTACCGAATGTGTTTAAAGGACTCATCATTCTTTCCGGGAATCCCAACCTGGCCAACCTACGCCTTGGATCAGGTTATCCTGACTATTCCGATCCTTCAAAGATAAAAGGCTTAAAGGGGAAAGAAGTATTCATCTACCATGGTGTTTATGATCAGGAAACGCCTATGTCTGTAATCCAGAAGACTGTGAACAACCTTAAAAAAGCAGGAGCCAAAGTAACTTTCCTGTTCGAGGAAAGAGGCCTGGGCCCAATGGGAGAGGCAAACCGTCAGTCTTTCCGGGCCTGGATGAAAGACCTGACCGGAATCTGACCTCAGGATATCTTAAAACCAAAAGTCTCCTGTATCTCAGCAATGGAATCCTTGCAAGAGTAACAAAAGGAATCTCCTTTCTGATCAATATCCTCTACGTAAGTACTGGAACGCATTACACAATCAGGAGTGTGACAGTGAACCAGTCCAAAAGTATGCCCCAGCTCGTGGACGACTTCCTTGGTGAACCTGTCAGCAACGATCCTGTCATCTGTTTTAAGACCGTAGCGTTCATTGACCAGCCGGAAAATGGATGAAATGCCCGAACGGCCATTCAGAAAGGCCTGCCCGAAAATATAGGTGAGAATGGGAATGAACAGATCCACCTGGAAAAGGCCCATAGTCTTAAAATACTCGTGGGCATACTGCTCTTCAACCATTTTAAGCAATTTGTTCCCATGGTACTGACCCCTGGTGGCTTCATAAAACTCACTCATATCAATATGCCCTTCCCTGAACTTTATTGAAAACATGAATTCCCGGGTGACATGTTCGGCAACGGTATCCAACAGCTTTTGGTCAAACTGGCCGAAAGTGATGATGCCGATGGTCTCCAGGTTCATGTATATATCTTTATATGTTGTATGTTTAAAGAATGATTCCCACCCGTTTCATCATGAAAGAGGTGATACTCAAACCATCCTGATCAGGGTTTCAGATCAAATTTCTTAATCTTATGATAAAGGGTTACCCTGTCGATATCCAGGGCTTTGGCCGACCGGCTGATGTTCCAGTTATACTTGTTAAGGATCTGGTAGATATGGTTTTTCTCGAGATCATCCAGGCTTTCAACGGAACTGCTCAGCATTTCCTTCTCCAGGGGAAGGTCTTTCAGGGTGATCTTTTTGCCGTTACCAATCACGATTGACCTTTCGATCATGTTTTCCAGTTCTCTTATGTTGCCGGGGAAATTGAACTCCTGGAGTTTTTGAAGAGCAGCAGAATCAATTGTTACCGGGGGTTTATTCATGGCGTGACAATATTTCTTGATGAAATAGTCCACCAGGATGGGGATATCATTTTTCCTTTCTCTAAGCGGTGGAACATGGATATTCACCACATTCAGCCTGTAAAAAAGATCTTCCCTGAAAGTACCTGCCTCCACCATGCTTTTCAGATCTTTATTGGTAGCACAGATCACCCTGAAATCGGAGGTAATCTCTTTGTTACCGCCAACCCTGACAAAACTCTTCGACTGGAGCACCCTGAGCAGCTCCACCTGCATCTTGGTCGAGATGGTGGAGATCTCATCCAGGAAGATCGTCCCGTTGTCAGCCATTTCAAAACGACCTTTCCTGTTGTACATGGCACCCGTAAACGCTCCCTTTTCATGCCCGAACAGCTCACTTTCCAGCAGGCTCTCGGTTAAAGCACCACAGTGGACAATAATGAAAGGGAAGAATTTCCGGGGGGAATTTGAATGTATTACTTTGGCTATCAACTCCTTACCTGTACCACTCTCGCCGGTGATGATCACCGATGAGTTGGATTGTGACACGCTCTGCACTTCCTTCAGTACATCCTGCATAGCATCACTCTGTCCGATCAGGTCTTCGGTGTTTTCCAGTGAGATGACCTTCTCCCTGAGGTTCACATTTTCATCACTGAGCTGAATCTGTTTCGACGCATTCCGGATCAGGTGAGACAGGTCATCCGGATCAAAAGGCTTGGTGATATAATCAAAGGCCCCATCTTTCAATGCCTGGACTGCGGTATCCACCGTGGCAAAAGCCGTCATAACGATCACTATGGCTTCCGGAAGGATCACCTTGATCCTGCGAAGCATCTCAAGCCCGTCCATGCCAGGCATTTTTATATCTGCCAGTATGATGTCAAAACTCTCCGATTCCAGAATCAGCAGGGCACTTTTGGCGTTCTCCGCACATTCGACCCTGTAGCCGTCCTCAATGAACCAGTTGTATAAAGAATCTCTTACTGATTCCTCGTCATCGACGATAAGTATGGTAACTTTCTTGGCCATGTTTTATTCTCCTTTATTTTGGATCAGGGGGATCAGGATGGAAATGGTGGTCCCCTTTCCCTGTGTGGATTTTACATCTACCTGTGCATTATGGTTGCTCAGAATGCCGTGAACGATCGCCAGGCCCAGTCCTATGCCACTGGAATTCTGTTTGGTTGAAAAGAAGGGTTGAAAAATATGTGGGATATCTTCAGCAGCAATCCCGATCCCGTTATCAATGATCTCAAGCTTCAGGTACTTTTTATCTGGATTGGAAGTCCGCATGATGATCTCCCCATTTTCCACAATAGCCTCAGAGGCATTCACCAGCATGGCCACACAGGCCTGCTTGATTTGGTTCGGACTGCAGTAGATCAGATCCTCCACGGCCGAAAAATCAGCAACAAACCTGATGTTGGCAATTTTCATAGGATGGGTCATCAGGTCAAAGGTCTCCTGAAGAAGACCCTGTACATGGGTCGGCTCAAAGTCGTTCTGGTCTTTTCTTGAGAAATCAAGTAACCCCTTCACGATGTCGCCGCATCTTTTAGTCTCTCCTTCTATCAGTGCCAGGTTTTTAAGAATGGCTTCTTTTTTATTCTCATCCATATCCTCCTGCTTCGACAACTGCTTGGATACCAGTTTTGTATACACCAGTATTCCTGAGAGCGGGTTGTTGATCTCATGGGCCACCGAAAGGGAAAGCCGGCCCAGCGAGGCTATTCTCTCGATGTTGATGAGTTCTTTCTGCACTTCGCCCAGTTCCTCCGACTTCTTCTGCACCTTATATTCAAGCTGTTGCGACCAGTTTTGCAATTCGTTGGTGACCTGCTGGAGGCTGTCCAGCATCTGGTTAAAGGCATGACTGACCATGCGCATATCAGCCAGCTGGTTGGAGGTCATCTCGAGTCTTGTGCTGTTATCACCATTGGCGACTGCTTCACTGGCCTTGATAATGGCATGCAGGGGTCTTTTGATCTTTCTTCGGGTGAAAATGATGAGGATGGTGGCCAGAATGATGGTGGTCAGGATGGCCAGAATGAAGAAATCCAGGGTGGACCGGTTCATGGTGGCGTCCATCTCTTTAAGCGGCAACCGGATGATGAGGGAACCCAGCACCACATCTTCTTTGGAATGTGCGTGACAGTCGCTCAGATAACAGGATTCCTGGTTCAATATAGGTGATTTGATGATCAGGTGCCTGTGATTTCCGTCGCCTCTGTGCATGCTGCACTCCGTACTGCTCGGAAGGATCCTGTATGACTTCTGGAGCCTGGGAAACATAGTCTCGATATTCTTATGGCATTTGATGCAGTCGGGATCGCTGTGATTGGCAGAGTCGTGAACAAAAGAGGAATAAACCAGCTTATCGCTCTGATCATAGAGGTTCACCTCGTCAATACCGGATAGGGTATTGATCACGTCGAGGGTGTTTTGTATCGTCATCCGGTCGTTCTGCAGCATCGACTGATAGAGGGCTCCCTCCACCAGGTAACCAATGTTGTTACCGCTCTGGTGCAGCACACCTTTCATGTATCTCTCATTCACCGTGAAAAAGATGATCCCGAAGGATACGAAAAGCACCAGAGAGAGAATGGTGATGATATACACAACATTACCATAGATTGAAGACCTGAACAGGGTGTACCTGGCAAAGATCTTCCATCGTCTGTTTTGCCTGTCTTCTTTAGATGATGGAGTCATGTTAGTATAGTAGTTTGGATTCGGATACTAATATACGAAAATTGTTGATTATTTCAACAGGCTGAATGCAGGCAAGGAAAGAATTTTTAATGATAACCATACCAAAAAAAAGTGACACGAAGATCTGTTCCTTCGTGTCACTCTTGTCACCTTTGTCAATTTCTCCCCGGCAGAAATCCCTTAAACTTCTGTCGTCCAAGATTTAAATGGCCATGAAGTCCTTCTGAAAATCCTTCCATGCTTCAGGCGGCATTTCTGAAAGTGCGTTGTCGCTGATCTCGCCACCGTCCTGCAGGATGACTGCGGAAGGTTCCTTATCGTACTTTTTCACGGTCAGGGAGAGAAAATCTTTAAACCGGACCACCTCTTTACTGAGCCAGGAAGTAGCTTCTTCGGCCAGGAAATAGGTACTGGTGTCTTCCTTCCATTGCTGGGGTTTGATCTTGTAGAACCATCCTTTTCCGTAAGGGTCTCCGTTTAAGATACCCGGTTCTTCGAAAATGCTGTCGTTTTTTTCAACGATCTCGCCGGTAATGGGAGCATATACCGATAATGTCTTGCCATCCTGTTCCAGTTCGGCCATCAGATCACCCTTACGGATGGTCTCACCGGCCATTCTGGCATTACTGAGCTTGACTTCCCCGGTGATATGGAGCAGTAAATCATCCAGACCAACCTTTGCATTCCCTGATTTTTCAAGAAAAGCCCAGGTGTGATTCTTGCAGTAGAAAACTCCCTGCGGAATTTTCAGGATGTTTGCGGAGAGGAAACGAAGCTCCCCGCGTATCTGGCTGATGAGTTTTCTTTGTCTGTTCATCAGGTACCAGAATGGAACCAGGACAATGAAAAATGCGATGATCGCAAGGTATTCAATGCCTTTTGATTCGAAGATGTTGTTATAACTAAATCCTTCCATAATAAATTGATTTGGTGAAATATATTCTTATTGATTAATCTTTAGCCCAGGAAGGGGATTCTCTGAGTACAGGCATACGGTTGACCACCCACCTGAAAATCCAAATCTCGGCAAATATGACAGCCAGGGTTACACAAACCTCCATCCAGGAGGGAACATAATGAATAGGGGCATCCCATTTAAAACCTATAACAGTGACATTCAGACGATTAATGATGATTCCCAGCATGGTGATAACAGAAGCAACCCGTATCATCAGCAGGTTCCGGCTGCGATATCCATAGGAAAATAGGAACATGGGGAAAGCCACAAAACCCAACATCTCGGTGAGGTACCAGTAGCCCATGGGAGTATTGATGAGTCCCCAATGCCTTCCATGTAGAAAAACAAGCAATTGCAGGAAAAGGTATGCAAACATGGCTCCTGTGCAGATCTTCGACAGACCGATAAGGATCTCATTATGCTTGTGATGATCTTTTTCACTGATCTGCCTGAAGAACACCTTATTGCTGATGGTCCCTTCAAAGATCACCATCGACAGGCCGGCAAACACGCTGGAAACGACGAACATGATGGGAATGAACTCCGAATACCAAAGGGGATGGATCTTATCCTTGGCCATCAGGTAAAGGGCACCCAGTCCTGACTGATGCAACAGTGAAAGGGTGATACCGAAGATGACAGCACCTATTGTCATCCCTGACAGAATTCTCCTTGCTCTTCGGGCTCCGAGCCATTCTGCAATAGCCGGAGAGAATTCTATCAGTTCGGCCAGCATGTACAGCAGGAAATGCCAGGCCACCAGGAACAGCACGGAGCTGGTCCCAAAGTTGTTGCCGATGATAGGGTTGATCACATTCCACGGACGGCCCAGGTCAAGCAGCAAAGCGCCTGCATAAAAAACGTAGGCCAGAAATCCGTTAAGGACTGTCACCCTGACAATGGGGTGATAATTCTTTATATTAAGGATGTATACCATGAAGGTGAGCACGTAAGCACCACCGGCAAAGGCAACACCGGTGACCACATCAAAGCCGATCCACAGTCCCCAGGGTACATCCTGGGTCAGGTTGGTGATGGATCCCAGGCCTTTCCAGAAACGGATCACGATCAGGGCAAAACCCAGGATCATAATGGGCACGGAGATGATATTGAAAGGAGTGAAGATCTTTCCTTTGGGTCGTAACTCACTCCACAGAAATTTCATGACAGGCTTGCCGTCATTGTCTTTGGGAAGGGTATAGGCTATCTTACTCATCACTTTCAGTTTCAGCAGGTTTCTTGTCTTTGGTGGCTTCACGTATTCCAAGTAGCAGAGAAGGTACGAGGACAAAAACAGAGGGTACGGCATATAAAAACCCTTTTGACAATGCCGGGTAGGAAGATTGCTGCAAAGATGCTTTGTAGTTGAGCCGGTCAGCAGGGACAGGTGTCAGGATCAACAGTCCGGTACCTCCGGCAGCCCTTTCACCGTAAATCTCGTCATGGTATTTCTCGGGTTCTGCTGCAATACGTTTTCTGGCTTCTTTTAGGAGGTCTCTTCTTTTCCCGAACACCAGTGCATCAAAACCGCAGTTCTCCACGCAGGCAGGAACACCTCCGCCGAGGGTCCTTTCGTAACACTGCGTACATTTTTCAATTTTGGGATTGGCACTATGATACTCGAATTTGGGCACATCGAAAGGACAGGATACCATACAGTAACGGCATCCCATGCACTTATCACCCCTCCAGATCACGGGCC
>CAZSDK010000017.1:85067-101299 GCA_964605655.1 uncultured Bacteroidales bacterium
CAGGCAGGCTCATTGCAGTGCATGCACTGTGTCCTGGTATAAACCTGTTTCCCATACACCTCATACACATTTAGTATCGTCCTCTGATTTTCACTGGTCTTTCTCAGAGTACCCACGATGGGTGTGTCTTTGGGTTCCGGAAGCTTGTTGGCTTCTGCACAGGCAAACTCGCAGTTCTGACAGCCTATACAACGCACCGAATCATAGAGTATCCCCTGGAACTCGGTGTATTTGTACTTACTGGGTTTGGCTTCGACTGTCTTACCAACGGCCAGGGTGGTTCCCACCACCCCAAGCGTCTTTAGAAAATTCCTTCGGTCAATTCCCATAAAAATGAAGTTTTATATTAATGATGAGTGATTAGTCATTATCTGGCAGTATCCAGGAATTCAGTCTGAAAATCATCCCATACCTCAGGGCCCAGGTTGGCCAGGACATGGTCTTGAAGGGCACCTCCGTCCTGGAGGATCACTGTGGCAAAACCCTGCTCACCTTTCTTGAGGTCCATGGCGAGGAAATCCTTCACACGCGTGAACTCATTCCTGATCCAGTTTTTATAGGGGTCGGCCATAAATAGCATCTGGATCTCCTTGAGCCAGCTGGCAGGCTCCACTTCGTACACCCATCCTTCGCCGTAAGGAGCCTGATTGATCAGGGTCAGGTCCTGTGCCAGCATGGTATTATTACCCTTGATGGTACCTGTGACCGGGGACTTGATGCTGAGGTGTTTACCTTCCTGGATGATGTCGAGGAAAGGTTCTCCCTTGGTGATCTTTTCCCCCGGCTTCTTCATCACGATCCTGGTGAGAGGTCCGGTAAGGTGCTGCAGGAAATCATCGATTCCCACCTTCACGGCACCGTCTTTTTCCATGAAAGCCCAGGTATGACTTTTATCAAAGTAAATACCGTTGTAAACATGGATGGATTCCTCGTTGATCATGGAGTTATCCAGCACTTTTAACACTGGACGTGTGGATTTGCGAATGCTGAAGATGCGCATCAGGGAGCTGACCACCAGTGCCAGAAACAGTATGCCCCCTGTGATGATTAGAGCCCAGTTGCTCCGTGAAAGGCCCCGGTCCTCAGGCATGGCAGCTGTGGTGGTTACCCCCAGCATTTCCAGTTTCTGCATGCGATCGTTGCTCACCAGGTCAGTATATCCAAACTGGTTAAGGTAGGGCTGGCCTGCCGTCAATACCCACTTCAGGAATTCAACCTCTGTCTTGCCAACAGGCTGTGCCGATGAAAGTGAATATACATCCTGAAACAGTGCTTTGGGATATTTCCCGATCCAGATCCCCCTGGAAAAGGTGGAAGCATCGGTATAAATGTCCTCAAAACCATCGAGCCTTCCGTTTTTATTCAGGTCGAATGGAAGGAAATGAATACCGGCAGCCAGGGTATTACTACCAGACTGGTACAGGCTTGTCCACCGGCAGAACCCGATGGATAATGGATCATTCCCCACTTTAACCACAATGTCATCTTTACTTTCCAGGGGATATCCAGCCAGCTGTTCGGGACTGATTTTCAGAAAATGTGCGGTCATTAATCTGGTGGATTCACTCCCGTCAAAGTAAAAATGGACGGTCTCTTTGCTTCCTCCATGAGTAAGGGTTCCCCAGTTGCTACCCCGTGGATCGGAAAACAACTGTGCCAATTTATCACTGTTGATCCCCTGCTCCGCAATTTCTTTATAATAGGGATTATTTGCACTGATTACAGGAACAATCACTTCTTTCCCGACTGCCATCCGCCAGCTGCCCTCTTGTTGGGATGTTTCTCCAATAATCCTGTTAGTAAAAAAAAGGTCTCCTGCAGGCTGATGTTGATCCACCGGCTGCACCCTGATGAGGGCATCCTTCTGTTCCTGGTTGAAGGAGGTGACCCAGGCCGAGATTAAGGGATAAAGGTCCGGAGTGCTGTAAATCAGGGTACTGCCTGCTTGCTTGGAATTCTGAGGAGAACCCTCTGCGCTGACAAACAAGCTGTTACTAAAAAGTAACCCACAAAGGCTTGCTACGATGACTGTGGTTTTCATGGCTTTCATTTTTTTTATGGTATTATGAACTTGATCTGATGAATGTCTCCTTCACGAACCAATTTGAATGCCAAACTTATTAACTAATTGTTTCTCTGTATTTTATATTAATGTGTTTCAAACTTCAACGGGATATTCTGTTGAATATTTAAACACCCTAAAAACTGATTCGTTTCAAACCCACGTTGGTATTGGGCTTCGATTGACTGTTGAATATTTAAACATTTGTTGTGTTTTTAAACAACAAATGCTATATTCCTGATGTTGTGATATTTATAAAGGCCTCATTTTCTTTGAAGATTGAAAGGTACATATAAATATAATTATGGTGTTATCTTTCCCCTAACTTTAAAAACATTCCTAAATTCGCAGGGATTGTTAAAACAGACCTTATGTTAAAAGTAAATGAGTATTTTGAAGGAAAAGTGAAGTCCATTGCCCTGGAAAACAAGGAAGGGAACCTCACCGTCGGCGTTATGGAAACAGGAGAGTATGAGTTCGGGACCAGCACCGTGGAGCACATGACCGTTATCTCTGGCTGCCTCATCGTGCAGCTTCCCGGAGAATCAGAATGGACAGAATATCATCCTTTTGAGACCTTTGTCGTCCCAAAAGACAGGCGGTTTAAACTTAAAGTCCCTGAAAACTCTTCCTATAAATGCATTTATAAATAAATTTCTGTCTGAACCTCTAATTTAGGATTTCACTGGAAATTTTCCGTAATTTCATCCTGGGATTCCATTTGTCCATCAACTGAATCACAGGTATGAACTGCCGCCGTCGTTTTCTCCTTCTGTCCATCTTCCTCTCAGGCTTGTTGTCATTGTTCTATTCCTGTAAAAAAGAGGATTTCGATTTTGACAACCTGGCCTCTCCTGAGTTTGACTGGGATGGTGCCATGCCACTGGTACATTCGGTCATGACCGTCGAAGATATGCTTCCAAAAGGAAGCCATATCGTCGAGGACAGCAACCACCTGCTCACGCTGATCTACGAAACGGAACTTGCTTCTCTCAAAGCAGAGGATTACATCAGTATTCCGGATCAAAACATGTCATTCGACGAAACCAATCTAATGATTGTTGTCCCTACCGGAACATCCGCCACCCTGCCCTTTGACCGGTCCATCCCCTTTGTATCTCCTCAAAGCGGTCAGCACATCGACAGCATCAGGATCAAATCCGGAAACATCCACATAGCCTACCAATCCAACATCAACCATAACGGCACCGTTCAGGTCACCCTTCCCAATGTCCGCAAAAACGGATTTCCCCTTCAGACCAACTTCGAACACCTGTATCAGGGGTCGCTCCCTGTGACCGGTACCATCAACATCGACCTCTCGGGTTATACGATTGGTCTCGTTGCTGACACGGCAGGGACCACGACCCTGGCTGTTAACTTCATTATTAATATCAATGGCGATAACAACCCTAATAACTCTCCCTACAGTTTCCACCTGGATGCCTCGCTTACCAACCTGAAGTTTGCCGGCATTTTTGGCTATCTCGGCCAGTACACTTACAACCTTGCCGATTCCTTGTCTATCAACATTTTTCACAACAACCTGGAAGGCTATATCGAATTCAGCGACCTGAAACTGCTGATCTCCACCTATAATAGTGTGGGCATGCCTTTGCAGCTGAATATCAACCAGTTGAAAGCATATTCCTCCGTGGTCCAGCCTTATGTGGTAGATATTGCAGCTCATTCAGGATTTCCAAATCCCCTCAACTTCCCTTCCCCTGATCTTAGCGAGCTGGGTCAGGAAGCCGATACCACCTTTCTTATCTCTACTTCCAACAGCAACCTGAATCAGGCCATTCATATCTCCCCACAGTATTTGTTCTTCGATGTCACAGGAAAAAGTAATCCGGACACCACGGCTTCCCAGGAGAATTTCGTACTCGACACCAGTCACTTTAAAGTTAAATTAAAGGTTGAACTCCCCTTTTTTGCCTCCGTCGAGAACTTCCAGTTCCAGGATACCCTGGACTTTAAATTTGAAGACATAGAGGAGATCCAGGAATTCTCTTTCAAACTGGTCACCAGGAACGGGTTCCCTCTCGAGGTTAAAATTCAGGCCTATTTTGCCGACTCAAACAACCAGGTCCTTGACTCCCTCATTTACGGTAACGATCCTTATATCGTCCACGCAGCACCTGTCAGCGGTCCGCCCGACTACAGGGTGATAACTCAGCCTCCGCCTCCCCTTTACACCTATTCGCCTCAGCCCCTCGACCGCATGCGTCTGGCCCGGCTGAACAACTGTCGGAAAATGATACTCAAAGCAGGTTTGAACACCACCAACCTGGGGGTTGTCAAGATCTACTCCGATTATGATATCGATTTACGACTCGGTGCCAGGATCAAAGCCCGGTATCAACCCTGACCATGAAACACAGAGGAAAACATATCGCCTTCTGGGCAGGGACTTTCCTTCTGATGGTCTCCTTTTTTACGGCTTTTGGCCAGGACAGTCGTCACCTCGTCTTTCTCAGGTCGGTACCACAGTCGTTTAAACTGAATCCTGCCAACGAGGTCCCTTACGGATTCTGGATCGGATTTCCCGGACTCTCCTCCTGGTCGGTCAGTGTCGAAAACTCCGGGTTCACCTATCATGACATATTCTACCGCACTCCCGATGATTCCCTGCGGATCAGCATCGATGGATTCCTCAACGCCTTGCAGGAATCCAATTATATCTCCTCCAACCTGCAGGCCGAAGTGCTGGCCTTCGGCTTCCATGTCCGGGAAACTTATATAGACTTTAGATTTACCGACAGAATTGCGTCCAATATCAATTATTCACGCGATTTTATGTCATTCCTCCTCAAAGGAAACGGACAATTCATCAATAAGACCGCCAGCTTCAGCGGCACCGGCTTCAACCTCAACTGTTTCCATGAAATCTCACTTGGCTTTTCCACCATGCCCCGCCCAAATATCAGAGCGGGTGTCAGGCTTAAACTCCTGGGAGGCATCGCTAACATCAGCTCCAAAAAGACCGACATCACCCTCTTCACCAACGAAGAACTGGCCTATGCCATGACCGTCAATTCCAATATCGAGATCAACACAAGTATCCCGGGCTTAAATAACGACAGCCTGGAAGATAAGCTCGATTTCGACGTGGATGAAGACGATGCGCTTAACGCCCTGAAGGAGTTCAGAAACCCGGGTTATGCCATGGACCTTGGTCTCGAGTACCAGATGAACGAAAGGTGGCTGTTCGGATTTTCAATGCTCGACCTGGGCTTCATCCACTGGAAAAACAATCCCAGGAACTATATCAGTGATAAAAACAAACATCAGTTCACTTTCGAAGGGATCGACCTCTCGAGCATCGACGACCACGACAGCACCATTTTTAGGGAACAGATCGAGATGGTGCTGGACACCCTGGAAGAGAACCTGGGTATCAACACCACCAGGAGCGCTTACACCGGGTACCTCGTACCCCAGCTCAATGTAACAGCTGAATACAGCCCCGACCAGAGAAATCACTTCGGTTTGCTCTTCCGCGGGGAAATCTTTAATGACAAGCTTTTCCCAACTCTTCTAATTAACTACAACGTGGAAGTCGGACGGTTTTTTACCCTCATGGCCGGTTATCATCTCAACAAAAACAATTATCGCAATATCGCCCTTGGATATTCCTTCAAAGTTGCCGGGCTGGAACTCTATATGATCACCGACAATGCCTATGCCTTCTACGATCCCAGTCTGTCAAAGTTGGTGCATTTTCAGTTTGGAGTCAATTTTTGTTTCACCGATAAAAGATTCAGACAATGAAGCAACATGCTACACTAGTCATCCTGTCGGTCCTTGTGGTATCCATTGGTGCCACAGGCTTTTCCCTTATGAGTACCTCAGGAGCCCCGGGTGGATATACAGGATCTCCGGGCGATGGCCACGACTGCAGCCACTGCATGGGAGGCACGGTCATTAATGTCTCCGGATGGATAACATCTACCATTCCCACTGCTGGCTATACCCCGGGAACGACCTATGAAATCACCATGACCAATAATCTAGGTGGTACGGGTAAATTTGGCTTCCTCTGCGCTCCCCAGACCCTTTCGGGTAGCCTGGTCGGCAGCCTGACAGCGGTACCCGGAATCACACAACTCATGGATAATCAGACCTATGTGACTCATTGGTGGGCGGACTATTCTACCCATTCCTGGTATTTCAATTGGACGGCTCCTGCTGCCGGTACGGGTGCCGTGACTTTCTATGCAGCCTTTGCCAGGGGGAATGCCGGGTTGGTCGGACTGACCACTTATGTGGTTAATGAGAATTTTTCCGGTATCCCCGGACAGGACGGGCCTGCAACGGTGGTCCTGGGTCCCAATCCTGCCCGCGACGCGATTATCCTCAAAAATTTGCCCGGACAGGGAGAAAAACCCATGATTCACATCCTGGATTCGGGAGGAAAATTAGTGAAAGCAGCTATTCCTTCAGATTTCTCAGGAATGACTTGTTCTATCAGTACCTCTGGTTTAAGAACTGGATTATATCTTGTTGAATACCAATCGAATACTCAACACTCTATCTTCAAAGTTCTGGTTCTCTGACGAAAAGAGGCGGCTCATAACTATTGTTTGTCTATATCTCGACTTCGTAATATTCCAAAACATTGATAATCAGAGGTCATGCTGAGCGGAGTCGAAGCATTTTGAGCCCTAAGAGACAGACTCTATTTCTACTTCAGCTTTTCAGCCTCTTTTCTGGCATCCTCCAGGATCTTCTGAGCCTTGGCATCGGCTTCCTTCTGCAGCTTGTCTGATTTTTCCTTCGCCTGTTTGACCAGCTGCTTGGAAGTTTCTTTGGCAGCGGCCTTCATGATGGGATTACTGGCCTTGTTCACCAGATCCCGTCCCTGCTTCTCCGCCTGGGAGATCAGCAACTCCCCTCCCTTCTTTGCTTCATCTCTTACGAGCTGGGCCTTTTTCTCTGCTTCGGCAAGGATCTGCTGTGCCTTAGCACTCAGGTCTTCCTTCACTTTGGCAACCTCCTGCTGAACCTGCTCCTTAGCCTGTTGAACCACCTGCTCTTTGATTTCAGTGACGGCACTGGCCATACTGCTTTTTAAATCCGTGGTGATCACAGGTTTTAACATGGTGCCACCGATATGGGCCGCCACCACCAGGGAACCTCCCGGGTTGATGGTCACTCCTTTAACCTGCGCTTTCTTTACCAGGTTGTCGACAACCGCGTTGGCCTGACTTCCGAACATTTCCCTGGGAATGTCCATCACCATGTCATAAGAAATGGTCTGGTCCAGCGCGTTCCAGCCGCTGAGGGTGGTCTTCACCTTGTCGATGTTGAAAGTGTTCGGTTTGACCTCCAGCTTACCGTCACGAATGGCAATACCCATGCTGACTTTATCCAGGGCCAGCTTTTTGAATTTCTCAATTTTCAATTGTTCAGCCAGCTGATTCATCGGAAGGAAATCTTTGATCTCCAGATTATTGCCTGACAGGTTTCCCAGACCGTTGATCTTTTCATAAACAGGTTGCATGTGCTCATCCAACACGGTGGTAAGCTGAAGTTTCGCACTTACCTTTCCGGAACATTTCGACGCGATGGGTGCCAGTTTCTGAACCGTCACAAAAGTCTGGTACGACTGAGGAATGTCAAAACCATTGATTTCCAGGTTCAGGTCGGCTGCCGGGAGCTGCCGGGAGCTGCTGTAGGTACCGCTTACCGCCATACTTCCCCCGAGCATCTGCATGCTGAGGCCCTCGAGGTTTACTTTCCGGTCGGCGACCCGGAGTTTTCCCTGCACTTTATCCATCACCATCTTATCATACAAGATCTTGTCTGCCTGCACTTTAACCTGGAGATCGAGGTTGGCCGGGACTTCAATGACGCTCATTTTCGTGGTGTCGGGAGCCTGGCTGCCGGTGCTGGGAGCGCCGGTCATCCATTCGTTCAGGTCGATGAGCCTGGAACGGCTTTCAAAAGTGCCGCTCAGCTTTTCTCCTTTCAGAAAGTACCCGATGAAATTATCGATCTGTCCGGTGGCATTCACATCCGTACGTCCGGCCACCAGGTCAAAGACAGGCAGGCTTACCACTTTGGGGGAGAACAGCAACTCCATCCGCTTGATCAGGACCTCGGAAGCCACTTCCTTCCCCTTGTATTTCATTTGGTCGATCACCACCTTTCCCTTTGCATCGAAAGCTTCGTAATTCTTTTGTTCAATGGAAGACATTTTGCCGTTGAGCGTGACATCGGCGTCAATTTTCCCGCTCAGGTCGGTGGAATCGCCCAGGGGATAGAAATCTTTCACCTGGGCCAGGTCCAATTTCCCTTTGATGTTTCCGTTGATGGAGGGATCAGATACAGGAGTCTTTACCAGCATCTTCATATCCACGGGGTTATTCCCCATCTCCAGGTGTAACTTCCTGAGATCGATCACGGTGCGGTCGGGATTGCCGTCCGGGTTGCTGATATCCGCATCCAGGTTAATGTTGGTCACCGCTTTTGGAAGATCCGGATACTTGAACATGGCATCCCCTACCTTCAGCTTCACGGCAAAGCCGGGGATGCGGTTGTCGTTGTACACCCCTTTGACAAAGCCTTCCAGGGCCAGGGTCCCTTTCACGTCCACCTTGTCAAAATCCTTGGTATAGCTTCCGGGCACCAGTGACAGAAAGTCTTTGAACTGTCCTTCTTTCACCTTAAAGACGAAATCCGTGCTGATATCATCCTCCGGCATGGCAAACCATCCGTCGAAGCCGAGGCCCAGCCGGTTGAGCATCACCCTGGCATCTTTGAAGGTGAACTTAAAGAGCTTCATGTCGGCGTCTATCCCGGAGCTAAGCTCGGTCCTGGCCTTGTTGATCCAGGTCACCCCGCCATAGGCAAAGCTCAGTGCGTCGACCGTGGTGGTCGTATTCATGGAAGCCAGGTCCCCGTTGAGGTCGGCATTCAGCTTCAGGGCGATGCCATCCAGTCCCACGTTCAGGTTCATGCTCTGGTCTTCATACACCAGCTTCCCTTTCTCGATGGTCACCTTCTCGATGGACATTTTAAACGAAGAAGGCTCCGCTGCTGCTGTGGCCGTATCGCTGCTTTCTTTGGCGATGTCCCAGTTGACTTTCCCGTCTTTCAAGGTCTTCAGCAAGATATCAGGCTCCAACAGCCTGATCTTCTTCACCTTGTATGTGTTCCCCCTGAAAACGCTCATCAGGTCGAGCGTCAGGTCGAGCTCTTTGGTCTGAAACAGTGTATCCCGGGCAAAGTCCCCGGTGCCGGCAACGGAAAGGTCCTCCAGTCCCAGCGAGAAGTTGGGGAAACTCCGGAACAGCGACAGGCTGAAATCTTTGAATTCCACTTTCGCGTTCACAGAGTTGTTAATCTCGGCCTTGACCTTTGCGATGATCTTGTTGCGGAACACGTAAGGCAGTGTGATGGCTGCCAGTAACAGCACCAGTACTACGATACCGGCGATCTTCAGGATGAGTTTGGTGATTTTTTTCATGGGGCCACATTATTACTTTTTAAAGTACAATTATCTAAAACAACTGTTTACAGGAGAAATTGCGATCTCTATTCCTTTCTGATCCCACCAATTTTTCGCCAAGAATTTCCATTATCAATAGATCTTAATAAACCTTCAATCCCATATACATATATACCACTATCCACGGTCGAAAATACAGCATCAAAATAGTAATAAACTACATCGGCATCAAAAAAGAAACGTCTATTATCCTCATTTATAGCATACTTTAATACCTGTTTCCAATTTTCACCATCAGTTGTCAGATATACATTGCAACTAGTATACTGCCAATAACCGTTCTCATTAAAAGTTTGAACTAATGCGATCATTTTTGATGGGTTATCTGAATTAATTGTGACATCGTAGATACGACCGTTCACACTCCACGTCTTGGTCCAGGTTCTTCCTAGGTCCTCTGATTGAATTAATGTCCCATATTCTCGAAATTGACTTATGTATAGAATTTTATTCCCTTGAAAAAGCACGGGCGAAAACCCATTTGAATAGAAATCCGCCCCAACTGAATTAACAATATTGTCAATTAAAGGATTCCATGTCCAACCTCCATCATGACTTATCTCCATACTGCGTGTACATATGTTTTTACTATTTTCACTATCTATTAAAAAATTTAAACCGGATTCACGAAGCTGGGTATTCCCTTTCGTCCACTTATCAAACCTTTCTAAATAATAATGTACATATCCTCTTGCGATATAAATAATATTTGAATCAAGAGGATCATATTGAAAACATGTGATGCTATTATACCCTCCATTATTATCTTCAGATATATCGCTCCAAGTAAGTCCTTTATCATAGGAGATAAACATACAATTATCGTATTTACTCAGAATAAATAATTCCTTATTGTTAGTTGGTGACCTGAAAAACTTAAAACGCGAATTATCATTCGAGTGGGGGCAAGATAAATTTATATTGCACCTTTTCCAGGTTAATCCGCTATTTTCAGATCTCCAAAGACCAAAATTCTGAACGTCTATATTATCTTCATTTGCAATAATTGCAAACTGAGTTTCTTTGGTATTAGTACTATCTATTGAGAAATATAGCTGAACATTAGAGTGTCTTGTTAATCCATAGTTAAGTCCAATTATATTTAACTGAGGATCAATATATGCAATCTTGTTCATCTTGGAAGACACAAATATTCCCTTGTAATCAGGGTTAATAAATATTCCACTTATCGTATCAAAATCAGGATCAGTGATTTTTATCTCCTTCCAGCTTAAAAGATTGTTATCAGAACTAAATAATACGGATCCTGAATGGTCAGCACCTCCAATATATACCTCATTATCTGTTATATACGCTGCCAATATTTTGGTAGACTTGTTATTAACCCCATCCATAAGGCTCCAAGTTTTACCTTCATCTGATGTTTTATAAATGCCATTATTCGTAAAGGCTACAAGGCAAGGGTTTAATAAGTAATTAACATGCAAGATAGCTTGAACATCTGTAGGTTTGTAAACAGTCGGTTTCCCAGGTTTCCTAATCTCCAATTTTGGGATCTTTTCACCAATATTTTCCCAACTCGAACCGGCATTCTCAGAAATAAAGAGCCCTTCTTCCAACAGTAAATACAAAATGTCTCTTTTAGTAGTATTGAATAACAGCTGCTTAGGTAAAGTGCAAGGTTGAAAATCAGTCCATGTAAAACCGGCATCATTTGTTTTATAGATACCAAACTCACCCAATAAGAACACTTCAGAATTATTGTACGGGTTAATAATTACTTTTGAAAACTTGTCAATCTGGTTTAACCCATTCTGAATTTGGATCCAGTCCTTCCCCTTATTCGTACTTTTATAAACCTTGTTTTCAGTATTAATGCTATAGAAGATATTTGGATTATCAGGATTTACCGATAAGTATAATACCTTACCCGTAACCCTACACCATTTATCCCCATAGCCACTACACAGATGATATATAACGTTATCAATAGTCACATAGCAGAGTCCCTCGCTGTCTGTCTGGAAGCTGTTTAGTATCCGGTTATTTTGCATATATTTATTCACAACATCTGGATTACTCTTTTTCAGGTTCTCAGTAATATTTTGTTCAATGATCCTTGAAAGCTGATCTGTCTTATGAGATGAAGTCAATATCCCTGAAATATCCCATTTTATCACATCCCCATTATCCGAAGCACTCACAATGTATTGATCATCCGGACTGAAGATGTTGTTCTCGATGTTATCCTTATGCGCCTTGAAAGAGGCTATCTGTTTCCTTTCCTGCCAGTCATACAGCAGGATCATCCCGTCTTTACAACCGCACACCAGGTATTTCCCGTCATGGCTGAACCGGATGCAGTTTACCCAGGTGGGATAACTCAGCAACTCAAGCTCCATTGCTCCGGATTCGTAATCAAAGATCTTAATCTTTCCATCTATCCCGCAGGTGACCAGTTTTTTCTGATCGGGGCTGAACAATACATTGAACACTGCCTGGGTGGAAGGATAAAGCGTTTTTACCTGAGCCAGCTGTCCTACATCCCAGACAGAAACGTAACCGTCGGAACCACAGGCAGCCAGCAGCCGTCCATCAGGGGAGAGGTCCAGGTAACTAACCGCCCGGGTATGAAATTTGAGTTTTTCGATCACCTCAAATTTCTGAGCATCAATCACATTTATAGTACCAATGTAGGTTCCGGCAAAAATCCGGCTGCCATCAGGGGAATAACGAAGGCAATAGGTAGTGAACTGCCCCCCCGGATTTTTCATTTTTTCCAGTGTCTTTTTCTGGTATGGATCTGTGAAAACGATGCCTTCCTTCGTTCCGTAAGCGATCTGTGGTAAGGTCGGATGATGCTGGATGCTTGCAACCTGGTCGCTTTCCTGTTCCAATAAATAGGTGCTATGATCCTGGAGATTCATCACGCTGACTTTCCCGGTGTTATCCCCAATAAAAAGGTACTTTCCGTCCGGGGAATATTGCAGGGCAAATACCTTACCCATGGAACCTTCAGGAAATAGAACCTCCTTACCTGGTGTCTGTGATGAAAGGTGAACGCCCGTCAATACTAAAAAACTCAATAAGGTCCATGTAGGTATCCGGAAGTAATGTCTCATAAATGAAGTGTTTATATTTTGGACTTTTAAGGGATGTTGATTTGCTTTATCAGGAACTCTACTGTTGCCTCAGGATACACAGGTCAAATTTAACCAAAACCCATCAATACTGTATGAAATTTGAAGAGACTAGGGATGGAAATAATACTTTTGGGGAAATTTGTATGACCCTTCTTACATAATGACATGAACCCGTTAAGAATCACTATTTTGTTCATTGCCCTGGCGGGCATCACCGTATTTTCCTCCTGCCATAAAGAGGATAAAGATGAAAATGAGGCCAATACCGTAGTCACCTTTGGAGCCCTGCTCCCGCTGACGGGTCCGGATGCCGCAGAAGGCAGCATGGCAAGATCAGCCATCGGCTGTGCCCTTTACGACGTCAACACCTACATGCAACAAATTGGATCTCCGCTCAGGTTTGAATGTGTTATCAGGGACATGCAAAGCAATGCGGCTGCCTGCCTGCAGCAGACCATGGAATTGAACAGTCAGGGCATCCATATTTTACTGGGAGGTCCCTATAACAGTGATGAGCTGGCTGCGATCAAGACCTACCTCGACACCCATAACATAATCATCCTCAACGCCTATAGCACCTCTCCTTCTCTTTCCGTTGCCGGTGATGCCATCTTCCGCCTGTTACCCGATGATCAGCAACAAGCAGCAGGTACGGTGGCCATGCTCAAGCACGACAGTGTGAGTATGATCCTGCCTGTTTATGTCAACGACCTGTACGGCAGTGGCTTGTGGCAGCAAATCAAGACTGGTTTTGAAGCAGCGGGCGGGTTCACCTCCCCGGGCATCTCCTTCGCTCCGGGTACCACCGATTTCACTTCATCCATTTCCACGCTGAACACCCTGGTTTCCCAGGCAGTGAGCCAGTATGGAGCAGGAAAGACCAGGGTGGTATTGATCACCGGCGAGGAGACCGTCCCCATCTTTACCCTGGCTGACACGTATCCCCAGCTTAAGTCTGTCCGTTGGATCGGTACCGATGGCAGCGCCTGCCAGAATGATATTGTTGCCAACACAAGCGCGGCTCAGTTTGCCGTTGCTGTTCATTTTCTGGCTTCTGTATATGAAGTCGGCATGAACCTACAAGGCAACTATACCTCTCAAGTCCAGGATATTATAACATATATTTCGCAGGAAACCGGACTCAATCCTAACTCCAACACCTTTAATGTTTATGATGCGGTGAAGATTCTTGCCCTGGCTTATCAGTCGGTGAGAAATGAAGATGCCTCTGCTTACAAGGTGGCCATCCCTCAGATCTGCAGGAATTATTTCACCGGCCCGCTGACATCCAGGGAGCTAAACAACGCAGGAGATATCGCCAAACCGGTCTACGGATTTTGGGGTGTCGTACAGAACGGGAGTTTCTATGAGTGGAAGCTGGGAGCTCATTATTTCTCCGACGGGGACCAGTTGTCTTACCTGAATCCATAGGTGGTAAACTGATACTTTACATCATTCAGGTTTGAATTCCAGTGATTCCGGGTCAAAACAGCCGGTGATCTCCAGGCCCGGTTGCAGCCAGAAGGCCTGAAGTCCGGCGGCCCGGGCAGTCTCGATGTTCTTATGCGAGTCATCGATAAAGAGGGTACGGGAGGGGACCAGTCTTGCTTTTTGTATCACCGTATCAAAGATCTCCCTGCCGGGTTTGATCAATCCCATTTCAAAGGAGAGAAAGACCTGTTCAAATAAGTCATTAAAGCTGTTGTATCCAAAGACCTCTTTGAGCTGGGAGACATAGTTTCGGTAATGGATCTCGTTGGTATTGCTGAGAAGAAAGATCCTGTATTTAATTTTCAGCTTTTCCAGCAGCCGGATCCTGGAGGGAGGCATATCAAGGATCAGGGCGTTCCAGGCATTTTCCAGGTCTTCGTCAGAGATATTCCATCCGCTAATGTCTCTGATCGTCTGGTAAAATCCGGCAGGACTGATCAGGCCTTTTTCAAGCATCATGAACAGTTCTGAAGGCGGTGGTGACTGGTCGGGCCGGTATGACTGCTGAAAGCCAAGTCTGCTGAAGGCGTCGGCCGAGCGTTGGAGGTCGATATTAAGGATAACCCCGCCGTAATCAAAGATGATGCTGTCGAAATCTGAGGCCTGAGTGGTCATAAAAAAGAGGTTACCCGTTGAAAATTCGCCTTAAAGGTGTAACTTTGCACGCTCTTTTCCAAGAGAAGCCTGTTGGAAAAGCGGGCCCATAGCTCAGACGGTTAGAGCTGCGGACTCATAATCCGTCGGTCCCAGGTTCAAGTCCTGGTGGGCCCACCAGTGGTAGATAAGATTTGGAAGAAATTCTCCAAATATCTGAAAATCAAAGCTGTTTTTGCAAAATAATAATTGTAAGAACAGCTTTTTTTCGTATTTTGCAGCAAAATGTTTCACAAATGCTTCACAAATTTTTATGATATTCTGCCATGAACAATTTCTCGTACAAAACTTTCCTACGCCCCTCCTCTAAAGAGATTGATGGAGATGTTGCCATATACATCCGGGTAATCATCGACAGAAAAAAGAAAGATTATTCCCTGAAAATTTTCACAAAAGCCAGGTACTGGAACGAGATTAAGTCTGAACTCAAGTCAGGTCACATGAACTTAGAGGCTGATAATGTGAAAATTAAGTTCTACCTGGGTGAATTAAACAACCTCCAGGTTAATGCCATAGTAACTGGGAAAATCATCACTTTCGAGGATACGGACAAAATCTTCAAGGGGGATGCTTTCCAGAAAGAGAGTTTTTATGATTTTGTGAATAATCAGAAGGAGATACTTAAAGGGAAAATAAAACCGGGGACCGTCGCAAGCTGGGATTCAGAGGTTAAAAAACTGAAGGAATTTGCTCCCAAGCTGACCTGGGGAATGATCACTGTGCCTTTCCTGAAGGAATATGAAACATTTCTCAGAACCATCAAACAAAATACCTTCATCACTATACATAAAAGTCATCGGTTCATCAAGGCCAGGATCAACGATGCCATCAAAGAGGAGGTGATAAAAGAAAACCCCTATGCCCGTTTTAAAATTGGCAAGGCCCCTGAAGGGAATATGCAGCGATTGACCCGTGCCGAGGTAAATACCTTAGCAGCTCATTACCTGAAATCAGGCACTCCCCAAACCCATAAACACGTATTGCGCTACTTCCTGTTTTCCTGTTACACCGGGTTACGATATTCCGATCTCAAAGCCCTGACTTATGGAAAAATCATTGAAGGCCAATACCTGCAGATCCGAATGCAGAAGACTGGTGAACCTTTACGATTAGACTTACCCAACAGGGCGAAGAAACTTTTAGGGACAGGGAAACCAGATGAAAGCGTTTTTAAAGTAATCACTTGTCAAAAAACCAACAGTACCCTGAAAACGATTATGACGGATGCCGAGATAACGAAAAGTATCAGCATCCACTGTGCCAGGCATACCTTCGCCACCCTGGCGGGTGAAATTGGTATTCCCGTTGAAGTGATCAAAGAACTCATGGGTCACAGCAACATCAACATCACCCTGGGCTACGTCAAAGTCACCCAGCCTGCTTTGACCAAGGGGATGAGGATGAT
>CAZSDK010000018.1:0-97430 GCA_964605655.1 uncultured Bacteroidales bacterium
AGTGGCGCTGTTTTGTCCGGAATAGGTGGCGCTGTTTGCGCCGGAATATTCACCTTTGAAAACGGCTGAAAGTGCCTTTACGCGGAAAATCAATCCCGTTCCAGTCTTTTTTCAGGACATAGACATATAACACCCTGAGTGCACCGATCATCTGGTTAATCAGGGAGTTGCTCAATCCCCTCACAACGATGCATTGATGAAGAAAATCATTGACCTGCTTTACTGACAAATGGTCGGGTGATGTTTGATAATGTTTTGCCAGCGATGTGAGGCAGCTCAGATAGGTCTTAATGGTTCGCGGGCTGTAGTTCCTTTGTTGCATTACCTGCAACATTTGATTGCGTAATGTGCTCATGGCAATATGTTTTAGGGTTTAACATATTGCATTTACGCTGTAGGAAAAGAAAATGCGTGGTCGGTTGGCTTCAGGCTACCGCCAGTGGCGGTTTAGTTCAACGGTTGGCAGCTACCCGAAGGTGGCGATTTCGGAGCACTTCACTGTCAACCAAGCAGATACTTTGATAGAAGCACAAAGCTTGATTTAGCCACTGAACCGCCACTTTTGGGTAGGTGCTGTTATATGCAGCCAATATTATCTTTTAATTATTAGTTTTTGATTAAGTGTCCAGCTATTGCTTTTTATTTCAACAAAATAAACTCCATCAGTAAGATTATCAATATTGATTTGTTGGTTGCAGTTAATAAGCATTTCTTTTCTAATTAAACTTCCAGTCACATTGTAAATATTAATGGTAAAATTTGAATTATTTACATTATCTATATTGAGAAAAAAATATTCAGAAGCTGGATTGGGATAAATCGAAATCGAATTATTGACCTCAACATTATTAACACTTAAAACTATAGAAGAGTACTCCCAAAATGTCTGACTAAAAACAAAATTATTTAGATTATCTAAATAAGCTCCAGTACCAATATATCCCTTTGTTCCGATTGAAAAACCTGTAGCTCTAGTTATTTCTCCTCCGCCATAATCAGCTAATTGAGTCCAGTTGTCAGTTAAGGGATTATACTTCCAAAAATCACTTTTTGCGCCTCCATTTCCGGTTGTGTCACCAGTGCCAACATATCCAAGTGAATCAATTGCAAATGATGCAGCATAGCCCCTTGCACTTCCTGGAAAATTAGCAATTTGTGTCCATGAATTATTACTCGGGTCAAATTCATAAAAATCTACATGATGATTGCCATTACTGTCTTCCCCAAGTCCAACGTAACCCTTATTTCCTATAGAAAAACTAGTTGCATAAGTTCTATTTCCACCTGGGAAATTGGGCAGTTGTGTCCAAGTATCTGTTGATGGATCATATTCATAAAAATCAGAATAAACAGCTCCTCCACCTCCTAAACCCATATAACCCTTGTTTCCTATTGAAAAACCTGTGGCACCTAATCTGATAGCTCCCGGGAAATTAGCTTTTTGTGTCCAAGTATTACTTGATGGATTATATTCCCAAAAATCGTTCATTTCTGTTAAACCAGATCCCGTTCCCAGGTATCCTTTTGTACCAATTGAAAATCCAGCTGCATGTTGTCGAACGCCTCCTCCAAAAGGGGCCTTAACTGTCCATGTATTTGTGCTTGGGTCATATTCCCAAAAATCTTGAGTTTCAGATGAAAGACTGATCGCACCTGTTCCGATATAACCTTTATTTCCGATTGAAAAACTTACTGCATCTGATCTACCGACACCACTAAAATTAGCTTTCTGTATCCAGCCGTTTTGACCCAAACTATACAATGTAAATAATAAAAAGAAGTTCATAACAAATAATAACATTTTCATTTTATTGTTGTCAGAGTTTATCGTGCTGACTCTGCACTTTTAAATATTTATTATTCAAAGTTGTATTATCATTCCTTTTGGTTGCATATAACCTTAAGGATTTTATCTTTCAGAACCTAAAAAAAGAGAATGTATGTTATGAGCATAAAGATAAAATCTCGTTGGACAGCTTGCCCCGCCTTTGCAGGGGAACCACCTGGTAATCAACAAGCAAATATATGGGGATTTTAATGCTCACGCAAGTAATATGGAAGCATTTTTAAACTGAAAATGTCCTTCGACTGGACGACATGAAGGCCGCTGCGCGGAAGGTATAAGGGAAAGGGAGAAAATTGAGGCCTGCCTTATTTTAATTCTTTTCTCTTCCCCTTTGATTCATCTAATTCCTTGGCATTCTGACTCGTAACAACTTTCTTTCCGGTCTTATCCTCAATTTCACGCCTTGTGTTTCCCGCAATCGTACCTCCTTGTTTTGCGATCGTCTTATTTTCCTCAAATGTTTTCGGTTTCTTTTCTTTTGAGATTTCCGTTGTTGTTGCCTCAGCCAGCATATTTAATACCAATTCCAGATTGGTCATATGATCACGGAGATTCTCCTTTTTGAGGGCTTTAAACTTTTTGTATTGCTTTGTCGATAGGTCACTCCAGGCTTTTGTTATTTCATCCGTTAGAATAGCAAATTCCTGTCCCCTTTTCACACCTCTATTTTCCCATTCATCTGTCAGCTCCTTTCGGACCTCAATGCTTTTTAACCGTTGATTGATCCATGCCTTACTATATCCTTTTCGTAAGTATGTTTCCATAAGCCGGTCGATACCCAATTCCGGATCTTCAATTTCGTCTATTCTCTCTCTCCCAATTTTTGCGAGCCAAAGCTTAAAAGGTTCCACCTTAGGAGAGGGAATGGATTGAATCAGCCGGAAAAGCTGCTCATTATCAGCAACATCAGTTGTGTAACGTTTACCATCTGATGATAACATTTTCAGTTGACTACAATTTGTAGCCAACTCACTACCTTCCGCCTTGAGCCTGGATTTTAAAACACTCCAATATTTCCTGGGGTTGGGACTTTCCGTCAGTACCCCTACCACATCAATGATTGAAAAATACCACTTCTCCTGTTCTTCATCCCAAAGCGAACGTATCTGCTTCTTATGAAATAGTTTTATAGCAGTTTCCTTCCTCATTTCCTCTATCTATTTGATCTAATGCTAAATATAATGATAAACTATGATCCGGGTAAATGGCTTTATGCCTGTTATTAACCTTTAGGATATTATCTTTCTAAGCCTAAAAAAAGAAGATATGTGTTATGAGCATAAAGACAAAATCTGGTAGGACAGCTTGCCCCGCCTTTGCAGGGGAACCGCCTGGTAATCAACAAGCAAATATATGGGGAATTTAATGCGCAAGCAAGCATTATGGAAGCATTTTTAAACTGAAAATGTCCTTCGATTGGACGACATGAAGGCCGCTACGCGGAAGGTAAAAGGGAGAAGGTAGAAAATTGAAGTGAAGTATAAAAGATTGAAGTAGAGGTGTATACGTTGGCATTGAGAAATTCTGAATTCTGCACTCTCGACAATCTCGAACTTAAACATTCCGGACTCATCATTCCGGATTACCGGCCGCTACGCGGAAGGTAAAAGGGAAAAGTGAGAAAAGTGAAGTGAAGTGTAAAAGATTGAAGTAGAGGGATATAGGCTGATAATCCTGAATTTACTTGCCACCTCTACCTTCACTTCTACCTTCAATTTTCCATTTTTTCACTTCTAAAAAAAGGCGTCCTTTCGGGACGCCTTTCTTCATAACTTATCAACAAAAAAAACGAAATGCTCGCTGAACTATTTTTCCACGTGAAGTTTGGTGGTCATGATGAGTTCTCCGTTCATCAGGGCTCTTACGAGATAGGTTCCCATTGAGACCATGGGGATGTTCATCCGGATCTTCTGGGGACCGGCAGCCAGCTCATAGCTGCGGGTTGCCACCTGGCGGCCCATCATATCAACGATCTGAAGGTCAATGTTCCCGGCTTTCAGCATGTTCATCTCCACATAAAAAACATCACGTGCAGGATTGGGATAAATATTTCCCGGAATAGCCTGTGCCAACTCCACCACGCTGGAGTTGCAGTTCATGGGAACCAGCACTCCTGAGGGGAAAGCATTTTCCAGCGCGGAAACATTGTTGATCGGCCAGATATCGGTCTGAAGAAAAGTGCTGTCGGGTCCGATGAGACAGATGGTAGGGAAAGCAGCCGGGTTGTACACACCCTCAATGGCGTTACCTGCTCCCTGCGTACCACTCCACTGCGGATAGGTGTCGGCAGTATCGCCGCCGGCTCCCTGGATGAAAGTAAAGAGCTGTGCATTCGTGCCATCGCATTCGTTGCCCAACACGATCACATTGCCCTGGTTGCATCCGTATTTGTGATACAATTCATCGATAAAAGGTGCCGTAGCCTGGCATGGACCGCACCAGTAAGCAAAAAAGTCAATCACCACATATTTCCCCTGTGAGCAGTACTGATAGAGGTTGTGGTCTACCCCGTGATAATCGGTGGCAGAAAAATCAGGTGCCGTCTGACCAATGGAAAACGGCAGCTGTGCCTGGGCCATGAAAAATCCGAGGGTGAGTAAAAGGGTAAAAGTAATTTTCTTCATAAAGGTTTTGTTTTTATGCTGCAAGTTTACAAAAAATCTAAATATCTGCAGAAGTCCCTCCCGGAAACCTGTGTCACTTTTTGATGCCTGCTTTTCAGAAACCAGGAACTGACCCCATTTTTCAGTGAACTCCTTAAAAAAATCAGCATTGCATATACAGGCATCTATAAACCGCTCCAATTACTTATCTTTGCATCTGTCCTATTCAATCTTTCATGGAAGCTTTTCCAGGCAATATTCTTTCAAAACTACCACATACCGGAACCTCCATCTTCGCGGTGATGTCGCAGCTAGCCAACGAACACAAGGCCATCAACCTGTCTCAGGGATTTCCTGACTTTGAGGTTTCTCCCAAGCTCATCTCCCTGGTGAATAAATATATGCAGAAGGGGATGAACCAATATGCCCCCATGCAGGGAATATTACCGCTCCGGCAGGCCATCTCGGAAAAAGTCAAGGAAATATACGGGGTGACCTATGACCCGGTAAGTGAGATCAACATCACTGCCGGGGGGACCCAGGCTTTGTCGTCGGTGATGGAAGCTTTTGTTAAGGATGATGATGAGGTGATCCTTTTTGAGCCTGCTTATGACTCCTATGCTCCTGTTGTCAAACTCAACAACGGCATCGTGAAATATGCTTCTCTGAAACTGCCCGATTACCATATCGACTGGAATGAGGTGAGGAAGCTGATCACCGCCCGTACCCGGATGATCATCCTGAATTCACCGCATAACCCCACCGGGGCGGTGCTGAGCGAGGAAGACATGCGGCAGCTGATCCATCTCACCGACAACACCGAGATCCTTATCCTCAGTGATGAAGTTTACGAACATCTGATCTTCGACGGGGTGCGCCACGAGAGTATGGCGTATTACCCTCAGCTGGCCCGCAGGGCTTTTATCGTGGGTTCTTTTGGCAAGACCTTCCATGCCACAGGCTGGAAGATGGGGTATGTACTGGCACCGGAAAACCTGATGGCAGAGTTCAGGAAGACCCATCAGTTCATTGTATTCACCTGTAACACCCCGGTACAGTATGCCTTGGCCGATTTCCTCAAAGACAAGGCGAACTACAGTCACCTGGGCAAATTTTACCAGGAAAAGAGAGATTTCTTCGTGAATCTGATCAAAGGATCAGGATTTGAGATCATCCCGAGCCATGGCACCTATTTTCAGCTGTTGGGTTATGGAAAACTCTCCGAGATGACGGATGTCGATTACGCTGTGGAGCTGACCCGTAAACATAAGGTGGCTTCCATTCCGGTATCGGTTTTCTATAATAAAAAAGACGATCACAGGGTTTTACGCTTTTGTTTTGCCAAAAAGGAGGAGACCCTGGAAAAAGCAGCCAGAATTTTATGCAGGATCTGACGCTATCTCTGGTTCAGGCAGATCTGGTGTGGGAAGATGTCACACAGAACCTGCTCCGTTTTGAAGGGTGCCTGGAACCCTTATCGGGGAAACAGGACCTCATCCTTCTGCCCGAGATGTTCAACTCAGGGTTCCTGGTCCATCCCGAGAAGATAGCCGAGACCATGGGCGGGCCCACCAGCCAGTGGATGAGCCGCAAAGCCCGGGAACTGGACTGCACCATTGCGGGCACACTGATGATTAAGGAAAGCGGGTATTATTACAACCGCACCCTGTTCATGCATCCCGACGGGAGCTTCGACAGTTACGACAAAAGGCATCTTTTCCGCATGGGCAACGAACACCTGAAGTTTCAGCCGGGAAAGAAAAGGAAGATCATCCGTGTCAAAGGCTGGAACATCATGCCCGTCACCTGTTACGACCTTCGTTTTCCCGTATGGATGAAAAACACCTATCGTGACGGACAGTATGAATATGACCTGCTGGTGGTCCTTGCCAACTGGCCTGAGGTAAGGAATGAGGTGTGGAAAGCGCTGCTCACCGCCAGGGCGCTGGAGAACCTTTCTTATGTTGCTGCCGTGAACAGGGTTGGAACCGACGGCAACGGGCTGACTTTCTCGGGAGATACCCGTCTTCTGGATTATAAAGGACAGTCGGTGGCTTCGGTGGAAGAACCCCTGGAGGGCATCATCACCTGTACCCTTTCTTATACTGATCTCGAGAATTTCAGGGAGAAATTTCCCGTAGGCATGGATTGGGATCCCTTCACCCTCAGAAATCTGTGATGCCGCATAAAGGAATGCCGTCGTACCGGACGATCTGGAAGATAGCCTGGCCGATCATCCTGACGTTAATGGCCCAAAGTCTTATCAATGTGACGGATACGGCATTCCTGGGCCGCGTGGGTGAAGTGGAACTCGGGGCTTCTGCTATCGCAGGCTTGTTCTATATCTCCCTGTTTATGCTGGGCTTCGGCTTTGCCATAGGAGGCCAGATTCTTATTGCCCGCCGGCATGGTGAGAAAAACTACCGTGAGATAGGGAAGATCTTCGATCACAGTCTGTTCTTCCTTCTGGCTCTGGCCGTGGTGATCTTTTTCCTCATCAAGCTGCTGGCCTCTCCCATGCTCCGGTCGATGATACAATCAGAAGCCGTGTACCAGGCTACCCAGGAGTTCCTCCGGTACCGCATCTGGGGGGTGTTCTTTGCCTTTCCCAATGCCTTGTTCAGGGCCTATTACACCGGCATCTCCCGAACCAAGTTCCTGAGTTTCAGTGCTGGACTCATGGCGGTGGTGAACATCATCTTCTGTTACTGGCTGATCTTCGGCAACTGGATCTTCCCCCGAATGGGCATTGCCGGAGCAGCCCTTGCTTCGGTCATTGCTGAAGCCAGCTCAGCCGTATTCTTCCTGTTGATCAGTCTCACCAGGACTAACTTACTGAAGTATCAGATCCTTCATTTTAAGAAACTGCATACCGGACTGCTCGTCAAAACACTGAACATTTCGGTATTCATTATGTTCCAGTACTTTGTCTCGCTGGGAGGTTGGTTTGTATTCTTCATGATCATAGAAAAGATGGGAGAACATGCCCTAGCTATCTCCAATATTGTCCGTTCTGCCTATATGGTCCTCATGCTGCCGATCTGGGCTTTCAGTTCGGCAACCAGTACCCTGGTGAGCCAGGCGATAGGAGCCGGCCACAAAGAGCTGGTACTGAAGATCATCAAGAAAATAGCAGGGTTCAGCTTTGCACTGATTTTTATCGTGGTGGCTTTGTCGGCTCTTTTTCCTCAGCTCATCCTCAGGGTTTACACCTCTGATCCCAACCTGATCGCTTCCACCATCCCGGCCTTGTATGTGGTCACGGGCGCTTTGCTGCTGTTTTCAGTGGTGCAGATCCTCTTCAGCGGCGTTTCTGGCACCGCCAACACCAACATGGCCATGCTGATCGAGGTCACCACCATCGGCGTTTACCTTCTTTATGTTTACCTGGTCTCCGTGAAGTTCCATCAGCCCATTGAAATCGTCTGGACCAGTGAATATGTTTACTTCCTGCTGCTGGGCTCCCTTTCTTACTTCTACCTGAAAACAGGAAGATGGAGAAAGAAGGAGGTATAATTCGTCTTATCTTTGAATAAAAATCAATCAACATGCCGGCACTCTCCGTGGTCATCATCACCCTGAACGAGGAAAAGAACATAGGCCGGTGCCTCGACTCCGTGAAAGCGGTTGCCGACGAGATGGTTGTGGTGGATTCTTTTTCCAGTGACCGTACGGAAGAAATTTGCAAAGAAAAGGGAGTCGTCTTCCACCAAAATAAATGGCCCGGATACGGAGCGCAAAAGAACCTCGGCCACAGCCTTGCCCGTCACGATTTCATTTTCTCCATCGATGCTGATGAAACCTTGTCGGAAGAACTGACCTCTTCTCTCCTCCACTGGAAAGAGTATCCCGGTCATGATGCCTATGCCATGAACCGAATGACGAACTATTGCGGCCATTGGATACGTCATTGCGGCTGGTACCCCGATACCAAGGTCCGTCTTTTTGATAAGCGGAAGGTCCGTTGGGACCTGGAGCTGGTTCATGAAGAGCTGATCATGGAACCGGGATCCACCACCGGCTTCCTAAGGGGTGACCTGCTTCATTATTCCTTTCATACCGTGGAGGACCACCTCAGACAGGTGGAAAAGTACTCGAGCCTGGTGGCCAAGCAGTTTTTCGAAAGAGGGAAAAAGGCCGGATGGATGAAAATGATGCTCAGCGGTGTGGTGAGATTCCTCAGGGATTACTTTTTCCGTCTCGGGATACTGGATGGCAGGGCAGGATTCACGGTTTGCCGGTATTCTGCAAAAGCAGCCTATCTGAAGTATAAGAAACTCAGAGATTTGAACCGTCATGGCTGAAACCATCCTCATCAGCCGCACCGACAGCATCGGGGACATGGTGCTTACCCTTCCACTGGCAGGTCTGCTCAAAGAGAAGAAGCCAGGATGCAGGGTCCTGTTTCTGGGACGATCTTACACCCGGCCCGTGGCTGAAGCCTGTGAATATGTGGACGCATTTTACGACTGGGATGAAGTATCCGGGAAAGGGATCCTTCACCAGTCAGAATTTCTGAGGCAGACCGGTGCCGACATCCTCATCCATGTCTTCCCGAGAAAAGAGATCGCCGTAGCTGCCATGAAAACAGGGATCCCGGTACGTATAGGAAGCACGGGAAGACTATGGCACTGGTGGACCTGCAATCGTTTGGTGGCTTTGTCGAGAAAAAACTCGGAATGGCACGAGGCCCAGCTGAACACTGTGTTGCTCAAACCCCTTGGTATAGAAGGGATGCTGACACTGAAAGATCTCTATCCTTATGCTGCCCTGAACCGTATCCCGCCATTGGATGAACACTGGCGTTCCCTGGTCCGCCCCGACCGTATCAACCTGATCTTTCACCCCTTGTCGCTGGGCAGTGCCAGGGAGTGGGGGCTCGACCATTTCATTGCCCTGGCGGAGATGTTGCCTGGGGAGCGTTTTCAGGTCTTTGTGACGGGGACCCGGCAGGAAGGACTGGAAATACGGGGCAGCGGCATCTTCAGTTTCACCCATGTGTATGATCTCACCGGCAGGTTTTCCCTGTCAGAGCTGATTGCTTTCATCCATCAATGTGACGGACTCGTGGCTGCCTCCACCGGTCCCCTGCACCTGGCCGGGGTCCTCGAAAAGTTTGCCCTGGGTCTTTACCCACCCATACGTCCCATGCATCCGGGCCGCTGGGCTCCCCTAGGCCCAGACAGTCAAGTTATTTCGCTCGGTATTCAATGCAACCGCTGCAGGCACAGCAAGGAATGTGAGTGTATGAGGAAGATCTCGCCCCGCCAGGTAGCCGACAAGATCCTGGAACATTATCAAACCTCAGCTGCCGGCCATGAGCCAGACCACCCAGACTAAGGGCCCCGACGAATGGCTGGTGGTGGTGAACCCCAATGCCGGCCTCAAAAAGGCAGAAAGTGATTGGGATCACATCTCCAATCTTCTGAAAAAAAATAAGCTCCTCTTTACCAGTGTCTTCACTGAAAGAAGGGGCCATGCCATTGAACTGACACAGGAAATGATCAGGAAAGGGTTCCGCAACATCCTTGTGGCAGGTGGTGACGGGACGCTGAACGAGGTGGTGAACGGCATCTTTCTCCAGCAAGAAGTGCCCTCCTCAGCATTCACCCTGGCCATGATCCCCATCGGTACGGGTAATGACTGGTGCCGCATGTACCAGATCCCTTTCGACTATGAGGAAGCCGTGGAGGTAGTATTGAAAGGCAAAACTTTTATACAGGATGTCGGAAAAGTGACCTTCCAGGGGGAACATCAGCAGGAGGTGAGGTATTTGATCAATAACGCGGGAATGGGTTATGATGCCCTCGTGGCGAAGAAAACCAACTTAATGAAAGACAGGGGAAAGGGAGGCGCTTTCCTTTACATGTACAACCTGTTCACGGGCCTGTTGTTTTTCCAGTTTACCCATGCCAAAATCACTGTCGACGATAAAACATTCTACCACAGGGTTTTCAGTATGAACGTGGGGATATGCCAGTTCAACGGGGCCGGGATGAAACAGCTGCCGTTGGCCATCCCTGACGACGGACTCTTCGATATCACAGTCATTCGAAGGATAGGACGAATAAAAGTGATCCGTAACGTAAAAAACCTATACGACGGGTCCTTCATCGAGCTACCCCAGGTTCTTACTTTCAAAGGGAAAAACGTGGAGGTTGAGTCAGAACCTCCGTTCCTGCTAGAGGTCGACGGAGAATCACTGGGTTACTCTCCCTTGCATTTTGAGATCCTGCCCGGAGCGATCAGGGTGGTGGTGAAGTGAGAAAATACATTTGTATTTCGGTAACGAATATCGTATTTTAGATGCCTTAATAATTCATCCCCTGCATGATACAAAGACTCCTCTTTCCACGATGGATTGCCTTTTTCCTGATCATCTGCCTGTACCCTGCTGCCCCACTCCTTCCTCAGAACACGACCCAGAACACCATCGATACCCTGCTTGAAAAAGCACGGCTGTATAAAGCTGATGATACTACCAAAGTTGACATTTACAATGATATTACCTCCGAGTACTGCCGTATCGACCCTGTAAAAGGCATCGATTACGGACTCAAGGGACTCAGCCTGGCAGAAAAGCTGAAGAGCAATAACCAGATTGCAGGGATGTGTCATGCGCTGGGGTCCTGCTATTTTGCCCAGTCGGATTATACAGAAGCCCTCAACTATTATTTCAGGGCGGTAGCCATTAACGAAAAGACGGGTAATAAAAACAACCTCGCTAAAAACTACTCCAATATAGGATTGGTTTATCAGAACCAGTCCGATTACCCATTAGCCCTGGAATATTATTTCAAGGCCTTGAGAATCAACGAAGAACTCGGCAATGAAAAGGGAAAAGCCAATAAGTTGAACAACATTGGCCTGGTGTACCAGAAACAGAAGGACTATCAGAAGGCGCTGGAGTATTTCAACGGTGCACTGGAGATCAACAACCGGCTGAACAACGATCCGGGCCGGGCGCTGAATATCGGGAATATCGGGAACATCTACTGCATGATGAAGGAATATTCCAAATCTTTGGATTGTCATACCAAGGCGATGATAATAGACGAGGCTCTCGGTGATAAGAGGGGGCTGGCCGCCGATCTGGGAAACATAGGAGACGTGCTCACGCTCATGGGAGACTACGAACAGGCCGAGCGTTACCAGAAACAGGCACTCGTTATCAGGCAAGAGATCAACAATCAGAGGGGCATGATGTATTCATTCGGGGGACTGGCTGACATCTATTTTAAACAGGCCACCGATACTTCCAGCCATGAAGGGATCAGGAAAATCAATCTGAGCCCGGGCCAAAAAAATGATTTGCTGAACAAGGCCATCGAATTTGCCGGAATAGCCGTGACCATTGGCAATAACATCCATTCAAAACTGGAAACCAGCGATTGGTATTCCATTCTCGCCAAATCATACAGGGAATTGGGTAACTGGAAGATGTCACTGATGTATTCCGATTCATTTCACACGGTGAAAGACACCATCTTCAGCGAACAAACGAGGATCAAGATGGCCAACCTGGACCATCAGCGTTACCGGGAGGTGAAGGAAAAGGAGATTGAAGTGCTCAAGGTCAAAGACAAGCACAAGAAGATAGCCATTTTTGCCATCAGCGGGGGCTTCCTTTCTCTGTTGCTCATCTCCTTGCTGATCTATCGAAACCTGATCCATAAAAAGCGCACCAACCGCATACTGGAACATCAGAACCTGCTGATCGTCAGTCAGAAAGACCAGTTGGAATCGAACAATGAACTGATGCAGCACGAAATCAGGCTGGCTGCAGAATATGTGCAGTCGCTGCTACCTCACCGGTTGAGCCAGGGACCTGTCATCACCGATTATCTGTTTTACCCCTCCAGCGTGCTTGGAGGAGATTCCTTCGGTTACCACTGGATTGACAAAGACCACTTTGCCATGTACATCCTGGATGTTTGCGGACATGGGATCGGCGCCGCCCTTCATTCCATATCGGCACTGAACATGATACGGTCGGGACAAAACCTCAAGGTGGACCCGAGGAATCCGTCGGCCGTGGCCAATGCCCTTAACAGTGCCTTCCGTATGGAGGACCACGGGGACCTTTTCTTCTCCCTGTGGTACGGGGTGATCTCTTTCAGAAACGGTGAGCCTGACCAGACCCGCCTGTCGTTGTCGTATGTATGTGCAGGCCATCCGAGCCCGGTTCTTATCTCACCGGATGGCTCCATAAAGGAACTGGGCCCTGCGTCGCTGACCATCGGCTGTGTTCCTGCTTATGAATACCATGATAGTGAGCTCCTCCTTGACCAGGGTTCATTTCTTTTCCTTTTCTCTGATGGTGCCTATGAGATTGCCAGGGAGGAGGACCGGATGATGAGTCTCGAGGAATTCTACCAGCTGGTGACCGACATCAGGAACAAGCAGGAATTTGGGATTCACCAGGTCTTCGAAGAGGTTCAGAACATCAACACTCAGACTGTATTTGCTGATGATGTATCCCTGGTAGGAATAAAAGTGTGATCTTCGCGGTTTCCTTTACCGTAAACCGCTCTCATGAAGCATCCTGGTGAAAGATTGAAAAAATTACTCAGGGCGACCCTGCCAAAAGCACTCAGGACCGCCTGGTGGCTGATCAGCATCATGGTACCGGTATCACTGGCAGTGACCCTGCTGGGATACACTCAGGTCCTTCAGACGATATCGGGCTGGCTTAATCCGTTTTTTCATTTCATGGGACTGAGCGGTCAGTCGGCCCTGGTATTCCTTACCGGCATCTTCCTGAACATATATTCCGCCATAGCCGTCATGACCAGCCTTCCTCTCACGATGAGGGAAGTGACGATCCTAGCCCTGATGTGCCTGATCTCCCATAACCTCATTGTAGAGATCATCATCCTGAAAAAGACCGGGTCTTCAGCCACAGAGATGACCCTGCTGAGATTGTTTTTCAGTGTGATCGGTGCCATAGGGCTCAACCTCCTGCTTCCTGCCGACAACAGGCTGGTCTCCAATATTGCCGAGGCAATTCCAGGGGAGACTCAGTTCCTGCCCCTGATGAAGACCTGGTTCATCAGCACTTTTTACTTATGCCTTAAAGTGGTGGTACTGGTTTCGGCCTTGATGGTCCTTCAACGCATCCTGGAAGAGTTCGGGATCATGGAGGTGATGGCAAAGATGCTAGCTCCCTTTCTGCGACTGATGGGGCTCCCGGCCAGGGGATCCTTCCTGTGGATCGTCGCCAACGTGGTGGGATTGGGTTTTGGATCAGCCCTCATGATGGATTATCTGGAACGCCAGCGCATCACCCTCAAAGAAAATGACCTGGTCAACCATCATATTGCCATTTGCCATTCTTTGCTCGAAGACACCCTGTTGTTTGTCGCTATCGGGGTCTCTGCCTTCTGGATCACGGTACCCCGGCTGGTACTGGCCATTATCAGCGTGTGGGGATACCGGCTGATCGTTAAGACCTACCGACTGATACGTAACGGTTGACATCTTTGAATTAAAAAAACTTCTTTTAGGATTTGGCAATGAGCATTTTACCATCAGTGGTAATCATAATGTTCAGTATTTCTGATAACTAAGGGACAACCCATTTGACTATCTTTGCGTCTGAATTTCGCCCGGTCCTCTGCCGGGTAGATCAATCCAAAAACCTTAAACTATTTATAACCAATCATTTCAGCTATGAAACAAACGATCGTTTTTCTTTTTGTGAGTCTTTTCACCATCACCATGCTTTCAGCCCAGATAAAGAAAGCAGCCATTATCTCAGTCTTCGGAAGCCGCAATCTTTCCGACAACCCAATGGAGACAAAAATATATGAGGCTTTGATGAAAGATACTTCTTTCAACCTGGACCCCATTGTCGATAAGTTTGATAACCTGATCCGCGAACAATTCGTCCCTCAGTTCCCTTTCCCTTTCGTACCAAAGGAGACCGTAGTCGGACATCCTGAATATGTTTCGCTGATTAAATTCACCAAGTGGGCAACAGAAAGCTGGTACACCACGTCTGCCAAAGGGTATATCCCTATCGCCGCCTATGGGATTGCTGATGATGAAGAAGCCATCAAGAAATCGTTTTCCTATCTTCCTCCAGACGTTGATGCCGTGATGATCGCTTACATCGATTTTTCGTTATTTGATGAAGTGGGCATCGGAGGCTTCAACAAGAAAAAGATCAAGGCCTATGTTAACCTGAAAATGTTTGATAAGGATGCCAACCGCATCTTTAAACTGAAAGAGAATGCCAATTCTGACACCGGGCTGGCTGCATACGGTGGCTTTGTTCTCGAAACGGACAAGATCATGCCTATGATCGAAAGTGCTTCCAACAACTTGTTTGAAGACATGAAGGAAAAGCTGCCGAAATCACTCAACAAAATGGCTAAAAAACTGGCAAAATAGGGTTTATTCCTACTGGATTTTAACTGTGAGATTTTTTACTTTTGAAACTTCATTCATAACAATTTAGCATGAAGACTGCAGAATTTTGTCATGACGGGAAGAAAAAGCTGAAGCTTTCACAGGTTAAGACCGGTTTCGAGCGAAAAGACCTGAGCAAGGCGAAGATCACCCGTTTGTTGGAAGAGAATGTCGACACCCTGGCTGAGTTGCAGAGCATGTTATACGCCCAGGCCAGGTATGGGGTGCTGATCATTTTCCAGGCCATGGACACGGCCGGTAAGGACGGTGCTATCAAACACGTGATGTCAGGCCTCAACCCGCAGGGCACCCAGGTGTACAGCTTTAAACAACCTTCCGCCGAGGAATTGCGGCACGACTATATGTGGAGGGCCACGTCAAAGGTGCCCGAACGGGGGCATTTCGGCATCTTCAACAGGTCTTATTACGAGGAAGTGCTGGTGGTCAGGGTTCATGACCTGGTCAAATTACAGAACATCCCAGGGGAACTCGTCAACGGGGATATCTGGAAACAACGATACGGCCAGATCCGGGACTTTGAAGACTATCTGTCAGGGAACGGAATCATCACCCTTAAATTCTTCCTCCACATTTCAAAAGAAGAGCAAAAGAAAAGGCTGCTGGAGAGGGTCGATAACAAGAGCAAGAACTGGAAATTTTCGGAAGGGGACATTGAAGAGCGAAAGTACTGGAACAAGTATATGAAATGTTACGAAGAGATGCTTAATGCAACCAGCAGCTCCCAAAGCCCCTGGTATATTATCCCGGCCGATAAAAAATGGGGTGCCCGGCTTCTGATCTCCGAGATCCTCATCCAGAAACTAAAAACCCTCGAATTGGCCTACCCAATCCAGACTGAAGAACGGCTGAAAGTTCTGAAAGCCTGTAAAGAGAAACTGTTGAAAGAGTCATAAATCAATCCTTTGATCCCTATCCAAAACCCAAACACCATGAAGCGAGCTTTACTTTGTTTTACCGCCATGCTTTGGCTGGTGAGTGCGGGGGCCCAAAACCAGAATGCCCTTGATTTTGACGGTGTCGACGATTTTGTCACCGTACCCAATGCTTCTGCCTTGATCGCGGGATCGCAAACCCTTTCGCTCACCTGTTGGGTTTACCCGGCCAATACCTCCATTTCTTTCCCAAATTATGACGGGTTTGCAGGGTTCCGGAATGATACCTCCTGCGATTTTTACCTGGTCCAGCATGGCCCTACTGCTGTGGAAGCCCGGTTCAGGGGAAGCGGCGGCGTGGCAGGGACCACCACCTTCGGGAACTTGCTGATCAACCAATGGCAACATCTTGTGATCACTTATAATGGCAACAACCTGGTATTATATCATAACGGGGTCCAGGTGAATTCTACGCTGGCTTCAGGGACCATCAGCCTGCTCACCAAGCCTTTTCTCATCGGCGACCTGTTGTATGTCTACACCCATTTTTATCTGCAGGGGAAAGTGGATGAGGTCAGCCTGTGGAACAAGACCCTGACACAGGAAGAGATTCTTGACATCTATAATTGTGCCGTGGACCCGACGGCCTCCAACCTGCTACTGTACTACAAATTCAACCAGGGCATTGCGGGAGGTAACAACGCTGGCATCACCACGCTGACTCCAACAACAGGCACCCTTATTGGGGACCTGACTAATTTTACGCTCACAGGGAATACTTCCAACTGGGTGAGCGGGATCTCGACACCGATCAACTATCTCAGCGACACCATCTGCCAGGGCCAGTCCATTCAGTTTGGGAACCTCACCCTCACGACTCCGGGCACCTATACCCAGACCTTCCAGACGACCTCGGGATGCGATTCGGTGGTTCAGCTCACCCTGGCTGTCACTTCAGTGAACACGGCCCTGAGCGTGGCCGGCATCACCCTCACGGCCCAACTGGCCGGTGCTGCTTACCAATGGGTCGACTGTAACAACAACTTTGCGCATGTTCCCGGAGCTACCCAGCAGGTTTTTGTACCGTCAGTCAACGGATTATATGCCGTGATCGTCACCAAAGACGGATGCAGCGACACCTCGGTATGTGTGCCTGTCACCACGGTTGGGCTGTCAGAAGGAGGTACACTGCCGGGAGCCAGGATATACCCGAACCCGCTTACCGACGAAAGCATTCTGGACCTGGGACGTACCTGTCATGAGGTAAACATTTCCGTCTTCGGGATCGACGGAAGAAAGATGTCGGAGTTGAATATGGCTGATATCAGGGAGATGAAACTGCATCCGGGTGATTTCCCCACAGGGGTTTACATGGTGAAAGTCAGCACAGAGGCAGGAGGAATGATGCTAAAGATGATACGGTAACTTAATCGGGTTTTTCTTTCCAGTCACCGTTTTCTTTGATCAGTGCCACGAGGGCTTCGAGGGCTTCGGTCTCCGGAATATTTCTGGTGACAAGGGTTTTTCCTTTATAAAGGTTGACCTTGTTGTTGGCAGAACCTACATAACCGTAATGCGAATCAGCCATCTCACCGGGCCCGTTCACGATGCATCCCATCACGGCTATCCTCAGTCCTTTGAGATGTGAAGTCCTTTCCTTCACGCGGGCGAGCACCTGCTGTATGTCGAACTGGGTCCTGCCGCAGGAAGGACAAGCCACATAGTCGGTCCTGGTAAGCCGGTCTCCCGTAGACTGAAGAATATTGTATGCTGCCATGGTAGGGAACTTACAGCTGGCCTTGGGTTCCCACTCGAGCCAAAGACCGTCGATCAGACCGTCGCAGAGTATGAAGACCGCGTCAGAAGCAGAGTACAGGTTGAACTGATCGATATCTTCTCCCGGATATGAAAGCCTGAGTATCACCGGTTGCCTGCAGGAGTGTTTATCGAGGTAGGCAAAGAATTTCCGGAGGAGATGGATACTGGAATCTGGTTGTTTATGGAGAACGAGTACCAGTTCAGGGTTCTGGCTGATGATCCTGGCCGTCTCCTCTTTCCAGCTTGCCGGTCCCAGGTTGATCCAGGGTCTGAAGAGGTACATAGGCTGCAAGCTGGTAAATGATGATGCTTCTATCAGCGGATGCACATCAAGACGTTTCAGGTCATATTCAAGGATATGCCTGACCTGCCTGATGCTGGCCGGGTGCTCCCGGTGCTCTATCCCTGGTGGATCATACAGGTAATCAGGACTCTGGCTGTGTGGGTTGAAGTAATAACACCTCAGGTCGACCTTTCCCAGGCAGGTAGTGACCACGGCAGGTGGCTGGCCGTCTCCCAGTTTTCCAATCCAGGCTGTTTCCCTGCGGTGACAAGAAAAATAAGAAATATTCTCCGGTATCTGGACTTTCTCTTTATAAGGCCCTTGTCTCCGGTTGTACCTTCCGGCCAGCATTCGGGCTACCGGAAGCTCGTTTTCTGGAGGCTCTGTGAGCGACACCCTGATGGTATCGCCAATGCCGTCCTCCAATAACGCTCCTATGCCAGCCGCCGATTTCACCCTCCCGTCTTCTCCGTCGCCGGCTTCGGTGACACCCAGGTGGAGGGGATAGGCATAGCCTTCTTCCTGCATCTTGCAAACCAACAGGCGGGTGGCAAAAATACCCACCCTGATGTTGGAAGATTTCATCGACAAAACCAGGTTATGAAATCCATAGCCTGAACATATCCGCACAAATTCCATGGCTGATTCCACCATCCCTTCCGGAGTATCTCCAAAACGATGCATGATCCTGCCCGATAATGAACCATGATTGGTGCCAATCCTCAGTGCAGTCCCATATTGCCTGCAGACCTTAAGAAGAGGGTAGAGGTTCTCGGCCATCTGCTCCCATTCTGACTGATATTCAGCTTCCGAGAGAGGTCCTTTTAGATCCCTGGCGCTGGAATAATTGCCCGGGTTGATCCTTATCTTTTCCACCCTTCGGGCGGCTTCCAGGGCTACTTTGGGACTAAAATGCACATCTGCAATCAATGGGGTATGGTAACCAGAACTCCTCAGCTCCTCCTTGATCACTGACAGATGCACGGCTTCCATGAGGTTTTGTGCCGTGATCCTGATATATTCGCTCCCTGCATGGATCATCCGGATCGCCTGGGCTACTGTAGCTTTGGTATCCAGGGTCGGGGTGTTGGTCATCGACTGCACCCTAATAGGGTTAAACCCTCCCAACGGAAGATCTCCGACAGTTACCTCCCTCGTCAGCCAACGTCCATAAGAGAATATAGGATCCATCAAAGGTTAAAAATCGTTTTATTTAGATATTTTACAAAAATAAGTAAAAGCATAAAACGATATATCAACAGAATGTTGTGTGGTCAGAGTTTCTTAATGACCGGTTTTATGGAATCGGGCCAGGCATTCATCCTGCGGATGATGGCATTCCTGGTCGCAGGATCCGATTTGATGGTCCAGTCGACGGCTTTCTGCGTGGTAGTCATGTCATTACTAAAATGGAAGAAGAGCATCGACCGTACCAGAGGATATTTGCCGGGGATAGAGCCGAAGGTCTTGTCGAACCATTCAGGGCGGCTTCCACCCACCACCAGGCATCCCAGCTCGGTAACCATCATGGGTTTCTGAAACTTTGCCAGTTCCTTATAATGATTACCAAAAATCTCATCAAAGGTCCACCATTGAGACCAGGTGACGGCCGTACCATAATTCAGGACGTTGATCCCGACATAATCCACATAGTTTTTCCCGGGATAAAACGCATCAAACCAGCCATAGGAAGGGTGGGGCGACCATATCCATAGGATCTTGGTGGCACCGGCTTTCTGAAACACCTGGTGGATATGACGCCAGGCAGCAACATATTCTTTGGGAGTGTTATTCTGAGGACCCCAGGGATAACGGTAAGGATCGTTCATCTCATGACCTACCCTTAAAAAGATCAGGGTATTCATCTTGGCTGCTTCTTCTGCCCAGGCTTTGATGTAAAAATCATATTTCCCTCTGGCTACGTCGGCCATCCCACCTTTATCCCTGTATTCCGGCTTACGCAACTGGGGATGTTTTTCTGATGAAAAATCGGTGAGCCAGGGTTCCCAGGTGATCACGGGGATAGATCCCAGGCCGGTGATTGCCTCTACCTGCCGGAGGGGAAACTGCTCCTCTGATTTATCGCCCCAGGCCATGTAAATATGGATCAAATGGAATACCGTGCGAAGAGAATCTTCAAGGGCGATAACCCCTTCGAAAGAATTGGATAAGGTGTTGTCGTATGCTCCCAATAACACAGGACCGGATTTTTTGATCAGCTGTTCACGGGTCATCTGGCTGTTGAGCCATACTAACTTATCCTTTCTCCTCACTGAACGGTTCTCTGTGAGAAGGTCATTTTCCATGCGGGTGACCATATCACCGGCTTTATCAAAAAAATGAGCCAGAGGTCCTTTCGACTGACTTCCCAGGTAAGTCAGCAGCAGAACGATGCCTATCCCGGCCATCAGGGCCAGGATGGTGTATAACAGCCTATGTGATCTCTTTACCATGTTCAGGTCTTAATTTCATGGATATCTATCTTTTCCCAGGGATCCTCTTCCTTCAGGTTCCTGGCGGAACGGGCCGCCAGCATCCCTGCCAGCGACATAAGCGCAGCCACCCCGGCAAAGCCAATCATCCCCCAGGTCTTTTCGGCGGTAAGAACCAGTTCTCCTTCAGGAATGAAAAACCGCCGCTGAATGAGTACATAAATAAAAGTGAGTATGAAAAGAAGGAAATGGAACGTCAGGGGTCTGGCAAAAGGGGTCACGTAGTTGGTGACAGCCTTTTTGGAGGTAGGTATATAAGGAATGTCGACATTCACTACAGCCAGAAGGAATCCCAGCAGGTACACCGGCCAGCTCGCATATTTCAATATCATTCCCCTCCACTGAAACCCTCTTTCCGTCTCCGGATGACACATCCAGCGTTGCACAAACAGGTAGATGGAGAATGAAATGATGACCAGGAAGGAACCATTGATCAGGAATTCAGAGAATAACATGCTTGCCGGCATCGCCGAAGTGAAAAAGTAAACGAAAGGGATCAGAGTGAAAAAGAAGGTTGTGGCACCCACGAGGTAATATGTTCCAATTGCCATATAAGTCAGCTTCTGCCAGGAGGTCAGCTTTCTGAAGACCTTCGGTATCTCAGAGAAAGACACTTCAAAAACACCCCTGGCCCATTTGAGCTGCTGCTTGCAAAACGAACCGAAATCTTCCGGCACTAGTCCGCGGCTTACCACTACGGGGTTGTAAACTGATTTCCAACCTGCTGCATGGATCCGCAGGGACGTGAGAAGATCTTCTGCCAGCCCGATGGCATGACCGCCTATGCTCTCCAGGGCCTTTCTCCTGAAGGTGCAGTTGGCGCCAATGGCTACCGGACTGCCAAGTCCGTGAAGGCCCATCTGGGTGGGACCATAGAAAGTATAGGTCTGTTCGGCAGCACCTTTGGCGGTGAAAGAACGGTACTGGTTGTAATACGCCTGGGAAACCTGCACAAAACCGACTTTTTCATCGGTAAAATATCCCAGTGTCTGGTCGAGGAAATTGGGAAAGGGTATGTGGTCCGGATCCAGGATCAGGATGAAATCCTCTGTGGTATTCTTCAGGGCTGTGTTCACTTTACCTGCCTTGGCTCCCCCCACACCTGTCATATCCATCAGCACCGCCTGATGTCGTTCCGCTATCGACCTGATCTCCTCTGAAGGCGTATCCACCAAAAGATAAGTCGTATGAGGATAGGTGATCCTTGAACAGGCTGCCAGGGTCTTATCGAACATACTCACCGGCTCTCCTGGTGTGCAGGTCGTGAAAATGGCGACGCTCAGACCCTGTCCGGGCACAGTCGGTTCTGGCTTGCTTATTTTCAGGTAATTAATCCAGATCAGGATCAAACGGGCCACCCCGTACCAAAAAACGAAACTAAAGATCACAAAGAACCAGAGGTTCCCCACATGTGATTTCTTAAACCACCAGTCGGCAAACAAGACCAGGCTGATCACCCCAGCTATGACCAGCATCAGCAGAATGAACTTATGGACCCTCTTCACTCCGGAAGCAGTCCTGAATTCCCAAAGGTCCTTATTTCTCCCTGCCATTCCAGAATACCTTTTTAAGGCCAATACCCGCCATCTGGCTTGTGAAATAAATGGTGCTGAAATAAGTGTAATGCAAATCCACCGACCAGGTCCGTGCGCATTGCCAGTTAAGCTTCATCTCCAACTCCAGGGGATGGAATTCCGTTCTGACATATTCCCTGATCAGCTTGTTTTCCTGGTTTCCATTCCCCGACCCTGTCTCGCGGATGTACAGGAAAGGATAATTCGTGCTGGCGTACCCTCCGTAGCTGGCTTTCATATCGAGCCGGGCAGACCGCCAGGGCTTCACATTCGCCATGGCAATGACTGAAACGATATGTTGTTGTTCTGGTGTATAATATGGATTATAGATTCCCTGGAAAGAACCATATACCTGTGAGGCGACCAGTTCTTCCACGGTACTTTGCGGAAGAAACCGGTCTTCCTTCGAATCGCTGTAGTTGTATCCGAGACCTGCTGCCATAGTAAAGGGACCTGCCTTGATCCCCGGAGATAATAACCACCCGAACCAGGTCATGATGCCGTTTTGCTGATCGGTGGGATAGACTTTCCTTTCCAGGCCCACCTTGCCCTGCCACCTGGCTTTGGGATCGCTGCCAAGAAACAAGAGAAAGTCATCTTCAAAAGTCTTGGTATTTAAGCTGCTGATTGTCAACAAATACGGTTTATGGTCCCAGGAGATATTCCATTGAAGCTGCCGGGAGATCTTTTGATTCACGGCCAGCTTCCAGGTTGCATCGGTGGTATTCAGACGGGGAAAATGAAAAAGTCCGGCCTGGAGCAGGATATCGGTTTTAATACCTTCCAGGTACCATGAATTCCCGGCACTCAGGTTCCAGGCATTGGCATGCAGGGCGGTGGCGGAGAAAATGGGGGTTGAGAGTGATATTTTGGAACGAGGCATCCGGGGCAGGCACAAAGAGGCCTGCATCCAGGACGTCGTCGTCACCAGTTTCTGGTCGTCGGAAAGTACCTGACAACCTGTGGATACGACCGGTGACTGGTCCTGCCTGATACGGATTAAAAGCTGCCTTGCATTTTGGTTGGAGGAGTCTTTCCTCACCAACTCACTGACCACCGATTCAGCTTCCCTGTAACGCAACTGCCAGTAGTACACAGTACCCAGGTACTCTCCGATTTCCCGGTCACCGGGTAAGGTGCTGTAGCTTTCTTCGAGAAGACGGGCCGCTTTATGTAAGGCTCCCTCACCCATCAGCTGGTTGGCATAATCGAGGACCAAACCCCGGTGATTTGGGTATAGCTTCAGGGCTTTCTCATATAAAGCAGAAGACAAGAAATGATCGCCGTGCCATACAGCAGTTTGGGCGTAAAGCCAAAGGGTATTCAGATCATTGGGGTGGGATTTTTCGTATAATTCAAGCAAGGACAAAGCTTCCTCCAACCGGTCCTGGTCACGAAGCTGCTTGACTTTCTCCAGGGTGTCTGCACCCTGTTGTGAAAATCCCGTCTGTATAAAAGAAACAATGAATATTATTGTCAGAATCTTCCTCACTATCTGTATGTTATGAGTAAATTTGGTTTTCCTGAATTCAGATCACTATGGCCATTAGACATCAGGAAATCAGAAATCTTGTGCAAAATTACATATATATTTCTCTAAATATTCCATTCACAGTTCCAAAGACTTTGGAGAAGGTCAATCCTTCCTTATATGTGAACAGCTCTAAAGACATGAAATTTTACCCCGGTTTCCTGAGTATGCTTTAAAAATATAACAGGGTATCATTACTACATAGTTAAATAAATTTCTGTAACCCCTTCGCAAGTTTCCGGGCAACGGATTGTCTTATGGAGAGTCATAACCCAACAAATTTTATTTTTGACTTATGAAAGTTGCCATTTTAGCCGGTGGATTCGGAACCCGGCTCAGTGAAGAAACGGCCATGCTGCCGAAACCCATGGTCCATATAGGGGACAAGCCCATCTTATGGCACATCATGAAAATATATTCCCAATACGGGTATCATGATTTTGTAATCCTTGCAGGGTACAAGAGTTATGTGATCAAAGAGTATTTTTCCAACTACTTCCTGCACCAGTCGGACGTGACCATCGACCTTTCGGGTAACCACATCGAGATCCTAGACAACCAAAGCGAGCCCTGGAAGGTGACCATCCTTGATACGGGAATGAACACCATGACAGGAGGGCGTATCAAAAGAGCAGAGAAATACCTGGGCGGAGAGCCTTTTTTCCTGACATACGGGGACGGCGTCTCTGATATTGACATCCCCCGTCTGCTGGATTTCCATAAAAAACACGGAAAATCACTGACCATGACGGCCGTCCAGCCCGAAGGCCGTTTTGGTGCCATGGAAATTGAGAACAATGAAAGGGTAAGCCTCTTTGTTGAAAAACCAAAAGGCGACGGAGCCTGGATCAACGGCGGATTCTTTGTCTGTGAACCCTCCGTCTTTCAATACATACAAGAAGGCGATCTCACGGTATGGGAAAGGGCTCCTCTGGAATCCATGGCAGCTTCGGGAGAGCTTTTCGCTTATAAACACCTCGGGTTCTGGAAACCCATGGACACCCTCAGGGACAAAATGCAACTCGAATCGATGTGGAATACCCATACAGCACCATGGAAGATCTGGTAAAGCTTAACTTATTCGGCGGTGTCTACCATGGCACCAGGGTATTGGTAACCGGTCACACCGGTTTTAAGGGATCATGGCTGGCCTTCTGGCTCAGGCAGATGGGATCTGAAGTCATGGGCATCGCCCTGGACCCTCCTTCCCAACCCAACCATTTTTCACTCCTGTCACAGGACTATAAGTCCGTCATACTCAATATCCAACATAAAGATAAGCTGGAAGAAGCCGTCAGGGATTTTGATCCCGAACTCATTTTTCACCTGGCCGCACAGCCCCTGGTGAGGCTCTCCTATGAAGATCCTTACGAGACCTACCTCACCAATGTGATGGGAACGGCAGGGCTGCTTGATATTTCAAGAAGATTGCCGCATCTTAAGGCCGTGATCATTGTCACCAGCGACAAATGTTATGACAATCGGGAATGGGTGTGGGGATATCGCGAAAATGAACCCATGGGAGGCAGGGATCCCTACAGCTCTTCCAAAGGATGTGCAGAACTGGTGACCGCAGCTTTCCGGCACTCCTATTTTCCTCCTTCAGAATACGGGAAGAAACATCAGGTGCTGGTGGCATCGGTCAGGGCCGGCAATGTCATCGGAGGAGGTGACTGGGCCCAGGACAGGATCATCCCTGACCTGGTGAAGGCTGCCTCTGAAGACGACACCCTTTTCCTTCGATACCCGGAAGCCACCAGGCCCTGGCAGCATGTGCTGGAACCCCTGAGCGGCTACCTGCTGGTCGGCTCGAAGCTGGCATCCGGCGACAGCTCCCTGGCCGAAGCCTGGAACTTCGGTCCGGATATGACCAGCAACGTGACCGTCAGGAAACTGGTGGAAGTCTCAAAAAGCCACTGGCCCTCCATCCGTTACAGCGTCAGGGAAGGAGATCACCCTCATGAGGCCGGTTACCTGATGCTCGACAACAGCAAAGCCAAAAAACTGCTGGCCTGGGAACCCCTGTGGCCGTTTGAGGAGACCCTTCGTCATACCATCGGATGGTACCGCGACTATTACGAACGCCGGCAGGTCAACACCCGTCAGGACCTGGAGGATTATATCCGGAAGGCCACTGAGAAATCCATGCCATGGACACTATGAAGGAGAAGATGAAAGACAAAAGTGTCCTCATCACCGGAGGAGGAGGCTTCCTGGGTTCAGCCCTGCTGGAAAGATCCTGGCATCCTGACGGGAAGTTCTATGTTCAGGATCTTCAATTTAATGAGGTCTCTACCCGCCTGGCCGCCAGGAAAGAAAATGTCTATCTCATTACGGCCGACCTGACCGATCCTTCTGCTCTGGCAGCCTCGCTACACGGACTGTCTTTCGATCTGGTCTTCCATTTTGCCGCCCTCCTCGACCGTAACCGCGATTTCGGGATCTTTCCCAGGCTTCACCAGGTGAATGTCATGGGTACGTATAATCTTTTGAAAGCCCTTCAAGAGGTACCCTACGAAGGATTTTTCTTTGCCAGCACCAGCGAGGTGTACGGCATCCGCAACCAACCGCCATTCCGGGAGACCCAGCAGCCATCACCCCCTTCACCCTACTCCCTGAGCAAGCTGATGAGCGAGGAACTGATCCGCTCTTACAGCCAGCGATACGGAAAGCCATATACCATCGGCAGGATCTTCAATTTCTTCGGACCCGGGATGCCGGTCACCACCTTTCTTCCCGAACTGATCCAGGCCTGGAAGGAAGAGAAACCCTTTTTGATGACCAAAGGCGGGCAAAAAAGGGATTACCTCTACATTGATGAGCTGGTTTATTACATTCTTTCACTCACCGGGAGGGTCCCCGATGAAAATCTCCTGGTGAATATCTGCAGCGGTACATCGGTCTCCATGAAGGACCTTGCCAGTCATGCAGTCGCATTATCCGGAGGGAAGCTGAAGGTTTCTTATGACCTTCCTTACCGGGAGGTGGAGCTCTGGGACAACCGTGGCTGTGTGGGTGAACTGCATTCCCTGGTGAAACCTGTCAAAGCGGTCAGTCCGCTGGATTGGATGAAGACTCTGCAGTAATCTGTAAGAATGTCAATATCTCTCCTGTCCTGCGACGAGGCTTAACTGCATCTACCTGTTGAACCCTTCCCTGTTCAGTTTGTAAAAGGTCTCCTTTTCCGTAATCTCCATGAGAAGCAAGTCCATGCTCACCAGGCTGACAATGATCTTTTCGGCGATGAACTTAGGGACACGGGCTTCCTGGCAAAACTGCCGCAGCGTGATCTGTTCATTATCTTCCAGGAAATTCAGCAGGAACTTTTCTCCCCTGGAAAACCGGAGGATGCTGCCGCCCGGCTGTTTTTTACGTTCCCATATTTTCAGGAGGATTCTCCCTGCCAGGAGGTTCTGGTCTTTTACACGGATGTAAGCCTTCCAGCTGCCATCTTCTTCCCTCGCAAAATAAGGCTTGTGGGCCCCGGGCCCTATGACGACTTCCAGGACACTCTTTTTTCCAATCTCCCATTTCCTGGTCTCGTATTGAATACGAGGTTTGCAGAAGTCCCTGGCGGCCCGGGCAAGCATGAATTTCTCTTCTTCTTCCTGAACTCCGGCAATACCACCCCCATCTTTCACCCCGATCAGGAGCCTGCCTCCGTCGGTGTTGGAGAAAGCGACCAGGGTACGGGCAATCTTCCCGGCATCAGAGATCTCTACCTTGAAGTCCAGCCGTTGGTGTTCTCCTTCCTGGATCAGACGGTGCAGATAAGGGTCCATGATAACGAAGGAAGAGGGGTTTGAAAAGAGACCGAATTGAGCGTAATGACGGAGAAATGACCGGATGTCATTCCACCCTTTGGCGGAGAGAGAGGGATTCGAACCCCCGGTCCCGCATACGCAGGACAACAGATTTCGAGTCTGCCGCATTCAACCGCTCTGCCATCTCTCCGGGAAAGCGCAAAAATACACAAATCCTGCGTACAAAATCTTTGTAATTTCGTCTCCCATTCAGTCAATGATCAAATCTACCCATTATGAAAAAGATACTTTTACTCGGGATTCCGGTTCTTATGCTGGTCCTTGTATCCTGTAAAGAATTTAAAAAATTTGAAGGAGGAAAGAGCACCATGTTCATTCAACAAGCAGTTATCGATGAGGTCAGGCAAGACCTGCTGGCCCGATATGGCGACCAGGCCAAAAGCCGTATCGAAAAAGGCGTGCAACAGGTGGCTTCGTTCTGGAGGAAAGAAGACGGGGACCCAGATACCTTTAAAGCTTTCTGCCTGGAACAGTTTGTAGCCACAGAGAGCGGTGTGGACACCCTCTTTGAAAAGCTGTCCGCCGCCTATGAGATCCTTTACGGCAATTACAACAAGATTGGTCTGGACCTGAAAAAGCCCCTCCATCTCGACGGTCCCCCCATACGGCCCATCGATGAGCTCCTGGGAGCCTTCGATCCCTATGCCCATCTTCAGGACGACTTTTTCAGCAACAAGGTCGCTTTCGTCGTGCTGCTTAACTTTCCCTTTTACAGCCTGAAAGAAAAGAACGAGCTGGGACTCACATGGAGCAGGAAACAATGGGCTTATGCCCGTATGGGTGACCTTTACACCTCACGGGTCCCAGCCGAACTGCTGCAGAACTACTCTTCTGCCATCACCGCGGCCGACACCTATATCTCTGAATACAACATCTGCATGGGTAACCTGGTGGATAAAGACGGGAAAACCTCTTTCCCGGCCGATATGAAACTCATCTCCCACTGGGGACTGCGCGACGAGCTGAAATCCCATTACAGCGACCCGGAAGGAGCCCTACAGAAACAACAGATGATTTACCAGGTAATGAAAAGGATCATCGACCAGAGCATTCCCGGCGAAGTCATCAACAATGACCAGGTTTACTGGGAGCCGGTGACCAACAAGGTGGTGACGAAAGGGGCCCAGGGAGCCGATATGAAGTCGGTGAAAGACGGGATTCCCGAACCCGACACCCGTTACCGCTACCTGCTCGACAACTTCAAGGCTGCCAAAGCCATGGATGCTTACAATCCTTTTTATCCGACCTATCTCGACAGGGCCTTCTCTCAGGGGATGGAGATCCCGGTGGAGGAAGTGGAAAAACTCTTTACCGACCTGTGTTCCTCGCCCCAGGTGAAGGAGGTGGCCACCCTCATCTCCCAACGCCTGGGCCGGCCGCTCCAGCCTTTCGACATCTGGTACAATGGCTTCAAGGGAAGAGGTGACATGAACGAAGAAGGACTCAACAAGATCACCTCCGCCAGATATCCCAATCCGGCCGCCTTCCAGGCCGACATGCCCAACCTGTTGGCGAAACTCGGCTTCCCGAAAGAGAAAGCCGACCAGATCTCCGCCAGGATCGTGGTCGATCCTGCCAGGGGTTCCGGACATGCCTGGGGCGCCCAGATGAAATCCGATGTGGCCCACCTACGCACCCGTATTGCCCCCACCGGCATGAACTATAAAGGCTATAACATCGCCATCCATGAGTTTGGCCATAACGTAGAGCAGACCATCACCCTTCAGGATGTGGACTACTACCTGCTGAACGGGGTTCCCACCACCGCTTTTACCGAAGCCGTGGCCTTCCTCTTCCAGAAAAGAGACCTGGAACTCCTGGGAATGAAAAACGAAGATCCGCTCAAATTCCAGATGATGGTCCTCGACAACTTCTGGGCTTCCTACGAGATCATGGGCGTCTCCCTGGTCGATATCAGGGTCTGGCGCTGGATGTATGCCCATCCCGACGCCACTCCTGCCCAGCTCAAGGAAGCCGTCATTGCCAATGCCAAAGAGATCTGGAACCTATATTATGCCCCCGTCTTCGGTTCCAAAGACGAACCCATCCTGGCTGTTTATTCCCACATGATCGACAATCCTCTCTACCTGTCGGCTTACCCAGTCGGACATCTTATTGATTTTCAAATAGAAAAACAATTACAGGGAAAGGACTTTGCCGGGGAGATCATCCGGATGTACACCAAAGGAAGGCTGACACCTGAGGTCTGGATGAAAGAAGCTGTTTCGCAAGCTGTCTCTATCCAACCCATTCTCGAGGCTACCACGGATGCTTTGAAGGTGGTTCGTTGACCCTGGCTTACTTTTCTAAGCTTTTCAGAATCTGAAGAATACAGGTCTTATCTTTCCATGATACTAAATATTCCGGTCGAGGAGTAACTTCTATTCATAAAATGCGTATTTTCGGTACTTGAATTTAGCAAAATATGAGTAGCATAATACCCAGATTTATCAAAAATCAGGTAGTTGCCGATCTGAAAAAGTCGGGCAAAGTCCTGGGGATCTTCGGTCCCAGAAGGACTGGTAAGACTTTTCTGCTTAAGGCGATCAAGGAAGAACTGACAGACGGCAAAATCCTGTTTGTCCAGGGTGACAACCTGGATGTAGCGGAAATACTATCTTCCCGGCGATTGACGACGCTGGAGAATTTTGTTAAAGGATATACCTATCTATTTATAGATGAGGCCCAGGAAATCCCTCAAATCGGTGATAATCTGAAACTTCTGGCAGATCATTGTTCCCATTTGCACATGATCATCAGCGGTTCCTCAGCATTAGATCTTTGGCAGAAGACAGGCGAACCCCTGACTGGAAGAATGAAATACTTCCATTTATATCCGGTTGCCCAGGCGGAGATCACCTTAGATTTCCTGGAAGTGAAACAGCAGCTGGAACAAAGACTTATCTATGGTGGATATCCTGAGGTTATCACCGCAGAAAATGATTCAGAGCGTGCTGAAATACTAATGAACCTCCGCGACAGTTATCTATTGCGTGATATTTTAAAACTCGAGAACAACAAAGACCGTCTGTTTATTATTAAACTATTACGATTGATTGCCTTTCAGATTGGCAATGATATCTCCTATGCCGAACTTTCCTCTCAACTCAATGTCAATTCAAAAACGGTGATAAGGTATCTCGACCTGCTTGAAAAATCATACGTACTATTCTCTTTACAAGGATTCAGCAGAAATATGAGGAAAGAATATACCCGTACACCCAGATATTATTTCTGGGACAACGGTATCAGAAATGCAGTCATAGCTAATTTCAATGCTTTGGGAAGCAGGGACGACGTCGGCAAACTCTTTGAAAACTATAGTATTGAAGAAAGATTGAAAATGTCTCAATATCAACGGATCATAATGAATCCACATTTCTGGAGGACCTATGATCAGCAGGAGATTGACTATATTGAAGAAAGGGAAGGGAACCTTTTTGCTTACGAATTCAAGTGGAAGTCAAATAAAAGTAAAGTACCTTCTTCTTTTGCATCAAGTTATCCGAAAAGTATATTTCAAATAGTTACTCAGGATAATTTATTTGATTTTATCGGACTTTCTCTTTGACAAGGACCTTAACCCTCGACAGCGTTCATAGATCACGAAGCACCCATTCCTCGACCACACGGGGATAATGCTCATATTCAAGGTGATGTATCCTTTGTGCCAGTGAATCTGCGGTATCGTCAGGATAAACGGGGCATCGGGCCTGAAAGAGGATGTTGCCGTCATCATATTTTTCATTCACCAGGTGGATGCTGATGCCGCTTTCTTTTTCCCCGGCAGCGATGATCGCCTCATGAACATGATGGCCGTACATCCCCTTGCCACCATAAAGAGGCAGCAGGGCCGGGTGGATGTTGATAATCCTTCCGGGGTAGTCCCGGACCAATGAAGGAGGCAGCAGCAGCAGGAATCCTGCCAGTACGATATGGCTGATCCGGAACGCTTCGAGTTTTTCAAGCACGTCTGAAGACTCCCGGAACTGGGCCGGAGAAAAGACAAAGGATGGAATATTCAGTCGCCGGGCCCTCTCCAGAACATAAGCATCCGGTTTGTTGCTTATGATCAATGAGAGGTTCACGGCGGGGTGACCAGAGAAATATTCGGCCAGACGCTGAGCGTTGGTACCAGAGCCTGATGCAAAAACGGCAAGGTGGTTCATAAGGCAAAGATAACTGAAAAAGGATTCTTCTGCCTGAAAGCAGGTGACATACCTCAGAATCAGGGACTAAAACCCGGAGCAGTTATTTTTTTTTGCAAAATGTTAATAAATGTTATTTCTTTGCAGGCCCTAACTTAAAATTTTTAAAACATGTCAGACATTGCCGCAAGAGTTAAAGCTATCATCGTTGATAAGCTTGGTGTAGATGAAAACGAGGTTACCCCTGAGGCCAGTTTCACCAACGACCTGGGAGCCGATTCACTTGACACCGTTGAGCTGATCATGGAATTCGAAAAAGAATTCAATATCGCCATTCCCGACGATCAGGCTGAAAAGATCGGTACTGTGGGAGACGCCATTTCCTACATTGAAGACAAGACCAAATAAGTAAATCCTTACCATTTAATGCAGCTAAAACGTGTTGTTGTTACGGGCTTGGGTGCTATAACACCCATCGGAAACAACATTCCCGAATATTGGAATCATTTGGTTGAAGGAATGAGTGGTGCCAGCCTGATCACCAGGTTCGACGCCACTCTTTTCAAATCAAAGTTTGCCTGTGATGTCAAGAATTTCGATCCCTTGCAACACTTCGACCGCAAGGAGGTCAGGAAGTTCGACCTGTATGCCGTGTACGGCATGGTATGTGCCGATGAAGCCGTGACTGATGCCGGCATTGACCTGGAAAAGATCGACCTGGAAAGAGCCGGGGTGATCTGGGCATCAGGCATAGGCGGACTGAGTACCTTCACTGAAGAGGTTTCCGATTACGCCAGAGGAGACGGGACCCCCCGTTTCAACCCTTTCTTCATCCCCAAGATGATCGCTGACATTGCTGCAGGCCATATCTCCATCCGTTATGGGTTCCGGGGACCGAATTTTGCCACGGTTTCAGCCTGTGCTTCCTCGGCCAATTCCCTGGTAGATGCCTTCAATTACATCCGTCTGGGAAAAGCCGACCTCTTTATTGCAGGAGGTTCCGAGGCAGCCCTGACGCCTGCCGGCGTCGGTGGTTTCAGTAGCATGCATGCCATCTCCACCAGGAATGACGACCCTGCAACCGGTTCCAGGCCCTTCGACAAAGACCGGGATGGGTTCGTCCTGGGTGAAGGCGGAGGCGCTCTCATCTTTGAAGAACTGGAACATGCCCTGGCCAGAGGTGCCAAGATTTATGCTGAAGTGGCGGGAGGAGGACTCTCTGCTGATGCATATCACATGACCGCACCCCATCCGGAAGGATTAGGAGCCATTAAATCGATGAGAGATGCTGTTCAAGATGCAGGTCTTACCCTTCAGGATATCGATCATATCAATACCCATGGTACCTCAACACCCCTCGGTGATATCGCCGAGTCCAAGGCTATCATCAGCCTCTTCGGTGATCATGCCTACAAGATCAATATCAACTCCACCAAGTCCATGACCGGCCACCTGCTTGGAGCAGCCGGCGCCATCGAATCCATCTCCACCATTCTGGCAGTGAAAAACGACATTGTCCCTCCTACCATCAACCATTTCACTGATGACCCGGAGATCGACAACCGTCTGAATTTTACCTTCCATAAAGCCCAGCGCAGACCTGTTAACGCAGCATTGAGCAATACCTTTGGCTTTGGCGGACACAATGTTTCGGTCCTTTTCAAGAAGTTTACCGGTAAATAATTGAAATTAAACCTCTTACGATCTTCTCCCAACGATCTTTCTCAAGATAGGAACCTTGTTTTATTCCTCCGCAACCTTTTCGGGTTCACCCCGGGAAATATTTATTTGTACAAGCTCGCCTTCAGGCATAAATCTGCTGCCATAGAGGTCAATCCCGATGTCAGGATCAGCAACGAACGCCTCGAATACCTGGGCGACGCCATCCTCAGCGCCGTGGTGGCTGATTACCTGTTTAAGCTTTTCCCTCTGAAAGACGAGGGATTCCTGACGGAGACCAGGTCAAAGATGGTGAGCAGGGCCCAGTTGAATAAGTTGTCCCAGCGCCTGGGCTTTGAAAAGTTCATCGAAGCACACCAGGATTCCTCCGGTCACAATAAATCAATGACGGGCGACGCCTTCGAAGCGTTTATCGGTGCCCTCTACCTCGATAAAGGATACAACTTCACCAGGCGGATTGTGGTTGAACGTATCATCGGGCATCATTACGACCTGGAAGAACTGGTAAGTACCGAGACCAATTATAAGAGCAAGATCCTGGAATGGTCACAAAAGGAAAAGGTAGATATTGATTTCGTGGTAGTTGCGGAAAACGGCAGCGGATTCAAAAAGCAGTACGTGGTGGAAGTGGTCATCAACGGCGAACCCCGGGGCAGGGCCAGCGATTTTTCCATCAAGGGTGCCGAACAGCTGGCCGCCGAAAAAGCCTTCGAAAATCTCTCACAGAATCCCTGAACATACCATTTATTATTGATACCTTTAGGGTTGATTTACCAATCCTTCCCCTGTCATGGCCAAAAGGATAATAAAGGACATACCGGATGAAGAGGACCTGGTGATCCTTGGAATTTCAACCACCCTGAAAGATTACGGGCTGGCCTATTACATCAATAAAGTCTTGTCTCTCAACCTGGTTCGTGGCAATGACCTGAAACGCTGCGCAGAAGAGAATGAGGATTTGCCCGGGTTCCCTTTCTTCCTCCATGAAAAGACTCCACTGAAACAGAATATTTACCTGATCGGAAATAAAAACAAGGAAAATTGGCTGATACCGGAACTGAAGCTTACGGACTTCCTGCTCGTGATCAAAGGACCATCCACACCTTCAGGAATCCAGCAGGTCATTAAGACCCTCCGGCAGATCCCGAACCTGATGGCCGCATTGAGGATCAACATGAAAGAAGTGAAACAGGCCGAAACCTTTCTGGCTGACTTTGATTTTCACACAGTGCCCATCAGGCAAAAACCGAGGAAAAGTCCCTGGTGATCAGGCCATCATTTCTATCAACTCCACGTATTCATACTCCTCGAAAGGAAGATAAGCCCCCTGGACCTTATTTCGGGCCAGGTATTCGAAAATCACCGGATGTCTGTCAGAGACGATGTCCACTTCCGATAAACGGACTGGACAAGCCATCTGCCTGAAGTGCTTTTCAACTTCTTCAATGGTATCTTCCACCGAATCAACTCCATATACATTTTTTCCCAAGTGCCGGATCCGGTCGGCCATGACCCCGGCTTTGAGTTTCAGCCATGCCGGGTAAGTGATGGATAAGGCAGCTCCGTGAGGGATATCATACAATACCGACAGTACATGTGAAATGCTGTGAGCACCCCAGTCACCCGATACCCTGCCATACAACGTAAGGCCATTCAAAGCCAGGGTGGAGGCATACATGGCCCTTGCCCTGAGATCATAATTTTCCAGGTCATTGATGAGTTTTGGCCCTATCTCGTTGATCTCCTTAAGGATAGAAAAAACAATCTGATCAGACAGCGGTGCTTCTCCTTTGCCAAAATAGGCTTCAAGGCTGTGTGCGATGATGTCTGCCAGTCCATAAGCTGTGTAATCTCTTGGTACAGAGAACGTAAGGGCAGGATCCAGGAAGGAGTGCACGGGGTACATCACCCGGTGCCCGAGTCCTTGTTTGTTCTTGGTCCGGTTGTTCTGCAACACGGCAAACTGGTTCATTTCTGAACCGGTGGCAGCCAGGGTGAGGACGGCAATTACCGGTAGGGAAGTGGTCGGTTTTACCCGGCCTGAGAAGAAATCCCAGGCGGAATGAAACACCGGTATGGTTACCCCCATTACCTTTGCAGAATCGATGACGCTGCCCCCTCCTACAGCCAGTATCACTTCTATCCCTTTGGCCCTTCCCAGGGAAGCGGCAGCATCCACGTCATCTACGATAGGATTGGGACGTATGCCGCTGTATTCAAACACTTCCGCCTTCACTTTCGTCAGTTGTGCCATGATCTGCTGGTAGAGTCCCGATTTTTTCACCGAACCTTTCCCATAGACCAACAACACCCTTTTTCCATACTGGGATACCGTATTCCCCAGATCCTGAATCACATCCCTGCCAAAATGCAGCACGGTCGGATTGCTAATGACAAAATTCTCCATCTTTCAGGCACATTATGTACCTACGAAACTATAAAAAATTCGTGAACTACCGGTTAGTACAGGGCTGTTTTTGGTTTTTTTACCAATGCCCTTTTAATGGTTCTCTTCAGAGATAATGCCGCTTCCCAGGCAGCGTATTCCGGAGGGATCATACACCACGGCATATTGTCCGGGCGCCACACCGTGGATTTTTTTCTCCGACACGATCTTTACCTTGTGTTCCTCGCGGAAAAGCCTTCCCCGGGTAAACTCCGGCGTATGACGGATCTTAAAGCTGATCTCCCCCCCTTCGAAAAGCGTTTCTCCGTAAGGATTGATCGTAATAAACTCCAGATCAGACAGATAGATCACATCCCGGTAGACTTCCAGGGGATCATAACCATTGGAAACGTACACAATATTCTCCTCGGTGTTCTTCCTCACCACCAACCAGGGGCCCTGGCTGAGTCCCAGTCCCTTTCGCTGACCTATCGTAAAGAACCAGAAGCCTTTATGTTTTCCAAGTCGCTTGCCCGTTTCCCATTCAATAATATCTCCTTCCTTTTCTCCAACATACCTCCTTATGAACTCCGAGTAATTGATCTTTCCAAGGAAACAGATCCCCTGGCTGTCAGGGCGGTTCGCACTCGGAAGCCGGGCAGCTGCCGCAAGGTTCCTGACCTCGTTCTTGACCAGGTGGGCAAGGGGAAACTGCAGTTTCGACAATTGCTGGCAGTTGATCTGTCCGAGAAAATACGTCTGGTCTTTTTTCTTATCAGCACAAGTCTTTAAAAACAACAGGTCTTCCCCTCTCTCCACGTCGGCATAATGGCCCGTGGTGATGAGGTCAAAGTCCTTCCCGTAAGCCTTTTCAAAACTCCCGAACTTGATGAGCTTGTTGCACATCATATCGGGGTTGGGTGTCAGCCCGGCCTTGACAGAACGGATGGTATAGCTGATGACCTTTTCCCAGTATTCCTGGTGAAGAGACACGATTTCGAGGCGCAGTCCGTACTTATGGGCCAGGAAACGGACGATCTCAATGTCCTCCTCCGAAGGACATTCCATGAAGCCCGGTTCGTTTTCCATCCCGATCTGTATATAGAACAAATCGGGATTCACTCCGCTTTCCTTAAGAAGATGAACAGCAACTGAACTGTCCACCCCGCCGCTGACCAAGGATGCTACTCGCATGAAATTTCAATGAAAATCTTTTGTATAAAAAACTACTCCTTTTCTTTGAACCGTTTTCCCTGTTTGAAAGTGACGGAATAGATGACTTTTCCTTCCTTGTCGAAGTACTTCCAGACCCCGTCTTTCACCTGGTTCTTGTAAAAACCTATGGCCGAAGGCTTTCCGTTGGAATGGTAGCTGATCCATTTGCCCTCGGGATGCCCGTCCACCAGGGTCTGTTCCTGGATCTTAACTCCGTCGGTGTCAAAGAAAATCCAATAACCTTCTTTTTTATCATCTTTATAAGTCCCTGTCTCCTGTATGATTCCGGTATTATACCATTCCGACCATTTCCCGGTCTTCATTCCTTCTTTGTAAAAACCCACCGACTGCTGTTGTCCGTTCATATACCAGAAGGAGTATTTGCCATGCTTTATATCCATCTGGTATTCATTGTCATACTTGATTTTCGCATTGGAATACCAACCTACCCAGCGGCCATTCATCTTTCCTTCTTTAAAAGTGCCTTTGTCTCTGACTTTTCCGTCTTCATACCAGCTGGTCCATTCCCCGTCCTCCTTATCATTCAGAAAGGATCCTTCTCTTTGTTTGACGCCACTTTCGTACCAGCTTACCCAAACCCCTTCTCTTTTGCCCTTCACATAGCTGCCTTCCCTCCATTTTTCCCCCGTCTTATAATAAAATACCCAGAGTCCGTTTTGTTTGCCCTCTGAGAAAGGGCCTGTGCTGCCGAGTGTGCCGTTATCCTGGTAAAATTTCCATGTACTGTCCTGAAGGTCATCCTTCAGCCAGCCCTCCATTTCTTTGATCCCTGTATTATAAAACCAGGTCGCATATCCATTCAGTTTGTCATTGCTGTAAGTGCCTTCGAACTCAGGCTTTCCGTTATCAAACCATGATTTGATCGGACCTGCCTTGCAGTCAGCATGGTAGATCACTTCTTCTTTTTTATTTCCGTTGGGATGCCATGCCGTCCAGATACCTTCCTTTTTCCCGCTGACAACCTTGCCTTCCCTTTCCTTATTGCCGTTTTCAAACCAGGAAACCTGTACTCCGTTATCCTGCTCCATCTCGCTCCAGGTTTTGCCGCTTTCATACCAATAAGTCCATTTTCCGGTCTTCTGTCCCTGCAGGTAAGAACCTTCCGAATACTTTTGTCCGTTCTTGTACCAGGACATCCATTTTCCTTCTTCCAGGCTGTCTTTACTCAGGCCTTCCGATTTTTTCTGTCCTTCAGGCCAGTAAATCGTTTTAACTTCCTGTGCAATAGCGGATTGAAAAAACAAAGTTATCAGGATCAGTAATACGAGGTTCTTGATCATTGGCTTCTCTCTGTTGTAAATATGACTAACTTTTCCAATGAATCCCGTGCCGGGCATTGCGGGAATGTTCTTAAAATATCCAGGGCTTTGTCCCTGTATTCCATCATCTTTTGTCTTGAATAAGCGATCCCTCCGCTCTCGTTCACCCTGTCGATAAGCTGTTTCACTTTCTCAGGATCCTGATTGTGGTGTTTCACCAGATGGATGATCTTTTTCTTCTCCAGGTAGCTCACATTCTTCAACAGGTATATCAGCGGCAGGGTCATCTTTTTCTCCTTGATGTCGATGCCCCTGGGTTTTCCTATGGCCATCCCGTCACCGTAATCGAAGAGGTCATCCCTGATCTGGAAGGCAATACCGACATTTTCCCCGAAATCAGCCATCTTCTGAACGGCAGCATCATCAGCCCCAGCCGATCGCGCCCCGAGGGAAGTACAGGAGGCAATCAGAGAGGCCGTTTTCTTTCGGATGATATCAAAATACACTTCCTCCTTGATATCGAGAAATCGTGCTTTTTCAATCTGGAGCAACTCTCCCTCGCTCATCTGCCTTGTGGCCCGGGAAACGATCTTAAGGAGATCAAAATCATCATTATCCAGAGCCACCAGCAAGCCCTGCGAAAGGAGGTAATCACCGATCAGAACCGAAATTTTATTTTTCCAAAGGGCATTCAGGGAAAAATAGCCCCTTCTTTCATTGGAGTCGTCAACCACATCATCATGGATGAGGGTCGCCGTATGCAGCAGTTCAATGAGGATAGCCCCGCGGTAGGTGGCATCCTTGACTTCTCCGCAAACAGAAGCCGACAAGAACACGAATAACGGCCTCATCTGCTTACCCTTACGACGGATGACAAATCTCAGGATAAGATCGAGCAGGGGCACTTTGCTTTGAAGGGTTTCCTTGAACCTGCCTTCGAAGGCTTTCATGTGCTCCTGTACAGGAAGCTGTATTTGATCCAGTTCAGACACCCTCTTCTCTCATTTTTTCAAATTTTCGATCACTGCCGGGTCGAAAATTCTTCCGACCGGGTACAAATCTTTTTGTGAATCCCAATAAGGGGTTTTCATATAAAACCAGTTCAGGATCCTGGAAGGATTCTTTGCAAAATCCGGATCCGAATCCTTTTTCTGTTTCAATTGTTCGAGAAGCCCGGGATCTTTCGCTATCATTTCCCTGGCCATCTTTTCCATCACATAGCTTTCTGAATATTCCTTCTGCTCAAACAGGGTATTAAAATACCCCCAGTAAGCCAGGGATGATGCTGCCATGGGTTCCAGAAGGTAAGCGATGACCTTGCTCGTTCTTTGGTTCATTTCCACCACCACGCTGCCCGACGGATATGTTCTTTCTTCCGCAATGGAATCACACTGGAAGGTTGGCAACTGGTGCCCTTCATAAGGAGTGTTACGGAAAGTCACATCCCAGAAACGGTAGGAGCTCACCCTCACCTTAGTCTCCCGGGGCAGCGTGAAATACGTGATGCCATGAAGAGACAGACGGCCGATCACTTCCTTCCATTCAACCGGGATGATATAAGCCAGGGGAGGTCTTACGGATAGTTCCGGATTCACCTTCTCAAAGGAGGGGATTTTTAATGTCACAGGTTTATCGGAATACTGGAACCAGTTTCCCCCTGTCAGGTCTGAAACGATCATTTGGTATTCATATCCCTGGAAATCAATCAACACACTATCGGTCTTCGACAAGGTATATTTTACAGGAAAGTTACCTTGCTTCCCCAGTTGCAGGGCATTTTTATCTGCCTCCTGCACCAGGTCGATGAGGCGGCGATAATCCCTGTTGATCACTGCCATCGATTGTTTCAGCATCTCGTAAGTGGCGCTGACCCTGGTATGATAGTCTTTCAGCATGTGGGTCTCAATAAGCAGGCTGGGCCGGTTCTGAACAGCGCAGTAGCCTTGTGAGAACATGGGAGGGGAAGCCCAGGTCTCGAGGCCGCTCCCGGGATCATGCCAGTTTCTGAAAGACACATAGGAAATGATGGGGTAACCGGCCTCCTTCATTTTGGTTTCCACTGTTTGAATGAACGACTGGGTCTGCCATTGGGTGAGGGAGGGGTCCATGGCACCGGAAGTCTCCATCCCGTATGTGAGAGGATATTGATAATCAGCACCATCCGTCACATGGCAGTCGATGAAGAAATCAGGCATCCACTCCTGGAACAACCGAAGCCAGGATTGTATCTCCGGGCTTTCTGCCTTGAGATAATCGCGGTTCAGGTTGAGATTCATGGCATTCGTGCGCCATCCCATTTCCTGGGGACCATTCTGGTTGATGCGGTTATCAGGACCAAAACGTTCATGTCCGTCGACGTTGAGTATGGGGATGAACAGCAAAGTGACGTTATCCAGCAGGTCTTCGTATTTTTTATTGATGGTCATGTCGCGGATGAGCATCAGTCCCGCATCTTTTCCGTCGGGCTCCCCGGCGTGTATACAGGCCTGAATGAGTACGACGGCATTTTTGGTGGCGTGTACTGCCTGGGGGTCAAAATTTCCTTTTTTATCGACGATGACCAGAGGCAGGGCCCTTCCCTGGAGGCTGACCCCGAACTGGGTGTAATGGACCCAGGGGCTGTTTTGTGCCAGCTGCTTACAGTACCGTATGGTTTTGTCGTATCGCGGGGTTTCTTTAAACCCGGATTTTTCATAATAAGTCTCGAGAGGGTTCTCCTGGGGTCTGCCAATCAGGGGGATCAACAGGAATGCGGAAGCCAACAGCCCGACAATGCCCTGCAAATGAAGATCATGGATGCAATTTTTCCTCACCTTCATGGCCGTTTATTTATCTCCGAAAGATATCTCCATTTTCCTGGCCTTTTCGATCATGGCATGGTCAGGAGGCACTGTCTTCAACCTATCTCCGACTTCTGAAAGGGGTGTACAGGTAATCTCATCTGCCCTGGAGCTCACCATCACACCAAAGTTCTCCCTGGCGATCATCTCCACGGCGGATGCTCCGTACCTGGTAGCCAGGATTCGGTCGAGCGGAGAGGGACTGCCTCCCCTCTGGATGTATCCCAGAATGGTCTCCCTGGTTTCCAGCCCCGTGTTCTTCTTAATCAGCTCACCGATAAAACTGGCGGCCGATTTCTTTTCAGGCCTGGCAATACCTTCAGCCACCACTACAATGGAGTAGGGCTTCTTCTTGTGTGCTCGTCCCAGCAGGTAATCACAGATAATAGTTTCACTATAAGGGATCTCCGGTATCAGGATCAGGTCACCACCACCGGCAATGCCGCTGAAAAGGGCCAACCATCCTGCGTGATGCCCCATCACCTCAATGACCATGATCCTCTTGTGGGAGTTGGCCGTAGTGTGAAGCCTGTCGATGCTCTCGGTGGCGATCCATAAGGCGGAATCAAAACCAAAGGTGATATCGGTTCCCCACACATCGTTATCGATGGTCTTGGGAATGCCGATCACATTCAGTCCTTCCTGGGCAAGGAGGCTGGCGGTCTTCTGTGTGCCGTTGCCGCCGATGCATACCAGGGCATGGAGTCCAAGCTCCGTATAATGCTTTTTGATCAGCTTGGGCTTGTCGATGCCCTGGCTGTTACCTTCTTTCTTCTTAAAAGGTTTTTCCCTGGAAGTGCCCAAGATGGAGCCTCCGTGGGTGAGTATCCCGGACAGGTCATCCTCCGTGAGCACCCTGAACTCTTTGTTGATCAATCCCAGAAAACCTTCAGAAATCCCGTACACTTCCATGCCGTACTCCAGTATGGCCGTTTTTCCAACTCCCCTGATAGCTGCATTGATTCCGGGGCAATCACCTCCTGCGGTCAGGATGCCGATACGCATTCCTTGTTTTGAGTTGCCCATAAGCGACAAGAATTATTTTTTTCTGCTCACTTCAACCTGTTCATACCCTTCAATGATGTCGCCTTCCTTGATGTCGTTGAATCTTTCCACATTCAAACCGCATTCAAATCCGGCACTGACCTCTTTCACGTCGTCTTTAAACCGTTTGAGAGAACCTAATTCACCGGTGTACACCACGATACCGTCCCTGATCACCCTGATATCGGTATTCCGGGTGATCTTTCCGTCGAGCACCCTGCAACCGGCGACGGTCCCTACCTTTGTTATCTTGAATACCTGCATCACCTCCACGTTACAGGTGATCTTCTCTTCGTATTCAGGGGTCAGCATACCTTCAATAGCTGATTGAATTTCGTTGATAGCGTTATAGATGATGGAATACGTGCGGATATCAATCTGTTCCTTTTCGGCCAGCTTCCTGGCATTCAGTGATGGCCTGACCTGGAAGGCCACGATGATGGCATTGCTGGCAGAAGCGAGCAACACATCTGATTCCGTGACCGGTCCAACCGATTTATGGATCACATTCACCTGTACCTGAGCAGTGGACAGTTTTAACAAGGAATCAGATAAAGCCTCCACTGAACCGTCCACATCACCTTTAACGATGATATTCAGTTCTTTAAATTCTCCGATGGCGATACGACGGCCAATTTCATCGAGGGTAATGTGCTTCTGGGTACGGATTCCCTGTTCGCGTTGCAGTTGCAGTCGTTTGGAGGCAATGGATTTGGCTTCTTTTTCATCCTCCATCACATGGAAAGAATCGCCTGCCTGTGGAGCGCCTGTGAGGCCTAACAGGAGGACCGGTGCTGAGGGACCTGCTGTTTTCAGGGACACATTACGCTCATTGTACATGGCCTTTACTCTTCCGTAAATGGACCCGGCCAGGATCACATCCCCGATTTTCAGGGTCCCGTTCTGCACGAGTACCTTTGCAACATAGCCCCTTCCTTTGTCGAGAGAGGATTCAATGATGGTGCCCAGTGCATTTCTTTCGGGGTTGGCTTTGAGTTCCAGCATTTCAGCTTCCAGGAGCACCTTCTCCAGGAGTTGTTCAATATTGATCCCTGCCTTGGCCGAGATCTCCTGGCTCTGGTATTTTCCACCCCAGTCTTCCACCAGTATATTCAGGTTGGCCAGTTGTTCTTTGATTTTTTCAGGATTGGCGGTAGGTTTATCTATCTTGTTGATGGCAAATACCATGGGAACACCGGCGGCCTGGGCATGGTTGATGGCTTCCACCGTCTGGGGCATCACGGAATCATCGGCGGCGATGATGATGATAGCCACGTCGGTGATTTTGGCTCCCCTGGCACGCATGGCCGTAAAAGCCTCGTGACCCGGCGTATCAAGGAAGGTGATCTTCTTACCGTTCTCCAGCTTCACTTCGTAAGCACCGATATGCTGGGTGATACCTCCTGCCTCACCGGCTACCACGTTGGTCTTTCTGATATGGTCAAGAAGCAGTGTTTTCCCGTGGTCCACATGTCCCATCACCGTCACAATAGGAGTCCTCGGTACCAGTTGTGACTCGTCATCACTCTCATCGATCTCTGCTATGGCCTCCTGCACTTCAACTCCCACAAACTCAATCTTATAACCAAACTCATCGGCTACCAGCACGATGGTCTCCGCATCCAGCCTCTGGTTGATGGAAACCATCAGTCCTAACTGCATACAGGTTGAGATGATCTCCGTCACAGGTACGCTCATCATCACGGCCAGGTCATTGGCAGTGACAAATTCCGTACACTTGATGATGCTCTTTTCTTCTTCCAGTTTGGCCTGCTCCTCGATAAGCTGCTGGCTGATCATCTCCCTCTTCAGTTTCCTGTATTTGGAAGCCTTGGATTTGCCGGTACCACTGAGTCTTGCCAGGGTATCCCTGATCTGTTTCTGGATCTCATCGTCACTGAGCTCCGCTTTCACGGTATCTTTGACATAGTGACGGTCTTTGACACCTCTTTTCGGTTTTTGTTCCTTGTTGGCCTCTGATTCCTGTACCAGTGGAATGATCTGCTTTTTGATCCGTTTTCTCTTTTTCTTCTTCGATTTGAGGTTGTCATCAGAAGAGGAAGCGACCGGTTTCTTTTCAACAGGCAGGTCAATTTTTCCAAGGATCACAGGACCTTCCAGTTTTGGGGTCTGGGTACGGATGAAGTTAACATCTCTGACAGGTTCAGCAGCGGGTTTCTCAGGTTCAGGGATGTTTTCCGCAATGGTCTCCTGGCTTTCAGTCGTGACAGCTTCCTTTTCAGCGATGACTTCGGTTTTCTCGGACATCACCGGTTGTTTCACCTCAGCTTCAGCTTCGGTGGAGGCAGTCTTATCTTCTTTGGCTACCTCCTTGCCTTTCTTTTTCTTGGGAGCCTTGGTTTTTGGCGGGAACAGGGTATCCAGGTCGATCTTACCGATGATCTTGACCCCCGATTCTTCGGTCACCTCTGCAGGTTCCGGCTCCTTTGCAGGAGTATCAGGTTCTTCGGTCTTAGCCTCAGCCACTGTCTTAACAGCTTCCTCGGGAACCTCTGCCGGCTTTTCTTTAACCGGTTCCTCGGCGACCACTTCCCTGGGTTTCTCTTCGTCCTCTGTTTCCTTGGGTTTGGCAGCCGCGGTCTTTTTAACGGTTTTTACGGCCTTCTCTGCCTTTGGCTTTTCAAAGTCAAGATGGGTCTTCTTAATGAATATTTCATCCGTGTCCTCATCTGATTCCTTTTCAACCGTATCAGTCTGCTTATCATCGATGGAAACGGTCTCCCTGGGTGAAATATCAAGACCTATTTTCTGAGCCTCTTCCTTTACCTTGATATCGGATTGGAATTCCTTTGTAAGGATGGCAAAGATCTCCTGCGAAAGTTTGGTGTTGGGATTCGAATCGATGGAAAACCCTTTCTTGTGAAGGTAATCCACGATGTGCTGCAACCCAACATTGAGTTCTTTGGCAGCTTTACTTAACCTTATTCCCTTCCCTGAATCTTCCATATATTTCGCGGTGCCTTGCCACTGCTAAGCAGCCTGAAGGCTCAAAATTACTACTATTTTTAATTATTCAAACTCAGCCTTCAATATCCTGATGACTTCCTTCACGGTTTCTTCCTCAAGGTCAGTACGTCTGACGAGTTCATCCACATCCAGTGCGAGCACGCTTTTGGCGGTGTCGCAGCCAATATTTTTGAATTCCTCAATGATCCATTCATCAATTTCATCGGTGAATTCCACCAGGTCGACATCTTCATTGTCAATATCTGTATCTCTGTAAACATCAATCTCATAACCCGTGAGTTTACCGGCAAGTTTGATATTGTATCCTCCTTTTCCGATGGCCAGTGAAACCTGGTCGGGCTTCATATAGACTTCGGCTCTGCGGTTTTCCTCATCAAGAGTGATGGAAGAGATCTTGGCGGGACTGAGGGCACGTTGGATGAACAAGGCTGAATTGGTAGTGAAATTGATCACATCGATATTTTCATTCTTGAGTTCTCTCACAATGCCGTGAATCCTGGAGCCTTTCATACCCACACAGGCTCCCACCGGGTCGATGCGGTCATCGTACGACTCCACCGCGATCTTGGCTCTTTCTCCCGGTTCCCTTACAATCTTGCGAATGGTGATGAGTCCGTCGTAAACCTCCGGAACTTCCTGCTCGAACAAACGTTCCAGGAAGACTTCAGAAGTCCTCGAAAGGATCACCCTGGGTGAACTGTTCTCCATTTCCACTTTGGAAACCACTGCCCTGATGTTATCTCCCTTACGGTAATTATCGTGCTTAATCTGCTGGCTTTTCGGAAGCAGCAGCTCAATTCCTTCTTCGTCAAGCACCATGATTTCCTTTTTCCAGACCTGGTAAACTTCCCCGGAAATGATCTCTCCGATTCTTTCCTTATATTTCCGGTAGATACTGTCCTTTTCGTACTCCTGTATCTTCGCGATGAGGTTTTGCCGTATCGCCAGAATTTCCCTGCGCCCGAAATCCTTCATCTTCATTTCTTCCGACACATCTTCGCCCACTTCAAAGTCAGGCTCAATCTTGACCGCCTCGGAATAGGCAATCTGCTCGTTGGGATTTTCAACCTCATCGTCTTCCACAATAGTCCGGTTTCTCCAAATTTCAAGGTCACCTTTGTCAATGTTGACAATGATGTCGAAATTATCGGCTACCCCGTACTTCTTGGTAAGCATGTGACGAAATACATCCTCCAGAATACGCATCATGGTTTCCCGGTCGATGTTTTTGAATTCTTTGAATTCCGAAAAGGTTTCTACTAAATTAAGATGTTCCATCTCTTTGATCCCTGGTTTAATTTAATCTCATTGTATATGGTTCATTTTGCTTCATCCCCCGACCTTAACGGTAACTCAGGATGATGGTTGTAAAATCAATGTTTGTGAAATCAAGCTTCAGGTTCGCCTGGTCGGTACCCGGCTTGACTTTGGCTGCTTTATCACCTTGCTGTTTAATTTCTAAAAATTCCGGATTGACTGACATCAATTCCCCGGTGATCACGGTTCCGTCTTTCATATTAATCTTTAATTTTCTTCCCACATGTTTCGGGTATTGACGGTAGGTGCGAAGCGGCTGGTCGGCGCCTCCCGTGGAGACTTCCAGCTCAAAATCTTCCTCATCCCGGTCCAGGTGGCCTTCAATATGACGGCTCAGGCCGACACAGTCGTCGATGGACACACCACGGTCACCGTCAATGGTGACCAGGATACGGTTGCCTTTTCGGATCTTCACCTCAAGAAGAAACTGATCCGTATCCTTCAGATATTCCTCAGCTAACTCTTTGATCCTGTTCTCAGTAATCATATTTTATCAATAAAAGAGGGGACCAAGGTCCCCTCAAAAATATCTTTCCCTGATGTCGAAATACCAGTCAAGGTTTGTTGCCGGCAAATTTCGAGCTGCAAAAGTAATATAAATTTTTCAATTACCAACAATTGAAAAATAATTTCGAAATCAGGATGCAGAACTCAGAATTTATATCCAGCTCATCATCAGCCGTAAGACCTATTCGGGGAAGCTGGTGGTGTATTGATTCCTGGCAGGGAGTCTTCCTGCCTGTTGGTCAATCCAAAAACGTATTATTCAAGCACTTGTCAAGTACTCTTAAGTTCCCTTAAGTTCCTAAAGTGTTTAAATAAAACCACTTGAGACACTTAGATCACTTAAGAATTTGATGTATATCGAAGTTCTATGCTGGTCCAGACAGTGTCTTCCTTTTACCGCGGAGGCGCCGGGAAAGGGATGTTTTATAAGGCAAGAAGGCAAGATTGCGAGAAGGCCAGGAAGCAAGAATGATTTCAACTGGTACACTGAAAAAATCCCGCATCCCGCATCCCGCATCCCGCCTTGGCGAATGCCCGAAATCAGAATGCAGAACTCAGAATTATACTTTAATGCTCGTCGATCTTATATTTTAATTGACAAACAGTTCTATATTAACTATATTTACAGAATATTACCAAATCACCGTTTTATGAGCCAGAGACACACCGCTGTTAAGCTAACTGCCTGTATTGCATTTTGTTTGCTTACCGGGCAACTGGTCTTCGGTCAGAGCATGACTGTTGATCTGACCCCTTCAGATTATAATGGCAATGTCAATATCAGTTGTTTTGGTTTGTCGGACGGAAGCATCTTTGCCACGGTTACCGGCAGAACACCTCCTTATGTTTACCGGTGGTCGAATATTGCTACAAGGCCAATATAAAAAAATGAAAATCATTCATTTACGTTTAGTTTTAACCTTGTGCTTTGGGATAACTACAGCCTTTGCTTATCCCCAACAATGGCAAATCGCCAAACATGCGGGAGGGGCTTGGTTTGATGGGGCATCGACTTTAGCAATAGACTCCAATAACAACACCTACATCGGTGGCAAATACTCATACGGGGCAACCTTTGACAGCCAGTATATTGAGTGCAATGGATATTGGGATTTCTTTCTTGCCAAATACCAGGCCAACGGTGACCTGGTTTGGGTCAAACATGGGGGAGGAACAGGAAATACCTTTGATGACCTGGATGAAATCTCAGAAATCAAGATCCATGACCAAACCCAATTGTATGTCGGGGGTATTTTTACTAACCAGGTTACATTAGGAAATTCCACGTTAAATTCTATGGGTGATTATGAGGCATTTGTCGCAAGATTTGATTCAGCCGGTGATTGCATTTGGGCAAGGAGTATTGGAGGAGTTGGACGGGAGACAATTCAGGGTTTGGACCTGGATGCAGATGGTAATATTTATATTACGGGATATTCGAATTATTCGCCCACTATATTTTTTGATACCACTTATTCTTTAACAATGAATGGTCATTTGTTTTTTATGGCCAAGTACGATCCCGATGGCCATATACTCTGGACTAAATCCATAGAAGGCACGGGAGGGCTAATCATTTTCGATATTACACACTTTAATAACAATTTTTGTCTATCTGGTTCGTATCATGGAAATATTACCTTCGATTCGGTGAATCTTAGCACTAATAAGGCACATTTGCCTTGTATCTTTGTGGTGGATACGGCAGGTCAGGTCCTCTGGGGCCAATCCTTCGAACCGAAACAAACAGGAAATATGAATTCCTCTTGTCATACTGCGTCAGGATACTTGTATTGCATTGGTTACGCTGTCGACAGTTTGATCATTGGGGCAGATACTCTGAGTGATGAGGGTGGTTTCCTGCTGAAGATGGATGAAAGCGGAGACCCCAAATGGATGCGAAGAATTGGAAACTCAACCAATATTGCCGTTTCATCCACTGAAAAAATCTTAGTGACTGCTACTGAGTATGGAACCCAAATTTTCGATGACTGTGTGGCGATTCCTGCTACCACAAACCATACTCTGTTTATTGCAAGCATTGACAGTGCGGGAGAATGTGAGGGAGTGGTGCAGGTCCCTAATGTACTTTGGGTCAATCAATCGGTTTTCGATGCTAATGACCGTTTCTTTATTGCAGGAAAATGTATTGCGACAGAATTTGGGAATATAACAGTAGGGAATTATGGTGACGCAGATGCTTTCTGGGCAGCACTCGATTGGGTCAACGGGGAAGAGGAGAACAACCACAGGCCGGAGGGGGAGCTATACATTTATGCCAATCCCAACACGGGTGTTTTCCAGTTGGTTGTTCCGGAAGAGGCCCGCCACGAGGTTTCACTCACCCTAAATATCTACGATAACAGTGGGAAAGTCATCCACAGCCAGGTACTGGATATGTCCGAAGACCCGCTGAAGGTGGATGTATCCCCCGCCAAAGCGGGTATGTATCATATCCAGCTCATCAGCAGTCGCAAGACCTATTCGGGGAAGCTGGTGGTGTATTGATTCCTGGCCGGGTCGCAGAGGATGTCTGAAAAGGCAAGATTGCGAGAAGGCCAAATTATTTGCAAGGAATTCCTATTTTTGCCTGTCCTTTCCCATGTATCCATTTAGATTCTTAGGTATAATGACATTAACTGCCAGTATCAAGAAATATTCGCGCCTCTGGGTGCCTGTGCTGATGACCGCTTTTCTATTTCTTTTCTCCTGCTATTATGATGTGGAGGAAGAACTATACCCCATAGATTCGAATGCAGCCTGCGACACCACAAACGTGACGTACACCCTTTCCATCAAACCTATTATGGATGCCTCTTGTAACAACTGCCATTCCACACAGGTGGCATCCGGCGGGATCATCCTCGACACCTACGCCGGCATCAGTGCCGTCGCCGCCTCAGGGAAGCTGGGAGGAAGCGTGAACTGGACCGGAGGGTATTCTGCCATGCCCAAGGGAGGAAGCCAGCTTTCACCCTGTAACCTGAAAAAGATCAACATCTGGCTGGCAGCCAACCATCCGAAGCTCTTCACCTTTTAGGCATCATTATTCACTATAAATTGTGTAAAACTTTTTAAATCAATGTTTTGAGATTGGTGATTGATGCTGTATATTTGTGCCTAAATAGGCATATCATGAATCCGTTCAAGCGCACCAAAATCATTAATGGCATTGAGTATGTGTATGAAATTACTCCCTACTATGATGCCAAAACAAAGAAAGTACGGCAGAAGAGTACTTATATTGGTAAAAATCAGGATGGTACAGTTAGGAAAGTTCGGGAGAAGAATGTACGGGATGTGTTTTCTTTCGGTGAATTTCTTCCTGTGCAAAAAATTATCGCTAAGTACAAACTGGATGACTTTCTAACAAAGGAACTCGGCAAGAAACAAGCCGAAGCTGTGATTGCCATGAGTTTGGGAAGATTGTTCAAGGGCTTAAGTTTAAATAATATTGCCGATTGGTATGAAGGGACCTGGTTATACCATCAGAACAGGGACATTCCTTTAAGCTCATCGAGTATCAGTCGGCTTTTATCAACTATCGGAGAAGGGCGATTGCAGGATAAACTGGCCACACACCTGATCCGTCAATTAAAAAGCAAAAGAACCATCCTCTACGACATTACCTCTGTCTCTTCTTACAGTGAACTGATACAATTGCTTGAATGGGGATACAACCGAGACAATTATGACTTGCCTCAGATCAATCTATCAGTGATACTGGATAAGGCCGAGGGGATCCCTTTAGGTTATGAAATCTATCCAGGAAGCATCAATGATGTAGTAACCTTGAAAAACACGATGAAAAAAATCAGTGTCCATGGAATAAAAGATTTTACCATTGTTCTGGACAGAGGTTTTTTTAGCATCAACAATGTTGAGCTTTTACTGGAAAGTCAGGCAGATTTTATTATGGCTGTACCTGAAAGATACCAATTTGCAGAAAAACTGATCAGTAGCCTGGTTAGAGAAATAGATAAGCCGAAATACCTGAAGAAATTTAATGATGAAATAATTTTCGTCAAAGACGTAGAATTTAATGTGGGAACCAACAAACTGCCAGGATATTGCTATTACAATCCTTCCAGAGCACAACAGGAAAAGGATAGCTTTTACAAACGACTTTACAGCATAAAAGAACAGGTAGAGAGGCTTAAAATCAACAAGGGGGTTCGCACCAAAGCCCTTGAAATCATGGACAGCCTGAGTAGTTATTTTTCACTCACAATCACAGACAACCAAATCGAAGTCCAGATTAAAGAAAAAGCAGTCTCCAGAAGATTAAATAAGAAAGGAATATTTTTAATCGCCCGAAATGGGGAATATACCTGGGATACTTGTCTTTCCGCTTATAAAGAGAAAGAGCTGATTGAAAGAAGTTTTGATATTCTGAAAAATGACCTTGAATTTACAACACCCCAGGTACATAAAGACTCAACTCTCAAGGGTTTAATGTTCGTAAGCTTGATTGCTCTCATTATCCGAATGAGAATCATGAATGTTTTAAAGCAGGCAGATTTAATAAAGACCTTCAGCTTTGAGAAAATGCTCATACAACTGGAAAAGCTAAAAGCTGTGGTATTGGATAATGGTCAAGTGGTCTACTCCGAAATAACCAAGAAACAAAAGCAACTCCTCGAACCTTTTGATGCTGTGCCTAAATCATGAAGAGTTTCAGAACCATCCGAACAACTGATCAGTCAACCACCAGTTTTACCGTCTGAAATGAGGTATCCTTCCCCGGACACACCAGGTATACGCCTGCAGAAAGGTCACCTGTATAAAGGGTTCCCCATCCTGATCTGAGGGTAAATGATCTGATGTTTCTCCCCTGCAGGTCAGTCAGAACGGCCTTCCCATCCACTGGGGTCAGGGATTGAAAAAGATATTGGACCGTTTCCCGGCAGGGGTTAGGAAATAAAAACAATCCCGGCAACTCTTCCCTGTTGATCTGTTCCATCGTCTGAATCCGGAACAGATTCCAGTACCGGGGATCTGCCACCAATTGCTCCACCTTTCGGTGCACCGGGATCACCAATTGATTGGACGGACGATCCAGGTAAAGACGGATGATGGTGTCCCCAGGATTCGCAATCAGCCTGAACTCAAGATGCATGCGGAATAAGGACGTGGTCGAAGAAGGTCGCTGCGTGATATTCAGGTAAAGGGAATCCCCTGCCTGAGACCACAAGACAGACAATACAGGAAATCCTTGTCCAAAATACCACTGATCGAAGAAATCCGTAAAATCGAGACCACTCACTTCCTGGGCTACATCCCTCACATCCAGTCCTGTAGCTACACCATGTCCGAAATCCTTCAGATATTTCCTCAGCATCCCGAAAAAGAGACTGTCGTTGTTCATCTCACCTCTGAGTGCATGAAGAATGGCAGCGCCCTTGTTGTAAGAAAGCCGTCCATCGAAGATCCTCGTCTCATCATCGGCCTCCACCTGGGGAATATAGACACTTCCCCCGGGAGCTGACATGACATACTGGTGGACCCCCATCATAAAGGTGTCGGCATAAGCCTGACTGGCGATGTACTGAAGGGCCAGGTACTGGCAGTAGGTGGCGAAACCTTCGTTCACCCATATATCGTTCCAGGTCTTGCAGGTCACATAGTCGCCGAACCACTGGTGGGCAAGCTCATGACTGATAAGATGAAAATTGAAATCGCCCAGGCTTCCCATGGTCTGGTGTTCCATCCCACCAGCCAGCTCAACCTGGCAGTGGCCATATTTTTCATCAGAAAAAGGATAGAGTCCAAACAAGCGGGAGAACCACTCCAGGAAGTCGCCGGTATTGTTCAGGTCCCAGCGGTAATGGTCGAGGCATCCCGGTGCATCGTAGATATAATGCTGGATCAGGACAGAGTCAGCCGTGCCCTGGGGATGGGCGTACCGTATATATTCCTGGTAATCGGCTACCGAAGCCGAGATCAGGTAGTATTCCACAGGGTGAATGGTCTTCCACTCATACCGGTGCTTTCCTCCGGGCATAGGAGTGATCCCGCTGAGAAGACCATTGGAACCGGCTTTGCTGGAAGTATCGGTGGTGATAAAGATCCAGGCCGAGTCGATCTTGTCCTGGAGGTCCTGCTTGCAAGGCCACCATTGTTTGGCATTGGCCGGCTGCGATAAGGTCCAGGTAACCTCATTGCCCCATATCGGAGATCTCTTGCTGCTGATCCCCGACCAGAAGTTGGCAGTCACAGGATCACCATGGTAAAAGACCTGAACGGTAAAATGCTGGCCCATGTTAACCGCGGGAAACAGTTCCACCGACACCAGGTCTCCTGCACGACTCACCACTGCCAGGTTACCATTGTAAAGCACCGAGTCGATAATGAGTTCGGGGATCAGTTCACAATGATAAACAGAGAGTGATGAAATATTTGAAATACAGGATGTTGTCACATTGCCTTCGACATAAACGGTGTCCCTTTCCAGATGTAAATCCAGTTTACAAAACAATACATTGTAATTGGAATAATAATCCAGCTTTGGGGAGTCATCCTGAAAGGCCACATACTCCTGTTTCCAGACTTCAGGCCATATCCCCTGGCCCTGCTGTGCCGCGAGCATGAAGGGGAGACACATCAGTAAGACCAGCAGTTTCAGACGCTTCATAGGAGGTGGCTCTGTCAGTTCCCAAGTATTTTATATCTTTGCCGAAGTTACAAAATATAAGGGTTACAGGACCGTTTCCAAGGTTTAGGACAAACAAAAGAGAAGCCGGGCTGTTCACTCAGTACCCGGTTTTTGATCATACCAGCCGAACGGTTTGCATACATGAAGGATAATTACGAAATACTGATCACCAAGCTGGATTTATTCATCCGCAAGTATTATAAAAACCAGCTCATCAGGGGTGCCCTTTACAGCCTGGCCTTCCTGGTCCTATTTTTCCTTGTCACCAACACACTTGAATATTTCGGGCATTTTACACCCCTCACCCGAACCTTGCTTTTTTATGCCTACCTGCTGGGGAACCTGGCCATCCTTGGAAGATTGGTGGTACTCCCGCTGGTTAAACTTAATAAGATAGGCAAGATTATCTCCCACGAACAGGCAGCGGTAATCATAGGCACCCATTTCCCGGAAGTGGCCGACAAACTTCTTAACACATTACAGCTCAGGCAGATGCAGGATTTCCACCCGGAACATACCGATCTGATAGAAGCTAGTATTGGACAAAAAATCAATCACTTACAACCTATCCCGTTCCAGTCGGCCATCGACCTTGCCCAAAACAAGAAGTATCTCAAATTCGCCCTGCCTCCCCTGGTATTACTGGTTATCATTCTGCTGGCAGCACCCTCTTTCATCACCGAACCCACCACCCGTCTGATCAACCATACTGAGTACTTTGAAACTCCCGCTCCTTTCAGTGTCACTATCTTAAATAAGAAACTGGAAGCCGCTCAGCAGGAAGACTTTACGCTCAATATCAGGTTGGAAGGGAACGAAATTCCTGACCAGTTACTCATTGAGTACAACAATGCCCGCTACAAACTGACCAAGGAAAACAATATCCTCTATCACTATCAATTTAAGAATCTCCAGAAGAATGTCAGTTTTCAGATCGTTACGGAAGATTACACATCCAGGGAATATGAACTGAACGTCCTTCCCAAGCCCATTGTGCTTAATTTCCAGGTAGAGCTGAGCTACCCCGGCTACATACACCGGGAAAATGAAAAACTGGTCAATAACGGAGACCTACTGTTGCCAGCCGGAACCGTGGTGACCTGGAAGTTCTACACCAGGGATACCAGGGAAATAAAACTCCGGTTTAAGGATAAGCTTCAGGTGCTGGAACAGAAAAGTGCCGATGCCTTTCAGTTCACCGCCTCTTTCCTCGAAAGCCAGTCCTATTCCGTGACCACCTTCAATGAATACCTGAAAAACAAGGACTCTCTGGCTTTCAGCATCAATGTGATCCCTGACAGTTACCCCCTCATCCAGGCCGAGGAATATCACGACTCGGTGTATGAGAAACGATTGTACTTCAAAGGTGACATCAAGGACGATTATGGTTTCAGGAAGCTTACCTTCAACTACAGGGTGATTAAAGGCGCTGATTCTCTTAACAATACGGGTAGCATGTCTTCAGATACCCTGGGGATCAATCTCAATGTCAACCAGCAGGCTTTCTATCATTTCTTCGACCTGAGCACCCTGAACATCAAAGCTGGTGACGGAGTGGAGTATTATTTCGAGGTCTGGGACAACGACGGAATACATGGTTCCAAGTCAAGCCGTTCACAGAAAATGTTCTTCAAGGCACCCACACAACAGGAAGCCAGTGAAAAGGCAGAGAACGAGAACAAGGAGCTGAAGGAGGATATTCAGCAGGCCATAAAAGATGCGAAAGACCTTCAGAAAAAGGTCGAAGACCTGAATAAGAAGCTCCTCGACAAGAAAGAGATCGGCTGGCAGGAGAAAAACCAGATCAATGAGCTGCTGCAGAAGCAGGAAGCCCTACAGAAGAAGGTGGAAGACATTAAGAAGGATCAGCTTGAGAATTCCATCAGGGAGCAGCAGAACATGGAGATGAGTGAAGAGATCATGGAAAAGCAGCAACAGCTGGAGGAGCTTTTCGACCAGATCATCCCGGAAGAGATGAAGGAGCAGATCAGGGAGCTTCAGGAACTGATGAAAGAGTTCGATAAAAACAAGGTGAACGATATGCTCGATAAGATCCAGATGAACAGCGAGGACCTGGAAAAACAGCTGGATCGCAACCTGGAGATCTTCAAACAGCTGGAGTTTGAGAAAAAGCTGGAAGAGACCAAGAACAAACTGGATTCTCTGGCCAAAAAGCAGGACCAGCTTTCGGAAGAGTCGCTGAAGAAAGACAGCGACACCAAGGACCTGGAGCAAAAGCAGGATCAGCTGAACAAAGAATTTGAGCAGTTCAGCAAGGACATGCAGGACCTGGAAGAAAAGAACAAAGACCTGGAAGACCCCAATATGATGCCTGACACCAAGCAGGACCAACAGGACATCAAGAATGACATGAACCAGAGTACGCAGAACCTCAAGGATAAGAAAGGGAAAAAGGCGGCCCAGTCACAGAAGAACGCAGCCCAGAAGATGAAGGATCTCTCTAAAAAGATGGACCAGATGCAGCAACAAATGGAAGGAGCTGATATGGAACAAGATATGAAATCCTTAAGAGATATCCTGGAAAACCTGGTGCAGCTTTCCTTTGACCAGGAGGATCTGATGTTGCAGGTCAACAAGGTGAAGACCTATGATCCTCAATATCTGAAGATCATACAGCGGCAGAAAAAGATCAAGGATGATCTGCAGATGGTGGAAGATTCGCTGTATGCCTTAGCCAAGAGGCAGGCCAGCATCAAGCCGATGGTCACACGTGAGGTTACAGAGATAAACATGAACGTGGAAAAATCTCTGGAAGAACTTACCGAAAGGCGCACCGGAACGGCTTCAGGGAAGCAGCAGTACGTGATGACAGGTGTAAACAACCTGGCCTTGTTGCTTCAAGAGAGCCTGGACCAGATGCAACAGATGATGCAACAGGCTCAGGGACAGGGAAAGTCGGGTTGCAGTAAACCCAAGATCGGTTCCGGTGACAAGCCTATGAAATCCATGAGAGAGTTGCAGGAACAGCTCAACCAGCAGATGCAGCAGATGAAGGACCAAATGGAAAAGGGCCAGCAGAAGCCGGGACCAGGTCAGCAGTCGATGAGTGAGCAGCTTGCCAGGGCTGCCGCACAGCAGGAAGCCATCAGGAAACAACTTCAGAAGCTTCGTGATGAGCTTGCCAAAGAAGGCAAGGGCAACACCGGAAACCTGAACAAAGCTATTCAGGACATGGAACAAACCGAGACCGATCTCGTAAACAAAATGATCACGAACCAGACCCTCATGCGACAGAAAGAAATACTCACCCGGCTGCTGGAATCGGAGAAAGCCATGAGGCAGAGAGAACAGGAAGAAAAAAGAGAATCGACCGAGGCAAAAAATCAACTCTATAGTAACCCTAAGAACTTTTTCGAGTATAATAAAATAAAGTCAAGGGAGACCGAATTATTAAAAACTGTACCACCCACCTTAAAGCCATTTTATAAGAATAAGGTGAGTGCTTACTTTTATAACTTTGAAGAATAAATAGAAGTTATGATAAAAAGGCAACAGGTACTCACTATTGAATCGGGTTTGCACAACCTACACAAAATTGAGCAGTTCGTCGAAGAAATCAGTGATTTCTACAATATCAACAACACTTACTTCGGTAATATCCTTATCTCCCTGCTGGAGGCAGTGGAAAATGCCATTATTCACGGAAATAAGGAAGATATCAGTAAGAAAGTCACTGTCTATTTCGATGCTACACCCAACGGATTAAGCTTTATCGTCAAAGACGAAGGTGCAGGGTTTGATCTGGCATCCATTCCAAGCCCTGTTGAATCAGAAGAAAAGGAAGGTGAAAAGATCCGCAAAGGCATCTATCTGATCCGTTCCCTCGCTGATGAAGTACACTACAAGGAGAATGGAAGTGTTTTGGAGATGCAGTTCTATATCTCCAGCATTACTTACCAGCTATCCATGGAGAGGAACAAAGCGCTGAAATCATATTTCCAGATGGAAGAACAAAAAGCGAAAAAGATGGATTAATTGATACAATTACTTGTTATTCAATAGTTAATGTCGGTTCTCCCCATCCGATTCTTCTTTGAAGGGGTTCCTGCTTCCCTCAAAGAAAGAAAGCGTCTTAAGTCGTGGATCCATGAAGTGGTGTTCCAGGAAGGCAGGAATATTCAGAGTTTGCTTTTTATCTTCTGTGATGATGCCTATCTTTCACGCATCAATCATGATTTTCTGCAACACGATACCCTGACCGATGTCATCACCTTTGATCTGAGAGACAATACAGATCAGGACTCAGCCCTGGAAGGTGAAATCTATATCAGCTGGGAAAGGGTAAAAGACAATGCTGCCGGGTTCCGGGTACCTTTCGGTGAGGAACTCAGGCGTGTTATGGTGCACGGCACGCTACACCTGTTGGGATATGTTGACAAGACCGCTGCCCAGAAGCGCCAGATGAGGGAAAGAGAGGATTTTTACCTACCTTTGTTTTAGGACTTTACATCGATGTTCAAGGAATATGACATTATCGTGGTTGGAGCCGGCCATGCCGGTTGTGAGGCTGCTGCTGCTGCTGCCAACCTGGGTTCCAGCGTTCTTCTGGTGACAATGAACATGACCAATATGGCTCAGATGTCGTGTAACCCTTCCATGGGTGGTATTGCCAAAGGTCAGATCGTGAGGGAAGTGGATGCCCTGGGAGGTTATTCGGGCATAGTGACGGATCGAACCATGATACAGTTCCGTATGCTCAACCGTTCGAAAGGGCCGGCCATGTGGAGTCCCAGGGCACAGAACGACCGTATGCTTTTTTCCATCCACTGGAGAGAGATGCTGGAAAAGACTCCTAACCTGGACTTCTGGCAGGACAGGGTCACAGGCATCCTGACCAGGGAACGGCAAGTGATCGGTGTCAGGACCGGCCTTGGGCAGGACATCTATTCCAAAGCGGTGATCCTTACCAATGGCACTTTCCTGAACGGGCTCATTCATATTGGGGAAAAGAACTTTTCAGGAGGAAGGCTGGGTGAGATTTCCGCGACAGGTCTCACGCAGAACCTGATAGAACTGGGGTTTGAGTCTAAAAGGCTGAAAACGGGGACCCCGGTACGGGTTGATGGGCGTTCCATCGACTTTTCCAAGCTGGAAGAGCAGCCGGGTGATACCCATCCCGGAAAATTCTCTTTTACCGACACCCCTCCCCTGGTAAAACAACGGAGTTGTTACCTGGCGTACACCAACAAAAAAGTCCATGAGATCCTGAAAACGGGATTTCACCTGTCCCCTTTATTTACCGGCAGAATATCGGGCGTGGGGCCCAGGTATTGTCCCTCTATTGAGGATAAGATCGAAAGGTTTTCCGACAAAGAAAGGCACCAGCTGTTTATTGAGCCGGAAGGCTGGAACACGATAGAATACTATATTAACGGTTTTTCTTCTTCTCTGCCGGAAACCGTGCAGTTTGATGCGCTCCGGCACATCAAGGGATTTGAGAATGCCAAGATCTTCAGACCCGGTTATGCCATTGAATACGATTACTTCCCCCCTACCCAGCTCGATTATTCACTGGAGACTCGCCTGGTCGGCAACTTGTTCTTTGCAGGACAGATCAACGGGACTACCGGTTATGAAGAGGCGGCCGGACAAGGGATCATGGCGGGGATCAACGCCCATCTGAAAGTAAAGGGTGAGACTCCCTTCATTTTAAAGCGTTCTGAATCCTATATCGGGGTGCTCATCGACGACCTGGTCACCAAAGGTGTGGATGAGCCTTACCGTATGTTCACTTCCCGTGCCGAATACAGGATATTGCTGCGCCAGGACAATGCAGATCTCAGGCTGACCGCCAAAAGTCATGCCCTCGGACTGGCTTCAGACGAAATACTGGAAAGGGTCAGCGAAAAATGGTCCTGGATCCAGCAGGTGATCTATTTCCTGAAAAAAGAGAGCATCGAACCAGACCAGGTGAACCCTGTGCTGGCACAGTTAGAGACCAGTCTTCTGGAACAGAAAGTGAAACTGGCCTCCCTGATCCTGCGCCCACAGGTTGCCGCTGAAGACCTCCTTTCTTGTCATCAAGGGTTTCACGAACTGGTGGAACGTATCCCTGAGAGGATTCGGCAGGAAGTCATGGAAGAGACCGGTATCCTGATCAAATATGAAGGTTATATTGATAAAGAGCAGGAAATCGCCGACAAATTATCAAAATTCGAGAATATTGAACTTCATCCTGGTTTCGACTACCATCAGCTGCAATCCTTGTCCTATGAGGCAAGGGAAAAACTGACGCGGTTCAAACCCAGGTCGGTCGGGCAAGCTTCCCGTATCAGCGGTGTTTCCCCTGCCGACATTGCCGTCCTGATCGTTTACCTGGGAAGATAGACTTGTTTCACGTGGAACGTATGAAAATAACACTGATTATCAATGGATTACCTGAATGATTGTCCCGTTTGTGAGAATAAAGAATTCCTTCCCTTCCTGGAGACCCGGGATCATTTTCTTACACGGGAACCCTTCAACATCGTCCGCTGCAGCCAATGCGGTTTTCTTTTTACACAACCCAGGCCTCAAAAAGAACATTTACCGGCCTATTATCAATCGGAGGAATATATCTCCCACTCCAACACCAGGAAAGGATTGTTCTCCAGGGTTTACCAAAGTGTGAGACAGTACACCCTCCGTCAAAAGATCAGCCGTATCGGTAAGTATAAGCAAACAGGAAAGCTCCTCGACATCGGATGTGGTACCGGAGAGTTTCTGAATACCTGCCAAAAAAAAGGCTGGTCGGTCACCGGAGTCGAACCCAGCGAGCAGGCGCGGAAATTTGCCACCGAACAATACGGGCTGAGCGTCATGACCGAACCAGAGCTGGATGCTGTTCCTCCTTCTTCCTATGATGTAGTGACCCTCTGGCATGTGCTCGAACATGTGCCCGATCTGAACCAGAGAATGATGCAACTATCACGAATCCTTGCCCCTGAAGGGTTGCTGGTGATTGCCGTTCCAAACTCCTCCTCGCACGATGCCTCCCATTATGGTCCTTTCTGGGCAGCCTATGATCTTCCCCGTCATTTATATCACTTTACTCCCTCTACTCTCCGTACCCTTCTGATACGCCACGGTTTCCAGGTAAGGAAACTGGTCCCCATGAAATTTGATGCCTACTACATCAGTCTCCTGAGTGAAAAATACCGTACCGGTAAAACCTCTTACCTCAAAGCTATCCTGGAGGGCTTCCGGTCCAACCTTTCCGCCTTCCGGCACCCGGAACATTATTCAAGCTTTATCTTTTTTTGTGAAAAACAGAAAACCTAATTTTAAGCCTTATAAACTTATTTGTGGCATAAATGATGTAATCCATCTTTTAAAAATTTTCATCGTTTATAGACCTTTAAAAAGCGTCATTATAACCATTTGAATTTCATTATGTTAACCTATGCATCTACCTAACATACTGAAATCGAAACATATAGTCCTGCTCCTGATTTCCTTAGGGTGTTTCTTCTCAGGATTATACCTGTCACACCGGGTGATCCTCCCTCCCTCACCCGGGAAACTGGCATTAAAGTTTTCCCATGAGCTTACTCACAGAAACGAGGCTCTTGGCAAAAGTATGCTCCAGTTTCAGAAACTCTGCGAAAACTCGACCCTCGTCACCATCCCCGATAATAAACTGTTTCTACAATGGAACAAACAGGGATTTTCCTTTTACCTGTTTGACCACGACAGTCTGATCTACTGGTCCGATAACACGGTTCCTGTTCCTGATCTGAATACGATCCCGGTCAGCAACAGTACGGTCATTCATCTGGCGAACGGATGGTACCTGGCCCGTGACATACCGCTTCGTTCGCACCTCACTCTGAAAGGGCTCGCCCTGATCCGCTACGATTATCCCTACGAAAACCAGTACCTTAAGAACGAGTTTCATTCCTCCTTTTCAGCGATTTCGACCGACAGCATTTCTTTTACACCACCCGGATTCCCGGTTTACACTTTAAGCACAGGAAAATCTCTGTATTACCACCCTTCGGAAGAAAGGACCCTGACCCAGCGCAGTTTTTACCTGGTCTTTTCTCTCCTGGTCCTTGGTACTGTCTTCTTGTTGATTTACATCTACAGGGCAGCAGGCAGCTTTTCGGTATACCGTGACAGGCGGGTGCTGTTTTTCTTTGCTTTCGCTGCTGATGTCGTGATCCTGCGAATGTTGTTCTTCTGGTTTCAGGTTCCGGCTTTCTTTTACTCCACCGAATTATTTTCTCCTTACTCCTTTGCCGCTTCGTCCTTCCTTCCGTCTCTGGGTGACTTTTTTATCCATGCTGTCTTCGTTCTTTTTCTTTCTGCCCTCTTCTTCCGGGAATTTAGAAACAGAAACATCACTGTCCATTCAGTCCTTGTCCGCTGGACACTCAGGACCGTCCTTCCCCTGTTGGTTCTTATCCTATTTTACCTACTCATCCTGTCTTTCGATCTTCTCATTACCAATTCTTCTTTCTCTCTTCTTCTGGCCAGGACTTTTACTCTTACTTACCAGGTATTGATTTCGTTCCTGATCCTGGTGTTTTTAACGGCTTCTTTCTTTTTCATCGTCTATCCTCTTCTCAGAATTCTTTACCAGAGCCTTCCGCAACGCACCTATTGGATGGTGGCCCTTCTGGGTCTCATCACGCTTCTTCTGGCTGTTCTCTTATATATAGAGTCTCTTCCAATGATCGGTCCAGTGATCATTTTTATTGCAGTGGGAATCTTCATTTTCTACCGATTTCGGCATCCCACCGCTGAATTTACTTTTACTTCCCTTTTCTACTACATCCTTGTTTTTTCGCTTCTTGCCACCATCCTGGTCCTTGACCTGGACCAGAAAAAAGAACTAAGCCAGCGGAAACTCTTAGTCCAGAAGCTTTCCTCTGAAAGAGACCCTTTGGCCGAGTTTCTGATACAGGAGGCTACGGAAGGCATGATCCATGATCCCTACCTGAAAAGCCTCCTGACCCGTTCGCCTTTCACCGATACCCTTGAACAGGAAGCAACCACCTATTTATCCAGAAAATATTTTGGAAATTATTGGCAGAAATATAACCTTGATTTTACCTTTTGCACCAAAGAAAGGATACTGAATGTTGTGGTCCCGAACAATGCCTTGATCAACTGCCAGGATTATTTCGGTAACCTCGTCAAAGCCATTGGAAAACCTACCATCTCAGGAAATCTTTATTTCCTTGATTATGGAACCGGGTCCATCAATTACCTTGCAGTCATTCCGTTTGAATTTGATTCCCTTCATCCTGAAATCAATCATACTCTCTATATAGACATCACTTCCAAAAGGATCCCGAAAGGGCTGGGATACCCGGAGTTGCTGATCAGCAAGGAGTCGCTCATGATCCCCGTCCTGAATCATTACTCCTACGCCATCTATAAAAAGGACAACCTGATCAGGAGTGTCGGAAAATACACTTATTCGCTCAACCTCGACCGCTATGGCCATTTTACCGACCGCTTCATAGAATTCGAGAAAAACCAGTACTGTCACCTGATCTATAAGGTTGACAGGGAGAAGAGCATCATCATCAGCCTGAAAAGCCGGACTTTTCTCGACAATATGGCTCCCTTCTCCTATTTTTCTCTTCTTTTCAGCCTACTGACGATATTGTTCATCTTTTCCCTTACCAGTTCAGAGCAGTTCTCATTCCAGAATCTGAGCTTCCGGTACCGGCTCCAGTTTTCCATGATCCTTCTCATCATCTTCTCATTCATCACGGTGGGGATCATTTCAGGATTTTATATTGTGAGGCTGAACCAGGGAAAGAACATCGATAACCTTACCGAGAAGGCACACTCCATTCTTACCGAGATCCAGCAGAAGCTTGGTGGTTCAGACAAATTGTCGCCCGAGATGGCAAACGATCTGTATTTCCTTCTGAACAAGTTTTCCCTGATCTTTTTCTCCGATATCAACCTGTACGACCTGAACGGGAACCTTCTTGCCTCCTCCCGCCCGCAGATCTTTGAGGAAGGACTTATCGCCCACCAGATGAACAGGCAAAGCCTCCAGGAGCTAAGTGTGCACCAGAAGTCATTGTATATCCACCAGGATAAGATTGGCAACTACAGTTTCCTTTCTGCTTACCTGCCTTTCCGTAACGACCAGGATGCCCTGATCGGGTACCTGAACCTCCCTTACTTTGCCCGGCAGGACGAGATCCGTTCGGAGCTTTCATCCTTTTTGGTGGCCTATATTAATATGTATGTGCTACTGGTCGCCATTTCGGTTTTACTGGCCATCATCATCAGCAAATACATTTCCAAGCCGGTCCTTCAGATCAGGGACCATATTAGTGAAATGAAGCTGGGAAGACCCAACGAAAAGATCGAATGGCAGGCCCACGACGAGATCGGTGCCCTGGTGGAGGAATATAACCATATGATCGACCAGCTGGCTTTCAGCGCCGAGCAGCTTGCCCAGACAGAAAGAGAGTCGGCATGGAGAGAGATGGCCCGTCAGGTGGCCCATGAGATCAAAAACCCTTTGACACCCATGAAGCTGAGCGTGCAGCACCTGATCAAGTCATACGAAGAAAAAGCCCCTGACTGGGAACAGCGGTTGCAACGCTTTTCAAAGACGCTGATTGAACAGATAGACAACCTTTCCGATATTGCTTCAGAGTTTTCGGATTTTGCCAAGATGCCGCAGCTGAAGAAAGAAAGACTGAATATCAAAGAGGTCATTGAAAGTGTGATCATCCTTTACCGGACCCAGCCTGATCTTACCTTTTCACTGGATATTCCCGGCGACATCCAGGGGTATATGGAAGGGGACAAGAACCAGCTGATGCGTGCTCTAATGAACCTGGTGAAGAATTCAGTGCAGGCGATGCATCCTGATAAGGAGGGTAATATCACGATCCGGCTTTCGGAAGATCCCGGTTTTCTCTGTCTGGAAGTTGAGGACAATGGCACGGGAATGACAGAGGAACAGCAATCACGTGTGTTTTCGCCCAATTTCACCACCAAGACCGGAGGTATGGGACTGGGACTGGCCATGGTCAGGAGCATCATCACCGATCACCATGGCAGCATCAGTTTCAGGTCGGAGGAAGGCAGGGGCACCATGTTCCTGATCAAGCTTCCCTCCAGCCGTGCTGAAGGTGAATAGCTGCGGACATTTTCCCCCGGGTTTGTTTAAAAAACCGTACTTTTGACCTGTTAATCTGAGCTTCCTTGAATCCTATTAAAAAGCTGGCCGGGCAGACGGTTATCTATGGTTTCAGCAGTATCCTGGGCCGTTTGCTGAACTATCTGCTCGTACCCATTTATACCCGTGTCTTTCTCCCCCATGAATACGGCGTGGTGACGGAGATTTATGCCTATATGGCCCTGTTTTTCGTCGTGCTGACTTACGGGATGGAGACGGCCTTTTTCAGGTTCTCACAGGAAGAAAAGATTCCAAAAGTCTATGGTACGAGCCTGATCTCCCTAATGATCTCCTCGTTATCGTTTATTGTTCTGATCACGCTGATCGCCGGCTGGCTTTCAGGACAGCTGGGATATTCAGAACATATCGAGTATATCATCTGGTTTGCCATCATTGTTGCCATCGATGCTTTCACCGCCATACCTTTTGCACGCTTACGACAGGAAAACAGGCCGATACGATTTGCCGTGCTGAAGATCATCAGCATCCTCTCGAACATATTGCTCAACCTGTTTTTCATCCTGTTATGTCCCTACCTGGTGCACCATCTGGCACCCGGCTCCCTGTCAGCCACGGTCTTAGGTTGGATCTATCATCCCTCCATCGGAGTAGGTTATGTCTTCATCGCCAATCTCATCTCCAGCCTGGTCACCCTGGTCATCCTGATGCCCTACATGACGGATGTACGCTGGAAGTTTGACAAAGAACTGTGGGGGCGTATGATCAGGTATGCCTTGCCATTGTTGGTGATGGGGCTGGCTGGCACCATCAACGAGAGTTTTGACCGAATCCTGCTCAAGCACATGCTGCCTGACAAGGGCACTGCCATGTACCAGCTGGGAGTTTACGGTGCCTGTTATAAGATCTCTATCCTGATGACCTTGTTCATCCAGACCTTCCGGTTTGCTGCGGAACCCTTCTTTTTCGCCGAGTTCAAGAATCAGGATGCCAAGATCACCTATGCCAGGGTGATGAACTACTTTGTGATCGTTTGTGCCGTCATTTTCCTAGGCGTGATGGTGTATCTTGATCTAGTGAAGCATTTTGTAGGCAAGGAGTATTATCCGGGATTGTCGGTCGTGCCAATACTATTGATGGCCAATGTATTCCTGGGAATATTCTATAATCTGTCTATCTGGTATAAGCTCACCAACAGGACCCTGTTGGGAGCCTATGTATCCCTGGTCGGGGCATTTCTGTCCCTCACCCTGAACTATCTCCTGATCCCTCTAATCGGTTTCATGGGATCTGCCTGGACCCACCTGGCCTGTTACGGTACCATGATGGTGATCTCATACCTGCTCGGGCAGAAACACTATCCCATACAGTATAATGTCAAAAAGATATTTTTCTATCTGTCGTTCAGCGTTTTATTGTATTTCCTGAGCGTTTGGACAAGGACCGGTCATATCTATATCAACCTGGCACTGGGTACTGTTTACCTGGCTGCCTTTATCATTCCGGTTTACCTGATGGAAAAAAGGGCTCTGGCTCACCGCAGCTTATAGAAAAAGAAATATAAAGCCTTGATTTTCGTTAATTTTGCGCCCCAAAACCATAAACCTTCATGCATATACCCATAGTCAATCTTTCAGATAACCCTCTGCCCTCTTACGAAACCCAGCACGCAGCCGGAATGGACCTGAGAGCTTTTCTCCCCTCTCCTGTCGTCCTGAAACCCATGGAAAGGATGTTGGTCCCCACCGGACTATATATTGAATTACCTCCGGGTTATGAAGCCCAGGTAAGGCCGAGAAGCGGAATGGCTATCAAATATGGAGTCACTGTTTTGAATACGCCTGGGACGATTGATGCCGACTACAGGGGAGAGATCAGGGTCATCATGATCAACCTGTCGGCAGAGGAGTTTACCATTCATTCGGGTGACCGTATCGCCCAGATGATCATTTCCCGTCATGAAAGTGCAGAATGGAAACAGGTGAGTGAACTTCAGGAGACCGAAAGAGGTGCCGGAGGTTTCGGACACACGGGAACACACTAATCCAACAACAGATGATCTTGACAAATCCATATTTCTTAACCAAAAGCAAAGTCAACATCCTGATCGCTATACTGGTCATGGTGCTCTTCTCCTGCAAATCACCGGAAAAAGCAGTCAGGAAAGAAAGCAAAAATGACAAGCAAGAACAGGTACTTGACGCAAAAACAAAGAGGATCCATGAGACTTTTATGGAAGCCAACAAGCAGAAAATACTGGGCAACGTGAGTAAAGCTATCGAGCTTTTCCTGGTGTGCCTGAACCTGGATGAAAAGAACAGCGCCTGTTGTTATGAGCTGTCGCAATTGTACCACGGCCAGGGTAAGATCCAGGAATCCCTTCAACTGGCGAAAAAAGCCTGCGATCTGGAACCTTCCAACAGCTGGTACCTTTTCCTTTATGCCCAGATACTGGAACAGACACAGCAATACAAGCTGGCCGCCGAATATTATGAAAAGCTTTCCAGACAGGAACCCGACAATTCCATCTTTCTCGAGAAACTGGCTGAAATCCACCTTCTCCAGGGAAAATACAGCGAGGCACTGAAAAACTATGATGAATATGAATCAAAATACGGGATTGACGAGATCATCGTCGTTCAAAAGCAGAAGATCTATCTCCTTTTAAAAAAGTATGATAAAGCCTTAGAAGAAATACAGAAACTGGTCGCTTCCGATCCCGGTGAAATACGTTACTTATCCATGCTGGCAGAAACCTATCTCTCGGTAGGCATGACGGACAAGGCCATGGAGACCTATGAGAAGATCCTGAAGATCAGTCCTAAAGATCCGTACGTTCATATGTCGCTGTGCGATTATTACAACAAGATGGGCGACACCGAGAGGGCTTACCAGGAGATGATCATCGCTTTTGAGAATCCTGAAATGGATATTGATTTCAAGGTTCAGATCCTGCTGACCTCCTTCGCTGCTGCCGGCGAAGATGAGGCTGCCCGGAAAGACACCTACGGACTCATCGAAGCCATGCTCAGGGCTCATCCCAATGAAGCCAAAGCCTGGTCGGTATATGGTGATTTCCTCTACCTGAACCAAAAACCCGATGAGGCCAGAGACGCTTACCGGAAGGTGATCCAGATTGACAGCAGTCGTTATGCCATCTGGGAACAACTTCTGAGAATCGACAGTGAAAAAGAGGATTATAATGCCCTGATTGCTGAAGGCAAAAGGGCTACCGATCTCTTCCCGGAGCAGCCGATACCTTTCTATCTCTATGGTTCGGCCTTGTTCCAGAAAAAGGATTACAGCAAAGCCGTGGATGCCTTTCGTGCCGGTGCCAGCCTGGTGGTTGACAATGATGTGCTGGAACAAGCTTTCTATACCCTCCTGGGCGATTCCTACAACCAGCTAAAAGAACATGCCAAATCAGATGAGTCTTACGAAAAGGCCCTGCGCATCAAACCCGACGATCCTTACGTGCTTAATAACTACAGTTACTACCTTTCCCTGAGGTCGGAAAAGCTTGAAAAAGCTGAAAAAATGGCAAAGAGAGCCAACGAAATCGATCCGGGAAATGATTCCTATCTCGACACCTATGCCTGGGTGCTGTATAAACTGAACAGGCTGGAGGAGGCTGAGAAATTAGTCCTTCAGGCTATCGAAAAAGGTGGGAATAATAACGCCGTTATCCTGGAACATTATGGTGACATTCTTTTCAAGAAAGGAGACCAGGATAAAGCGCTGGAACAATGGAAAAAGGCTAAGGCTGCCGGCAAGGGTTCCGACAACCTGGATAAAAAGATCAGTGATAAAAATCTCTATGAATAAACGGTTGCTGATATACTTCCTGGCTTTCCTCAGTTCAGGATTCCTTATGCTTTCCTGTACAGGGGAAAGAAAAATAATCAAACAACCGATAAAAGAAGAAGGAATAGATCACGTTTTTAACTTATTGAAAAAGAATGAATTTAATTTTAATTGCCTGACTGCCAAATTCAGTGCTTCCATCTCCATCGATAAAAAGGAGAGCAATATTTCGGGACAATTCAGGCTCAAACGCGACAGTCTGATCTGGGTCTCCCTTACTCCGGCACTGGGGCTGGAAGCTGCCCGTATCCTCATCAACCTCGATTCGGTGATGTTTATGAACCGCATTGATAACACCTACCTGAAGACTGATTTTACTTTTATTAATGACTACCTGAACTCCGGATTTGATTTCGATCTTTTGCAATCTCTCCTGATTGGGAACGATCTCCGGTATTATGAAAACGACCAGTTCAAGGTCAACCTCGATGAGAAAAAGTACAAGCTGAACACCGTCGGACGCAGGAAACTCAAGAAATATGTACGGAACCACTCTGAAAATCAGAAAGTCCTGATACAGAACATCTGGCTGAATCCCGAGACAGGAAAAATAGAAAAAGTCAGTACCAAGGAATTAGGCAAGGATAACAAAAAGCTGGAAACAGATTATTCTCAGTTTGAGATGATCGGAGACCAGCTGTTCCCGCACCATCTGAGTGTGAAAATCGATGCAGAAAAGAGTATCAGGATAGAAATAGACCTCTCGAAGGTGAAACGCAGCGACTCCCTGAATTTTCCCTTCACCATCCCTCAAAAATATACCAGGATACCCGGATATTGATGCAAACAACTTACCTTTAAACCGGCTCATCGAACCAAGGACCAGCCATGAACAAGACACTTCGCACCGGTTTAATGATGACCCTTATTACGGGGATTTGTCTCTCCTGCCTGTTGGGATTTTCACAATCCAATAAAAGAAACACCCTCGAGAAAAATAAAAAGCAGATCGAGGAGGAGATCACCTATACCAACAAACTTCTGACGGAAACCAGGAAGAACAGGCAGCTTTCTGTTAATCAGGTGGTTATTTTAAATGATAAAATTCAGAAAAGGGAACAACTGATCAGTACCATTAACTCCCAGGTGGATGATCTCTACTCTGAAATTGATACCCGTCAACAGCACCTGGAACAGCTGCAGGAAAACCTGAAAAGCCTGAAAAAGGAGTATGCCCGCATGATCTATCAGAGCTTTAAGAACAGGAGTTCATACAACCGTCTTATGTTCATCTTTGCCGCCAAGGATTTCAACCAGGCTTACAAAAGATTGAAGTATTTTCAACAATACAGCACCTTCCGGCACGCCCAGGCCAACCTTATTCTTAAAACCCAGGAAGAGATCAATAACAGAATAGGGGAGCTTAACGGGCAGAAAAATGAAAAGCTGGGCCTCTTAAAGAATAAGGAATCTGAAAAGTCGAAGCTGACACAGGAAAAAGAGGAGAAAAGCCAGACGGTGTCACAATTGCAGCAGAAAGAAAAAGAGCTGAAGAAAAAACTGAAAGTAAAGGAGAATGCCCTTAAAAAACTTCAGATCGCCATCGAGAACCTGATCGCAGAGGAGATAAAAAAGTCAGCCGGGCCGAGTAAACCCGGCAGTGGGGCGAAACCATCCGCCTCCCCCACTCTTTCACTTACCCCGGAAGAAAAAGAGCTGTCATCCAGCTTTAGCACCAACAAGGGAAAACTGCCCTGGCCGATAGAAAAAGGCATCATTTCCAGCACCTTTGGTGAACATGAGCACCCGGTGCTGAAAGGGATCAAGACCCAGAACAATGGCATCAATATCGTGACCAACGGAGGTTCCGGCGTGAGGGCCGTATTCAACGGCACCGTGAGCGGCATCATGTCCATTCCAAACCTCAACGAGGTGGTGATCATCCGTCATGGGGAGTACCTGACGGTGTATTCCAACCTGGAGACGGTCAATGTGAAAAAAGGCGACAAGGTCAAGACCAAACAAAATATCGGCAAGGTGTATACGGATCCTGAGGAGTCGAAGACAGAGCTTCATTTTGAGATATGGGAAGGAAAGAGACTCCTCGACCCCCAGCAATGGCTTGCCCGGTAGCAGGATAAAATCCAAACGACATGGACAAGGATGCTGATAACCTCTTTCCCTTGCAGGAGTTGCTACGCAAACGCTGGAGCCCCAGGGCATTTGATCCCCGTCCGGTAGAACCGGAAAAGTTACGTTCCCTGCTGGAAGCAGCACGCTGGTCAGCTTCTTCAGGAAACCAGCAACCCTGGAGATTCATGCCGGGAGTCAACGGCGATGAGACCTTCTCCTGCCTTTTTGAATCACTCGATGAAGGGAACAAGATCTGGAACAAACGGACCCCCGTATTGTTACTTTCCATATCGAAAACCACCTACGGGAAAAATGACAAACCCAACCCTTACCATCAATTCGACCTGGGTGCTTCCATGGCTTACCTGGCCGTACAGGCGACGGCAATGGGATTGTTCATCCATCAGATGGGAGGATTTTCGGCCGAAAAAGTGATCAGCGGACTGGCCATACCGGAACCATATCAGCCCGTGACCATTGCTGCCATCGGCTACGCCGGTGATCCTGAATCACTCGATGCATTCAACCTCAGACGTGAAATGGCGCCCAGGGAAAGAATGCCTTTCTCTGACTTTGTTTTCTCAGGAAAATTCGGTGAACCTTCATCATTATTTACCGACTGAACCCAAGCCCTCCATGAAAAGAAACCTTCTTTACCTTGTGTCTTCCTTCCTCTTAATAAACCTCCTGGTCTCCTGCGGAGGTGGTAAAAACACAACGGAATCCGATGATAAACAGCAGGATACCATGGCCTATAGTCCGACATTTAATGGAGATTCAGCTTTTATGTATGTACAGAAACAAGTCTCCTTCGGTCCCAGGGTACCCGGTACCCCGGCTCATGAAGCCTGTGCGGCCTACCTTGAAACGACACTGAAAAGGTTTATCCCCGAAGTGACGATACAACAGGGAACGGTAAAGACTTATGAGGATAAGACTTTATCTATCAAGAACATCATCGCATCGTACCAACCGGAAAGGACCGACAGGGTGTTGCTTTGTGCTCACTGGGACTCGAGGCATGTGGCCGATCATGATCCTGATCCCGCCAATCATCAGCAGCCCATATTGGGTGCCAACGACGGGGCCAGCGGGGTAGGGGTCCTGCTGGAGATCGCACGCCAGCTTTCGATTACTGATCCGGGCATAGGAGTGGATATTGTCCTCTTCGATGCCGAAGATCACGGCCAGCCTGAAAGTGTGACTCCTTCCCGCGAAGACACCTGGTGCCTGGGATCGCAGTACTGGTCGAAGAACCCACATAAACCAGGATATACAGCACGTTTTGGGATTCTTCTCGACATGGTCGGAGGTCATAATGCCACCTTTGCCAAGGAAGAGACTTCCATGTCTTTTGCCCCCGGCATCGTGGGGATGGTGTGGGAGACGGCCCGCCAGCTGGGATATACCTCCTATTTCTTAGATGAGGAAAGCGGCGGGGTGACGGATGATCACCTGTATATCAATCAAAACCTCAAAATACCGACTGTCGACATCATTCAGCAGGACCTGTCGAACCGCTATTCCTTCTTTGAGCACTGGCATACGGTAAAAGACGACATGAGTGCCATCAACCAGGCGACCCTGACGGCCGTCGGCAATACCGTCCTGGCCGTGCTGCACCTGCAAAAAGCAGGGTAATAACCAGCCTGGTATGTTTAGTCTTCTGACTTAGGCTCCTCCGTTGCCACAGTTTCCTGTGCAAGCTCCTCAGGTTCGGCAACTTCTTCAGGGACCATCTCCTGTTTGTCCTTCTTTTCCAGCAACAGGCTTATCAACAGGACCACATTGCCGCCGATGGCCACCCAGAAACCATATCCCATGCCTTCGAAAGGATTTTTGGCTTCTGCCTTCACGGCAGCATAGATCAGGGCTGCGATCACTAACGCCATCACCAGGGTGATGATGGAGATGCTGATCAAAATATTTTTGGAACTGCCTCCGACCCTGAACTCCTCAATAATATTCCACAGGGAGCAGAGTGGAAGCAAGACCAGCAGAAAAGGCAGGTACAGCCTCCAGTCGACTCCTTGCCTGCTGATGATCTCATAGTCGTTGATGAATGACTTGAAATATTCATAGGGAGAGATTTGAAAGAGCCAGGAGGTGATCCAGGGCACAAAGATGGATACGATAAGGGCCAGGCTGGCGACCAGGACAAGGGCTTTTCTCATAAAAATCGAATTAAATATATTTATATTTATTTTATAATAATTCGTTGGCCAGGTTGGCGAGCTCCGAGCGCTCTCCCTTTTCCAGTCTCACATGTGCGTAGATGGGATGATGTTTGATCTTGTCGATAAGGTAGGAAAGGCCGTTACTTTGAGAGTCGAGGTAAGGGGTGTCGATCTGGTAGATGTCTCCGGTAAAGATGATCTTGGTATTTTCACCGGCCCTGCTGATGATGGTCTTGACCTCGTGAGGCGTAAGGTTTTGGGCTTCATCCACGATAAAGAACACATTGGAGATGCTTCTTCCCCTGATATAGGCGAGGGGTGTGATGACCAGCTTTTCGTTTTCAATGGCATCGTTGATGTTCTTAAACTCTTTGTCTTTCTCTGAGTACTGGCTTTGGATGAACTTCAGGTTATCCCACAGGGGTTCCATATAGGGATTGAGCTTCGATTTGATATCGCCCGGGAGGTAGCCTATATCCTTGTTACTCAGGGGCACGATGGGCCTTGCCAGGTAGATTTGTTTGAAGTTACGCCGTTGTTCCATGGCGCCGGCCAAGGCCAGCAGGGTCTTTCCCGTTCCTGCCACTCCCTGCATGGTGACCAGTTTGACGGCCGGGTTGAGGATGGCGTGGAGGGCAAACACCTGTTCGGCATTCCGGGGGGTGATGCGGAAAGCGTCTCTCTTTTCCACCCTTTCTATACGCTCATTGATGGCATTGTAAAACCCCAGTACGGAGGTCCGTGTGTTTTTCAGGATGAAATAATGGTTGGGGATGGGGTTTTTGATCCCTACGTCGGAGGGCAGACAAAAACCGTCGACATAGATCTGGTCGATCAGGGCCTTGGGCAGACCTTCCACCAGGGTTTTCCCGGTATATAAGGAGTCTACGTCCTTGATCTTACCAGTCTCATAGTCTTCGGCAGCAATGTTGAGGGCCTTGGCCTTCAGGCGGAGATTGATGTCTTTGGTCACCAGGATGACCTTACGGTCGGGATGTTCCTTGGTAAGTACCAGGGCTGCGTTGAGGATACGGTGATCGGGTTTGCTTTCACCGAAGACGACCTGGGCATCGAGCTCGCTTTTCTCATTCATGATGACCTTGAACTTCCCGCTGGCAGGAAATCCGATGGAGCTCCACTTCTGAAGGGTCACCCGGGGAGAGAGTTTGTCGAGGATACGGATGAATTCCCTGGCTTCGAAGTTTTTGATGTCGTTGCCCTTTTTAAAGTTGTCGAGTTCTTCCAGCACGGTGATGGGTATGGCCACATCATTATCCTGGAAGCTCCGCAGGGCGGCATGGTTATAGAGGATCACCGAGGTGTCCAGCACAAAGATCTTCTTCTTGTTGTTCTTTTTCCTGATCACAAGCCTGATATTTCTGGGATGAAAATAACAATAGACCCTATAGGTCCGACCGGGATGAGGGAGTTTTTCTTAACCGGGGGATGTTATTAACGGGATGACGGGATAGCGGGATGACGGGATGACGGGATAACCAGTTGAATAATCATTCTTGGATTCTCTCATCCTGTCCTTCTTGCCTTATCAAACACCCACCCCTCTGCGTCACGGCGCCTCTGCGGTGAAATAAGATGATAATAAGTGGTTTCATAAACCTTCTGTCTCGTCCTGAAATAGGTAACCAAAACAGTAAACTAAAACCAGGACTATGAATAGGGATACAACCAAATAATCGCCCTTCCTCTCTTACCATAAGTCAACGAAGGTTACCTTTACACCAGGAAACAGGAATCCTGTCTTCAACCTGAATCATCACCCATGAACCAACGTCTGTTCCTTCTCGATGCCATGGCCCTGATCTACCGGGCCTATTTTGCACTGAATAAAAACCCGAGGATCAACTCCAAAGGTCTCAATACCTCCGCCATCCTTGGCTTCGCCAATACCTTGTACGACCTGATCCGCAACGAAAAGCCCACCCACCTTGGCGTGGCCTTCGACACCATGGCGCCCACCGCCCGCCACCTCGACTTTACCGGATACAAAGCCAACAGGGAAGCCATCCCTGAAGATCTCGCCATCTCCATACCCTATATCCAGCAGCTGATAGAAGCATTTAATATACCGGTACTCTATGCTGATGGGTATGAAGCGGATGATGTCATCGGCACCCTCTCGAAAAAAGCGGAGGAAAAGGGATTCATCACGTATATGATGACGTCTGACAAGGATTTCGGACAGCTGGTATCAGATAAGGTCTTCATCTATAAACCCGGCAGGATGGGTGATAAACCCGAGATCCTGGGTCCGGCAGAGGTATGCGCCAAATTCGGGCTGAAAAGGCCGGAACAGATGATCGACCTGCTGGGCATGTGGGGCGATGCCTCCGACAATATACCGGGGATACCGGGGGTAGGGCAGGTCACCGCCCAGAAGCTGCTCGCCGAATATGACAGCCTGGAGAACCTTATTGCCAAGGCTTCAGACATCCCCAACGAAAAGATGCGGGAGAAGATCCTGACTTTTTCTGAACAGGCTCTCATGAGCAAACAGCTGGCCACCATCATCCTGGATGCCCCGGTGGATTTTGAGGAAGACCGACTCCTTTACCGCTCTCCCGACCGCAAGAAACTCAAAGAGCTGCTGGAAGAGCTGGAATTCAGGGCTTTCGCCAAGAGGGTCTTCACCGACCTGTCCGTCGAAGATGCCGCTGCCCAGCGCCGTGGTATGGACCTCTTCTCCCAGGCCGGTCAGGAGGTGGAAACAACACCAGCCTCCTTCAGGACCCTTAATGAGACACCACATCAATACCACCTGGTGGAGGACGAAGAAAGCAGGAAGCTTTTACTGGAGCAGTTTCGGGGGAAATCATCCTTTTGTTTTGATACCGAAACGACGGGCCTCGACCCGCATCAAAGCGAGCTGGTGGGTATCGCCTTTGCTTTCTCCCCGGGAGAGGCCTGGTTCCTTCGCCTTCCCGACAACTATGAAGCCTGCCTTCAGGTCCTGACCGACTTCAAACCCTGCTTTGAAGATGAAAACATCACCAAAACGGGCCAAAATATTAAGTTCGACATGGAGATGCTCCGCTGGTATGACATACAGGTCAAAGGGCCCTTGTTCGATACCATGCTGGCACACTACCTTCTTCAACCCGACCAGAGACACAATATGGACTACCTGGCTGAGACCTACCTCAACTACCAGCCTGTGTCTATCGAAACCCTGATCGGAAAAAAGGGCGGGCCACAGGGCAACATGCGATTTGTAGAAGTCAACACCATCAAGGAATATGCCGGGGAGGATGCTGACATCACCCTTCAGCTGGCGGAAGTATTCAGGCCGAAACTTCAGGAGACCGGGACCTGGGACTTGTTTGAAAAGATAGAGATGCCGCTTATCCCGGTGCTGGCCTCCCTGGAGGCTGAAGGCATCCGCATTGACAAAGAAAACCTCAGGGAGTATTCCATGCAATTGCAGGCAGAAATCCAGGTGATAGAAAAAGAGATCCTTGAACTGGCCGGCATGTCCTTTAACATTGCCTCACCAAAGCAGCTCGGGGAAGTGCTGTTCGACCATCTGAAGATCATAGAAAAACCCAGGCAGACCAGCAAGACCAAACAGTATTCCACCGGAGAGGAAGTCCTCATCAAGCTGGTGAACAAGCATCCCATCATCCAGAAAATACTGGATTACCGCTCCCTGACCAAGCTGAAATCGACTTACATGGATCCCCTGCCCTCGATGATCAATCCAAGGACGGGAAGGGTGCATACCTCTTTTAACCAGGCGGTGGCCGCCACGGGCCGGCTGAGCTCCAACAACCCCAACCTTCAGAATATCCCCGTCCGCACCGAAAGAGGCAGGGAAATCCGCAAGGCTTTTGTGAGCCGGAACCCTGATTATACCCTGCTTTCGGCCGACTACAGCCAGATTGAGCTTCGCCTCATCGCAGAGATGAGCGGCGACACCGCCATGAAAGAGGCCTTCCTGAGCGGTGAAGATATCCACGCCGCTACGGCAGCAAGGGTCTACCAGGTAAGTGCAGAAGAGGTGACCAAAGAGATGAGACGAAATGCAAAGACAGTGAATTTTGGTATCATCTACGGGATCTCTGCCTTTGGATTGTCGGAAAGGCTCAACATACCCCGAAAGGAGGCAGCCGACCTCATCAGCGAGTATTTCAGGCAGTATCCCGGCATAAAAAGCTACATGGATGCATGTATACAGTTTGCCAGGGACCATGGGTATGTTGAAACCCTGATGAATAGAAAGCGCTACCTGAGGGATATCAACTCCAACAATGCCGCCGTGAGGGGTTTTGCAGAAAGAAATGCCATAAACGCCCCGGTGCAGGGATCCGCGGCCGATATGATCAAGATCGCCATGATCAGGATCCATCAGAAAATGAACGAATTACAGCTCAGATCACGGATGATTCTCCAGGTCCACGACGAGTTGGTGTTTGACGTACACCGGGAGGAAGTGGAGGTGATGAAAGAGATCATTCCCTGGCTCATGAAAAACGCCATCCCCATGTCGATACCCGTGGAAGTGGAAACGAACACTGGTGACAACTGGCTGGATGCACATTGAAACAGTATGAAAAGTGTGTGTGTATTTTGTGGTTCATCAGCGGGAGGACATCCCGGCTATGAGGAAGCAGCCAGGGAACTGGGCGTTCTGCTGGCCGGTGAAAAGATACATCTGGTCTATGGAGGAGCCGGCGTCGGACTGATGGGCGTGCTGGCTGATACGGTCCTGGGGCAGGGAGGCATGGTTACCGGCGTCATCCCCTCATTTTTCTCACGAAAGGAGATCGCCCACCACGGGCTGAGCGAGTTGATCTTTGTGGATTCCATGCACGAACGCAAACAGGTGATGGCGGGTCTTTCCGAGGCTTTCCTGGCCATGCCCGGGGGCTTTGGGACCCTGGATGAGCTGTTTGAGGTCCTCACCTGGTCGCAGCTCGACCTGCACCAGAAACCCATCGGCCTCCTCAATGTCAACGGGTATTTCGATGCCCTGGTCAGCATGTTCGATCACATGGTGGCTGAGAAATTCGTTAAGTCCGCCCACCGGCAGCTCATCGTAGAGGATGACAAGGCGGCTCCCCTGCTTCAGAAAATGAAAGAATTCAAGCCCATACGTCTTGAGAAATGGCTGAACAGGATTAAAACCTGATTCCTATTTAGCTATAATTTTAAATTCTGTCCTACGGTTCAGTTGACGCCCTTCCGCAGTTGAATTGGTTGCTACCGGCTGTGAGTATCCATATCCCTGATATACCATCCTGTCGGCCTCAATACCATGTTCAATAAGGTAAATGACGACTGCTTTTGCCCGGTTTTGAGATAGTACCTGATTGTGCGCTTCTGTACCTTGATTGTCGGTATGTCCTGATATCTCAATCCTAAGCTTTGGCATCTCATTCATGAGGGTGAGCAAACGATCAAGCTCCGCTTTGGATTCTGGCCGGAGTTTGAATTTGTCGACATCGAAAAATATGTTCCTAAGGACGATTTTTTTCCCAACTTCAATTTTCTCAAGTGCAATCTCCTTTTCAACCACGGAGTAACCCATTGCTCTCGGTATATCGATATTTTCCGAATAGAAAAGATATCCGTCCTTTCTCACAGCAATGCCGTAATTGATTCCTGAGGGTAAGGCAACAAGGAATCTGCCAGATTTTGAGTTCGATTCAGTAATTGTGACCTGTTCGTCTTTTTCGTTGTCAGTAATTTCGATGGAGGCACCAAGAGGTTCCCTTGAAACCGCGTCAACAACAATCCCCTTCAACAGGGTCAATTGACTGGACGGTATTTCGATGGTGGGTGCGAAGACGGCTTGCCGGAAGGGTTCGATGATGCTGGCCAGCAAGTTGTCCTCATTGTCATCGATCAACGGCTTTTCAGGTCCGAGGAAGGTGATGCGGTAGATGTCCTTATCCCCATAGCCGTCTGGCTTGTACGAAGCATAATAACCATGTCTGCCATCGGCTGAGAGGACCAGGAACAGATCATCATCGGTCGAATTGATAGGGTAGCCCAGGTTTTTGGGTTCCGACCAACCACCATTTTCAAATACAGAATAAAACAAGTCAAACCCTCCCATTGTCTCATGGCCTTCTGAACTGAAATACAATGTTTTCCCATCTGGATGCATGAACACTGCGGCTTCATCCATGGTTGTATTGACGGTTGGTCCAAGGTTAACGGCTGTTTCCCATCTTCCTTTTTTATCTCTTTTAGCAACCCAAATATCGTGGCCTCCTTGTCCACCCGGCTTGTCACTCACAAAATAAAGAGTGTTCTGATCAGGTGAATAGGAAGCAGAGCATTCATGATATTTGGTGTTGATTTCGTTTGGCAGACGGTATGGGTCTCCGTATTCATCACCTTGAAGCACTGATTCAAACAAATCGCCACCATTATCCCCTCTGTACATAAGCAAACGCCTTCCGTCTGGTGACAAACCAACGGTTGCATCATGGAAATCTGTATTCAGTGGCTTTCCGGGATGTATTGGAGCTGACCATAAATCAGGTGGACTATGAGGAGAAATATAAATATCTTCGTAATAGAAAAGATCAATAGGATCAATCCCACCACCAATAGTGTTGTCCCTGCAGGAAGTAAACAGCATTTTCGATTCATCGGCCGTGATCACAGGGGCATACTCCGGAAAAGAAGTGTTGACCACATCACCCAGGTTATCGATGAAAACTCTCTCCGGATGCTTAATAAACCATCTGGCCGTCTCACATTCCCTGATTTTTCTTTCAATGTCCTTGGGTTCCAGACCCTGGTCGTTGGGAGCAAAATGGCCAAGGAAGATCTTGTAATATTCCTCAGCCTTGTCGATTTCCAGGTTAAAATGAAAGGCTTGGGCCAGAAGCAGCGACAGGTCGGGGGCAACATTAGGCTTCATCTTGTTGGCTTTCTCAAGGAAATAAATGGACTTAGCCTTATGCATGGAAAAAAGATAGCACTTGCCAATTTTATAATTCAGTTCGGCATTATTGGGATTGAAATTATTGGCTTTCAGATAGTAATCCAAAGCCTGTAGATAGGCCGCCCTCTGCCCTATCTCAAAAAACTCATCGCCTTCTTTGATGTTTCTGACGGCTTCCTGCAACTGTTCCCGTTGTTCTTTGGGAAAATAATCCTTGCTGAAAGGAACATCCTGGACCTGGGCGCAGGAACGTTCATGGAATCCAGCGAAAAAAAGGACCATGATCACAAGACACACCTTATGTAAGGTACTTCGCTTCATTTGCATATGAGTTTGGCATAATTCTCAGCACCTTTAACTCCGAGATCCGCTGCCCTCCTATAGTCGTCGCAGGCTCCCTTTTCATCCTTGGTCATCTCTCTGGCAATACCACGGTTCAGAAATGCATACCCGTAGTCAGGAAAAAGTTGAATGGCGAGCGAATAATCGCTGATGGCTCCTGGAAAGTCGCTGATCCGGTATTTGGCATTACCCCGGTTATTATATGCAAAATAATACCCGGGTTCCAAGCGGATACTCTGATCGAAATCTTTAATAGCTCCCTGATAATCTGATTTCTTCATCTTCGATGTGCCTCGGTTGTTGTATGCTCTGAAATAATCGGGTTTCTGGCGTATGGCTTCATCATAGTCGGCGATGGCCTCGTCATATTCACCACGAATGCGGTGTATGCTGCCCCGGTTGTTGTATATGAACGGAAGACCGGGATTGATTTGTATGGCCTTTGTATAGTCTTCCAGGGCCCCATCCAGGTCATCAAGCATCCGCTTGGTGCTGCCTCTGTCATTGTAGGCCTGGGCATAACCCGGACTCAGGTTAATGGCAATGGTGAAGTCTTTTAAGGCACTCTGATACTCCTCATTCTCGAAAAAGACACCTCCACGGTAATAATAGGCCTGGGCATTGGAAGGATCCAGGTCAATGGCGTTGGAATAATCGTCAAAACAACCCTGAGCATCGCCCGTTTCATACTTGGCTCTTCCCCGGTTAAAATAAGCATTTCCTGAAGGATTTCTTTCAATGGCACCGTCAAAGAATTGTATGGCCTTTTGATAATCAGCTAGTTCCATATGAACAATTCCACAATTATAATAGGCTGCTGATAATTCGGGATCCATGGAAATGGCAGTAGAAAAACATTTTTGGGCTTCCACGAACTTCTTGGCATTAAAAAGGCTGACCCCTCGATTGTATTGCTTTAGGGCATCAACATTTCTCATCTGCCTGGCTTCCAATAAGGTATCCAGTTTCATGGTATCCTTGACCAGGTTTCTGCTCATCTGGGGTTTTTCCGTTCCGTCTTCCTGTGAACAAACAAAATTCACACTTAGAATGAAGAAAACAAATCCCAATAATATTCCAGGTCTTTTCATTTTTCATTTATATATGGAGGAGACGAATATAAAGAAATTCTGATCATCCCTGACATCAGCCATGCATTTTCCTGATGCATTTATAGTAAGAAATCTGTTAAAGCCTTCTCAGGTCGTCTTTCTGTAACGCCGGATGGCCAGTGAAAGTGAGATGAATGCCAGTAAAACCAGTGAGAAAAACTCAGTCCTGAAATCTCCGAAACCTGATCCCTTTAGTAGGATCATGCGTACGATGCGGATAAAATAGGCTACCGGATTGACTTTGTTCACATACTTCGCCCAATCAGGCATGTATTCTGCGGAAGTGAACAGACCGCTCATCAGAATGAAGACGATCATGCAGAAGAAGGAAATAAACATGGCCTGCTGCTGGGTGTTGGTGACCGTGGATACCAGCAGGCCGATCCCCAGGATGACCACAATATACACGGTGGCCACTCCGAATACCAGCAGCAGGTTCCCTTCCATCGGAATGTTGAATATCAGTTTCCCTATCGTCAGTCCGAAAGCCAGCTCAAATAAGGCAATGGCAAGGGTAGGGATCAGCTTTCCCGCAATGAACTGGTATTTCCGGATGGGCGTCACATTGATCTGCTCTATGGTGCCGATTTCCTTTTCTTTAACGATGTTCATCCCTGACAGCAACAGGCTGATCACCGTGACCAGGATGACCAGGATGCCGGGGACCATAAAGGTGGTGTAGTTCAGCTCTGGATTGTACCAGTAGGACTCCCGCACCTCTATCGACTGAGGCATCTCCGACATGGAAAATGACAGTTTTCCGCTCATGAGATTCCTGTTGAAAAGCTCCACCATCGACAAGGTGTACGCACTCAGCAAACCTCCAGCTGAACCGTTGATGGCATTGACCACTACCTGAAATTCAGCCTTTTCTCCTGAATTCAGTTTCCTTTCAAAACCTTCAGGAATGGCAATAATGGCATCGGTTTGTCCTTTCCTTAAACTCTGTTCGCCCTCCTTGTAACTGGAGGAATACCCCATGATCCTGAAGAAGCCTGACCCGCGGAATTGTTCCGTGATCATACGCGAGGAGGTTGTATGGTCATTATCAACGACAAAGATCCCGGCATTCCTGATCTCAAATGTGGCCGCTTGAACAATAATAATCAGCTGCACGACGGGGACAGCGAAAATGATGGGCAACATCGACCGGTTGCGGAAGATCTGCAGGAATTCTTTTTGTATTAAAAACCGTATGGTTCTCATGTCGGGTCCTCCAAATCTGTTAGTTCAGCCTGATTTTAAAATTGCGGATGCTCAATAGAATGAACAGTAAGGTCATCCCCAACAATACCAGAAACTCTTTCCAAAAATACCATAATCCATTGCCTTTCAGCATGATATCCTTAATGATCGTGATGAACCACTTGGGAGGCATGATCTGGCAGAGTACCTGAAGCCATACAGGCATATTTTCTATCGGGTAGATAAAACCGGAAAGCAGAATGGTCGGCAGCATCAGTCCTACCATGGATACCATCATGGCGATCTGCTGGCTGTTGGTCCGGGTGGAAATGAAGATTCCCAGCGACAAGGCCGTCAGAATATATAACATTGTCACTGCCATGAGCAGCAATAAACTTCCTTTGATTGGTACGCCAAACACCAGGTTTCCTACCATGAGGATCACCATGGCATTGATGAAGGACAAAAGCAGGTAAGGGGTCACCTTACCCAGGATAATCTGTATCGGTCTTAAGGGAGAAACCAGCAGGATCTCCATGGTGCCCAGCTCCTTTTCGCGGGTGAGGGCGATGGAGGTCATCAAAGTAGAGATCAGGGTGAGGAGCATGGCGATGATTCCCGGGACAAACATGAAAACCCCTTTGAGTTCAGGGTTGTATTCCATTTTAATTTCCGGAGAAATTTCAAAGGGCCGTGGTCGTAAAACATTGATTTCCTGCGTATACGACATTAATATTCCCCTGGTGTAATTGACCAGCATTCGCGCCGTATTGGGTTCGGAAGCATCAGCGATGACCTGTACCGTGGCTTTGTTCTCTTTTTGAAGCCTTTCGGCAAAATTGGGTTCAAATACCAGCACCTCTTTGACGTTCCCTTGCTGAAAGATGCGATGGATATCCTGGTCGGTGGTCAGGTTGGAATCGAGCATAAAGTATCCTGATGACAGTATTTTCTGAGTGATCCTGCGGGTGACATCATCCCTGGAATGGTCCAGGATCGCGATGCGGGCATTGGTGATCTCATTGGTGATCACATAGCCAAACAGCAACAGCTGTATCACGGGCATGCCAAACAGGATGATCAGGGTGCGCCGGTCCCTGAAAATGTGATAAAACTCTTTGATTATAAATCCTTTAAATGCTTTCATCCTGAGCTATTGGTTTCTCGCCAGTTGAAGGAACACTTCGTTGATGCTGTTGACCCGGAACTGACGAATCAGCTCCAATGGAGTGTCTAATGCCCGGATCTTACCATCTGTCATAATCGATACCCGGTCACAATATTCTGCCTCGTCCATGTAATGTGTGGTCACAAATACGGTGATCCCTTCATGGGCGGTCTGGTAGATCATTTCCCAGAACTGACGTCTGGTAATGGGATCGACACCTCCGGTAGGTTCATCCAGAAACACCAGTGTTGGCTTATGAACGATGGCCACGGAAAAGGCCAGCTTCTGCCTCCAGCCCAGCGGAATACTCCTGATCAGTGTGTCCCTGGCATCTTCCAGCTTCAGTTTTTCGAGTAATTCACCGGTTCTTTCCCTGATCTGTTGTTTCGACAAGCCGTAAATACCCCCGAAAAGCCTTATGTTCTCCGATACGGTAAGGTCTTCATACAAAGAAAACTTCTGGCTCATATATCCGATATTCTTCTTGATCTCCTCAGCCTGTGTGTATGCATCAAAACCAGCCACCCTGATGGTTCCGGAAGTGGGTCTCGATAAACCGGAGAGGATCCGTATGGTGGTCGTTTTCCCGGCTCCATTGGCACCCAGGAAGCCAAAGATCTCACCCGGATATACTTCGAAGCTCAGGTGATCATTGGCCACAAAAGACCCGAATTCCTTAACCAGGTCCCTGACCAGGATGACGGGTTCTCTGTTATTCATATATCAACTGCTGACTCATATTTTCTATAAAACAATCTTCTATACCCGGTTCAATGGGCCGGATCTCTATATCATCATGTCCTCTTTCCAGTAAAAACGAGGTAAGCGACTCAGGTGAAAATCCCTTGTCCGGTATGGTCAGATGAATGTACTGGCCAAAAAGGTAAGCCTGGTCCACTCCGGGATATAGCCTCACATCCTGCAATAACAGGTACATCCTGCTGCCTCTCAGTGCCCACAGCTTCTTTGTATAGGCAGCCGGTATCTCAACAGGATAGTCTACACTCATGATCCTGCCCGACTGGAACAGGGCAATGCGGTCGCACAGCGATGCCTCATCCATATAGGGTGTGGAAACCATGATGGTGATGTCTTCCTTTTTTAAACGGTGCAGCATCTCCCAGAATTCCTTCCTTGAAATGGCATCCACTCCAGTGGTAGGTTCATCAAGGATGAGGATGCTGGGTTTGTGTATCAGGGCACAGGATAACGCCAGCTTCTGTTTCATCCCTCCCGATAACTTCCCTGCAGGCCTGTCTTTGAAAGGTTCTATCTGTATATAGATGTCCCTGATCAGGTCATAATTTTCTTCAATAGTGGTCCCGAAAATGGTGGCAAAGAACTTCAGGTTCTCTTCCACCGAGAGGTCCTGGTAGAGGGAAAACCGTCCCGGCATGTAACCAAGCATCTTTCTCAACTGCCGGTAATCTTTCACGATGTCCAGGCCGTCGAGGGTAGCCACCCCCTCGTCAGGAAGGAGGAGGGTCGTCAGCATTCTGAATAAAGTCGTTTTTCCGGCACCATCCGGACCAATCAGGCCAAAGAGCTCACCTCTGGCGATCTGGAGGTCGACATGGTCGACTGCCGTGACCCTACCGTAGGATTTGGTCAGTCCCTGTATGTTGATGGCAGCATCCATTCCTGATCAGTGAAAGTTGGCTTCCCCCGGCATAGCAATTTTCAGGCTCCCGTCATTCTTTACCCTGATCTTGACCGCGTACACCAGGTTGACCCTTTCTTCCTTGGTCTGTATGATTTTCGGGGTGAACTCGGCAGAAGAAGCGATCCAGCTTACCACTCCCGTCAGTTTCCGGTTGCTTTTCTGATCCTGGTCTACCAGCACCTCCATCTCCTGTCCGATCCGTATCTTAGGAAGCTGGTCCCCGCTGATGAAGACCCTGAGGATCATCTCTGTCAGGTCTGCCATTTTATACAGTGGTTTCCCAGGCGCTACCAGTTCATTGGTTTCAACATATTTTGACAGGACGGTCCCATTGCCCGGCGAGATGAGATGGCACTTGCGGAGCGATTCCTCCACCTGATCGATCTGTCGTTGCAAGGCCTCCATTTCATGAGAGATCCCTTTCTGCTGCACCAGGGTGGCAGCCATTTGCCGGTCAGCAAGGTTAAGGTTGCCGTTGACATCATCCATTTGTTTCGGAGTGGCAGCCTTGTCATGAAGCAGCTTTTCCAGCCGTGTCTTCTCTATCATCAAATTGTCTTTTTGCTGCCTGACTACAGCCACCTGGGCTTCCACCCCTTCTTTTTTCGACTGGACAGCCTTCAGCTGGGCTTGCAAAGCTTGTTTTTTGAGGACCAGGTCCAGGGTGTCGATCCAGCCGATGGGTGTTCCCGTCTTCAGTTCCTGTCCTTCCTCCAGATCGAAACGAAGTACTTTTCCAGGCACTTCCGCCGAGATGGTGACTTCCGTTGCCTCGAAAGTCCCGTAGGCATCCGACAGATCCTTGTTTCCCTTGCAGGCTGTCAGGGTCAGCAGGGCCATCATGATCAAGTATAAAACATTGTTTTTCATATCTTTATGTCTCTGTTAAGTTCTGTTTTGTTTTAGAGTTTTCCTGCCTGGGTGAGATAGTCTAACCGGGATTTCACCAGTTGGATTTTATGACTTTCCAGGTTTAACCGGGCTATGGTTTCCTGGTTCAGTTCGGTGATGTAATCGCTGGAGGTGATGACCCCGTTTTCAAGCTGGGATGCCGCGGTGAGGCTCACCTGCTGCCGAAGACGGATAATCTCCTGATCATTTGCCAGAAGGTTCTGGTACTTGACAATATCTCTTGCCTGCCCGTCGAGGCTGACCCTCAGGTTTTTATCAAAAGTCTCACGCTGGGTTCCCAATACCTCCTTCTGCAGGTCCAGGATCTTGTGTTCCCTTCCGAGCTGGTTCCAGTTCCAGAGGTTCCAGCTGAAACGGGCTCCCACCAGCCAGTAAGTGTCAAATTCGTTGTTCAGCATATTCAGGGCCGGTTTTCCATAACCCGCCTGGGCAAAAGCAAAAATCTTCGGCAAATACTTACTGGAAGCAAGGTCTTTACTGACTTCCAGTTTTTTCTGCTGCAGCTCCAGCACCAGCGGCTCCAGACGCCTGTTGTCGGTACCGGCCATGTTCTCTTCCGTGTCAGGCAAAGCCAGCCTGGTATCTGCCGGAAGCTGAAGATTGAGGAATTCACCCAGCATGGCCAGGCCTGCCTCCCGGTTGGCATCCATTTCCAGAAGCTGCTGCTGAATCTTTAGTTTCTCGGCCTTCAGCACATTTAACTGGCTCTCCAGCACCACCCCATAAGCCACTCCGGCTTCTATCCTCGATTGCCTTTGATCCAGGTCATCCAGGGTAGATACCAGTACTTCCCTGGCCGACTGTATAAGTAAAATACTGAAATACAATTGGTTGATCCTTTCCTTCAGTTGATACAGCTGGGCTTCCAGGTTCTGCTTGTCGGCACTCAGTTGGACTGTCTCCAGGGCTTTTTGCTGTTTGGTCAAACCCCCGTCAAAGATCACCTGGTTGACATCCAGGTAAAATTTATAGAGGTCCTTGTCCATCTCAGGTACGTTGAAAAACGGGGTTTTTATGGGGATCTGCGTGACATCCGACTGGTAGGAGACCTGGCCGTTGACATTCATTTGTGGATAATAATTGGTCTGCAGGTTCCTGATTTTCTCGGCAGAGATCTTTTCAAGCAGGTCCCTTTGCTGTATTAGAGGATATTGCCGTATTGCGTTTTCATGGCACCAGCTCAGGGTCAGGGATTCCGGGACTTGAGCTGAACACCAGCCGCTGAGGGCAAGCAGGGAGAGCAGCAGGATATTTTTCATGGTAGAGTGTGATGATGAATAGAATGGTTCGGAAATTATTGGGTGATATATTGCCGGATCAGGGCCTTCACGACCTCTGCCCTTTCGTTGATAAACAGTTCGTAGGCCGCAGGCTCACCGTCAAACAACATGCCCTGCAAGATGGGCCTCGCCACAAATGGAAACACACAAAGACTGATGATATGGACCAGGAGGTGACGGGGATCGACTTTCCGGATATGACCCTGCTCCATTTCTATGTGCATCAGCTCCATAAAACGGTAGATGGGGGTTTCTTTTTCATGGAAGATTTTGACGATACGTTCCGGGTCACGGTGAATCTCAGTAATGATGAAGCCAGGAAAAAAAGGATTGTTCTTCAGCAATTCCATGTAACGGTCGATAAATATCTCGAGTTTACTGACCAAAGGAATATCTTCATTAAGGGTGTAGGCGATACTGCCGACCAGCTTGGAAAATACCTCCTGGAAAACCAGGTCAAAGAGCTTCTCCTTATTCCTGTAATAATAATGAAGAAGGGCTTTGTTGATGCCTGCTTCTTCAGCGATTTCCTGCATCCTTGCTCCTTCAAGCCCTTTCCTGGCGAATACTTTGCGGGCTGCTTCCAATATAAGTTCCTCGGTAGGTATGCTTTGGGACATTTAACTATGTGTTTTAACCAAAATGTTTATCTATATAGTTTAACCAAACGGTCAAATTTACGGTAAAAAATAATCCTTTGTCAAGGATTATTTTTAAAATATTAATATTTAGCTGGAAATCAACCGTTTCCAACAGCAATTTTAATTTTTTGACCGGGTTTCAGGGTGCTTCCTGTTTTCAGGTTATTCCATTTTTTGATTTGGTCGATGGTGACACCTTTGTATTTATTGGCAATACTCCAGAGCGTATCTCCCCGGCGAATGGTATGATATACTGTTTTTCCCTTGGGACTGCTGATCTTGGGTGCCGACTTTTCCTGTTTTTTCTCCATGGATTCAACCCAGTCAGAACCCATATAAGATGCCAGGGTTGGTGGTCCCATCAGGACTGTGGTATCGACAGTGCCGGAAGGTCCATTCGTTTTCGCATTACTTCTGGCAATTTTGTCGGAAGAGTCTGCTTCAGAAGGTTTGGTTCCCTCACTTTTAGATTGTGGTTTGGAAACATAGACCAGCAATTCAGTCCGTGGTTTCACGGTGTTCTTCTTGAGTCCGTTCCATTTCTTCAGATTGGTCACCGAGCATCTGTACTTCTTGGCAATCTGGGCCAGGGTTTCTCCCTTTTTCACCACGTGTGTGAGGGTAGAGGTCTGATTGTCGTTGAGTTGCGCGATCAGTTTTTCTTTCTCAATGTTCTTCTGGGTCCTGAAAGTATACAAAGCCTCTTCATTATTGATGAAGTCAGCCACATAAGCCAGGGGGAGCCTCAGAAAATAGGTTTTCTCTTCGCTGGCAGGAATAATGTCTTTGGTATATCCGGGATTGAGAAAACGGAGGTTTTCAACAGGGATGCTGAACATTTCCGAGATCTGATCGAACGAAAGTACTTTTCTGACCGTCACAGTATCTATTTCCGATGCCAGGATACCAGGATAATTGGGGAACAGGTTGTGTTCGGCCGAATAATGCATCACATAACTGGCGGCAATAAAGGCAGGGACATATTGCTGGGTTTCCCTGGGAAGGAAACGTTGAACGACCCAGTAATCGAGAACCCCGTTGGCTTTTCTGACTGCCCGGTTCACGTTACCGGCACCGGCGTTATAGGCAGCCAGGACCAGGGCCCAGTCATGATAAATGGCATACAGATCTTTCAGATGCCTGCAGGCGGCATCGGTGGCTTTATAAGGATCGAAGCGGTCGTCCACATAGGAGTTGACTCCCAGGTCATACATCTTTCCGGTACCAAACATGAACTGCCAGAGCCCTGCTGCACCGGCATGGGATTTGGCGGTAGGATTCAGGGCCGACTCAATGACCGGCAGGTATTTCAATTCCAGGGGAAGGTTATACCGGTCGAGTTGCTCTTCAAACAGCGGGAAATAAATCGCTGCCATACCCAAGATACGCTCTGTGGAGCTTCGGATCTTGTTGGCATAGAGATCAATATACTGTCGTACCTGATTATTATATACAAATACAAAGGGGGAATTCTGATTCAGCTTCTCCAGCCTTTTGACATATTCGGCATCTTCAACAACAGGAACATAGCCCGGTTCATAATGATACTTGTTCAAGGCTTCCCGGTTCTTACTGAAATCAGGCATGCCGTTGAAGGTGATCTGTGCCATACTGTCAAGCATGGCAATAATAGGGTTGTCCCTGACAAACTCTATCGATTTATTCCGCGTAGTATCGTATCCTGTCCTGTAAGTTGCCCGGCTGGCTTGGAGATTAAATGTGGAAATCGTTAATATTAGAATAGTACACGCAACGTAAATCCTCTTCTTTTTGATAATCATTGTGGACTGTTTAGTGAGACAATGGTTTCTTTCAATTTGGATTTGAATTTTCAATTTTACAAAAATATAGGATAAATCCCCGATTTTTTTAACAAATTTTAATTTTTTCAACAAAAAGTTGTTGATAGTTATCAACACATAAATTACATAAAATCAGTAATATAGCAAGAATAACCAAAGGGTCGTTCCAGATTTTGGAAAAAACAGGGCCCGATGGTGCTTATTCCTTGTTAGGTTCCTCCGGCTTCTTAGTGTCCCCTGGCTTTTGGTCATTTCCCGACATGCCGTCTTTGAATTCTTTGATACCCTGACCCAAACCTTTCATCAGCTCGGGTATCTTCTTACCTCCAAACAACAGCAGTACGATGGCAATGATCAGGATAATCTGCCATCCGCCTACCACACCCAATAAAATGCTATTCATATTCTCAAGTTAATTATTATATGCTCAACTGTTTATCATCCGGACTGGTCACGATCGACCTGACGCTGCAAAGGTACAAAATAAATCAGGTCAGTCGTTTTCCTCCAGTTCAGGAACGATCTTTACCCCGTCATATTTCTTCTCTATGCCCTTTTTATAGGTGACGATCAAAAAAGGAGTTCCGTCATCATTGTACTTGATCCAGTCTCCTTCCTTTTCTCCCATGATATACACCCCTTCGTCCTTCTTATTCCCGTTTTCCCAATAATACACGTGCCGGCCGTCAGGCAGATCTTCCACAAAACGGCCTTCAAATTCCTTGGTGCCATCCCCATAAAAGTATCTCCATAAACCATCCCTCTGCCCGTCCTTGTACTTTCCTTCCTCCCGGTGATCTCCGTAATCATACACCCAGTCGCCCTGTTCCTGTCCGTCAAGGTATTCTCCTTTTACGATGACCTTCCCATCTTCAGAATACTCCTCAAATGGACCGTCTTCTTTTCCCATGACATAAGAAACAGACCGGAGGACCTGTCCGTTTTCAAAATACCACTTCCAGTCCCCGTCAGTCCGCCCCAACTGATCATAAGCACCCTCTTCTTCCAAAGCGCCGCCATTATAGTAGTACTTCCAAAAACCCACTTTCTTACCATTCTTGTATTTCCCTTCTGCTTTTAGTTTACCGTCTTCATAATACTCAATCCAGGGCTCCTGACGTAACCCGGCCTCATCGGTGATCCCTTTTCCGATAATGATCCCCTTATGATACAAAAGTCCGTTTTCCAGCTTCCCTGACTCATCATACTCTTTCCATAAACCATCTCGCAGATCGTTTTTATACTGTGCCCTGACTTTGAGCTTTCCATCAGGATAATATTCCGCCCTCTCATCTATTTTCGCCACCTCTTCAGCATCTTCCTGCAGCTCGTCGTTTACGTACTTGTAGATTCGGAGCAGTTTACCATCCATCATGTACTCTCTGAAATAGCCGTCTTTCTTGCCTGACTTATAGTATTCCTCTAAATGAATATTACCATTCTCCCAGAATGTCAGCCATTTACCTGATTTTAAACCCTGCTTGTCATAACGGTTGATGTACTCCTTTGATACGATAAATCCTTTCTTATACTCCAGCAGGGTAACGATACGGCCGGTACTGTCATATTCCTTCGCCAGGCCTTGTTCCAGACCGTTGATAAAAGGTATGGTCCTTTTGATCTTCCCGTCGGCATAATAATAACTGGTAGGTCCCTGCTTGATGTCATTCACGAAGGTCTCATCCACCCTTTCCCCGATGGCATAGGTCCTCTTTATGCCATTCTTTTTACCCTTCTTATACTGGATCTCGAGGATGAGCTTTTCGTCTTCATTGTAGAATTTCCAGATACTGTCGAGTTCAAAATTCTTACGGTTTCCTTCAGATTTGAGCTTTCCGTTCTCATAAAAAGTCTTCCAGTACCCGTCAGGCTGGTTGTCACGAAGGTAACCCTCGCTGGAGACTTTCCCGTTGGGATAGGTGTACCTGGTGAACTTCAGTGAATCGCCAGTCTGTTGGGCATACAGATGAATCCCTGTCCCGATGAACAGGAAAATAACAAGTAGTAACCTATTGTAATTCAGGAACTTCATCATTTGATCAGTCGGTTCTTTTCTGATATTTCCAGCATTGTCAGGATAGGCTTTTCTGCCTTCCGGATGACCTCCTCACTTAACTGTATCTCGGGCTGCTCATCTCTTAAACACCGGTACAGTTTTTCCATGGTATTCAATTTCATGTAAGGACAATCATTGCAGGAACAGGTCTCATCGGCAGGGACCACATAAAACTGTTTTCCGGGGTTCATTTTCTGCATCTGGTGAAGAATCCCGGTTTCCGTGGCCACTATAAAGGCGTTAGCTTCACTTTTCACCGTAAAATCAAGCAGGGCAGTGGTGGAACCGATGAAATCTGCGATGGCAAGGACCGGTGCTTTACATTCAGGATGAGCAATAAGAAGGGCTTCAGGGTGCTGTTGTTTTAACTGTATCACCCTCTCAACAGTAAGTATATCATGAACTTCACAACTTCCGTCCCACAACACCATCTCTCTTCCTGTCACACGGCTTACATAAGCACCCAGGTTCCTGTCAGGAGCAAAAATGATGTTCCTGTCCCTGGGTATTGAATTCACAACAGCAACAGCATTACTTGAAGTACAAATAATGTCGGACATAGTCTTAATAGCTGCCGAGCAATTGATATATGACACGACCACATGGTTGGGATATTGCTTCTTAAACCCTGCAAAACGCTCAGGCGGACAGGAGTCAGCCAGAGAACAACCTGCTTGTAAATCAGGAAGTAACACCTTCTTTGCAGGGTTCAGAATTTTTGCTGTCTCCGCCATAAAATGAACGCCGGCAAAGACAATGATCTCGTCCTGAGTGTTTTTTGCTGCCTGAGCTAAACCCAAACTATCACCAACATAGTCAGCAATATCTTGTATATCAGGGATTTGATAATAATGAGCCAGTAAAACAGCCTTCTTTTCCTTTTTCAGTTCCAGGAATTTTTCCCGGTAGTTCTTCTTATCTTTCATGGGAAGGCTTATAAAACATTATTATAATAATCTTTTAAAGAAATATTTAATGATTTATTATGTCCTGTTCATTCTGTTCACAAAATACAGGTCAAAAGTTATCCCCGCCGATTAACTGATCCATGAACAGTTTATAAATGCATTCTAATCTGAGTGTAAGTAATTTGTTGAGTTATCAACGTCCTGTTGAAAACACCCTGTTGATGAAATAACGAAAGGATGCCTGTTTATTATTTTGTTCATGAAAAACGATAAATCGGTCCCGGAGAGGGTTAAAAGGTTTATATACGGTATTTATTCTTTTTCTTGAACAAAGGTACGGACTTATAAACAGTGGAGGCGTTGAAAATTTAAAAAATTGTAAATGAGGGAGTTATTTTACAGAATTTTCTCATCATCCATTTATGATATCTAACTATATCCTGATGACGGTACATTATAAGTACTCACTTATGAAGGTCTCATGAAATTCACCGGAATGAAAACTTAAAGTGAAGGAAAAAAAATAGCTTAACTTTGTGAAAAGAAAATTTGAACAATGCTTGAATTTGGCAGAAAAATTGCCATTGGCAACGATCATGCCGGCTATGAAATGAAAGAATTTCTGAAGGGTTCTTTCGAGCCGGAGGGTTATACTTTTTATGACGAAGGTACTTATTCAGAATCCAGTGTGGATTATCCGGATTTTGCTTTTCCGGTTTGCCAGAGGGTATTGGACGGCGATGTCTCCACGGGGGTTCTGATCTGTGGTACCGGTAACGGTATGGCCATGACAGCCAATAAGAAAAAGGGCATACGGGCGGCCTTATGCTGGAATCCGGAGATCGCCAGGTTGGCCAGGCTACATAACGACGCCAATGTGCTGGTTTTACCGGGACGTTTTCTAACTCAAAAGGAGGCAGAGGCCATTTTTAAAGTGTTTATGATCACCATGTTTGAGGGAGGAAGACATATTCCCAGGATAGAAAAGATGAATCAAGGGTGATGGTGTTAACAGGGACGAACCGACATGACAGAATTGCTGCATAAGTTTTTAGAGGAATCGGAGAATAAAGCCTTTGACAAGGATCACCGTAAGAAGATCCAGTTTAACATATCCCGGTATAATGATGCGGTAGAAAGAGGGAAGGAACAGTACCGCGAGCTTGACCTGGCCCGTGAACGTGCGGCCTATATCCGGCATAAGGTGATCAATGAGCTGGAAAAATATCTCATAGAGTTTGAATCGAACTTTGAAAGCAGGGGAGGAAAGGTGGTTTGGGCACAGGATGAAAAGGAAGCGGTGAAGGAAATTTACCGCATTCTCCGCCGTCACGACGCCCACATGCTGGTAAAATCAAAGTCGATGACCACCGAGGAAATCGAGTTGAACGACTTTCTCAAGAAACATAAAATAGAAGCAGTTGAAACAGACTTGGGTGAGTATATTGTCCAGATTGCCGGGGAGAAGCCCTATCACATCGTGACTCCTGCCATGCACAAGTCGAAGGAAGATGTAGCCGAACTGTTTCATTCAAAATTCGGGACGCCTCTTGACATGGTACCCGAGAAGATCACTCTCTTTGTCAGGCAGTTACTTCGTGAAAAGTTTATTACGGCCGACGCTGGCATTACAGGGGCCAACTTCCTGGTGTCAGATATTGGTGCCATTGCAGTCACAGAAAATGAAGGCAACGGCTGCATGAGTATGTCTTTTCCAAAGGTGCATATCGTGGTAGCCGGTATCGACAAGGTCATCCCATCGATGAAAGACCTGGATCTTTTCTGGCCGCTTCTGGCCACCCACGGAACCGGTCAGAACATCACCGTTTACAATAGTCTGGTTTTCGGCCCGCGCCAGGAAGGAGAGACCGACGGCCCGTCGGAGATGTACGTGGTGCTGATAGACAACGGGAGAACCAACGTGCTCGAGGAATCCGAACAACGAAGGGTCTTATCCTGTATCCACTGTGGCGCCTGTCTGAATGCCTGTCCGGTTTACCGGAACATTGGCGGACATACGTATAACAGCACTTACAGCGGTCCGGTGGGGTCGGTGATCACCCCCCAGATGTTCGGCATGAAGGAGTATAAACACCTGAGTTTTGCCTCCACGCTTTGCGGAAAATGCACGGAGGTATGCCCCGTAAAGATCAACCTTCACGAGCTGTTGCTCTTTAACCGCAGGGACTCGGTAAAACAAGGCTATGCCACGGGAACGGAAAAGTTTGTCCTTTTTGGTGCCAAGAGGGTGTTGACCCGCCGGTGGATGATGGATTACGGCAAAGCCAGGCTGAGAAACTATGCCTTGCGCCGTTTCTTTGGCAAAGACTGGGGTCCCAGGAGAGAACTGCCGCTGATTCCGGAAAAGAACTTTCACCAACTTTGGGAAGAACGCCGGGGTATCCTTCCCAGGAAATAATCAAAATCGTTTCAGGATCGTCTCTACTGACTGAAGGTATCCGCCACCAAAAAGGTTGGCATGTACCAACAGGGGATACAGGTTGTGTATCTCTATCCTTTCTCTCCATCCGCCTTCCAGCTTGAATTCTTCGTTGTAGGCATCGTAAAACGAGGCAGAAAATCCTCCGAACAGACGGGTCATAGCCAGGTCGGCCTCCCGGTGGCCGTAATAAACGGCAGGGTCGATGAGGACCGCATTCCCTTCAGGGTCGGTGATGAAATTACCACTCCAGAGGTCGCCGTGAATCAGGGCGGGAGGTTCGTCCGGGATCAGGTCCGGGAGCCGGCGGTAAAGGTTTTGAAAACTCCGGGAAAGGCTCCTGGGCAGGGTGCCATGTTCCATACCGAATTGCAGTTGTTTTTCTATCCTTTCTTCGATAAAGAACGATGCCCAGGTTTCATGCGCCTGGTTCGACTGCCTGAGGGAACCAATATAGTTGTCGTAAGGCAGTCCGAACATACGGCTGGTATGCCGGTGGATCCTGGCCAGCTTGCGGCCGAAATCCATCCAGAAGTCCGGCTTAAAGCCCCCCTGCCAGATATATTCCATTAGCAGGAAGGAATATTTACCGGCATGACCGACCCATATCGGCTGTGGAACACGCAGTTCACCGGTACCGGTGAGTTTCATCAGTCCCTGCGACTCGGTCTCGAACATCCCGGGGTACAGGGAGGAAAAGTTGTACTTGACGAAGAAGTCACCAGTGGTCGTCTCCAGCCGGTATGCCGTGTTGATATCGCCGCCGCCCAGCAGATGCGACTGCCGCACCTCACATTGGGGAGCATGGTGTTCTTTCAGGTAGGCGGTGCATTGATCTTTGATTATCGAAGGGATCATGTAGCTTGGAGTTGAAAAGTTTGGAGAGGAAGATACAAAGGTCCCTGCGGACGGAGGATACTCTCGAAAAGGACTATTTCCCGGGCCTCACAGCTTTGAAAATGCTGGTCGCTGAAAGTGCTGATCAGGGAGTGAAAACGGTCTGTATCCCTGATTTCTTTGATGCGGGCCAGGGTAAGATGAGGCCTGAAATCCCTTTCTTCGCCCCTGATGCCAATTTCCGCCAGCCGTATCTTTATATTTTGATGAAGTTCCGACATGGCAAAGGGGACCTTCATCCCCACCCAGAGCACGCTGGGCTGGCGTTTCTTGCCAAAATAGCCGCATCCTTCCAGCTCAAAATGAAATGGTGGTATCTCCCGGCAGGCGAGGTGCAGCTGCTCACCGATGGAGGGAAGAGCGCTGACCTGGGTGTCACCGAAAAACCAGAGTGTCAGGTGCATCTTGTCGGTTTCCACCCACTTGATCTTCTCTTCGTCCAGTCCCTTCCTCAGCGCTTCAATGCAGGTGAGCAGTGTGTTTTCGACCTGGACTCGGATACCGGTGAAGATTCTCTTGACAGGCATAAGTCAAATTTTTCCAAAAGTACGTCAGCGTGCTGAAAGTTCCCGTCTGTTTTCAAATATTTACAAGCCCACCGGGGTATAGTCCTCACAAATTTTTTTCTTGTTGAAAAAAATGTTCTACTTTTGTGCCCTCTTACGGGGTATTAGCTCAGTTGGCTAGAGCGTTAGACTGGCAGTCTAAAGGTCAGGGGTTCGACTCCCCTATACTCCACGATTGGAGTTCAGAATATCGAGAGTTCAGAATTCAGAATTTTCAGGCAACTCTGCAATATTTGTTAAGCGTAGCGTTCGCTACGCTTTTCTTTTTTCCGGCATCTTGCCGAAACTTTAATTTTACCTTTTTGTTAAGTGTAACCTCTCACTTTGCTCAACTTTTGGTGGCGCAGAGCGTAGCAAGCTACGCCCAGCAGGGGAATGGACCAAACCCCTACATCAGTCCTGCAAGGACTAAAGATGAATAACCACGGGTGACAACCCGTGGACCAGACAGCAACCCTATACACCAGCCCTGAAGGGGCTGAACAAAATGCATCACCATGACAAGCTATCGCCAGATCCTTTACCACATCGTTTTCCGAACAAAAGATAGCAGAAACACCATCATAGGGAGACATTTGCGGAGGAATACAAAGACTAATAGAGGAATCTGGAATACAGATCCATGAAAGTTATTTTCCATAGCATAAGGAGTTCAGCCCTTTCCGGGCTGGGAGGGGAAGAGGGATTCATTTCCACGGGTTTCACCCGCGGTTATTCAAATTATTCCCCTTCGGGGAAGCTCATATCACAAAAGACTTCTTAAATTATAACTTGTGGTAATTCGTGCAATTCGTGGACAGAATCCGTGCCTATTTGCGTAATCCGCGGATAACAATAACTTCGGCAAGATGCCGGAATATAGTAAGGACGTAGCGAGGACGCCACAAATGAGTTCAGAATATCGAGAGTTCGGAGTTCAGAATTGTTTGGCAACTCTGCAATCGGCACTCTCTTGCGCCGTGCCAAGTCCGT
>CAZSDK010000019.1:0-22779 GCA_964605655.1 uncultured Bacteroidales bacterium
TTGGGGGAACAGATGAAAAAGTCGATGACCGTTGTGGCCGTCTTGCCTGAATAGTAGGCCTGGTCCACATCCCGGTTGGTAGGACGGGTTTTATCCCAGCACCATTGCCATCCCGGTGGCAAAAAATCAGCGTCCAGGCATTTCCCCTTGCTTACAATTTTTTCTCCCGAATGAAAAGCGTAAGGGTTAAACCCTGGAGGATTCTGGTTCCAGTCACCCCCGGCCACGACATAGTTTCCTTTGGCATATTCTGAAAGCACTGTCTTTTTTATGAGTTCCCTTTCCCGCACCCTCAAGGCTTCCCCCTCCGTCCAGGCAGAGTTATGGAAGTTCACCACCACCAGCTCTTTTCCCGACTGAACAGGAAACCTCTGTACCAACAGACAACGGTCGGGGAAAAACAGTCGTTTAGGCCACGGGAAATTGGCCATGGAGGCAATACGTTGTGATTGGGACGGCTGGAATCTAGAAACATTCATTAAACCTGATTCGACCTTACCCATCGGACGGGAAAGGGGAAAAGGGACATAAGGTACTTTGTAATTGTTTACATAAGCATGGAAGAAACCCACACTGTTCCTGGTCAGGATCTCACTCTGGTCGGTAAAATAACTTCGCGCCGAACTCCGGTCTACCTCCTGGATGAGAATGAAATCAAGGGTGTCTATAGAAGTGAGGAGATTGAAGATCCCGTTAAGGGAACGCTGATACTCTTCCAGGGGAGGGATCACCCTGTTACCCCCATCATAAAAAAAGTCCATTGCTTTTCCCAGGCCGCCATACCCAATGTTCCAGCTAAGGAATAAAAGCTCATGACAGGTGTCGGGCAAAAGCATCGCTTTGCCTCCTGTGTCAGCGGCTTCTTCGGCCGCAGGCCTGTAATCTTTCCAGGTCAGAAAGGCAAATCCCAGGGCTGTCAGGACGACCAGAAATGCAACCATCCACAGCAACACACGTATGATTCTTCCGAATACTCTCATCGGTAAGGCTTTCTCAGCAATAAAATTAGTAAGTTTTTTTTTTAATTTAGCAGCTTTCTTAAAACCGACTTATGCCTCTGCTCGGATCCATCATTAAAACTGCCATTGAACTGAAAAGTAAGATGCCGAACCTGGAACTAACCCGGGAACAGGATGGATGGCAGCAACAGAAGCGAACCTTGCGGAAACTATTGAAGAGAGCCCAGTTCACCTCCTTCGGGGAACATTATGGATTTGTGGATATCCTCAAACAACCCGACCTGGTGGAGTCTTTCCGGGAGAAAGTGCCCGTATTTGATTACAACTCCATCTATAAAAAGTGGTGGTACCGGTCGCTGAATGGAGAAGCTTACGTCTGCTGGCCTTCCAGGGTGAAGTACTTTGCCCTGAGTTCAGGGACCTCGGAAGCTTCAAGCAAACAGATCCCGGTCACCGGCGACATGGTCAGGGCCATTAAAAAGACCAGCATCCGTCAACTGCTGTCTCTTTCCCAGTACGATTTTCCGGTCGAGTTTTACGAAAAGGGCATTCTGATGCTCGGTGGGTCCACGCACCTGCACTTCAACGGGACCTTCTTTGAAGGAGATCTCTCCGGCATCACGGCAGGAAACCTGCCCTTCTGGTTTCAGCATTTTTATAAGCCCGGGAAGAGAATCTCCAGGGAAAGGGAATGGACCACCAAGCTCGAGGAGATCATCAGGAAGGCACCCGAGTGGGACATAGGCGTTATCGTGGGTGTGCCGGCCTGGCTGCAGGTACTCATGGACAAGATTATCGAAAGATACCATCTGAAGACCATTCATGACATCTGGCCTAACCTTTCCGTCTACGTTCACGGAGGTGTCTCTTTCGGCCCTTATGCCAAAGGATTTGAAAAACTCCTGGCCAGGCCCCTTACATATATGGAAACCTATCTCGCCTCTGAGGGATTTATTGCTTATCAAAGCCGCCCCAATACTTCATCCATGGAACTGGTGCTGGATAACGGGCTGTTTTATGAGTTCATCCCCTTTAATGAAGGCAATTTCGATTCAACAGGCAATATGGTTGAGAAACCGACAACCCTGACTCTTGACCAGGTGAAAGAGAACCAGGAGTATGCCCTTCTGATCAGTACCTGTTCCGGGGCCTGGAGATATCTTATCGGAGATACTATTAAATTCTCTTCTTTAGAACTCAATGAGATCCAGATCACGGGAAGGACCAAACACTACCTGAATCTCTGTGGTGAACATCTTTCACAGGAGAATATGAACCGTGCCGTGGAAATGCTGGAGCATCAGATGAATGTCGAGATCCGTGAATTTACCGTGGCCGGAGTCAGGTTCGACAACATGTTTGCTCACCGTTGGTACCTCGGGACTGACAGCCTGATACCGGCGGAGCAGGCCAGAGAATATATCGATGAGAACCTGAAAGTCCTCAACGATGATTACCGGGTTGAAAGAATTGCTGCCATCAGGGAAGTGCAGGTGGAGATCCTGCCTACTGCTTGTTTCCTGGAATGGATGAAGTTGAAAAAGAAGGAAGGCGGCCAGCATAAGTTTCCCAGGGTACTGAAAAAGGAGATGCAAAAGGAGTGGGAAGAGTTCATTAAACCATTTAAGAAGTAACCCCTTATGTTCCATCCACTGCTAGAAGGTATCGTAATTGGTTTCACCATTGCCATTCTGACCGGGCCGGCCTTCTTTTCACTGATACAGACAAGCATTCACCGGGGATTCCGTTCAGGCTTATTCCTTGCCGGAGGGATCTTCCTGAGTGATGCCTCACTGCTGATGCTCTGCTACCTGGGAGCCTCACAGATCATCTATGAAGGACAGAATTCGCTTGTCTTTGGAATGATTGGCGGAACCATTCTCGTGGTCTTTGGTATCGTCACGTTTCGGAGAAAAGTCCATATGGAAGACGAGTACCTTCAACAAATAAAAAAACCTGGCCCCCTGACATATATCCTCAAAGGCTTTTTTCTGAATTTTGCCAATCCCTTTATCTGGATCTTCTGGATGGGTGTGGTTGTGGGTACTACTTCCAATTTTGGCGTCGACACGACATCCATCTATATGTTCTTCACCGGAATCCTGGTCACCACCCTGTCGACCGACCTCCTGAAATGTTTTATTGCCAACAAGATCAAAGCCTACCTCAATCTTAAGGTCCTGGCTAAGATCAATCACATGGTTGGAATTATCCTCGTGATTTTCGGTATAGTGTTGATTATAAGGGTTTTAATTAACTTTGCGGCTTTTATCTGAGGGTAAGATCAACAGATCTTCATATCCTTGATGTTGAGCTGCAGTGAGGTGGTCCCGTTCCATTCGTTTTCCTCAATGTGGTAGCAGATGCTGAGCCTGGCACCTGATTTTACCTGCTCATAATACTGACCTTGCTGGAAGGCGATGGCGGGCAACGGGAATCCTGAAATATCGGGGTGTACCACCGTAAGCTTCAGGTGATTGTTCCCGACGATACGTGCATAGCCGGTGTCGACCACTCCGTCGGTACGGAATACGGGCGACATGTTGCCCGGTCCGAAAGGGGCGAATTGTTTCAGGTGGCGGTAAAACTTTGAGTTGATATTTTTGAGATCCAAGATGGTATCAATCTCAATCTCAGGGGTGAGCATGTCTTCAGTGATGGTATTGGAGACGATTTCCTCAAACTTCTTTCTGAAGGCTTCGAAATTCTCTGGTTTCAGCGACAGTCCTGCGGCGTATTTATGTCCCCCGAAATGTTCCAGCAGTTCGCTGCAGGCATCGATGGCGTCGTAAATGTCAAAGTCTTTGACCGATCTGGCCGATCCTGAGATCAGTTCGCTGGATTTGGAGAGGACGATGGTCGGACGGTAATAATACTCGGTCAGCCTGGAGGCGACGATACCAATGACTCCCTTGTGCCAGTCGGGATGGTAGACCACGGTGGTCTTCTGGCCACTCTGGTCTTTATCCTGCTTTATAATATCGAGGGCATGCTGGGTGATGAGGTTGTCGAGGTTCTTTCTTTCGGTGTTGTTTTTATTGATCTGGTCGGCGATGGTGAGGGCAGATTCCAGGGTTTCCGAGATGAGCAGCTCCACCGAATTTTTGCCGCTTTCGATACGTCCTGCAGCATTGATCCTTGGTCCTACCAGGAACACCAGGTCACTGATGGTGAGTTCTTTGTTGAAAAGCGACTGTCCGTTGCTGGTGTTCGAGAACAAGTCTTTCCTTTTGATATTACTGAACAACAGTATGGATTCCAGTCCGGGCCTGGGGTGCGTGTTCAGTAATCTCAGTCCGAAGTGGGCCAGAATACGGTTTTCGCCGGTGATAGGTACGATGTCGGAGGCGATGCTGACCACCACTAGGTCGAGGAATTTCTCCAGTTTCTTGAAAGGGATGTCGTTTGTTTGAGCGAAAGCCTGACATAGTTTAAAACCGATGCCGCATCCGGAAAGTTCTTTGTATGGGTACTGGCAATCAGCCCTCTTGGGGTCCAGTACGGCGCTGGCAGCAGGGAGTTCGTCCCCTGGCCGGTGGTGGTCCCCGATGATCAGGTCGATCCCTTTTGACTTGGCATACTCGACTTTTTCTATAGCCTTGATACCGCAGTCCAGGGCCAGGATCAGCTTCACACCGGTCTCTTCGGCAAAATCTATTCCCTGGTAGGAGATGCCATAGCCTTCAGAATACCGGTCGGGAATATAGAAATCCACCTGAGGGTAAAGGCTGTGGATGAAGGTGTAAACGAGGGCTACCGCAGTAGTGCCGTCGACATCATAATCTCCGTAAACCAGTATCCTTTCCTGCCGGTCGAAGGCCTGCCTGATCCTTTCTACCGCAAGGTCCATGTCTTTCATCAGGAAGGGATCGTGGAGCGCCGACAAACTGGGCCTGAAAAAGGCCTTTGCCTCATCGAAGGACGTTATCCCTCTCTGGACCAATAGATTGGCCAGGTTCATATCCATGTCCAATGCTGCAGCTAACCCTTCGATGGTAACCTGATCACCTTCTTGTTTTACCATCCATCTTTTTTCCATGGTTTGCTTTTTATGCTTTTAGATGCAAATGGATATCAATTTTGGAATAAAAAAGACCCTATTTTTCGCTAAAGCAAAGTTACATGGAATAACTGATAAATAATACTAATTACGTAATAAAAAAATAAGTCACAAGAAATCAGTGATTTAGGCACCTGTCGAGCGTATGGCTTCCACAGGGTCCAGGCGGGAAGCATTCCAGGCAGGGATAATTCCCGAGACAAGTCCGATAAGAATAGAGACACCCATGCCCAGCACGATGTTCTTTACCGTGAGCAGCAGGGTCATGTCGAAGGAATACGCGATGAGCAGGGTCCCCAGCCAGATGATGATCAGTCCGAGGATACCCCCGAAAGCAGAAAGGAATACCGCTTCAAAAAGGAATTGAAGCATAATGAAGTATTTTTTGGCGCCCAGGGATTTCTGTATTCCGATGATGGTGGTTCTTTCCTTGACCGAGACGAACATGATATTGGCGATACCAAAACCACCTACCAGCAACGAGAATCCTCCGATGATCCAGCCTACCATTCCGATAACACTGAAGACCTGCTCAAAACCCTGTGTAATAAGGGTGCTTTCGTTGATCGAGAAGTTGTCTTCCGCACTGGGCTTCAGTTTCCGTATCGACCGCATGATCCCGATCAGCTCGTCTTTCAGTTCTTCATTGGATACATTTGGTTTTGCCTTGACCATCAGGGCGGTACCCGCATCATCTCTGTTGAGGTTGATGAAATTCCTGGCGAAAGCCACCGGGACCAGCACGAGTTCATCGTTGGAGTCGCCGAAATTGTCGTTGCCTTCTTTCTTAAATACGCCGATAACCTCAATGTTTCTTCCCCAGATCTTGATTTTTCTTCCGACGGGTTCGAGACCCTGGAAGAGGTTGGTGGCAATGTTAGATCCTATGATGGCAACTGGTTTGCCGGAAGATGATTCGATGGCCGAAAAGTACCTGCCGTCGCTAAGCTCAAAATTCCAGATCTTGTCGAAGTCATGACTGGCTCCCTGGATACTGACATTCTCGATCTGGTTGTTGCTGGCGCTCACCATGCGGTTGGTGCCAACAAGGAAAGCACAGGTCTCGGCTGCCATGCTCCTTTTCTTCAGCAGATCCATCTCCTCCAGGGTGGCTTCAGGCCGTTTCATGTATTTCCACCAGGGATATTCCCCTCCACCCATAAACCACGGCCATTTCTGGATATACAGAACATTATTGCCCAAAGAGGCAATGCTGCTGCTGATCTGCCGTTCAATGGAGTCGAAGACCGTGAACACCGAGATGATGGAAAAAATGCCAATGGTGATGCCCAGAAGTGAAAGAAGGGTCCTGAGTTTATTGACGATAATGGCATTCAGGGCCATGATATAGCTCTCACGCAGCAGTTTGATCAGGAGTAGGTATCGTTGGCCCATGGTTTATTTTTCGGCTAAATTAAAGAATGCAACAGAAATTTAAATCCTTTGGAGGAGGATTCTTAGCATGTTTTTTAATAACATTGCAACTCAGGAAAAGAACCGGTGTATAAGGGACAAGTTCCTGGATTATAAGTCACTGGTTTCAACCGTTCACAATGTATCATCTATAAATTCCCATAATGAAACCAATAAAACGTGCATTAGTGTCGGTGTATTATAAAGAAGGGTTGGATATTATTCTTCAGAAACTGTTCCAGGACCATGTGGAGCTCCTGAGTACCGGCGGCACCTACGAATACATCCTTAGCCTGGGCATTCCGGCTACAAAGGTGGAAGATCTGACCACCTATCCCTCCATTCTCGGAGGCAGGGTAAAGACCTTGCATCCAAAGGTGTTCGGAGGGATCCTGGCCCGCAGGTCCGTGCCCGAAGACCTCGTTCAGTTAAAAGACTATGAGATTCCTGAGATCGACCTGGTGATCGTGGACCTGTATCCTTTTGAACAGACCGTGGCTTCGGGGGCTGCTCTTAAGGAGGTGATAGAGAAGATCGATATCGGCGGGATCTCGCTGATCAGGGCTGCTGCCAAGAATTATGAGGATGTGATCATCGTTCCCTCCTCGGCCTATTATCCTGATCTCCTTCAATTACTGGAAGAAAAAGGAGGAGCATCAGAGCTCGACGACCGCAAAGGATTTGCAGCTAAAGCCTTCCTGGTCTCTTCTCATTATGACACGGCCATCTTCAACTATTTCAACAGGGAAGAAGGGATCCCTGCTTTCAAGACCAGCATCACCGCACATACTGGTTTGAGATACGGCGAGAACCCTCATCAACAGGGTTTTTATTTCGGCGATCTCAGTGAGATCTTTGACCAGCTCAACGGGAAGGCCATTTCCTATAACAACATTGTCGATATTGACGCCGCTTTGGCGTTGGCCGGGGAGTTCAAAGACCCTGCCTTCGTGATTATCAAACATACCAATGCCTGTGGTGTGGCGGTGAGGCCGGAACTTCGCCAGGCATACCTCGACGCCCTTGCAGGTGACCCTGTGTCGGCTTATGGCGGGGTTCTTGCAACCAACAGGGTTATCGACATGGAGACGGCACAGGAGATCAACCATCTGTTTTTCGAGATCCTGCTGGCCCCCGGTTACGAAAAAAATGCACTGGAACTTCTTGTTTCACGGAAAAATAGAATAATTTTGCAGACAAAGCCGTGGCAGTATTCTGAAAGGCAGTTCAAATCGGTACTCAACGGAGTCATCGGGCAGGATAAAGATCTGAAACGGGAGACATACGGGGATTTGAAGGCAGTAACCCGCCTGGAGCCCACCAAGGAAGAAAAGGACAACCTTCTTTTTGCCAATATCCTGGTGAAGCATACCAAGTCAAACGCCATCGTCCTGGCCAGAAACAACCAGCTCCTCGCGAGTGGTGTCGGCCAGACCTCCAGGGTTGATGCCTTGAAACAGGCCATCGTGAAGGCCAAAAGTTTCGGATTTTCGCTGGTTGGCGCAGTGATGGCTTCCGATGCTTTTTTCCCTTTTGCCGACTGTGTGGAGATCGCTCATGGAGAAGGTGTCGACGTGGTGATACAACCGGGTGGGTCCGTCAGGGATGAGGATTCGATCAAATACTGCGATGAACACGGCATGAAGATGGTATTCACAGGATACCGTCATTTTAAACATTGAGAAATTAAAGATATATATATGGGACTCTTCTCCTTTCTTACCAAAGAGATCGCCATTGACCTGGGGACTGCCAACACTATCATCATTTACAATGACAAGATCGTAGTGGATGAGCCCTCCATTGTGGCTATGGAACGTTCCACCAGCAGAATCATCGCGGTGGGAAAAAAGGCCATGATGATGCATGGAAAGACGCATGAGAACATCAAGACCATCAGGCCGCTGAGAGATGGTGTGATCGCCGACTTCCAGGCTACCGAAGCCATGATCAGGGAGATGATCAAGATGGTCGGCATCCGTCGCAGCCTCTTTCCTCCCGCACTCAAAATGGTAATTTGCATTCCTTCCGGTATTACCGAAGTGGAAGAAAGGGCGGTGAAAGACTCCGCCGAACAGGCCGGGGCCAAGGAGGTCCGACTCATCCATGAACCCATGGCTGCCGCCATCGGTATCGGGATCGACGTGCTGGAACCCACCGGGAACATGATCATCGACATCGGTGGCGGGACCAGCGAGATCGCGGTCATCGCCCTGGGCGGTATCGTCAACAACAAGTCGATACGTATCGCCGGCGACGACTTCAATGTCGATATCGAGGAATATATGCGCAAACAGCATAATATCAATATCGGGGAACGTACGGCCGAGAAGATCAAGATCGAAGTCGGAGCCGCCATCACCGACCTTGAAAATCCTCCCGACGACTACCCGGTCCATGGTCGTGACATGCTCACCGGCATCCCCAAGGAGATCCTGGTCAACTACACTGAGATCGCCCATGCCCTCGACAAGTCCATCTCCAAGATTGAGACCGCCGTCCTCAACGCCCTTGAGATGACCCCGCCCGAGCTGTCGGCCGATATTTACCGTACCGGTATCTACCTTGCCGGCGGCGGCGCCCTGCTCCGGGGACTGGATAAAAGGATACACATGAAGACCAAGTTGCCCGTGCACCTGGCCGAAGACCCCCTACACGCCGTCGCCCGTGGCACCGGCATCGCCCTCAAGAACTTCGATAAGTTCAACTTCCTGATCAAATAGCAGGGCTCAGCTAATACGGCCTCGCCATGCGCTATTTTTTCTCCTTCCTGCTCCGCTACCATTTCTTTTTCCTGTTCCTCCTGCTGGAAGTGATCTGCTTTCTCCTTATGGTGGAATCGAACCAGTACCAGCACACACGGGTCATCAATGGAGTAAGTGAAATGACCGGGTCGGTCCAGGCCAGGGTGAACGCCGTGACCCAGTACCTCCACCTGAAAGAAGCCAACAAAGCCCTGGCTGAAGAAAATGCACGGCTCCGTTCTCAGCTGCTCTCCTCCTATCTCCTGGTCGATACCAATACCTTCCGGGTGGAGGATACAGCCAAACACCAGCAGTACTCGTATATCAATGCCCAGGTGATCAGTAATACGGTGAACACCCGCAACAACTACCTGATGCTCAACAAAGGAAGCAAACATGGCATACAGCCCGATATGGCAGTGATCTCCCCCGAAGGCATCGTGGGCATCGTCTCTAAAGTATCAGAGAACTTCTCCTGGGTGATCAGCCTCCTTCACAAACAAACGAAAATCTCGGCCAGGATTAAGAAGAACGGTTTTGTGGGGACCATCTCCTGGAAGGGAACAGATTACTCGGTGGGACAGCTGATGGATATCCCCGCCAACGTCCTGATCAGCAAAGGAGATACAGTGGTCACCTCCGGGTTCTCCCATATCTTCCCTCCCAACCTGATGATTGGTACCATCCAGAGCTTCCAGGTGGACAAAGGGTACAACTTCTACGACATCACCCTGAAGTTCTCACAGAATTACAAAAGGGTGAGCCATGTATATGTGATCAGGGATTTCTTCAGCGATGAAAAAATGGACCTGGAAAAATTCAAGGTCGATGAATAACCAGGTGATCAGAAATATAGTCCGCTTTTTGGTGCTGGCTGCCATCCAGGTGGTGATCCTCAACCGCATCCATTTCCTGGGTTTTATCAACCCCTACCTTTACGTGCTGTTCATCCTGTTGCTGCCTTTTGAGACGCCGCGATGGCAGCTCCTGGCTTTTTCTTTCCTGATGGGGCTCACCATGGATGCCTTCTCCAACTCCTTCGGGCTGCATGCAGGCGCTTGCACTCTTATGGCATACAGCAGGCCGGCCATACTCAGGTTGCTGACCTCCAGGAAGGAATATGAGCCCGGACTGAGACCCGGGATCAAAGACCTGGGATTCAACTGGTTCCTCTCCTATTCCGGGGTGCTGATCCTGATCCATCACAGCTTCCTGTTCTACATGGAGGTATTCCAGTTCAGGGAGTTTTTCTTCACCCTCTTCAAAGTCGTGGCCAACAGCAGTGTGACCCTCCTGCTGGTGTTTATCAGCCAATACCTGTTTTACAGGAAAAGCTGAGCAATTATTTGATCCTGTCGAACCCCTTTCCGTAAACCCCCATCACCGTCCCCACCGAGATGAAAGCATCCGGGTCTGCCTCCTTGATCGTCCTGAACACCATGGCTGACTCATATTTCCTGATGATCACCATGATCACCTCTGTGTCCTCTCCCGAGTACCATCCCTTCCCTTTAAGAAAAGTGACCCCACGGCCGATATCTTTCCCGATGCGGTCGGCGATCAGCTTGTTTTCCCTGGAGAAGACGAAGATCTGAAGAGAACGCTTGGATCCGGTCAGGTAAAGGTCGATGACATAGGAGGTCACGGCCATGGTGACATAACCGTAGACGATGATCTCGATGGAATGAAAGATGAGGTAAGAGGAGGCGATGATGAAGACGTCACACAGCAGAAGCATCTTGCCCTGGCTGATGTTCCGGTAGTGGTTCACGATCATGGCGATGATATCTGTCCCGCCGGTACTGCCGCCCTGGGTGAAGATAAGCCCGATGCTGAAGCCGCTCAGGATCCCGCCGATGATGGCACTCATGAAACGGTCGTCGACCACGGGCTTGGTAATGTACCACTGAAGGAAGGTCATGACTCCGGATAGGACCAGGATGGAAAAGATGGTCTTGATGCTGAAAGAGGTGCCCAGTATCCGTATGGCAGCCAGGATCAGCACCGCATTGATGATCAGCAGGCTGATACCCACCGGGAACCCGGTGGCAAAATAGATCAGGGTGGCAATACCGGCCACCCCTCCGCCAACGATGTGTGACGGAATAAGGAAGGCCGTCCAGCTCAGGGCATAAATGATGAGACCAAAGGTGATGATGATCATCGATCTGGTCTCCTTCCAGGCACGGTGACCTGACTTCGGCAATTTCCGCGTAATGGGGTCTGTCGTATTCATTTTTTCCATGGTGATCATATTAAAAAAGGGGAAGGATAAAAAGTGAAATTACTACTTTCCTGGTAATCAGAATACTTCTTTGAATTTTTTGCGTTGTTTACCTTTGCAAAGCAGCTGGTATACTATATCCATCAGCAATGTTTACAATTGACAATATCCTGGTTGAGGGACCTGATTTGACAATAACAAATGTAAACAACAAGTTCCAAAGTGCGAAAATCAGGGTGAAACAGAAGATTTTCCTGTTGAATGCGTAAATTTCATCCCTGAACGGGAAAAAGCATGAAAAAAAGGTTCCGGCATGGTTTTACGCCTGATGGTATATTATATTTCAAAAATCCGGAAGTAACTGATGAAATTTGATGTTTAAAGTCACTGAGGAAAAACAGTGGCTGCAAAAAAGCTGATTAAATCCTTGTGATCATAATTAAAATTGAAGCCATGAAACCTTTGCTGTCCATGCTGATTCTGCTGTTTTCCGGTTTATTCCTGCAGGCTCAGGAAGAAATCAACATTCCATCCTCATTGCCGGCCATTGATTTCAGCCGGGAAACCCGGCCGGAAGCTGTTGTCATGGCCCCTCTTGATTCGTCGGTGCTGGATTCCGTGCTGTTGCTGACGACCAGCCAGGTAAACAACGACAGTATCTACTCATACATGCAGGGACTGGTGAGCTTCGGTACCCGATTCATGCTGGCAGCCAACCACAGAGAAGTAGCCGAATGGATCCGGCAGAAGTTTTTGTCTTTCGGATTTACCAACGCCCGGCTCGACTCCTTTGAATGTGTGGAGGAGTGGCCCCTCAACAGCGGTATCCTTGATACCTCATGGCAATACAATGTGCTTGCCACCCTCGACGGAAGCCTGGACCCGCAGATGAACTGCATCACCGGCGGACATTATGATGCTATCATCTATTCCGGCGGAGATCCTTATATAACCGCTCCGGGAGCCGATGACAACGCCTCAGCTATTGCCGTCACTCTTGAGACCGCCCGGGTGCTGAAATCTACGGGTTATGTCCCCAAGACCAGCATCACCTTTGCCGCCTGGGCTGGGGAGGAGAGAGGACTGAACGGCAGTTTCAACTACGTCATTCAAGCCTACAATAACCACGATAACGTCAAGGCTTACCTGAATAACGACATGGTCTCCTACTATCAGGACACCACCTCATGGGTCTTCAACGTCAACCAGTATTCCGGGTCACGATGGCTGGGAGATATGGCCCGTGCTGCCGCCCAGGGTTATACCCTGCTTCAGCCCGATACCAGCACCGGCAACTCCCAGGGATCCGACAGTTATGCCTTTTATGCAGCCGGATTTCCCTCCCTGTATTTTTCTTCTGATGAATTCACCCCTTACTATCATACACCCAACGACCAGCTTTCCACCTGTAACATTCCCTATTGTGCCGATATCACCCGGGTGACCATGGGAACCCTGCTGATGGCCGACCAGTATCCCTCACCCGTTAAGCTGGATGTCTTCAATCCGGGGACGGGGAACTCGCTGATACCCCGGTGGAGCCCCAACCCTGAGTCGGATATCGCCTGTTACAGAGTGCGCAAGGGGACCCTTCCCAACACCTTCTACCAGGAGGTGACCACTACCGATACCTCTTACACCTTCACCGGCCTTTCACCCGATACCGTTTACTATTTTGCCGTCTCAGCCATGAACAACGACAGCATGAACGGGCCCGCCGCCATCGTCCACGATAAACCGGTGCTGGTGACCATGGACCAGGGAATCCTCATCGTCGACGACAGCGAAGGCGGTATCCTCAACCCCGAGGATACCACTGTGGATGCCTTTTACCGACAGACCCTGGCTTCCTTTCAATATTCAGAATATGATGCCTTTATGGAACAGAAGATCAGCCTGGCCGACCTCGGCAAGTATTCCTCGGTTTTATGGCATATCAACAAACAAACCACCATTACCGTCCTGAACCGTTTCATGCCGGAGGTGGTGAAATACCTGAGGCTGGGAGGTAACATCCTGTTCACCGTCTACCAGCCCGAGAAAGCGATCTTTAAGCTAAGCTATTATCCCGTCAGCTGGTCGGAAGGCAACTTCATATACGATTACTTACAGATACAGACCCATGACCTTCAGACAGCCTCCTATTTCAATACGGCAGTGCCTTACAACACTACTTTCCCCATGTTGCAGACCGACACCAGCAAGACCATGGCGAACCTGGACCACCATCTTTCCCATATAGAAGCCCTCTATCCCAATCCACTCGGGACGATCATCTACACCTATGGCAGTGGTTACGACAGCGCTACCCCCCAGGGAGGGATGACCGGCATGCCCGTAGGGGTGATGACCCAGAATGCCCCCTGGAAGGTCGTGACCCTCAGCTTTCCCTTATATTACATGCAGCTGCCGGAAGCCAGGACTTTTGTGGAGCAGGTGATGTACCAGTATTTCGGGGAATCTCCCATCGGCATGCCGGACCAGGGAAATCCTGCTTTCCTGCTGGCGGTATTTCCCAATCCAGCCTCCGGCCAACTGACCCTTCAATATACCAACACCAGCGGTCATCCGCTGAAGGCTGCCCTTTACAACTTGCTGGGGGAACGTTTGAAAAACCTGGTGCTTCCGAATGAAGGAGTGGGTTTGAACAGTTGTTCCCTGGATGTCCGTTCCCTGGTTCCCGGCGTCTATATTCTTAAAGTGACAGATGGAACGGCTGCCTGTATCCGCAAAGTCGTCATTGACAGATGATGAAAACATTCATCACTTTTGAGTATCTTTAATGAAAATTTCCGGATGAAAGCCATGGGATATCGTATACTGAGGTTTTTACGCCATCACCTGGAGTTGATCTTCTGGGTATGTGGAATGCTGTTGTTGGCCCTTTCCGACCCTGCCTCCTCCCATTTTACGGTATGTCCCCTGCATCTGGCCGGATGGGAACATTGTCCGGGCTGCGGGCTGGGCCATGCCATCGGTTTCCTTTTCAGGGGGGAGTGGGCAGCCTCGCTACATGCCCATCCTTTGGGCATACCGGCCCTGTTCTTCATCCTGCTCCGCATATACCGTATTCTTTCCAATAAACACTATCCTTATAAAAATGACACCCATGGACGCCCTGTTTATGACCCTGCCGAACCTGAGTCCTGCTGAAATGATGTTTCTTCAGGATATCACCAAGGAGATGACCGAGGATCAGAAAAGACAATTTATCATGATTTACCAGGGGAGGCGCCGCGACCCCCAAATGATGCTCATCCTGACCCTGCTTGGATTTGCAGGCATTGCCGGGGTCCATCGTATGATGCAGGGCGAGCTCGGACTGGGGATCGTGTACCTGCTGACCGCCGGACTCTGTTTCATCGGAACCATCATCGACATCTTCAACTACCAGAAGCTTTGTAATGACTACAACCAGCGGGTCGCTGTGGAAAGTATCCAGATGATGAAGATGATGCGGTAATCTGGGAAAGGATCAGGAAGACTTTCTCAGTTTAATCACCCGTCACATCCTGTTGGATGACATAATAATGGTGATGTTTCAGGTAGTCCCTCATCAGGGAGGCTGACATTTCTTTGCTGAGGTCGATCATCAGGAGTTTAAACTCAATGATCTGGGCGAGTATCTCCATCCTTTTGGGTGGTTCCGGGAAAAGGAAGGTATTGTTAAACTGCACGATGGTCGACTGTTGCCTGAGCTGGTAGGTCCATTCATAGCGGCCGGGCTTCACCAGCGGAAGCAGCAGGGTGCTGTCGGCCGGGGGAGGGGCATTGAAGAGGGTATCTTTACTTTCCTGGCGAAACACCAGCAGGTGGCCAGTGAAGGGGAGTTTCCCGCTGCGCCAGTGCAGCCTGACCGAGTCGCTGACTATAATCGTTTCATCTTCAGGGGAATAGTTCAGGTCGGGGAGGAGGCTTCCCCGGGAGGCGGCCCCACCGACCGTTCCTGCAGAAACTTCCCGGTCTTTTTTATCGGCATAGAGTTTCTGCATATATTCGAGAAAGCGGGAGGTGGTGCTGCTTTCCCTGGCCTTATCTATTTTGGATGCCAGTCCTTCGGTCGTGAGCGACATCGCCTTTTCACCCCCTATTTCCAGCGCCTTTTTCCCGTCGAAGGCGATGCCCCGGGCGCCGAAGTTCATTTTCAACGTAGCCCTGGCCGGGATGGTGGTGATCACGGCCCTCACCAGGGGCACCGGGGTTTTGGACTGCTGGACCGTATAGGAGGCTTCTCCCTGGATGAGGATGAAGGAGAGCTTGTCCTGAGCGGGCGCTAACAGGGGAAGCATGAGAGAGAGAAAGAGTATAAGAAGGGGTGATCTGCAAGTAATCAGTGATGTTTTCATTTATTAGATGGGTCAGTTACAACAATGGAACCAAAATTACGGTAGAAAATCGATGGGTCAGATTCTAAAAGCGTATTTGGATTATGTTTACTTTTAAATGGTAATACTTCAAGAAAAATGACCTGAAAAGCGTCCTATGAAAAATGAACTTGACCCATTATTTGATCTTGTCAGAGGCCTACCCGATGCAGAAGGAATTGAGAATCAGTACAAGAAAGTGCTGCTTCATCCTTCCTTTTTTCCTGTCGGGACGGGTTTATTAGACCTTGATGACCAGAGTATTAGCGACAAGGAGGTAATGGTTCTTGGGCAGGATTGGGGATGCAAACATTGGGTGGATCAGGATGAACATGATCCGGCTTGGAAGAAGCAGAGTACCTGGAGAAATATATTTTACCTATTGGAGGCGTCCGAAATCGAACCGAATAATTGTTTCTATACCAATGCCTTAATGGGCGTCAGGACAGGTATGGTGGGAACAGGTCCATCCCCGGCATGGAAAAATCCCGGATTTGTAAAAGCGTGTACAGGAATTTTTAGGGAGACCTTGAGGATTCAAAAACCCAAACTTATTCTTGCACTGGGAGCCATGGTGGCACGCTTTCTGGCAAGTGCGGATAAAGGTCATCAATTGGAAGCCTGGAGCAAGAACTTCTCTTTTAAGAACATTGATGAAGCGGGCAAGGCGTTTTTCAAGAATGTGCATTTTGTAGATGAAATACGCCCCAATGTCGTCCTTGTTGTACATCCCAGTTTCAGAAATTCGAATGTGGCAAGAAGGCGTTATGGGGAGATAGAGGGTCACGAGGCCGAAGTGGCCATGGTCAGGGAAGCGTTGAAGACATATTCCATCCTTGAAGTGGTTCAGGAACCAGCATCAGAAGCCATGGTCAGGGAAGATCTTAAGACTTACTCTATCACCATACCATATAATAAGGAGAAAGTATTCATAGAATGGATGAAAAAACTGGACTTTGTGAAAAGGATTGAACAACAAAGCAGCCTTGATATTCCGGAAGAACACAAAGAAATAGTTCGGCAACGTATAAAAAACACCAGCAAGGAAGACCTTCTCGACTGGGATGAGGTAAAGGATACATTCCGCCTCTGATGCAAAAAGCCAAAAGATTGCTCCTTAGTCCCCAGGCCCGCGAAGACATACAGCAGGCCATCGATTACTACAACGGCTGTCAACAAGGACTGGGCAAGAGATTTCACTCTGAGGTAAAGAAAGCTTTCGTAATCATCCAGAGAAGCCCGGCTTTCCAAATCCGTTATGACGATGTTCACTGTTACCCTTTGAGAGCATTTCCTTATCTGGTTCACTATATCCATGATGAAAAAGTATCTCTTTCTGGGGAGTCATCAACACCGCCCGGGAACCGGAAAAATATTGGAAGAAATGATGCCGGGGTTCATCGGAACCATCTGCTTCCCCATTCATCTCTATTTTGCACCATTTGCTTTATCCTACTCTATATCAAAATTAGCAATATGGATGTCCCGAACCTAACAGGTGTCATAAAAAATAGTACATTTGTCCCGAATATCTACTAAATATGGGACAAAAAATAGGAATAAACATGACTATAAGCACTGAAATAAAAATACTTAACAGAATCAAAAAGGCAGGGAGAGGTGTGCTCTTTTTTGCGGAAAATTTCATTAATTATGGAAGTACAGAAGCAGTTAAAAAGGCTTTGCAGCGTTTAACCAATTCTGGCGAACTAGACAGGGTGGCCCCCGGTATCTATGTGCGGCCACAGATAGATGACATCATAGGTAAAACGACACCAAGCATGGATGAAATTGCAAAAGCGATAGCAAAAAGAGATAAGGCACGTATTGTCCCAACTGGCATTTATGCTTTAAACCGCCTAGGCTTATCAACTCAAGTACCAATGAATGTAGTTTACTTGACCGATGGCGCCGCCAGAAAGATCATCATTGGGAAACTAACCATTACTTTCAAAAAAGCGACACCTAAAAATGTTGCTACTGTTGGTGAAATAAGTGGATTGGCAATACAGGCATTAAGAACAATCGGAAAAGAAAATGTTACCGAGGACGAGGTTGGTAAGATTCAAGAGTTACTAAAAAAGGAGAAACGGACACGTCTTGAACACGATATCCGCCTCGCACCATCATGGATACGTGAAATTCTAAAACCTGTGCTCGAACAAATTACACATGAATAAAGACATATTAGATACATGGTTTAAACTCAAGGACCAGAACAGGCGGAATATTTTTGAAGAAACTGCCAGGCGGATGGGGTTGCCGTTAGCAGCCGCTGTCGAAAAAGACTGGTGGGTCGTTCGGACATTGGAGCTGGTTTTCCAAACTGAAATAGCACCAACCACAGTATTTAAAGGTGGCACTTCGTTAAGCAAGGCATGGAACCTTATTGACCGGTTTTCAGAAGATATAGATTTAGCATTAGACAAAAAATTTCTTGGTTTTGAAGGAATAATGACAGGTTCTCAGGTATCCAGACTTCGCAAACAGTCAGCCAAATATATTTCGGAGATATATTTACCGCAACTTAAAAGCGTATTCCTGGAGAATGGATTTCATAATATTGATGTTCAATTGGTTAGTACCAAATCAGCTGATGAAGACCCCGTTAAGTTTGTAATAAATTATCCATCTGTTACAGAACCGTCGGTCTATTTGGCATCACGGGTAATGCTTGAACTGGGCAGCCGGTCATTAATGGAACCGCAATCGAACCGCAGCTTCAGTTCATTTGTGGGGGAATCCTTTAATGGAAGAGACTTCGCTGATAGTGTTATTACCATTCCTACTGTTGTTCCAGAACGTACTTTTCTTGAGAAGATATTTTTGTTGCATGAGGAGTTTCAAAAACCAGTGTCAAAAATCAATGCTGAACGAAAGAGCAGACATCTGTATGACATAGAAAAAATTATGGATACTGAATATGGTTTAGCAGCCTTGGCAGATAAAGATTTATACTGGCAGATTGTAAAACATCGACAGACAATGACCCGACTCCGGGGAATTGATTATGCCAATCATGCACCTAAGTCCATTAACCCAATACCACCCACCGTTTTAATGAATGTGTGGCGAAGAGACTACGAACAGATGCAAAAAAGCATGATTTACAGAGAATCTCTTCCTTTTTCCCAATTAATGGAAAGGATTTCCGAATTGAAGACTAGAATAAACAATATTAACACTGAATGAATCGCTGAACAATTTTTAGTACGTAACCTGACCTCTCCAATTTTAACCTTGGGGCAACATTTTGAAAATGTCGGTTCCCTCTTAAAAAAAATGGTGCTTAAAAAAATGTCAGGAGAATATCGAGAAAAATATTAAATAAAACCGCAACTAGTTGATTAACAACATAATTACGGTTTTATTCTGAGGTCTCGAGCGGAGTCGAACCGCTGTACACGGTTTTGCAGACCGCTGCCTAGCCACTCGGCCACGAGACCGTTCAGAGGACAAAAATACAACCTATTTCTTTTCCGTACAAGTGGGAATCAAAATTGGACCCCAGGGAGGATAAAAGCATACCTTTGCCTGGATACACCTGCGTTTATGAAACCATTCTCCCTTCTTTGCTGCTGCTTCCTTTTCTTCCTCCAGGCCACCTTTGCACAGGCGCCTGACATAGACCCTGCCGCCTGGAGCAACCTCAAAGGCCTCTGGGAGTTCGAAGACCCCGCCAACCTGCTCCAGGCCACCTTCGGCACCAACCTGCAGATTACCGGCACCCATACCTCCATCCCCGGGCCTTCAGCCGGCGACCTGGCGGTCAACATCGGCATTGGCAGCTATTACAAGTGTTTTCACAACATCCCCGCCAACGGCGGCGGTACCCAGGTTAACGAATATTCACTGGTGATCGACTTCCGGGCTCCGGCAATCTCTCCCTGGTATTGTTTCTACCAGACCAACGCTACCAACACCACCGACGGGGAGCTGTTCATCTCTCCCTCAGGCACCATCGGCCGCACCACCAACGGCCCGGGTTACACTACTTACACGGTCACCCCCGGCGAATGGTACCGCCTGGTCATCACCGCCGACCTGGTCAACCAGTACATGATCTACCTCGACGGCATCCCCGTGAAAGCCGGTGGCTCCCTTGCCCTCGACGGGGAATATTCCCTTCTCTCCTCGGCGGGTAATGACTTCTTCTACTTCTTTGCCGACGATAATGGAGAAGATGCACCCATCGACATAGCAGTATGCGCGGTCTTCCAGGGGGTGCTGGAACCTGAGCAGGTGAGCGCCCTGGGTGGCTACGGACATGACATCGACCCGGTGCTCTCCGGTATCCTTCCTTACCTTCAGACACCCACGCCGACCTCGATCTTTATCAGCTGGCACGAAAACACCACCACCACCACCCTGGTGAACTATGGCACCAATGCTGCCATGGGAACCCTGGCCGGCGGGACCTATGAGACGATAGGGACCAAATACTGGCATACCGTCCAACTCACCGGTCTGACCCCGAACACACAATATTATTATCAATGCCTCTCCGGAAGCAGCCAGTCGGATACCTTCCAATTCCGGACCCCGGCCGCCACCTGGCCCCAGGGGGCCCACCTGCGTTTCCTGGTGTTCGGCGACAACCAGACCGACATCCCTAAAAGCACGGCCGTGGTCAAACAAGCCAAACTGAAAATTAAGGAGTTATTTGGCAACGACATTCAAAACCAGGTCCAGCTGGTCATCAACCACGGCGACATAGTAGGATCGGGGGTCACTCTGGACCTGTTCGAGGAAGAATATTTCAAACCCTTTTCCTACCTCTCCGCCAATATTCCCTGTATGGTGTCCATCGGTAACCATGAGATGGAAAGCGACTACTACTACCAGTACATGAAATATGAGTCGCTGGAAGGAGCCTCGTCACCGTATGCCGAAAGATATTATGCTTTCACCCTGGCCAACACCCGGTTCATCGCCCTGAACACCAACGGCAACTTCCAGACTACCACCCAGGAGAACTGGCTGGTGGGCCAGCTTGCCCAGGCGGAGGCCGACACAGCCATCGACTTTGTGTTTGTCTATGCCCATCAGCCGGGCTATTCAGAGATCTGGCCCGACGGTAACACGACCTGGGTGAGGGAGCACGTCCTGGCTCGTATGGCGGAGTATTCAAAGGCGGCTTTTTATACCTGCGGACATACCCATGCCTATGAGCATTCCGTGTGGGAGTCGGCTGCCGACTCCGGTGACTTCCGGGTGCTGATCGGCGGGGGTGCCGGCGGAGGCCTCGACCGCTGGGGGATGTATACCAACCAGACCGACTACCCGGGCACCTTCAAATCGCTGGACCATTTTGGTTTTCAGCTGATTGATATTGATGTCTCTGCCCGTTCCTACAAAGGCTATTGTTACAGCCTGGGCCACCCGAACCTGCCTCTGGGCTGTGAACTGGTGGATGTTTTCCAGCGAGACCTGAACGTATCCCGGCCTCAGAAACCGGTTGCCCTTACTCCTTCGGAAGGGACCACCGGTTCTGTCGTCCTGACGGCAAGCACTTTTTCCGGTGCAAAACCCCTGATGAGCTCTCATTTTCAACTGACCTCCACCCCCGGCGACTACAACAGTCCCATCCTCGACAGCATACGTAACCTGGAAGACTGGTACGGAGATTCCGGCAGTCCTGACTACAACCCCGTCAACCTGAATGCCGGCATCGATCTGATGTCGGTGGCAGTTGGCTCTGGTCTTACCCTGGGGCAGTCCTATGGATGGAGGGTGAGGTACCGTGACGATAACCTCCGGTGGAGCGAATGGTCGGATGAGACGGTCTTTACCTATGTCCAGGGGTTCAGCATCAGCGGGACGGTGAGCTATGACAATGCCGGGAGCACACCTTTGTCCCAGGTCAGTGTGAAACTGTACCGTAACGATACGCTGGTCACACAGACCACCACTAACGTGTCGGGGGGGTTCCAGTTTCCTTTGCTTATACCGGGCACTTACCAGATCAGGTGCAGTTGCCAGGGCGCCTGGGGAGGGGTGAATGCAACGGATGCCCTGCTCATCCTCCAGCATTTTGTGGGGATAAATTCTCTGGGGGGGATAAGAAAGACAGCAGCCAATGTCGATGGCAACCAGGTGGTGAATGCCGTGGACGCCCTGGCGGTCAGCCGGAGGTTTACAGGTTATATCAATTCTTTCCTGGTGGGAGACTGGGTGTTTGAGATACCGCAGTTCAACTTAGGTGGGAGCAATATAGTGTTGAATATCAAAGGAGTTTGTGCCGGGGATGTGAATGGGAGTTTTGTTCCTTAGTTTACCCCCCTCCCTGCCTCCCCCCACACGGGGGGAGGAGCAGAATCTTCAGAATAGATAACTACAAAACCCTTGAAGTCAGTTCCTTGTGCACTGCTTCCAACACGAATTCCAAATTGTTCAATACCTGTTCATTAGAAAACCTAATTACTTTAATGCCATGGCGGTTGATAATCCTGGTGCGTTCAATATCCCGCTCTCCTTGCGAGACCTCGTGATGTATACTCCCATCCAGTTCAATGACTAGCATCGCCTCATAGCAGAAGAAATCTGCAATGAAAATTCCAATTGGATGCTGACGCCGGAATTTATAACTATCCAGTTTTTTATTCCTGATTTTTTCCCAAAGCACCGCTTCTGCAGGTGTCATCTCCTTTCGAAGCATGCCTGCCCTTCTAATGATTTCAGGACTTGCTCCGAAATAGATCGGATACGATTCGCTTCCTCTGAGTAAGACCATACTCGGTAGTATTTGTTTTCCCCTTCCTCCGTGTGGAGGAAGAGGCCAGGGGATGGAGGTAAAAGACACTTTGTCTTGCCCCAGGTAAAGACAAAGTTACCCTATTTTAACAAATCGAAACAGGAAGGCTACTTCTTGTTAAGTTATAGCCTTAACAGAATGGCTTTTCCAGGTGAAAATATATTGATGCATTCATAATAGTTCCCCTTCCTCCGTGTGGAGGAAGGGGCCAGGGGATGGAGGTGAAAATAAGCAACGGCAAACGGTAATGATTAAAGGAGG
>CAZSDK010000019.1:22879-79196 GCA_964605655.1 uncultured Bacteroidales bacterium
GGCCAGGGGATGGAGGTGAAAATAAGCAACGGCAAACGGTAATGATTAAAGGAGGGGCCATATTACATTGATAATCAGTATATTATAAAGAGTTCCCCTTCCTCCGTGTGGAGGAAGGGGCCAGGGGATGGAGGTGAAAATAAGAAAAGACAAACAGTAATGATTGAAAGGGTTTTTGGTAATACATTGAAATTCATCATATTAATAATGAGTTCCCCTTTCTCCGTGTGGAGGAAGGGGCCAGGGGATGGAGGTGAAAATAAGCAACGGCAAACGGTAATGATTAAAGGAGGCGCCCATATTACATTGGCGTTCAGTATATTACAATAATGATTCCCCTTCCTCCGTGTGGAGGAAGGGGCCAGGGGATGGAGGTAAAAAAGTAACTAAACCCCGTCCATCCTAGGGATAGCGGAGATAAGGTTCCGGGTGTATTCGTTTCCGGGATGATGATATATCTGGTCGGCATCCCCTTCTTCAATGATTTTGCCGTCTTTCATCACGATCATACGGTCCGACATGAACTTCACCACCGACAGGTCGTGGGAGATGAAGATATAAGTGAAGCCGAATTCCTTTTTCAACTGGTTGAGAAGGTTCAGCACCTGGGCCTGTATGGAGATATCAAGGGCCGACACCGATTCGTCACATACGATGAACTTCGGATTCAGGGCCAGCGCCCTGGCGATACATATTCGCTGCCGCTGACCTCCTGAAAATTCATGGGGATACCGGTAATAATGGATCTCCTCGAGGCCCACTTTCTGGAGCAGTTCTAGGGCTTTCAGCTTCCTTGCCCTGCGGCTTTTTACCAGTCCGTGCACTTTCATGGGCTCCGTGAGTATGGACCCGATGCTATGCCTTGGGTTCAGAGAGGAGTAAGGGTCCTGGAAGATGATCTGGAAGTTCTTTCTCAGTTTTCTCAGCGTCTTCTTGTCGATTGAGTCCAGGGGAGCCTCATCAAAGGTGACCTGTCCGGAGGACGGGGTGATCAATGCCAGCAAGGCCCTTCCCAGGGTGGTCTTGCCGCATCCGGACTCACCTACCAGTCCCAGGGTCTCGCCAGGGTACACTTCCAGGCTGACTTCATCCACAGCCCTGAGGACATCCAGGGTCTTTCCCAGCCAGCTCTTTTTTGTGGGAAAACTGACGCTGAGGTCGCGGGCAGTCAGGCAGGGCGGCCTTGAATAGATGGCCTCCAGCTGCTGTTTCCTTTGTTCGTCGCTAACGATCTGTCTGACATCTTTTTCAGGTTTTTTCAGACCACTGAGGTAGTCGTTGACGGTCGGCAGGGTTTCCAGCCTTACATCGAGAGGAGGCCGGCAGGCCAGCAGGCCTCTGGTATAAGGATGTACCGGTTGGTTGAATACCTGACTGGCAGAACCCGCCTCCACCATCTTTCCATGCTGCATCACCAGCACCCTGTCGGCGATGTTTCGGACAATGGCCAGGTCGTGTGAGATAAAGATGAGACTGAGACCATAAAGATGCTGAAGCTCCCTGAGAAGTTCCAGGATGGTTTTTTGCACCGTGACGTCGAGGGCTGTGGTGGGTTCGTCAGCGATGAGCAGGGTAGGGTGGCAGGCCAGGGCCATGGCGATCATGACCCTTTGCTTCTGTCCTCCGGATATCTGATGAGGCCAGGCGCTGAAGATCTTCTGCACCCTGGGAAGACGCACTTCTTCAAAAAGCTGGAGTGTACGGTCGGCAGCCGCCTTGGGTGACATCTTCTCGTGAAGAATCAGGGCTTCCATCACCTGTTTGCCGCAACGCATCACGGGGTTCAAGGAGGTCATGGGTTCCTGGAAAACCATGGAGACAGACTTGCCCCTGAAGGTCTGAAGCTGCTTCTCGTTCAACTTCAGCAGGTCGGTATTGCTGTCATCATCCTTTATAAAGAGGATCTCTCCGTGGTCGATCCTGGCGGCAGGTACAGGTAACAACCCCATGATGGCCAGGGCAGACACCGATTTTCCTGACCCGGATTCCCCGACGATGCCGAGTGTCTCTTCCCTCTTCACTTCAAAAGAAAGATCATAAACGGCCTTCAACCATTCATTCCCGCTTTGGAAAGAAACGCCCAGATGCCGTACCTCGAGAATATTTTCTTTCTTCTTTTTTTCCATTTTCTTTCCCTGATGCATACAAATGTATAAACCCGATCAATGCAATGGAAATTTTCTGTTGTGTTGACCGGGATAAAGACTATTACCATGATGAAGACCTATTTCAAGGATCTGACCGGGATCTTCTTCCCTCGCCTCTGTCCGGGATGTGGCAGATCGCTCCTTTCTCATGAGGATGTGCTCTGCACAGGATGCTGGATGGAGCTTCCCAGGACCCGTTTTCATGAGGATCCTTCCAACCCGGTGAGCCAGACCTTCTGGGGGAGGGTCCCCCTGGTACAGGCTTCGGCTTTTCTGTATTATCTGAAGGGAAACCGCGTTCAAAGGCTGATCCATCAGCTAAAGTACAAGGGACAGAGGGAGTTGGGAAGCTTTCTCGGGGAGGAGTACGGGACAGAGCTAAAAAAAATGGGAGGGCTCGACGGGGCGGACCTGATCATCCCTGTACCCCTGCATCCAAAGAAACAAAGGACCAGGGGTTATAACCAGAGTGAGCTGATTGCAGAAGGTCTCGGCAAGGGGTTGGGCATACCCGTGGAAGCAGGAATACTCATACGGAGAAAAGCCACCCAGACCCAGACCAGGAAAACCCGGTACCGACGCTGGGAGAATGTGGAAGGGATGTTTGGGTTAAAGAATCCTGAGCGGCTGAGCGGTAAGTCGTTGATCCTGGTGGATGATGTGATCACCACCGGTGCGACCCTGGAAGCCTGTGCCAGGGAGTTACTGAAGGTAAAGGATGTGAAACTGAGCGTTGTGGCATTGGCCTATTCGGGCAAGTGATCTTTTTGTCAGTATTCTTTGGGAATGGCTTCACCAGTAAGCACGCGAAGGCCGCTCATGGCCAGGGCCCACATTTCGTCTTCCCCCGGGAAGATATGCACAGGAGCCATCCAGCTCACCCTTTCGGTGATCAGGCCCGCGAAGGCTTTGCTGTGTGCAATTCCTCCTGTGATGAGTATGGCGTCGATCTTTCCTTTGAGCACCGTGGCCATGGCTCCCACCCATTTGGACACCTGGTAGGCCATGGCTTCAAAGATCAGCCTGGCCCGGACATCGCCCTTTTCAATGTTCTGTTCCACCTGGGCACAGTCGTTAGTGCCCAGAAAGGCTACCATGCCTCCTTCCCCTTTCACCATCTTTTTAACTTGTGCCAAGGTATATTTACCTGAAAAACAAAGTTTTACAAGGTCACCTGTGGGGAGGGTCCCACTTCTTTCCGGGGTGAAAGGCCCTTCACCGTCAAGGCCCTGGTTCACATCCACCACCTTTCCTTTCTTGTGGGCACCTATGGTGATGCCTCCTCCCAGGTGTACCACGATAAGGTTGAGGTCCTCATACTTTTGCTTTTTGGAGGAGGCATAGTTGCGTGCCACGGCTTTCTGGTTCAGGGCGTGGAAGATGGAAATCCTCTCGAATTCCGGATGTCCGGAGATGCGGGCAATGTCATCCAGTTCATCCACCACGATGGGATCGGTGATATACGCCTTGGCATCTGGAAGAGAAAGGGCCAGGTCATGGGAGATCAAACCTCCCAGGTTGGAGGCATGTTCCCCCAGCGGACTGTGCAGGAGGTCCTGGATCATCTTCTTATTGACCTCATAGACACCTGATTCTATGGGTCTTAACAATCCACCCCTGCCCACGATCACTTTGATTTTATTCAGGTCTATAGAGGCATCTTCCAGTTCTCTCAGGATGATCTCTTTACGGAACCGGAACTGGTCGGTGATCTTCTCAAATTTCTCGATTTCGGCGGCAGAATGACGGATGGTTTTCACCAGAACAGGATCGTAGTCTTTATAGACGGCGATTTTAGTCGAGGTTGAACCCGGGTTGATGGCAAGTATCCTTACCCCTTTCATAGAATGAGTGGTAGGTTGAGATTATTTGCTTACCAGCGCAGCCAGGGCGATGGAGTAAAGTTTGGTCAGCATGGAGTCGCCCCTGGAGGAGAGTACGGCAGGCACCCTGGCACCGAAGACGAGGGCTCCGAGTTCTCCGCCGGCCAGCTTGGTGTTAGTCTTGTAGAAGACATTACCTGCTTCAATATTGGGAAACAGCATGCAGTCGGCATCACCGGCCACAGGGCTTGTCAGCTTCTTGATCTCTGCCGATTCCTTGTCCACGGCAACGTCCACTGCCAGGGGTCCGTCAACCAGAGCACCCTTGATCTGTCCGCGATCGGCCATCTTGGCAATGATAGCAGCATCGACGCAGGCCTGCATGCCGGCCAGCATCTGTTCCGTAGCGGCAATACAGGCTACTTTGGGTTTCTCGATACCCAGGGCATGGGCCGTCTGGATCAGGAAGTTGGTAAGGGCAATCTTTTGTTTCAGGTCCGGGGCGGGGATGATGGCTACATCACCACAGATGATGAGCTTGGGATAGTTGGGATTTTCAATCACACTCACATGGGTGAGGATGGCACCGGGGTCCATCAGGCCTTTTTCCTTATCCAGGATAGCCTTCATATAACGGTCGGTGCTGACCAGTCCTTTCATGAGAATGTCGCCTTCCCCCTGGTTGATCAATTCCACTGCCTTGGCAGCAGCCTTGATCTCATTGGCTTCCTGGACGATCCTGAAAATATTCACATCGATGCCATGCTCCTGGCAGACACTCTTGATGGTCTCTGTATCACCCACCAGAGTGCCGGCAATCAAATCCCTTTTGATGGCCTCCGATACGGCTCCTATGGTATGTGAATCGTTGGCGTAAGCAGCGATCAGTCTTTTTTTCGGTTTTGCCTGTAAGGCAGTGAACATCTGGTCAAGTCTTGTGATAGTCATGGTAAAAGATTTTTCGTATTATAATAAGGGAAACGGATGCAACCGAAAGGAGCGCAAAATTAAAAAATTTTGTCGACAATTAAGTGGTTATCAGCATAGAAATCACAAAAAAAGAAGGGTGGAGGTCAGCGGGAATAAAACAGGATCATGTCGGAGATGGCCTTTTTACAGACAGGACAAAAGTTGTTGTACCTGCCTGAGAGCATGGTACAATCAAGGTAGGGCCGGTACACGCCTGTAGCCGAGTAACCACCTCCTTCAAAGACACCGATGACCCCTTCATACTTGTCATCTGCGGGTGTTGGTACAGGAGTTTCTTTTTTAACCTGGTCCTTCCATTTTTTGTTGAACTCTTTTAAGGTGGTCAGGTTGGGTTCCCAGGGCTCCACATTTTTCGGGTAAAAATCCTGCATGGCCACATCGGAAGTGTAATATTCATCTCCCAGTCCGGCTAAGGAATGCCCGAACTCATGGACCAGGACATAGGAAGAAAGGTTGTCGTCGCTGGTACACATGGCATAGGTGTTGTAAAAGCCGCCACCGCCGTACTTCTTATCGTTCACGATCACGATGATCTGGTCGTAGGGGGCGTTGGAGGCCAGGTGCCGTAAGGTCTTGTTGTCGGAGGTCGTCAGATAACGGTCGGTGTAAAAGGTCCAGAAATGGGAGTTGACGACCGTGGATTTCCACTCCTCCAGGCCCGGGTTGTCGGTACCGCTCTCCCTGCTGGGAGACTCCACCAGCCAGAAGTTTATCAGTTCTTTATTCTCGTTGAAAGGCTCACAATCCAGGATGTAATCCATGAATCTTTTGGCATCTTTCCTGAATTTACCCATTTGTCTCTTGGTGTAGCCTTCGGCGATGAACACCACATCCAGCTTGTGGGAAGGGTCGCCCTGGTAGAGGAGCTGACGGGTATCACACTGAAAGGCGTTGTCTTTGGTTATCAGCACGTCTTCAGGATCGATGAAAAACGTCCACATGGGTTTCCAGATGTCATCGGTCATCCTGGAGCTGAACTCGACTTTGACCGTTGACCTGGGAAACGGCATCAACACGGTCTCGTGAAAGGCGCGGTTGTTCTTTTTAGCCTCATCAGTAGTCCTCCATTCCCCGAAAAGCGTGCAGTATGAGGTCTGGTAGATCAGTTCGCCGGTGGCAGAATCGTAGGCCTGGAATTTATAAGTGCCATAATCAAAAGGGTTGATCAGCATGGTTTTGGTCCGGTCCCATACCGGCTCCCGGATGAGCTCATCCAAAGCATAATATTCGTTATTGGCATTTCCCGAATGGATATAGTCGATGCGTAGGGTCTTGTTATGAAAAAGATCATGGAAGTTCCCGGCAGAAGCACCCAGAAAGGTTACGGATAAAAGGAAGAAAAATATTTGACGCATGGCAATGAAGGAATTAATAAAAAGACCCTGTTCCAGGTCTTGTTCGGCCGGTGAAAATAAAAAAAATATTTCAATGGTGAGTAGCTGTATCACATGAAACAAGCCATAATCCAAACGTATGCAGAGACCTGTATGATTCATTGATTATTGGGGACTTACATAAAATTTGGCAGATTAAAATACTATTCCTATTTTTGTACTATAAACTCCTTTATGAAGAGCCTCCCATCATTCTGTGCGATAAAGAAGTTTCTCTTTCTGAATATCAAGAAAAGGGATTCCCATTCCCTGTAGTTTCTTGAGCCCTCCCGCTTTTTCAACAGTATTATAAACGAATACGGAGTAATGATGGAATTACCTTTTGCTGAATCGTACAAAATAAAGATGGTAGAGTCAATCCACCGCAGTTCAAGACCAGAACGGGAACAGTGGATGAAAGAAGCGAAATACAACCTGTTCAACCTGGGCAGTGACAAGGTCTATATCGACCTCCTCACCGATTCGGGTACCGGTGCCATGAGCGACAAGCAGTGGTCGGAGATGATGGTGGGGGATGAAAGCTATGCAGGGGCATCCTCCTATTATAAACTGAAATCAGCCATTCAGAATTTACTGGGCTTCGAGTATTTTCTGCCGGTACACCAGGGCAGGGCTGCAGAGAATGTTCTTTTCAGCGTGCTGATCAAAGAAGGTGATTTTCTTCCCGGAAACTCACATTTCGACACCACCAAAGGACATATCGAATTCAGGAAAGCCATCCCCGTGGACTGTACCATCGATGAGGCTTTCATCACTGCCCTGGACCATCCTTTCAAAGGCAACGTTGATATAGGAAAGCTTGAAGATTTCCTGAAGAAGACTCCTGCTGAAAAAGTGCCGGCGGTCATCATCACTGTCACCTGTAATACTTCAGGCGGACAGCCGGTGTCGATGCAGAATCTCAGGGAGATCAGCCAGGTGGCCCGAAAGTATGGGATCCCCGTGGTGTACGATTCGGCCCGCTTTGCTGAAAATGCCTATTTCATCAAGATGAGGGAGGAAGGATATGGTGAGAAAACCATCGATGAGATCGTGAAGGAGATGTTCTCTTACGCTGATGCCATGACCATGAGCAGCAAGAAGGACGCCATCGTCAACATGGGCGGTTTTATTGCCATGAGGGACAGGGAGATCTTTCGAAAGGCGAGTGTTTATAACATTCTTTTTGAAGGATATATCACCTATGGAGGAATGTCGGGAAGAGATATGAATGCCCTGGCACAGGGATTATATGAAGGCACCCGCTTCGATTACCTGGATACCAGGATCAAGCAGGTGGCCTACCTGGGAGAACGTCTCAAATCTATGGGAATCCACTGTCAGGAGCCTTTTGGAGGCCATGCCATTTTTGTGGATGCCGTTCACTTTCTGCCGAATGTCCCCAGGGAACAGTATGTGGCCCAGACACTTGCCGTGGAACTATACCTGGAATCCGGAGTCAGGGGTGTCGAAATCGGGACCCTGCTGGCCGACAGAGACCCTGTAACACATGAAGACCGTTTCCCGACCCTGGAATTCCTTCGCCTGGCCATACCCAGAAGGGTTTACACCAACAACCACATGGACTATATCGCCGTGGCACTCGGTAATGTATTTGAACGCAGGAACGAGATCAGGAAAGGTTTTAAGATCTTATACGAAGCCCCGATCCTGAGGCATTTTACCGTGGAGCTGGAGAGGATGTAAAATACTGGACATGAGTTCTGTACGAATTACCAAGGAATTCAGCTTCGAGATGGCCCACGCCCTGGATGGTCATGACGGCCCCTGCCGCTTCATTCACGGGCATTCCTACCTGCTTTCCGTGACTATCCTTGGAATTCCCAGTCCTGACGAAACCTCTCCAAAACTGGGCATGCTGATGGATTTCAGCGACCTCAAGGCTATCATCAGGAAACAGATCCTTGACCTCTTCGACCATGCCCTGGTGCTTAAAAACAACAACCAGATCCAGAACCGTCCCTCGGCCTCTGCTCTGTTCGAACGTACCCTGTGGGTGGAGTACCAGCCTACCAGCGAAAACCTTCTCCTTGACTTTGTAAAGAGAATCAGGCCCTTCCTTCCTGAAGGCGTGATGCTTCATTCCATGAAACTCAGAGAAACGGCGACCTCTTACGCGGAATGGTTTGCTGAGGACAACAGGTAACAGCTTTCCGTAAAATTCTTGACCGCCAGAAGGGTGATATCCCTGGCTTCTAGGAAACCCATGTGAGCTGTATTACCCAATACCACTACCTCTGAATGAGTGCTGAGCATTGCTTGTTGCATCACCTGGTTAAAGGAGATCTTACCGTCGAGCTTCCCCGCGATAAACAACACGGGGACCCTGGCTTCCGTCAGCACCTCCGTTCTTGTGGAGCGGCGTTTCATGCCTTCCAGGGCGGCGATCAGGCTCTCCGGACTGATATGTTCCGCTTCCGACTGTATCTTCAGAATTTGCTCGTGAAATGTCTCCCGGTGATGGGGGGTGAACAGCTCCGGAATGAACTGGTTGAGGAAGTTCATCCTGTTCTTTCGTATCACTTCGATGGTACGGTCGCGGTTGGTCTTTGCCTCTTTGGTGTCGGCCTCCGCCTGGGAATGAAACAGGCCGAAACCTCTCAACATTGTAGAATATTTCGAGGCAAAACTGAGAGTGACATATCCTCCCATCGAATGGCCTATCATGACACATTTCCTTATTTTCAGGGCCGTGAGCACAGCCTTTACCTCCTCCGCCATCATCTCCATGGTGTGGATCTTGCCCAGCACAGGGCTCTTCCCATGACCCGGCAGGTCGATCCTAACCACTCTGAAAACCTTTTTCAGTTGGCGGGTGAAATCATCCCAAATTCCCATATTCTCGGTAAAACCGTGTAAGAGGACCAGCACAGGTCCGCTGCCTTCATCTTTGTAATGTAAAATCCTCTTTTCCATCGAAGTGATTCACCGTTAACGTTTTCTCATAAGGTCTTCTATATCCTTAACATTCAGTGGAATAGACGACATCAGGTCCACTGGGCCGTTTTCCGTGACCAGGATGTCATTTTCAATTCTGATACCCAGGTTCTCTTCCGGGATGTACATGCCCGGCTCACAGGTGAATACCATGCCCGGTTCGAATACCGTCTGTTTGAACCCGACATCATGAACGTCGAGACCCATATAATGGGTGGTGCCATGGGGATAGTACCTGAAAAACAAAGGTTTGGAGGGATCCTGGTTTTTGACGTCCTCTTCTGTGAATAATCCCAGTCCGATCATTTCTTTTTCCATCAATTGACATACTTCCTTATGGTAAGCATCGATGGTGGTCCCCGGCACCAGCATGGAGATGGCCTGCTTCATCACCCGCAGTATGCTTTCGTACACCTGTTTCTGCCTTGGGTTGAAGATGCCATTCACCGGAAGGGTGCGGCTCAGGTCGCTCGAATAATTGGCATATTCCGCACCGAAATCGAGCAGTAGGAGATCCCCGTCGTGGCATTCACGGTTGTTCTCGACATAATGGAGCACGCAGGCGCTGCCCCCGCAGGCGATGATCGGGCTGTAAGCATGTCCGTCGCTGCGGTTCCTGATGAACTCATGGGTGATCTCCGCCTCCACCTCATACTCCATTACACCAGGCCGTAAAAAGCGTGCTACCCTAAGGAAAGCCTTTTCAGTAATGCCAATGGCTTCTTTAATGAGCCCGATTTCAATAGGTTGCTTAATGGCCCTCAGCCTGCGCAGGACGGGAGCCGAACGATGATAACAATGAAACGGGTACTGCTGCATCAACTCTTTCCCCATGCGAAGTTCCCTGTAATTCAGGTCTGTACTGAAACGTATATTCTCGTTGGAATTCAGGTACACATGATCGGCATTGGCCATGAGCTCCTTCATCACATTTTGATAGCTGTCGAGCCATAGGACCGTGCCTATCCCTGAAATGCCGGTAGCTTCTTCCTTGGTGTATTTATGACCTTCCCAAACGGCTATCAGTTCGCTGGTCTCCCGAAGGAACAAGACTTCCCGGTACTTTTCCAACTTGCAGTCGGGGTACAATACCAGGATAGACTGTTCCTGGTCGATCCCGCTGAGATAAAAAAGGTCGGCATTCTGCCTGAAAAGGAAGGTCTGGTCCCCGCTTCGGGGCATCTCATCATTGGAAAAAAACACAGCCACCGAATTGGGTTCCAGGTGGGCGGTAAAACGCCTTCTGTTTTCTGTAAATAATTGAGGATCAATGGGAAGGTACTTCATACGATTAATTATTTTCGGTGTTTATTAAAAAAAAAGCTACGTATTCACGGAACGGGTAAGGTATTAAGTTACATTTGCTATTGGATTTACAAACCTAAGGTAAATTTTAGTCAACCCAACATCTACCCGAAATTAAGACGCAGCTATGGCAAGTAATTGGTACAACTTCAGCTCGATCACCAAGAAAATCTACATGGCCCTGGCCGGTTTATTCCTCATTGTGTTTTTGCTGGTACACCTTGGCATCAACCTTTGTCTGCTTAAGGATGATAACGGAACCTGGTTCAAAGCAGCGGCAGGTTTCATGAGCAGTAACTACGTGATCAAGGTTTTTGAGATCGTGCTTTTCGCTGGTTTCATCATTCATATTGTTCAGGGCATCATCGTACAGATCAAGAACTGGATCGCCCGGCCTGTGCGTTATAAAGTGGAAGGCTTCTCGCATACCTCTCCCTTTTCCAAGTTTATGATCCATACCGGTGCTATCGTGCTCGTGTTCATCGTGATTCACCTGATGAATTTCTATTTTGTCAAGCTGGGATGGACCCGGGCTCCGGGAAACATTTCCGACTCCCACGATTTCTATTCTATGGCTGAGGTATATTTCACCAACATCAACTATTCGGTCATGTACATCATCTTCATGATCTTCCTGGGATTTCACCTGAATCATGCCTTCCAGTCTGCCTTTCAAACCCTCGGGTTGTACCATAATAAGTACACCCCTGCCATCAAGTTCATCGGTAACGTTTATTCTGTTATCGTTCCCCTGGGATTTTGCATTATCCCTCTTTCATACCTGTTATAGGGAAGGCGGAATGAGCCGTCTTTATTTCCTTCTATAAATCTGTAAAACTCTGAATATGAGAATTATTGGCGGTTGGATTTGTATCCTGCTGTTCGTATCCGTTACTTTCTCCCAGTCGAACAACAAGATCATGACCGATCCAAAAAACCAGAAACCGATGCTGGTGGGCAAATGTACCCGTGCCGGTCTTAACAAAGGAAGCTTCAGGGAGTGGTTTCAGAAAGAATACAAGGATTATAAGCCGGATACCGCCACACTGGCCCTCTTAAAAAACCAGTGGAAAGATATCAGGATCACCGTTGTGCTGGGAACCTGGTGCGGCGACAGCAGGAGAGAAGTGCCCAGGTTGTTCAGGATCCTTGATGAAGTCCGTTTTAAGAGGAGAAACATAAAGCTGATCTGTCTCGACCGGGATAAAAAGGCGGACGGGATGGATGTCTCATCCCTCCAGGTCCAATATGTACCTACCATTATCGTATACAGAGGTAAAGCGGAGATGGGGAGGATCATCGAATCACCCAGGGAGACCCTCGAAAAGGACCTTTACCTGATGGTAGGCCTGGCCGAAAAGAAATAAGCCGTGAATAATGAAGTAAAATGTTAACATTCAACAAGATCAATGATTTACAGTCCTTTCTTTCTGAGAAGACTATCACAGGATTACTGGGGTTTGTGCCCACCATGGGAGCCCTTCATGAAGGACATATCTCCCTGATTAGACGCGCCAAAGCAGAGAATGACATCGTGGTTTGCAGCATCTTTGTAAATCCCATTCAGTTCAACAATCCTCAGGACCTGGAGAAATATCCGCGGACTCTCGGGAAGGATTGTGAGATGCTGTCAGAAGCAGGCTGTGACGTGCTCTTTAATCCTTCAGAGAAGGAAATGTACCCGGAACCCGTTCATGAGGAGTATCGGTTCGGACTGCTCGACCAGGTGATGGAAGGGCGTTTCAGGCCCGGACATTTCAAAGGGGTCGCCATCGTGGTGAAAAGGTTGTTTGAGATAGTAAAACCACATAAAGCTTATTTTGGAGAGAAGGATTATCAGCAACTGCTGGTGGTGAAGGAGATGGTCAGGCAGAAAGGGATACCGGTGGAGATCATTCCGTGCGCAATTGTGCGTGAGCCCGATGGGTTGGCCATGAGCTCAAGGAACATCCGGCTTTCACCTTCACTCAGGACTGCGGCTCCGGTCATTTATCAAACCCTTCGGGAACTCCCGGCGAAAAGGTCGCAACATTCTGTGACTGAAACCATCCGATGGGCGATTGAACAAATTGAGGCAGTTAATCCTTTAAAAGTGGAATACCTCGAGATCTCGGATGCCCTGACCCTCTCACCAGCCTCACATTGGGATGATTTCCCATCATTGATCGCCTGTATCGCTGTCTGGGCAGGAGATGTGCGACTTATTGATAACATATTGATTCTTTAGTACCTTTGCAACGCTATGATCATTGAAGTTTTAAAATCCAAAATACACAGGGCCACCATTACGGATGCCAACCTTCATTATATTGGCAGCCTTGCCGTAGATGAAGACTTGCTGGATGCGGCCAATATGATTGAGAACGAGAAGGTTCAGGTACTGAATGTCAATAATGGTGAAAGACTGGAGACCTACCTCATCAAGGCCCCCAGGGGATCCGGTATCATCGCGCTCAACGGTGCTGCTGCCCGCAAAGCTGTGGTAGGCGACCTGATCATCGTTGTGTCCTATGCTTCCATGGACATAGAGGAAGCCAGACACCACAAACCTTCCGTCGTGTTCCCTGATAAACAGAACAGAGTTCCATGACGCTGAAGAAAAAGGTCTTTGCTTTTTTACAGTACACCCTTTTCTTAACGATCGGCCTGCTTTTATTATGGCTGGTATTCCGTAAGATAGACCTCGCCCTGATCGTCAATGAATTAGAAAGTATCAACTATTTCTGGATCACGCTGATCTTCCTCACGGGTATCCTGAGCCATATCTCACGTGCCATCCGGTGGAACCTGCTCATCGGTGCCATGAACTACAAAACCAGTCACCTGCGTACATTTTATGCGGTGATGATCGGCTATCTCGCCAACCTCGCCATCCCCCGCATCGGGGAGGTGACCCGTTGCGGCATCCTTTCAAAAACAGAGAAGATACCGGTGAACAGCCTCATCGGCACTGTGATCTCAGAGCGTATCTTTGATATGATCGTACTCCTTATCATCACCTTCCTGGTCATCATTTTCCAGATCGACCTGGTCGGAGGATTCGTCAGCCGTTACCTCCTCGATCCCCTGACTGCGAAATTCAACGGTTCGTCCCAGGCACTGCTGGTCCTTGGAGGAGGCAGCCTCCTGATACTTTTTTTCATCTATTTGACATACAGGATACTGAAACCCCGCCTCTTACAGATGTCGCTGTTCCTGAAATTGAAAAAGTTGTTTCTCGGTTTCTGGGATGGCATCCTGGCGATCAAGACGATGAAGAAAAAGGGACAATTCCTTTTTTGGACGGTGATCATCTGGCTTAACTATTTTCTGATGACCTACCTGTGTTTCTTTGCCATGTCGGCCACTTCGCACCTGACCGTGATCGACGGTTTGACGGTGCTCTCACTGGGAAGCTTTGGCATCGTGGCCCCCGTGCCGGGTGGTATCGGGGCTTACCATTTCATCGTCAAAGCCATCCTCTTTGAGCTCTACCATATTCCTGCCCCGGCTGCCGCCTCTTATGCCACCATCGCCCATTTCACCCAGACAATATTGTTGCTGGTACTGGGAGCCCTGGCCTATCTCATGGTAGTCCTTTACTTAAAAAAGAAAAACAATGAACCGGCTTGACAGGATCAAACAGAAAATTATAACCCCGGCTGAACTGGCCCGACTGCTCTCCATGTGGCGTATGAAGGAAAAGAAGATCGTTTTTACCAACGGCTGCTTCGATCTGATCCATCTCGGACATATAGACTACCTGTCAAAAGCCGCAGACCTGGGCGACATACTGATATTAGGGCTGAATTCGGACGCTTCTGTCAAACGGCTCAAAGGAGACCACCGCCCCATCACGCCGCAGGAGTCGCGTGCCATGGTGCTGGCGGCTTTTAGTTTCGTGACTGCGGTGGTTTTATTCGATGAAGATACTCCCATCGATCTGATTCGCCTGGTGAAACCCGATATACAGGTAAAGGGCGGAGACTACCTCGCTGAACAGGTGGTCGGTTACCGTGAAGTCACCTCCCATGGAGGGGAAGTGGTCATACTGCCCTTCCTCCCGGGATTCTCCACCTCGGCCATAGAAGAAAAAATTTCGGTTTCCAGAAGGCCTGGGGCGTAATTTGCCTAACTTAATAACGACATTTGACAGCCGACCTGACCATGAGATTCCGCCTCAACCATTTGCGTCCCCTGATCTATTTCATCCCCCTGGCTTTCTTGCTGGTAAGCTGCAGTAAAGCCCAGACCCTGGTGAAGATACTGGGTACCTGGGAGATGGTGAACGTGACCGATGTCGGCTCCGAGATAGGAGAAGACTGGGTTTTTGACGTCGATGACATCATGGAGATACACCAGTACTATAAAACCAACCCCGATACCCTTATCTCCCGTTGGCAGGGCAGGTACCAGGTGAATATCGACGTGTATAAAAAATATGTGGACATCTACGGTTTCAGCGGAGGAATGGATTATATGAACACCGATTGGGAGATCGTAAAATCGAACAACGACGTGCTCATCCTGGTCAATGACCGGGAGAATGGATTACTGATCAAAGAATTTGTTAAGAAGCATTTCTGAAAGACAACCGTGCCGGATGATACCTCCCGGCTCTCATAGACCTGACATTCACTGTTTTAGAAAACAAAGCCTGATATGGCAAAACAGAAAAGCATCTTTTATTGCCAGAACTGTGGCACTCAGTCGTCCCAGTGGATAGGAAAATGTCCGGGCTGCCAGCAGTGGAACACCTTCGTGGAGGAGATCATTCACAGGGAAGAAGAAGGAGAGACGGAGATACCGCTCAGCAAAAAGGTGGACAAACCTCAGGCTATCCTTGACATCACGGCAAGGAAGGAGGAGCGGATAGACAGCGGGAACCAGGAGCTGAACAGGGTCCTGGGAGGAGGACTGGTACCGGGGTCCCTGGTACTGGTGGGTGGGGAGCCGGGCATAGGGAAATCGACTCTGATGCTCCAGGTCGCCCTGAATATGAGCCCTTTGAAGATCCTGTATGTCTCCGGTGAAGAAAGCGACCAGCAGATCAGGATGCGTGCCGACCGGCTGGGAGTACACAATGAGGCTTGTTATATACTGTGTGAGACCGAAGTAAGGACCATCTTCCAGCACCTTGGTGAGTTGAAACCCGACCTGGTGATCATCGACTCCATCCAGACCCTGACGACCCGGGCCATCGATTCCTCGGCAGGGAGCATCTCCCAGGTCAGGGAATGTGCCTCAGAGTTGCAGCGATTCTCAAAGCTCTCCGATGTCCCCGTCGTCCTGATAGGCCACATCACAAAAGATGGTACGCTGGCCGGTCCGAAGGTGCTGGAACACATGGTCGACACGGTGCTTCAGTTTGAAGGCGACCGTCATTACGGTTACAGGATACTGAGATCGATGAAGAACCGTTTTGGCTCCACCTCGGAACTGGGTATTTATGAGATGCAGGGCAACGGGTTGAGGGAGATCAGTAATCCAAGCGAAATCCTGATCAACCAGACCGAAGAAGACCTGAGCGGCGTGGCCATAGGTTCTACCCTGGAGGGGATGAGACCCATGCTGATCGAGACCCAGGCCCTGGTGAGTACGGCAGCCTACGGCACCCCACAACGATCCTCCACCGGGTTTGATCTCAGAAGGTTAAGCATGTTGCTCGCCGTGCTCGAGAAAAGAGCAGGAGCCCGTTTGGGCAATAAAGATGTCTTCCTCAACCTGGCAGGAGGCATTAAGGTCGACGACCCTTCCCTCGACCTATCTGTAGTCGCAGCCATACTATCTTCGGGTGAAGATATTCCCATCGACAGGAAAAGCTGTTTTGCAGGGGAGGTGGGCCTCTCAGGAGAGATCAGGCCGGTGAGCCGCATCGAACAGCGTGTCTCTGAGGCCGAGAAACTCGGGTTCAGGAAGCTCTATCTTTCTTATTACAATAATAAGAGCCTCGACATCTCCCTGCAACACCTTCAGCTGGTGCCCGTCAAAAAGCTGGAAGACATGCTTTCCCTGCTGTTCCAGTGAGAAGGAAAATTTCTCCAAAAAGATTTCGCAGAAAGAAAAAAAGCCGTACTTTTGCCATTCTTTTAAAATACAGTCATTTACTGTAGTCAGAGGAAACCGGAGAGATGGCCGAGTGGTCTAAGGCGCACGCCTGGAGAGCGTGTATACGCCAAAAGCGTATCAAGGGTTCGAATCCCTTTCTCTCCGCAATAAATGAGAAGATCTGAACGTTCTTACTTTCTTCTCAGTACCCTCAGAAAGATGGTTTCTTTTGAATAGGCAGTTATGGGTAGCGGAGGTTCTTTGGCGGGAAAAATAATGCTGTACTTTGGATTTGTGATGGTGGTGATTTACCTGGGACTGGGCATCACCCTGATGTTCTTCAAAGTATTCACTTATATCCCTAAAGAAATTAAATCGATTTTTGGATTCTTCTTCTTTGTATACGGTGCCTTCAGACTGGTGAGAACCTGGCAGCAATACAAAGAGATGCGTGAAACCTGATCATCATGAAAAAACACAGCCTTACCTCTGTTCTACCCCTGATCCTGATCCTTTTCTCCTTCTCTGCCTGCAACGGAGATAAGAAGCAACTCGATGAAACGCCCACCCGCGGAAACATCAGGATTGGCGTCGAAGAATCTTATAAGCTTCTTCTCGACACCGAAATTTCAACCTTCCAGTCACTATACACCTATGCGGTTATCAAACCCTGGTATAAGCCGGAAGCAGACCTGGTGGCCGACCTGCTCGCCGATTCTGTTCGCATGATCGTCATTTCCAGGGACCTGACCAAGGAGGAGAAGGATGTGCTCCTGACAAAATCATTTGTGGCCCGTTCTACCAAGATCGCCCACGATGCCGTGGCATTCATCCTTAATAAAGATAACCCCGACGAAAAGCTTCGCTATGATCAGGTCGAAGGGATCATCACCGGCAAAATCACGCAGTGGAAACAGATCGATCCGTCCTCAAAGCTTGGTGATATCTTGGTGGTATTTGACCATAACAAATCAGGGAATTACCGGTTCCTGAAGGAGATGTTCCTGAAAGACCAGAAGCCGCCTGAGAACCTCTATGCAGTTAACAATAATGCAGAGGTGATGAACTACGTGAAAGGGAAGACCAATGCTATCGGGGTGATAGGGCTCAACTGGGTCAGTGATACCGATGACACTATTTCGCACCAATTCCTGAAGGAGATTAAAATAGCCGCCATCGGGCAAAAGGGCGATACCGAAGGGATAGGGGAGTTTAAAAAACCCTTCCAGGGATACCTGGCCGAAGGCTCCTATCCCTTCAGCAGGGAGGTTTATGGCATCTGCCGTGAATCGTTTGCAGGTCTTGGCACTGGTTTTGTTAGTTTCCTTGCAGGCGATGTGGGGCAACGTATCATACTGAAATCTGGACTGGTACCTGCCACCATGCCGGTAAGACTGGTCGAGGTGAAAAAATGACAATGAAAATCACACAGGAGATGCAAGCTAAGTTCAAAATCGTAAACCCGTTCATGCTCACCTGCCTGGTGCTGACCGCATTTTCCGGCCTGGTCCGGGTTAGTGCCCAGGACCTCAGCACGGCGCTTCGTAAGACAGAGAACGAGCAATTCATCGACGCCAAAGCCATTTATGAAGCTCTCATTATCAGGGAACCCAACAATGGCGATAACTACTACTATTTCGGCATCAATTACCTGAAATCTTATTTTACCGACTCAACCAACATCGTTTACCGCGAGGTGTCCGATAAAGCTACTGAATTGTTTCAGAAAGGGATACAGGTCGACTCGGCCAATCCTCTGAACTTTATCGGAATGGGAAAACTAGCACTGCAGTCGGGAAACATTGCACAGGCCCGCAGCTACTTTGACAAAGCGGAATCGCTGCTTCCGACGAAAAACAAAAAGGTGCCCATCGCTCCCGAAAAACATGTGGGAGTCTATCAGAAGATCGCCGATGCCTACCTGAGGTCCCCTGCAGGAGATACAGCCGATGTTTTTCCTTACCTGCGGAAAGCTGAAAAACTGGATAAGAAAAGCCCTGAAACCTACCTCATACGCGGCGACGCTTACCTCTTTCTCATCAACGACGGCAGTAACGCCATCGTCAATTATAAAAGAGCCCAGGACCTGGACCCCACCTCAGCTAAGGCAAAACTGAGGCTCGGACAACTGTGGGTCAGGGCCAAGCGACCCATGGATGCACTGGGATACTACCAGGAAGCCATCAGCATTGACTCCACCTTCGCTCCTGCTTACAGGGAAATGGCTGAGCTTTACCGTATTGCTTCCCAGTACGATAACGCCCAAAAGATGTACAAGAAATTCCTCGACCTCAACCAGCAGAACCTTGCTGCCAGGGTACGTTATGCCTCCTTCCTCTTTCTTAGCAAAAACTATAACGAAACCATCATACAATCGAGGGAGATACTGCAGGTCGACCCGCTGGATTATAACTTCCTCAACCGTCTTGCCGGATATTCCTGTTATGAGACCAACCAATTTGAAGAAGGAATAACTTTCATGGAGACCTTCTTTAAACAGACCAAACCTGATAAAATCCTGGCCTCCGATTATAGCTATTACGGGAGGATCTTGTCAAAACTGGGAAAAGATTCACTGGCCGTCATACAGTTCGAAAAAGCCATCAACATCGAGCCCGACAACGTCGAATACCTCTCTGATGAGATATCCTCCTTTAATAAGATGAAGAAGTTCAACGAGTCGGCTGCATTGCTCGAGAAGAAGATCGCCTTGCTGGACCCTCCCTCTTATACCGATTATATGAACCTGGGCAAGACTTACTATCAGGCACTGAACTGGGGGAAATCTGACACCGCTTTTATCAAAGTCATAGAGTTGAAACCTGAATATATACAGGGATATTTCTGGCGTGCCAGGGTTTACTCCAGCAAAGATCCGGAGACCAAGGAAGGCCTGGCCAAGCCTTTTTATGAGACCGTCATCGAGAAAGCCGTCGTCGATTCGGTCAAGAACTCCAAAGAACTCATCGAATCGTACCGTTATCTTGCGTATTACTATTTTAAAAATAAGAAATGGTGTGAGTCATTGGATTACTGGCTCAAGGTAGAAGCCATCGATCCGAAGGACACTACGGTGAAGGATGCTATTAAGGACCTGAAAGCCAGGTGTCCCAGAAAATAATTACACTCGTTCTAAATAATCAGCGGGTTCCTGATAATTCGAAATTATATTCTATTTTTGCACTTCGCTGAAATCTTTAAAACATTAATAATCAAAACATCAGAATCATTCATTTAATTGTTTACACTTATGGACAAGAAACAAAAGCAAAATGATGGACAAAGCCTGGGGAACGCAATGCGTTCATTGTTCGCCACCGGCACCATCCTGATTTCATTGATCATTGCCATTTTGATCTTCAAATTCATCATGGGTAACCCCGTGAATTTTGAAGGAGGCAACCCCGCAGGTCATCCCAAGCCCGGAAACTTCCTGGCCATGGTTTACAAAGGCGGATTCATTGTACCCATCCTGATCACCCTGATCCTGGTACTGATCACCTTCTCCATCGAGAGATATGTGACCATCCTGAAAGCCAAGGGCAAAGGTAGGATCAATGTTTTCGTCAAGAGACTGCAGAACCTTCTGATCGGCGGACAGATTAGCGAAGCCATCACTGCCTGTGACAAACAGAAGGGCTCGCTGGCCAATGTGATGAAAGCCGGTTTGATTAGGTACAAAGAGTTGGAAAATGATCCCAACCTGGAAAAAGATCAGAAGATCATTGCCCTGCAACAAACTTTTGAGGAGGCGACGGCCCTGGAACTTCCCATGTTGTCGAAAAACCTGGTCATTTTGTCAACCATTGCTTCCATCGCCGTGCTGTTCGGTCTTTTGGGAACGGTACTTGGTATGATCCGTGCTTTTGCCGCTCTGGCTTCTGCCGGCTCCCCCGATGCCCTCGCCCTGGCAACCGGTATTTCTGAAGCTCTGATCAACACTGCCTTCGGTATCGGCGGTTCGACCATCGCTATCATCATGTACAACTTCTTCTCAACCAAGATTGACCAGATGACTTACAAAATCGATGAAGCTGGTTTTAGTTTGATTCAGACTTTTAACGCTAATGTTAAAAAGTAGCCGTTCTTTCGGTAAGGAAATTGTAAACCGCCTCTTGGCTTAAAAAGCACTGCCATGCCAAAAATTAAAATGCCGGTTAAATCTCCACACATAGACATGACGCCTATGGTGGACTTGTTTTCCTTACTATTGACCTTCTTCATGCTGACTACCTCTTTCCGTCCGCAGGAAGCTGCCATCATCGATACCCCCTTCTCGGTGTCAGAAAAGCAAGCTCCTGATAATGACCTTATTACGGTATTTGTTGATAAAGACAACAAGATATTCTTTAACATGGACAATGGTAAAGATACCACTACCGAATACCGTACGGATCTGCTCAAGCAAATGGCAGAGAGGTATAACGTCAAGTTTGATGCAAAAGAAATCGATAAATTCTCCAAAATGAATTCCTTCGGGATGCCGATTGCCAACATAAAAAAGTGGCTCCATGCTGACGACCCGAAGGTTAAGGAAGCACTTCAGGTTGGTATACCCACCGACTCCGCCGACAACCAGTTGGCCATGTGGGTCAGGTATGCCCGTCTGGTGAACCCACGCGCCGAAGTAGCCATCAAAGGTGACGGCAACGCCGATTACAAGGTGGTGAAAAAGATGATGGACCTGCTCCAGGAGAATAAGGTCAATAAGTTCAATCTGGTTACCAACCTCCAGAAGGAGGATGCCAAACTGGAAAAGTAAGCTCTTCAATCACAATTAATACCTGAGAAATTATGGGTGAAATCATTGAAGCTGATAAAAACGAAAAGGGTGCAAAGCGAAGACCAAAAAAGCATTCAACCAACATCGACATGACCCCTATGGTCGACCTGATGTGTTTGTTGATCACTTTCTTCATGCTTACCACCGCTTTCAGTAAACCCAAAGTGATGGAAATTACCATGCCTGAAAAGACTGAAGATACGGCCAAACCGAAAGATGCGCCTAAAATCGCAGCCGACCGTACCATCAACATCCTCATTTCAGGAGATGATAGGATCTACTACTATATCGGACTGGCTAACATCAACGAACCTCCCCTGCCTGCCCTGATTAAGACTGATTACAGTGCCAACGGAATACGGAAATTCTTGTTGGAAAAGAATGAAAATGTCTTCAAACAGGTAACCGACCTTAAAGAAAAGGTGATCAAAGGAGAACTACTGATGGCTGACTCGACACTGAACCTGAAAATAAAGGAAATAAAAAAATCAGATAAGAAGTCTCCCATCATCCTGATCAAAGCCGACGATAAAGCCAAATACCGTAACATTGTCGATATCATCGATGAAATGGCTATCTGCAACATTGCCCAGTATGCCGTGGTCGACATTGCACCGGTTGAATTGAAAATGCTGGAAACAGCTCCGAAATAATCCTGTCAGGTGTATCGTTAAACTATTAAACATCGCAACCAATGGCCAAGGAAATTGAAAAAGCAGAAAGCCTGGATGAGATCGTATTCGCCAACAGGAATAAAGAATATGGAGCGTACCAGATCCGTAAATCTTACCCTAAGTTTGTGAACAGGTCTGCCAGCATCGCTATCCTGTTAATCCTCATCTCCGTGGGGGTGCCTCTCATCGCCAGCTACTACAACCAAAACCGCCTGGTGATGGAAGACAAAACGGTGGCTGCCGAAATGATGGACCTGAACAAACCACCTGAAGATGCCCCGCCCCCTCCTCCTCCTCCTCCCCCGGAAGCACTCGAACAAAAAGTAAAGTTCACTGCTCCAGTGGTTGTGGAAGATACGGTAGTGGAGACGGACGTACTCAACCAGGACGACCTGAAAAGTCAGGTTACCAACGTAGCTCTGACCGAAGACGATTTCAAGGTGGAAGAAAAGGAGGAAGTAAAAGTCATTGAAGAAGAAGACAAGACTCCTATCTTCACCGTGGTGGAAGAACAGCCTGCCTATCCGGGAGGCGACGAAGCCCGTCTGAAGTTCCTCCAGGAAAATATCGTTTATCCACAGGTGGCTAAAGAAAGCAATATCTCCGGTACCGTTTATGTTTCCTTTGTGGTCGACTCTAAAGGAAGAGTCACCGACATCAAGGTGTTGAGAGGTATCGGCGGTGGCTGTGACGAAGAAGCCATCCGCGTGATCAAGCTCATGCCCAACTGGCATGCCGGAAAACAAGCCGGTAAGCCGGTCAGGGTGCAGTTCACCATGCCTATTAAGTTCACGCTGAACTAGTTCACCATTAACTTTCAATGACAATAAACAAAGAGGGCGTCCAAAAGGTCGCCTTTTTTGTTATATAGAGCTTTTACTGATATGATTTTTGTTTCAGTTTGAGAGGTCTCTAACTTTCAGTATGGGGCTTTCTTCTTAGGTACCGTTGACGATAAAAGATCAGGCCCATCATTAGAACAGTGAGGCCCAGGCTGATAAACACCTCCAGCCAGGCCGGATTGGCACCTGCCTCGTTATAGTCCGTTGTAATCACTCCCCTGGTAAATAAAAAAGCCATCACCACGGCACTGAGGTTGTTTACCAGGTGACCCGCAATCGCAATCCAAAGGTTCCCTGACCATACAAATGTATACCCAAGCATTAGGCCCAGTACCAGCCTGGGAAGAAATCCGTAAAACTGGAAATGCATGGTGCTGAACAACAGGGAGGAAATGATCACACCCCAGTGGATATTCCTTGTCCAGTCCCTGAAAAGACGGACCAGCACACCCCTGAACAACATCTCCTCACCCAGGGCTGGCAGGACGGCGATCATCAGGATATTGACGCCAAAACCCGTCCAGCTGCCCGTGTCGAGAAAAGCCCTGGTCAGAACCTCCGCCTGGTCCTCCGATTCTTTCATCCAGGTTTCAATACTATGGAAGAATGATGGTAGCTGCAACCTCAGATTCAGGTCGATAAGCCAGCTGATCAGAGGCATCGACACCAGGATCAGGCAGCAGCTGATCAGGAGTACCCAGCCGTCGGGCCGACGGTGAGCCAACAGGTAAGAAGCTATTTTTCCGTCTATCACATAAGCATAAAGAAGCGCAGGGAAAATGAACATCCCCAGCTGACTGATCACCTGGAAATACTTGAACAGGGGAAGAATAGCCGGATTGTCAAGGTTTTCCGCATTCAGCTGGTCAAAAAAAGAATAACCGAAAAATGGGATGCCGACAATAAAACCCACGAAAACAGTCAGTAAGTATGTGGTGAACATGATCATGACCAGGATCAGCAACTTACTGAAAGGCGACAGGTTGATAAACAGAGGGCTCCTGTTCATGCGTGGAGGAATTTGCTTTATTTTGCGTGAAGATAGAAAATGTAGCCGAAGTAACGGCACAGAGAACATGATGAAAATCGGCAAGATTGTATTTGACTCCTGGCCTGTGGTGCTGGCCCCCATGGAAGATATCACTGACCAGACCTTCCGTTTTTTCTGCAAACAACAGGGCGCCGACCTGATGTTCACCGAGTTTGTCTCCTCAGAAGGACTCATCCGTAATGCAGGGAAAAGCAGGCTGAAGATGACCTTTTCACAGGAGGAACGTCCGATGGGCATCCAGGTGTTCGGACACAATGAGGACAGTATGGAAAGGGCTACCGCGATTGCTGCTTCTTTTGAACCTGACCTGATCGACATCAACTACGGCTGTCCGGTGAAAAAAGTGGTGAATCGCGGTGCGGGAGCCGCCATGCTGAAAGATGTTCCCGGGATGGTGTCCATGACACAGACCGTTGTAAAAGCCACGACACTGCCTGTGACCGTCAAGACCCGCCTGGGCTGGGACGGGCAGTCGAAGAACATAGTGGAGGTGACCGAGCGACTTCAGGACACCGGTATCCAGGCCCTGACCATCCATGCCCGTACCCGTTCCCAGTTATATTCCGGGAAAGCCGACTGGACCCTGATCGGCGAGGTGAAAAACAACCCGAGGATGCATATCCCTATCATTGGAAATGGCGATATCGACAGCCCGGTTAAAGCTAAAGAGATGATCGACAGGTACGGTGTCGATGGAATCATGGTCGGAAGGGCCTGCGTGGGAAATCCCTATCTTTTCAGGCAGATCAAGGAATACCTCCACTCGGGGACCCTGCTGCCCGACCTGGACCTGGAAGCCAGGATCACCCATTGCCTTTCACACCTTGAAAAAGCAGTCGAAGTGAAAGGAGAAAGGGTGGCCGTCATCGAGATGCGTAAGTTGTACCCGGGGTATTTCAGAGGATTAACAGGTTTTAAACCTTACAAGATGGCCCTGCTGCCCCTGACTACGTTGCAGGAGGTAAAGGACATGATGCGACATATTGCAGAACAATACGCAAAAAGAGAGTCCCCTGGTGAATAATAACTCTTTGATCAGAAAATCCTTTCCATCAGCCAGAACATCCCTGCACCGATCAGTCCGGAGCAGGGAATGGTGAATACCCAGGCAATGACCATATTGCCGGCCACGCCCCAACGTACTGCATTAAGCCTTTTGGACGATCCGACCCCGAGGATGGAAGTGGAGATGACCTGGGTGGTGCTGATGGGTGCCCCGATGGAAGAAGCAATAGAGATCACCAGCGATGCGGAACTCTGGGCTGCGAAGCCGTGTACCGGCTCCATCTTGAATATTTTGTTGCCCATGGTTTTGATGATCTTCCAGCCCCCGTTCATGGTGCCGGTCATCATGGCAAGCGCACAGGTGATCTTTACCCAGGCAGGAACATCAATGGAAGGGATCATGTGAAACAGAAACAAGGCTAAGGTGATGATGCCCATGGTTTTCTGTGCGTCGTTACTGCCATGGCTCAGGGCCATCAAACCTCCGGTGATGGCTGTAAGCCTGCGGAACATCGTGTTCATGATCTTGGGTTTTAACCTGTAGGTGATCCAGGCGATTAAAAGCATGATCATATAGCCACCGATAAAGCCAAAAACCGGTGACAGGAAAAGAGGTAATATCACCTTGTGAAGGATGGAAGCGTAATGGAGCGTACTCCATCCTTTATAGGCTATTGCCGCACCCATCAGACCACCGATAAGGGCATGAGAGGAGGAAGAAGGCAGCCCCAGGTACCAGGTAAACAGGTTCCAGACAATGGCGGCAAGCAGGGCAGCCAGGATCAGGGTCTGGCAGCCGGCAATCATTTCGGTGTTCACAATGCCTTTCCCGATGGTGGCAGCCACATGGGTCCCGATAAATGCCCCGACAAGGTTGAGGATAGCAGCCATGATGACTGCCTGGGCAGGCGTCATCACCTTGGTGGAGACCACCGTGGCAATGGCATTGGCACTGTCGTGAACCCCGTTGGTGAAATCAAAGACCAGGGCAATGATGATGATGATAATGAGAAGAATAGGTATGTTAGGCATTTTTCAGAGAGATTCCTTCAAGAGTGTTAGCAAGTATTTCTGTATTGGCGAGAGCTTCCTCGATCTTATCATAGACCTGCGACCATTTGAGCAACTCCATCAGATCCTGGCCGGGGTGATGACCATCCTCAAAGATCTCTCCCATACACACTAAAAGAAGGATATCCGCTTCCCTCTTCGTTTCAAGGATGGTTTGTATTTGATTCTGCACATCACGTCGTGAATGAAGTTTCTCAATGATGGCAGGGGTCTCGGCTATCATCAGCTTTAGTTTGTGGATGAGCTCCCGGGCTCCCGGTTTGATTTGGGTGAAACGGTATAAGCCGACCCTGGTGGAAATATAGCGAAGGGCATTCAGCACATTTTCCTGGGCGAAGTTGATGCCGTGGATGTCCTCCCGGTCGATGGGTGTGATAAAGGTGATGGAAAGCTGGCGCGTGATTTCCCGGGCGATCTCATTGCCTGCCAGTTCATCCTTTACGATGATATTGCCTTTTTCCCCAATATCATTATAATCGAGAAAGATCTGGTCTAGTTTCTCAGAGCTGTTGACCAACAAGGCATTCTGTCTTTTGAATAATTCAAAAAACTTGGCTGCTTTGGGGAAGAAGCTGAGAGACATGGAGGCAGATTTTCCTCAAAGGTAACATTTATGGGAAAGGGCCAAGCGGAAAGGGAAAAATGAGCAGTTTAAGACGGGATGGCGGGATGCGGGATGATTGCACATGAGTACGTTTGCACGTGAGTATATTGGCACGTTAATGTGCACATGTGCACCTGTTCAAACGTTCAAACATTCAAACGTTTTCTGGTTCGTAGCTCCACCAAGAATCGAACTTGGATTTGATGTTTAGGAAACATCTGTTCTATCCATTGAACTATGGAGCCGAATTGGTGTGAGTCTGAGTATCGTGCAAGGAGAATGAGGGGTGCAAAGGTAATAAAACTGGATCATTCTCCCGCATTCATTTGCTTCAAGAGTGTTTTTTTTCATGACTTTCCCCGGGACTGCTGACTGATTGCCCACAACAGCTTGTTCTGGATAATTTTAAAGAAATCGATGTTCCTTTCATCTTTAGGGTTGTAATCAATACTTGTCGTATAAATATCCTTAACCTTCTGATAGAAGAATCTCTCGGATAACCTGATTTCACGTATCCTGTCAAGCAGTTCATCAAAGTACTTCATGGAACTGCCACTCTTTAAACGGTCGTCGTTCAGGCTAAACCCCTTTACAATGTGTTCTTTCAGGCGTTGAGTTGCCCAAATGCGAAATTGAGTTCCTTGCATCGATTTTACCCGGTAACCAACGGATATTATTACATCCAGGTTGTAAAATTTAACGGGCCGGTCTACGCCACTTATGTGCAAAATTTGCACATTGCTTTTCTCATCTAATTCCCCCTCTTCAAAAACATTCTTTATATGTTTAGTGATGACGCTTCTTTCTTTTTGAAACAAGTCGCTGATTTGGGATTGTGAAAGCCAGACAGTTTCATCTTTAACGCGAACATCAATTTTGATGCTACCTTCCTTGTTCTGGTAAATAATTATTTCATTATCAGGCTCTTCCATCAGTTCTTCTCCTCCCGGTTAAATGGCACTTCAATCCCCAGTTCGTTACAAAGATCTGCAAAAATCCTCTGTAAGTCTATCCTTACACAGCAATTTTAAAATCTCTATTCGTTTCTCAGACACCTGATGGAATAGCCATGGCGGTACCATTTTTGTACGTACTTTCATAAAACAGAACGACGATAATGAAACTTAGGCCCAATAAAAAGAATATCAGCACTTTAATCTATTTGCTGGTGTTTATGGCCCAGATATTCCTCACTCACACGGCCTTCTCCCAGGTTAAGGTCTACAAAGGCACTTCCTCCTATTCTTCGGATGTCATCTGCACGGTGAGGGATTCAAAGGTCTATGACAAGAATTCGAGCTATTCCTCCGATGTCATCTGTCATGTGGATGGAAATGCGGTGTACAAGAGGACCTCTTCTTACCGCTCTGACATCCTGTTTACCGTCATCGACGGGAAGGTGTATAAAGGCAGCTCGACCTATCGGTCGGATATCGTCTGGACCATCCGCGACGGGAAGATCTATGAAGGGACCTCTTCCTACCGTTCGGATGTGGTGGCCACCATCAGCGACCAGGAGGTGTATTCCGGCAACTCAGGCTATCGCTCCGATATTGAGTTCAGTTTTGACGGGTTTCTCACCCTGCCCGAGTTCGTGGCGGTGTGGTATGCGGTGAAGTACGATTATTAGTGGGCAGTGAAGCAGTGGGCAGTAGACAGTAGGCAGTCTTTTAGTTTACCTGGTCGCTGCCATTAAATAAATGATTCTGGCTAGAATTTGGTCTTAGCCGCCTTTTCAAGTAAATGTTTTATTATTTTTATCTGATGTTACAGGCAGAAGGAGAAAGGGAATCATTAATAGTTTGATATTCAAACAATAAAAGAAGGTTTCAAGATCGTTGCCCTTATTCATTAATCCATTACCTCTCATGAAAAAGCACTTCATTTGGTATTTCGTTATGGGTTTGATCTTATGTTGGGGTTGCACCGGCCCAAGGTATGTGACTGAAAAATACATTAAGACCAGGGTCGAACCGCATATCACAAATGCGTACAGCTCGGTAAAGCTTCTTCACCTGTACACAGGGAAGTGCATTGGTACTGAATCTTATCTTGAGCTCACGGGATATAAAAAGGACTCCACCAAGTACCTGATTGTTGCGGCAGACCGCTATTTTATGGCCAGGAAGAAGATTAAAAGTTCTCCCGTGGGAGTGGGAGAAGTGACTTTCATACAGCTCACCCCGGCTCAATGTCAGGCCTTTATTGACAACTACCAGGTGTTGCAGGTGCAGATCAAACCCGACAAGCCAGGGAACAAAGAGACCTATTACCGGGATTTTACCATTTCCGATGATCTGTTTATCAGCCTCAGAAAAGGTTATGGAGGTGAACCTGAGAGTCAGGTGGATTTATGGATCAAAGGAGAACGATATACTACCGATGCCCGGACCCTGCTCAGGAACATTCAGAAATTTCTAACTTATTAGTGCTGAAAATCTTTATTATCAATATTTTAATTTGATCAGGCAACGAAGGGGGTGCCTCTTTGTCTTTACCTCGATTTTGCAGTTACCAATTCTCAGTTCTGTTTTTATGCCTGATTATTTTGTTGACCGGAACATCAAACTGGGATTCACCATCCTGTTGTTCTTGGCATTATTCACAGTGGGGAAGGCACAGCCTCCCTGTGCCACCAATCCCATTGCCGACGATTTCTGTGCTTCGGCCACTCCTATATGCAACCTGAACGGATATTGCGGGAACACCAGTGCTTTTTACACCAACACGGTGAGCCCGACGAACAGCAGTAATGAGACCTACACCCCTTTGGGTGCCGTTTTCTGTGCTACCATCCAGAACAATTCCTGGCTGAAGTTCATCGCCGACTCTACTATAGCCATCTTCGATGTATGGTGCAGCAACTGCCTTCACAATCACGGCATACAGATGCAGATATACGCTACCACCAACTGTTACAATTTTACTTCAGTCTCCAACTGCTGGAATCCACAGCATCCCACCAACGGGCAGATTGTTGCCACTGGGCTCACCGTTGGCAACACCTATTATTTTATGATTGATGGTACACAGGGTGATGTCTGCGATTATGTAATAGCCTGTAGCGTCGGTGTCAGCATTGCCCCTGTGATCTCTCTCGACCAGACCATCTGTGCGGGCCAGTCAGCCACCGTTTCCTCAACGGGAGGTGTCACCTACCAATGGTCATCCTTTCCTCCTGACCCATCGCTGGCAGGTCAACAGACCAATCCCATATTGAATGTTTCTCCTTCGGTAACCACTACTTATACGGTTACGGTCAGCAATACCGGCTACAATACCTTCTGTACCACCGATACGACAATTCTCAGCACGGTGATCACCGTGAACAATGTCGCCGCTCAGGTTACCTCTGTCACCTCTGCTACCTGTGGTCAGAATAACGGTGCCATTACCGTGACCGGTACCGGTGGGATCAGCACCAGTTACTCATACTTGTGGAATACGACCCCGGCCCAGTCGACCCCGGCTATCAGCAACCTGGCAGGGGGTACCTATACGGTCACGGTCACCAATGCCGGTTGCTCGGTGACCCTTTCGCAGCAGGTACCACTAATACCGCCGCCTGTGGCCTCTATCAGTAATTTCACCAACGCCTATTGTAACCTGCCCAATGGTCTCGCCGTGGCTCAGGTCGCCGCTGGGACCCCTACCTTCAGCTATGTCTGGAATTCTACCCCTCCGCAGTATACCAATGTATTACAGAATGTCTATGGAGGCGTGTACACGGTTTCCGTGACTGACCAGAACAGCTGTGTGACGACGGCTACCGTGACCATTACCGATGTGCCTGTGCAGCCGGTCACCCTGGCTCCCCTTACCAATATCTGTGAGAATGCGAGCCCTTTTACCCTCTCAGGGAACAGTCCGGCCGGTGGTTGGTTCACCGGTACGGGTGTTGTGGGCAATACCTTTGATCCGGCTCTTGCCGGTGCAGGCACCTATACGATCACCTATCATTACACTGACCAGAACAGTTGTACGGATTCTGCATCCAAGCAGATCATCGTTTATCCTGCACCTGTTGTGGTTTTTCCGCCCTATACAGGTTTATGCCTGGATGCTCAGCCCCTGGCACTAAATACGGCCACTCCTGCCGGGGGAACATACAGCGGTCCTGGTATTGCCGGAAATGTTTTCGACCCGGCTTCCATAGGTGTGGGCACCTATACGATCACCTACACTATGATCAACTCTTATGGATGCACGGATACGGAAACACAATCCATGCAGGTCTTTGCCGTACCGGTGGTTACCCTGGCCCCTTTGAACTCCGTTTGTGTCAACGCTGGCTATGTCCCTTTGACAGGAGGCAGCCCGGGAGGAGGGACTTACACTGGTCCGGGCCTGATAGGGACCATTTTTGTGCCGGCACAGACCGGTGTGGGTACTTTCACACTTACCTATACCTATCATGACAGTCATGGATGCGGAGGATCCCAATCACAGACCATCACCGTCGTGCCTGTCCCGGTGGCCACTCTGGCTCCATTCACCGATGTTTGTGAAGGAAGTGCGGCTTTTACACTCACCGGCGGCACCCCTCAGGGAGGTGTTTTCCTGGGCACGGCAGTGTCGAACGGGATGTTCGATCCGGTCATTAGTGGCACCGGGACCTTCAACATCGGATATTCATTCTACGATTCCGTGGGCGGATGCGGAGATACGGCCTGGCAGACACTTACGGTAAGGACCCCTCCCACCATCAGCTTTCCTGAATTACCCAAATTATGTGAGGGGGATGATACCTTGATGCTCAACACAGGAATGCCCACAGGAGGGACCTATTCCGGATCAGGAGTCGCCGGAAGTATATTTAATCCTGCCGTGACAGGTCTCGGGGTTTTTCCCATCACCTATACCATCCAGGATCAGTACAACTGTCAGAATGATTCCACACAAAACCTCACGGTGTATCCCTTACCGGAGATTTTCGATGTCGGCGGGGGAGGGTTGACCTGCGTGGGGTTTGAAGGTGTGCCGGTGGATCTGGACAGCTCCGAGGTGGACATTCAGTACCAGTTGTTACTGAGCGGAAACCCGGTTGGTATCCCGGTTACAGGAACCGGCTCACCGATAACTTTTGGCAGCCAGGCGGTCCAGGGATACTATTCAGCGGTCGCGACCGGTACCATTTCCGGTTGTACTTCCTTCATGTCAGATTCCGTGTTTATCGGGATGCTCCCCACCCCGCAAATCAACATGCCCGCTGAGGTATTTCTGTGTGATCTGCCCGAATTACAGCTCGATGCAGGGTATTTCCAGGATACGGTGAGCTATGAATGGGAGAATGGAACTGAGTCGCGGTACTTTACCGTCAACGAACCCGGGACCTACACAGTCAAGGTCAGCCTGGGGTTCTGCTATGACACCGCCTCTACAGAGGTGAAAGACTGCAGCGACCTGTGGGTCCCCAATGTGTTTACGCCCAACGGATCGGGAGGGAATGAGACCTTCCATGCCAAGGTGACAGAGGGGAATATCCTGGAGTATCACCTCAGGGTCTTTGATCGTTGGGGCAAGCAGATGTATGCATCCGATAATATCGATGAAGGATGGGACGGAAAGAACACAGCCAGCGGGGTGGCATGTTCTGAAGGCACCTACTTTTTCTTGATCCGTTATAAAGCCGATGCTTTTCCTCAAGATCCCAAAGACAGGCAGGTCGCGGGTTCTGTTACCCTTCTGAGATAGTTCATCCCGAGTTTTTTTAATCCAGACCAATTGATCGTGTTATCATGACGAAAAATTATTGTAATTTTGGTAATCAATTACCGAATTGCGATAATTATTTAAGTTATTGATAATAAGTCACATGGGTCTGGATGGCAGCAGGAAGTGGTTTAAAAAGTGGCATAAATGGCCTGCTTTGGTACTATCTCTTTTCATTCTTCTTTTTGCTGCGTCGGGGATTGTTCTCAATCACCGTTACTGGTTTTCTCATGTGGATGTAAGCCGGAACCTGCTGCCTGCCCAGTACCGTTACCAGAACTGGAATCTGGCGGCTGTAAAGGGTTCTATGGCCATCAGTCCCGACAGTGTTCTCTTATTCGGGAATATTGGGGTCTGGCTCACAGACAAGGATTATCGCTGGTTTAAAGATTTTAATAAGGGTTTTCCCAAAGGAAATGATAACAGGAAGGTGTCATCCCTCTGCATGACGCCAGCCGGGGACCTTTATGCAGGGACTTTATTCGGGTTGTACCGTTTTCAGAAGGGAGAGAAAGCCTGGATAAGAATCGATTTACCGGTGCCTGAGGAGCGGGTGGTAAAGGTGATGGTTGCGGAGGGCAGTTTGTGGGTGATGACCCGTTCTAACCTGATGAAAAGACCTGTTGACAAGCGTGCCGGGCCCTTTCAAAGGATACAGGTCCCCAAAGGGGAAGATGATGATGGCGGGGTAGGACTGTTCAGGACTCTGTGGGTGATCCATTCCGGGGAGATATATGGTCAGGCAGGAAGATTGCTGGTGGATTTTGTGGCCCTGGTATTTGTTTTTCTGACGGTGACAGGGCTGATCTATTTCATCACTCCGTGGATGTTGAAGAGGCTGAGACAAAAGATCAAAAAGCGGTGGGTCAGTGTCAACCGTTTTTCGTTGCGCTGGCATAACATCACGGGTTCCTGGCTGATCCTGCTGTTGTTCCTTACCGCTCTCACCGGCATGTTCCTGAGGCCGCCCCTGCTGATCAGCATTGCCACTGCCCGGGTGGCACCCATTCCCTTTTCCATGCTGGATGATCCCAATCCATGGAATGACCGCTTCCGGGACCTTATCTACGACCCAGACCACAAGGCATACATCCTGGCCACTTCAGAGGGTATTTACCATACGGAGGATCATTTTCACGGCATCCTGCAAAAGTTTACTGAGCAACCACCGGTCAGTGTGATGGGTATCACCGTGCTGCAGAAACATCCTTCAGGAGGTTTTCTGGTAGGTTCCTTCAGCGGAATGTTCCTTTGGAAGCCGGATCAGGGGTTTACTCTCGACTATTTGACAGGCCAACGCGTTGATCCGGCCCGTTTTGAGGGGAGACCTTTTGCATCCATTGGTGTGAGCGGGTTTCTCAGGAAGTCTGACGGTCAGGAGGTGATCTTCGATTACGCCAACGGGGCTATGGTGTCGTCACTACCGGCTGATACTCATCATAATGGCACAGAAGTGCCATCATTTGCACCCATGTCGGCGGAGGTATTGGAAAATAATCCGATGTCGTTGTGGAACGTGGCCCTGGAATTTCATACATGCCGTATCTATGGTGCCGCCATAGGGGATTTTTATATCCTTCTCATTCCGTTGCTGGGATTGGGAATCCTTTTTGTCCTGGTGACCGGATTTTTCTCCTGGTACCTGGGCCGAAAGAAGAAAATGCGCTTACGATCGAAGGCTATTCAGCAGTAAAGCGTATCCCGGCTCCCTGGTGGAATCTTGCATCTGAAAAAGTTCTCAGTTCAGGGACCTGTTGTATGTTCAGCTGCGGGTTCATCTGGTAGAAAAGATGCAGGTGTTTGAAGAATCCCTGTTTTCTGCCCACCCTGAAATCCACACCCAGAGGAGCATAGATACCAAGATCAAATCCCTGTTTCAGGAAGAAGGTCTCATTATCCTGAAGATTCTCGCTGGTGAGGTCGATGGTGTAGTAATCATCTCCGTTGATAATCCGGGTTCCATGGTCCTGCCACCGGTCGATGGTCAGTTTGTTCTCGATTGACATCCCTGCCCTGATCCCTGCCCCGGCATAAACATTCCAGCGGGCTGCAGGATTATAACGCAGCAGGTAGGAGATGTCGAGGCAAAGGATACTGGAGCGGTATCTTATGCTGTAATCGGTGCGGGAAAAGGTGTCGATCAGATATTCCTGTCCGGTCTGAGTGGAGATCAGGGTGTCGAAAGGCTGGTCATATTCCTTATAAAAGGATTTATCGAAAGAAGTACCCTCGGCAAAGTGAAATCCAATGCGAAGTTGCGGATGCAAGGGCAACTCCCGGCCTCCCTTTCCGTATATCGCATATCCTATGCCTGCTGAGAAGGATCCTCCATCCTCCCAGTCAGTAACATTATTGGAGGAAGAGAACCCGCTGAAATCATTTTTAAGCATCAGGGAGGATGGCGCCAGCTTTTGCAGGTCGGAAAGGGGTAAATTGTGGTCAAGACCGGTAGCCTGTCCGGAAAACAGATAAACATCCTCGAGCTTCAGACGGGGAGTCTGTGGAGTATCCTGTGACCAGAGTGTCACCAAGGTCGTAAGGATCATTAATAAAACAAGGGAGAACCTTTTTTTCATGGTATAAATAATGAAATGTGCAGATCCGATTGCTGATTACCTTTTACTAACCCGATGGGCAATAGTTTATTGTATTTTTGTAAAGGTAAGATACATTGGGATAAACAAGTGAAAAATGGATCTTCTGACTCCAACGTTTTTATAAAATCTATTGACTATAATATGAAATCGTTTTTGTTATTAATTCTGTTAATGCCCTTCCTGGCGTTTTCCCAGGCCACGGTTCCCTGCGATAAACTTACAGATAAAGATCATATCAAGTATTTCGCGGATGACACCAAGCCTTTCACGGGAAGATGTCTGGTCCGTTATGCCAGCGGTCAGCCAATGATGGAGTCGCCTTATGTCGAAGGAGTGCTTGAGGGAGTTGAGACTTCCTGGTACGAGAATGGTCAGAAGAAATGGGAGTTTACGTTCAAGGAAGGAAAGTTCAACGGGAAGATCATTTTCTTTTATGAGGATGGGAAGGTGAAGAGTGAGGAGGTTTATGTAAACGATTACAAATATGGCCGGGCTGTACATTATTATGAAAACGGGAACAAGGAAAGCGAAGGGATGTACGACAATTGCAGGGAGACAGGTATTTGGCTCTTTTACTATCCTAACGGTGTAAAGAAGGAAGAAGGTCCTTTCAGGGAGGGAGAAAAGACGGGAGAATGGAAGTACTGGGATGAAAAAGGGAATCCTGTCGAAAACAAGCAGGAGTAGTTACAGCCGGAGTCCCAATTCTGCGGGCAGTATGTTAAAACATCTTCAGGGCAGACGGCAAGGCCTGGGTCACTTTATGTCCTGCAGCCGGCAGTCCGACCAGAATGGCAGAGACCACTTCTTCTTTGGTAGCACCCAGCTTTTTTGCCATTTCCACGTGGAAGGGGATGCCACTTTCGAGGCCCAGTGCTGCCAATACGGCTATGTAGGCCAGGGCTGATGTTTTCTGATCGAGGGCAGAAGCCTGACCAATTTTCATCACCATTTCCATCCAGGCCTGCTGGTGGGCAGGGGCCTCTTTCATAAAGGCGGCAAAGGCGGCGCTGACAAGGTTTTCATTTTCCATTGTATTGCATTTTTAGGAGGCTCAATAAACAAATTTACTCGTTCTCAGGCTCGCTTCAGTATTTTTCTCCAAAAACGGGCGGAGCGAGTTTTGAGGGTGTCGAAGACGATATATACCACGGGTACCACGACCAAAGTCAGGAAGAGCGAGCTGGTGAGACCGCCGATCAGGGCCCAGGCGATGCCATTCTTCCATTCCGAGCCTGCTCCCTGGGCCAGGGCGATAGGCATCATACCGGCAATCATCGAGAAGGTGGTCATCAGGATGGGACGAAGCCTTACCTTACCGGCCATCACCAGGGCGCGCGCAATGGTATGCCCTTCCTGCCGCATCTGGTTGGTGAAGTCGACCAGCAGGATGGCATTTTTACCAACCAGTCCGACCAACATGATCATCCCGAGGAAGGAGAAAATGGTCAGTGACTCCATGGTTAGGGCCAGGGCAAACAAGGCACCAACAATGGCCAGGGGTATGCTCATCAGCACTACGAACGGATAGAGATACGATTCATAGAGTGCGACCATGATAAGGTAGACAAAGAGGATGGAAACGAAGAAGGCCAGGAACAGGCTTCCAAAGGCCTCCGTCTGGTATTTCAGGTCTCCCTCCAGGGCTACGGTCACCTCAGCAGGCAATTTGACCGATTTTAGTTTTTTCTGTAACTCCTCCCCAACAGTACCTACCGGACGACCATAAACCTGGGAGCTGACTGTGACAGAGGAGACACGGTTGTACCTCTGAAGTATCGAAGTCCCTGTAGAAGAGCCTATTTCAGCGAACTGACCGAGTTTGACGCTCTGACCGGAATGATTGACAAAAGCCAGGTTGGTCACGTTGTCAATTTGCCGGCGGTCGTAACTGTCAAGCGCAATATTGATGTCATATTCGCTGCCTTGCTGGCGGAATTTGGAGTCAGTATTCCCGCTGAAAGCATTCTGGAGGGAAGCTCCTACTTCAGCCATACTGAGTCCCAGACGGGCCATTTTTTCCTTGTCAATACTGATATTCACCTCCGGGTTACCGGGTTCCACGCTGAGTTTGACCTCATCCGTCCCCGGAACAGTCTTCATCACCTCCTTGTACTTTTCGGCATATTTGATGAGGGTGTCGACATTGGGACCCATCAGTACCATCTGGATGGGTGCCATATCAGAAGTCCCCACCAACGATAAGATGCTGGACCTTACTTTCACCCCGGTGAGCCGGGAAGTCAGGTCCTGTTTCATCTTCCTGCAGAACTTTTCCGAAGATATGTCCCTCGCATCTTTATCTACCATCTTCACGTGCAACTCCGACTGATAAGCGGTATTGCCCGTGCCGTCGAAGCTGTTGGCAAAACCGATAGAAGCGAAAACACTGACCACTTCAGGCTGCGCAAGCAGATATTCTTCAGCCTTGAGGGTTACCTGGTTGGTCTGCATCAGGGAAGCGTCTTTGGGCAGCTCCATGTTGATCATCAATTCTCCGCGATCACCCATGCTCACAAATTCTGTCCCGATAAAACCGCCACCCACCAGGGCAAAGGATGCGATGAGCAGGATGGTCGCCGATCCCAGCACGGTCCATTTGTGCTTCAACGACCAAACCAGGGCCTGGCTGTACCATTTTCTGAGCCTGTCAAATCCTTTTTCAAACAGGGTGATCCAACGTCCCAGAAGCGATTTAGGCCGGTAAATCTCAAATTTGGCGATACGGGAAGCCAGAAGTGGTGTGAGTGTAAAGGAAACGAACAGGCTTAACAAAGTGGAAAAGACCACCACCAGGGAAAACTGTCGTAACATTCCCGAGATCATGCTGCTCGAAAGGGCGATGGGCAGAAATACCACGACGTCGACCAGGGTGATGGACAAGGCGGTGTAGTTGATCTCGTTCCTCCCGTCCAGGGCGGCCTTCCTCCTTTCCTTACCCATCTCCAGGTGCCTGTATATGTTCTCCAGGACCACGATACTGTCGTCGACCAGGATCCCGATCACCAGCGACATAGCCACCATGGAAATGATATTGAGCGTGAAGTCCATCACATACATGGCCACGAAGGTGGAAATGAGGGATGCCGGGATGGCTACCATGACGATAAAGGAGTTGCGCAAAGAATGCAGGAAGACGAGCATGACGATGGCTACCAGTAGAATGGCCATCAAAAGGTCATGCATCACGGCATTGGCAGAAATCCTCGTAAAGTCAGAATTGTCGTTGGCGATTGCAAATTTCACCCCTTTAGCCTCATAGATCTTCTCAATACTGGCAATCTCTTTTTTAACCAGCTTGCTCACCTCCACTTCATTACCGTCGGGCTGTTTGAATAGTAACAAACCGATGGAATTCTTCCCATTGAAGCGGCTGATGCTGGATACTTCTTTTGCTGCATCCTGCACTTCGGCGATGTCGGCCAGCTTCACCACACTTCCATCAGCCATTGCTGCCACCACCAGCTCCCTTATGTCTTCAACCCCTTGGTATTTTGCGGAAAGCCTGATGATGAACTGCCTGTCAGTTGCTTTCAGCTTTCCTGTCGGGAATTCCATGTTGGCGGCCTGTATCGCCTGGGTGACCTGAAGAATGGGAATGTTGTAAGCAGCCAGTTTTTCACTGTTGATATTTACTTTGATTTCCCTTTCCTCACCTCCGACAACCTGGATCTGCGAGATGCCTTTCACCCTCGACAGCATGGGGTTGATCTTTTGTTTGACCAGGTCGAAAAGTTCTGTGGAAGAGATGCTTCCTGTGACTCCCAGACGCATTACAGGCAGGTCATCCATGCTGAAATTGTAAATATTGGGCGTCAGGATGTCCTTAGGTAGCGTCGACTGGACATTATAGACCTTTTGCTGAAGGTTTCTCATCGCTTTGTCCATATCGGCCGAAGAATTGAAGATGATCACTACGGCTGAATATCCTTCAAAGGAGGAGGACTGGATGTTATCGATTTCTTCGAGAGAAGAAACCGCATCTTCCATTTTCTTAGTCACGGCATTCTCCACTTCCGAGGGGGAGGCACCCGGGTAAGCCGTACCAACAAAAAGCACAGGCTGGGAGAATTCAGGCAGCAGTTCATAGTTCAGACGGTAGTAACTGATGATTCCCAGAAAGGTCAGTACCGTGAAGATAACGACGATGAGGGTCGGCCGTTTTATAGATAATTCAGTGATATTCATGACGATCCAGCTTTCAGAAGTTCACGAGTCTGATTTTTTTTCCGTCTTCCAGGTTGATTTGTCCGGAGACGACTACCTTTTCTCCCTCTTTTAATCCGCTAATTACGACAGCTTCTGTGTCGGTGACCTTACCGATCAACAGTTTCCTGAGTTCAGCCTTATCATTATGAACGACATAAACTTCAGGTGACTTTATGCTGCCCACCAGGCATTTTCTGGGGATGACCAGTGATTCTACCCCTAGTTTTTCGTCGAAGAGGGCCACACCGAACATGCCGGCTTTCAGAGTGAGTGAAGCATCGTTGATGACCTCCACTTCCACGGGAAACCTTCTTGCATCATCAGCCTTTACTCCCAGGGAGATCACCTTTCCCTGGTAGTCTTTTCCCGGATCAATGTCTGCCTTGAGGGTGACCGGAGCACCGACGGCCAGATGGTTGATCTCCTTTTCACTGAGGTTGACCTGAAAACGAAGCCGGGAAATATCGACCAGGTCGATGACAGGGGCCCCGGGCATCAGGAGCGTTCCTTTTTCAATATGTCTTTTAGTGACAACTCCTGAAAACGGGGCGCGTATCTTTGTGTTATTCAACGCTTTGCGTGTAGTGACAAAGTTGGCCTCTGCATTCAGGGCAGCCAGACGGACCTCCTGAAGCTGCTGGGCAGAGACCGCCTCCGTTTTTGCCAGGGATTCGAACTTCTTGACATCCCTGTTGGCTTTTTCGAGGCTGGCCTCAGCAAGCCTGAACTGGCTCTGGAGCATCTCATCGTCCAGCTCGGCAATCACCTGGCCTTCTTTGACCCTGGACCCTGTTTCCGTGAGGACACGTAAGACCCGGCCCTGCGATTCCGACAGCAGGGTCAGTTCCCTGTTGGCTTTAAAGGTGCCACTGAGCCTGTAGCTTTCGTCCATAGTCTTGACAAGGACCGGAGCCACCGCCACAGGGATGGCTATGGTAGTGGTGTCCTGCCTTGAATTCTCGTCTATCCTGGCCTTGTTGTATATCAGCTTGGCTGCGCAGGCTCCTACCAGGACGAGGAGTATGATGGAAATACGGATGATCTTCTTCATGACGATTATTGTATTAAGAGATTTAAGTTACCGGTGCTTTTCATCAGGTCAATTTCTGATAGTTTCATCTGGACCTGGGATTGTAATAGGGCCGACTGTGCGGAGCGGAGTGAGGATTCGGCATCGAGAATATCGGACAAGGGGCTGATTCCTTCTTTGTACTGATCAAGCGTGACCTGGTAGACCTCCTCTGCAAGTTTTTTATTAGAGAGCTGGTTTTCAGTGGTTTTCCGGCTCACTTCCAGTTTGCTCACTGCCGAGCGGTATTGTACCTCCAGCAGACGGGCCGTATTTTCTTTCTGAAGAACTGCCTGCTGTTGCTCGAGACCAGCCTGGCTGATGGCATGTTGTTTCGCAAATCCCTGAAACAAGGGTACATTCAGGCTGATCCCCACAAACGACATTTTAAGCCAGCCGGGTTGCTGGTATAAGTAACTGAATTCATTCTGCTGACTCTGCAGACTGTACTGACCAATGGCTGCCAGGGTAGGGTATCCGGAGGCTTTTGCCTCCCTGATCTTTCCCGTGGCCAGGTCTTCCAGTGCCTGACATTGTTTGTACTCATTCAGTCCGGAAGGAGACCAGGCAAGGTCATTGGGCAGGATGGAGGGTTCTATGCTGTCGTTCAGGTGAACGGGTGTTTCGGAGGGGATGCCTGTGAGATATTTCAGGATGATGAGCTGCTGGTCATAGCCGTCCCTGAAAACATCGAGCTGGCTTTGCAGGTTGCCTGTGTTGACTTTCACCCTGTCTAAATCGACTTTTCGGATATAACCCAGATCGTACTGCTGTTGCATCAGGTCGGTAAGTTTTTGCATGGTCCCGACGTTTTGTTCCCAGGTACTTACCTGTGACTGAAGTCCCTGAGCGGCAAAAAATACCTGGGCGGTTTCATAAATGACCTCTTCCCTGAATTTATCATTTGATAACATGCTTAATTCCAGCGCCTTGCGGGCCTGTTGCCGCCCTATGAGCAGGGGTTGGCTGAACAATACCTGGCTCACGTCGACCGAAGTACTCAGGTTGTGTTGTGTTCCAAACTGAATGGGGATCATCTCACCGGGTTGTCCGAAAAACTCTCCGGGGATGAGCTGGGTGGGAAGTTGAATAAAATCCTGGTAGGTAGCCCCGACCTTAGCCTGGGGATAGAAACCGGCTTCTACCTGTTTAAGCTGTGCAGCCGCTTTTTGTAAGTCAATCTCCCCGTTCTTTATTTTTATATGCTGGTCCAGGGCCATCTTCAGACACTGTTTCAGATCGAGGTCCTGATACCCGCTTTGCTGGCAGATTCCCGGAATCCCCGTCATCAGTATGCCGAGAAAAAGGGTTCTCTTAATAAAAGTGGAAATCATCGTGGTCATGATAATATAATAATGGTGGTCGATATTCCTTATCTTTATTATAATTTTTACCGGAGTGTGCAAAGATATTCCGGGACCCGGTTACCCTGAAACGAAACCCGGCGAAAAGGCAAAAATGATGGACGAATACGGAAAACCAGGGGTTAACTTAACTTCATTCTGATGACCCATCATGGCATACGAAGTCCTGCTGACTGTGGTTTAACAGCCGGTCTGGACCGGTAAGCGGTTAGGTTGCCAGGGTTATGGAATATCTATGGAATTATCCCGGGCAGGTTTGCTGAAATAGTGTCCGCAGATAGCCAGGACGGTCAACACAAAGATGATGATAAACAGGATCATGATCTGGTTTCCTCCCCTTTGGGCATAATAACCGGCTGCATTCACCACCGAATAGACTGCCATTCCAAGGCCTCCCATATTCGTTTCCACCGCAAACCGTTTGTTCCTCCATAACATCACGGCACTTACCAGGCAGATGATGGCCATGGCAAATTCGGCATACAGGTGAAACCCCAGTTCCAGCATGCCTTCAGGGAGATCCTGGGTGAGCAGTATGTTGATCCACATGACAATGACGGCAATACCAAGGATAAATGAGTAAATGGCAATGATCTTTTTCATGATTTGAAGAATTCTCTGATAAAAATACGAATTCTAAGCCTAAATAATAACTTGTAAAGTCAAGGAGGATCCCATAAGATATTCAGGCTGAAAAATCATTACTTTTGATTAACCCTGCTAAGCAAGGAGCGGGGGATTCTATAAAAGTTATTGTGATGAAGCAATTTTTTATTTTAGCAGGCCTGGTGGTCTTTCTGATGCTCTTCGGAAGACCGGGTGTTCAGGGACAGGGCACCTATGTGGTCCTTACCTCGGTGAGCGATACCAATGATCCCTGGTATGATGTGGTCGACCTGCTCGCCGCATACCGCAACGCACCGGTGGTAACATTCCAGCCGGCCTTGCTGAACAATCTCCTCCCGGAGCTCATGACCCTGGCTCCGAGGTATGCAGCCGTGGTTGTCAGGCCCACGGAACTGGATATCAACTTCATCCGCAGGTTCCTGATGATGAGCACCCAGCTTGACGATGATCCCTTCAGCGATTTCTCTTATGGTTATATCACGGGTGCCACGGCCCAGGATGCGGTAAACTTCGTCAACAACATCATCTTTGCCGAACAGAACAATGTACAGAATTTCCCGCTCAATGTCGGAGGCTATGCCGCTTCTTCCCTCAACTTCGTCTTTACCAGTGCCGACGGCTACCTGCAGTACCTGAATCCTTTCAATTATTCCTGTATATATATGGAAACCAATGATGATGGTTCCGGAGAGGATTTTTTCCTGGACAATACCTCCTACATGATGGACAACAAGCTTCTGGATATCGGGCATAACGGGGACCCGCACATGTTATGGCTTTTTGAGGGAGGGAACATGAATCCGGATCCTCCGGTCTGGGACTTCGATTCCACCCTCATTGAAGACCCTGCTCATGCCAGGGTGGGTCTGACCAGCCAGGACATCGGAGGTCTCAACCTCTATCCTGCGGTGGCTTTTAACGGGGCCTGCCACGCCGGTGAAACCAAGAGGGTGATGATTGAAGGAGATATTGCCGCCACCTTTGGTGACACCCAGGGACTGGTCAAGTTCTACACCATGAGCGATACCTTCAGTTTCGCTCTTTCGATACTGAAGACCGGCATCACCGGGTATTTTGCTGCCTGCGGGGCCAACAATGCCAACGACCAGGGGGAGGAGGTGTACAACGCCTTTCTCTTTCATGAGCCTCTGGGTGATATCCATAAACGCACCATCGACGGGGTGGTGATGGGATTTTTGGGTAACTCGCCCAACCTGAGGATCTTTACTCCCAATTCTTCATCCTATACCTGTGACATATACCCTTCAGGGACTTTCAACCCCAACGACTGGTCGGGAGCTTATTCTATGCTGGGAGGCAAGGCCAACCGCATCTATTTCGGGGACCCGCTCTTCAACCCTTATGCTAACCATCATTCCGACTCCCTGAACCGGGTACATACCACGATCGATTCGGTGAATGCCACCACTCTTGACCTTCAGCTGGATTTCAACAAACCGGATGCCTTCACGGCTTATTTCCCGGTCTGGGATAAGTTCCACTTCGGTGATACCAGGATCTATACCCCGGTGGAACTGCCATCCTGGTGCCAGGAAGTCACTTCTTGTGAGGTCATTGACTCCTCAGGAGCTTACCACAAGGCGATTCATGCCGTCGAACATTTCGACGGTAAGACCATCCTTCATATTGAGGTGGATATACCTGAGGATATGTATGATCCCATCGATTTTAACATCACCTTCAGGCTGACCGTAACTCCCAATGGCATCGCAGGGACTAGTGAAGGCTTGCCTTATGTTAAAGCCTATCCCAACCCCTGTTCCGGGCAGGTTACGATTTCTTTTCTGAATCCCGGACATCTGCCGCATGAACTGCAGATCATCGATGTGAACGGCCGGGTGGTCAGGCGATTTAATGACGTACGATCGGAATGTTGCCATGTTGACCTGGAAGGGCTCGTACCAGGGATCTACAGGTTTCGTCTGATCGGTGGGGAAGGAATCTCCGGGCAGGGGACCCTGGTGGTGCTTTAGAAGACCTCACTCAACAGCCTTAGCCGTCATGGTTCATTCACCAGGATCTCGTCCACGAAGATCCAGGCTTTTCCGCCACTGCCGGGATGCCAGGGGGGGCAGACCTTCCTGTTTGTAGCCTTGACTTTAAGGTACTTTGCTTTTATTCGCGGAAGCTCCAGCCGGAAGGGCTGCAAAGCCTCTGCCAGGGTGTCGGAGACCGGGTTTGTGACCGATCCGGCGGGTTGAAATCTCCTTCCGTCTTCTGAGATAAAGTATTCCACCTTCCCGGGTAAAAAGATCCAACTCCGGGTATCCTGAAGAAACCGGGTCGAAACAGAGGTCAGGACCATGCTGTCACCCAGGGTGATAATGGCTGTGAAGTCGGTGCCCTCATACCCCTGCCACCGTCCATCCTGGAAATACCAGCTGCCTTTCATTCCGTCGACCGTGGCATTGGGTCCCCCCGCAGGGTATTTTTCGCTGTACCGGGTTTCCAGAACAACCGGAAACCTTGGTTTTGCTGAAGGTTTCAGGGATGCAGGCGTAAGGAACAGGCCCGGGGGCAACAGCCAGGGTTCACCACGCGATCCTTCAATGCTGATCCTGACCTCACGAGCCGTGATTTCCGGGAAACGCAGCAGCCTCTTATAACCTATCGTGGTGCCTCCGGTTATTGCAGTCCAGGAGTCACCTTCTTTAAAAGCTACGCTGAACTTCTCCACACGTTGTCCGTGCCTGATGTCTTCCTGTAGCATCACCACATCAAAAGTCTTCGGACCTTCGAGAGTGATGTCATAGAAAAGCTGCTTCCCGTCTTCAGACACTGAAGACTCACACCGGGCATTTTGTGCCAGGTTGGCGAAAAAGGTCTCATCCAGGATGTCCTTGAATCCCTGCAGGCTTTTTCTGTCCTGTTCATGGATACGACCGTCGCGGTCGGGAGGGATGTTCAGCAGCAGCTGGGAATTTTTACCGACGGAGTTGAAATAGATGTCGAACAGGTGTTCGGGTGTTTTCACCTTGTTGTCTTCTTCAGGATGATAAAACCAACCCGGCCTGATGGAAACATCGGCTTCGGAAGGGTACCAGATCAGTGAACGGCAGCCTCTGAGCTTATCCCGGCTTCCCAGGTCTTCGCCGGTCAGGTCGCGGGGTATGAATCCGGAGACGAGTTCATTCTGTTGCGAGGCTTGTGCTATGGAAGCCGTATTGTTCATGTCGATGGGAAGGACGCTCCATTCCGTCTCCCTTCCATATCCTGATTCTGTTCCCACCCATCGGACATCCGGTCCCATCACGGCGATCACGGCTCCCGGCTGGAGTTTGCGTATCAGCTGGTAGCAGGAAGACCAGTCGTAGACCTGCTTTCTGCCGTTGGGCCCTTCGCCACAGGCTCCGTCAAACCATACTTCGGCAATGTCGCCGTATTGGGTCAGCAATTCGGTAAGCTGGTCTCTGAAAAACAGGTTATAAGCTTCCTGGTCACCATAGGAGGGTTCATGACGGTCCCAGGGTGAGAGGTAGATACCCAGGTCCAGGCCGGATTTTCTGCAGGAAAGGGCCACCTCTCCCACCACATCACCTTTTCCTCCTTTCCATGGACTGGACTTCACGCTGTAAGAAGTATGGGCAGAAGGCCACAGACAGAACCCGTCATGGTGCTTGGCAGTGATCACCACCAAACGAAAACCGGCCTCCTTTAACACTTTTATCCATTCGTCGGTATCCAGGTTGCGAGGATTGAACAATCCGGGATCATCTTTTCCCTCACTCCACTCCTTGTTGGTAAAGGTATTCAAACCGAAATGAAGGAAGGCTGCCATCTCTTGTTGCTGCCATCGCCACTGCCGGGGTGATGGCGATACCCTTGCAGAAGCTCCAATCGCCTCTTCCAGTGTGATGCCGGGGGGCAGGTCCACCTGTGGGTTCCCTTTATAGTCTTCTTTTAGGGGCTGATCAGACCTGATTGCTAAACGTTTCGAAGGTTCCCTGCCCTTACCATCGATGATAATGCTGTCGGAGGTGAGGGTGAGCAAAGCATAGGCATTGCCGGTACCTTCGACCATCCCCCGGAAGTTTAAAAAATGAATTCCCTTATATTGTGCGTAATCTCCTTCATGCCGGTGACCGCAGCACCAGGCTTTGACACAGGGGTAGTCTGCGAGAAGTTCCACCACTTCGATGTCGTTCAGCAGGTTCTCCCGGGATGCCGGGTAAACCGGGAAATGCGACATCACCAGCACCTTCCTGCCGTCCTTCTGAGCCTGCTCCAGGCTGGATTGCAGCCATTGCATCTGCTTCCGGCTCAGGCCCCCGTTCCATTCACTCACATTGCTACGGTGTTGTCGTTTTAAATGAGCGACGAGGGAGTCTCTTTCCCTGGTCTGGCTTTCATCCTGTAAGGCCTTGAAACCAAGGTCATCGCCATTCAATATGATACAGAGCCAATCACCCAGGTCGACAGTATAATAAGGACTGCTCAACCCAAGCTTGGCAGGGACCTTGGATTTCAGGCTGTCAGCAACTTCATATTCGTGGTTGCCAAGCACAAAATGGACGGACGACCGGGACTTGCCAAAGTGGGCAAGGACGAGGTCAAAGTTCCGGAAACCCCGGTTGATCACATCGCCCAGATGGAATACACCTTGTACTTTTTGCCTGTTAAAATAGTCCAGGCAGGAATCAAGTTTCCTGAGGGAGGCATCGTAGTTTCTTTCTGCAGAGGTGACCCCGGCCTCAAACTGGCAGTCGGCGATGATGCCAAGGGTGATCCCGGATTGTGAAAAGGCAGCACTTAAGAATAAAGTGCAGATAATCAACAGACATGGTCTCAGGAAGGCAGATTTCATAAAGTTATGCTGAGAGCCTGTCCTTTTTAAAGGAAAAGCAATAATATTGCATCAATATTAAGCAATATCATGACAGATACCGATAAAAATGCCGGACGAGATAAGAAATTAAAACTCTCTTCTTTTCTGTTTATCCTGGGAGGAGTTATCTTGTTGTTATCCAGTACTATAGCTTATCTTGGCAAAGCAGAGGGACATCACACCTGGCAGATGCCTAGCGGCTTTGCGTTCATCCTGATAGGGATTGCCATTCGCAAACGAAGAGAAAGAAATAAAGATCGGTAAACCCTTTATTTTACCAGTTTGGCGTCTTCCATGATGACGTCATAGGCATACCCGTAACCGAAATCACGGTTCAGAGCCACTGTCCCCTTAAAGGTGACCACATCTCCCACCTTCACCTCATCGAGCGTGGTAATGGTAAGGTCAAAGTCATTGCCGTCCTTGGTCCCGTCCTGGATATGAACCCAGTTCTTGTTCATGATACCGGGGTTGTATTTCACCACTTTCCCTTTTACGATGATGGATTTTCCCTGGTAACTTTCTTTTTTTGAGAAAATATGAGCGATGGTGACCCCGTTGGCTGCGGGTTCGACCTTGATGTTTTCATCGGCCACCGGTTCCTGCCGTCCGGGTGTCTGAGCCTGTTGCTGGGGCTGTTGTTGGTTCTGGGCAGGGTTTTGGGCAGGTATGGGTTGATCACTTATGGTCTCCACGAAATAAACCAGGTCAAAGGTCCGTCCCAGCTCCTTGCTTTCAAAATTCCTCATTTCCATACCACTCAGGAAATAAACGGTGTCTCCTTTTTTTGCCTCTCTCTTAGGAACAGCGATCCACGTCTCATGATCGTTTTCAAATACATTCAGATAGGTGTATTGCGAGGTCTGAATGACTTCCAGCACCGTAGCCACATGCATGTTGGGATTTGCGTTGGGAATGGTCTTGGCTTCTTCTTTTTTCTGCTGACAGGCAGACATCACAAACAGGGCAAGGATGATCCCGGAAAGCATCAATATGTTCTTTTTCAAAGAATTCATGGATAGAATATTAATTTGTTGTTTTATTTCAGGCCTGCAAAAATACAAATGTTTACATTTGTATAACACTCCTCCGCCCGGCAAGGTTCATACAGGTGATTTTTCTTCATCTGAAGCAACCCCCGGCCCTTCGCGGGTGTCTATTTACTTTATTAAATCCATCCTAATGCATACTTTTTTACGCTTCACCAAAACCTTTGCTTTTTTGATCGTGATTGCCTGCGGCATTTCCGCAGTGGCACAGTCGCAGCTTCCCACTCGTATCCCTTATTTTAAACCCAAAAATACCCTGGTCCAGGCAGCTCCTTTGACCGGCTTTGTGGTGGATTCCATCACCCCTGCCGACCTGGTGAGCATGTTGCTCGGGCCTGGTGCTGCCATCAGCAATCTGACTTATACGGGTTCACCTCTTGCTCTGGGATCATTTGTCGATTCTATATCCTTTCTCGGTCTTGATTCCGGAGTGGTGATCTCTACAGGAAATGCTGCAGATCTTGCCGGTCCCAATGTCTCCTCATGCACCTCCACTGATTTCGGCCTGCCTGGAGACTCCATGCTTCAGGTACTGGCAGGATTCCCCACCTTTGATGCTTCTGTCATCGAGTTTGATGTGCTGGTGCTGACGGATACTCTGATGTGCAAGTTTGTCTTCGGTTCGGAGGAATATCCTGAATTTGTGAATGCCAATTTTAACGATATCTTCGCCTTTTTCGTGAGTGGCCCCGGCCTCAGTGGTAACATCAACATGGCTTTACTGCCCGGTACCAGCATCCCTATCTCCATCAATAATGTCAATGCAGGCACTAATTCCCAATATTATATCGATAATGCCACCGGCCTGGAAGTAGAACTCGACGGGCTTACCGTTCCTATCACCTGTTATCTGCCAGTCCAGAACGGACAAACCTATCATTTCCGGATTGCCATTTCCGATGCCGCCGACCGGGTATTCGACTCAGGAATCTTCCTCAAGAAAAAGAGCGTACTCGGGTATGCCTGCATGCCGGTACCCAATTTCTCGCCCACTATCAGTGGAATGACCGTCCAGTTCACCAACACCACCAACTATGCACAATATTATGTATGGAATTATGGTGATGGAATGATCGATACCACCACGGCCCAGACCACGGCTCATACCTATGCCGCTGCCGGTAATTATACGGTGGTGATGTCGGCCTGTAATTTCTATCAAATCGCTACCTGTACCCAAACCATCGCTGTCGGTGGTGCCGGGATCGATGATCCTGCCGCTGCAAACCAGGATATTTCACTGGTCCCTTCCGGCTCGGGAATCTTCAGGATCAAAGCTACCCATCCCGGTGAGCTCCGTGTTTCTGTTTATTCTGTCTCAGGGAACTGTGTCAGACAACTGGAAGCCAACGGACAGGAAGAGATCCTGATCGATCTGAACGGCATACCCAGGGGGGTGTATGTGATCAGGGCCATCAACGATGGCAGAACCATTACCTGGAAAGCCATCAGGTAAGCTCCTGGATTTTTATCAGTTCATTTTTTCATTGTTATGGCTGGAAAAGAAAACAAGACCAGGCCGGAGGAAGGTAATGTGGAAGCCTTTCTCGACACGTTGACAGATGCTTCCAAGAGGGAGGACAGCTACCGGCTGCTGGAGATCTTCAGGGCTGTTACCGGTGAGGAGCCGAGAATCTGGGGCGGCAATATCATTGGTTATGGACAATACCGGTACAAATATGAGTCGGGAAGGGAAGGTGACTGGTTTAAGGCAGGATTTTCACCCCGGAAACAAAACCTCACGCTCTACCTCACTGCCTACCAGTTTGATAAACATACAGACCTGCTTGAAAAACTGGGTAAACATAAGCTGGGTAAAGGTTGTCTGTATATCAACCGCTTGAAAGATGTCGATCAGGAAGTATTGATTGAACTCCTTACCAGGCTGACCTGTTCCCGGTAATTTCGACGTCCGTTGGATCAGAAATCCATCTCATCCATATTGTCGCGCCCGTTATCCTCGGGCTTCTTCGTCCTTTTTTGTTTATTGGCTGCCTTTCCGATTTTTAAGGTCAGCCCAAGATAAGCCACCCGGGATTCCCTTTTATGTTCCGATCTTCCACTGAAATTCTCCCCGCTGTTCTCCATCCTGAAACGCATGGTGTTGAACAGGTCGCTCAACCTGAAGCTGATGTTGGCCCTCTCCTTCCAGAAGTCCTTTCTGATGGCCAGATCGGTGCCGAATATCTCTTTCATGGTCCCCTGGGGATTGACCATGGGCCCGCGATAAAAAGCATTCAGCTGGATGATCAGCTTCTTAGGCAGGGTTATCGTATTATTGACACGGGAGGTCCAGCTGTAGTTCTCATTGGTAAGGGCATTGTCGCCGGCGGACCCTTCGATGCGGGTCTTAAAATAACTGAAGTTGGCATTGATCCTCCACCACCTGACGATGCTGTGGTCCAACACCATCTCCACTCCATAGGATATGCCTGATGTCATGTTCATGGAGGTGTGGTTCATCACTCCATTGCTGTCGACAAATACATACCGCTTGATGATATCCTCTATCTTCCTGTAAAAGAGGCTCGTGTTGAAAGTCGATTTTTTAAAGTACTTTGAATACCCCAACTCATAGTTGTTGGTGTATTCCGGGTTGAGGTTGGGATTGCCATACATGATGAAAGCAGGGTAATCGCTGTAGTCGACAAAAGGATTGAGAGAACGCATGTTCGGACGGTTCACTCTCCTGCTGTAACTCAGTTGGATCTCCTGGTCGAGAGGCAGTTTACGGGTGGCATGTACCGAAGGATAATAACTGGTATAGTCTTTATCGAAGTTTAGGTTCATGGTCCTTTGCTCTGACCGGGTAACGGCATTCTCAGCCCTCAGGCCTGCCTGGAGTGAATATTTTTCAAACACCATTCCCAGGATGGCATAAATGGCATTGATCTGTTCGTGGTACACAAAGTGATTGCTGGTGGTGTCATTCTGCAGCCAGGTCCCCTCAGGGTACTGGTAGTTGAAATAATCGTACAAACCGTCAGTGCTCCTGAAGATGCCCTGGTAACCACCTTCCAGCTTTATTTTTTGGTTAAAAGGATGAACATAGTTCAGCTGAATGTTAAGGTTATCACGTGTGGTCTTATCAGAAGTCTTTAATTTATCCGGTGCCAGGGTGTCAGGGTACCCAAAGCCGTATACCTGGTCGCGGGTCTCGTCTTCATCTTCCTTGTCGGTATTGTAAACAGCATCGAGGGTCAGTTCCTGCCCTTTGCGGTCAAAAGTCCTCCGGTAATTCAGGATGTAATCATAACCGTTATTGTCTTCATCATCCCAGCTTTCATTGGTGTAATATTCCAGCAGATGATGGTTGGGGTCAAAATAATGGTTTTCAGAGAACTCATGCCCGCTTGCCGGTCCCTGGTTGTTCATCCAGCTGATGAGAAGGGAGTTTTTATCGTTGATCGAATAGTCGAAACCGAGCTTAAAGCCCCTGGAATCTCTTTTTCTCCAGTTATCCGACGTATTTTCCAATAGTGTAGTCGTATCAGAAAGTGTTGTGGTGCGAAAGGTCTCTCCCCAGCCTTTCCGGCGGTCATTCCTGGCATCAACCGAACCGAAAAAGTTGAACTTACCCACTTGGTAATTAAGGTTGATCGAACCATTATACTTTTCACCTGTACCGGCATTAAGGGAGATCAGCCCGTTAAATCCTGTTTCCCTTTTTTTCTTCAGTTTGATGTTGATGATCCCTGACATCCCTTCAGGATTGTATTTTGCAGAAGGATTGGTGATGATCTCCACGGTCTCTATGGAGCTGGCCGGTATCTGGTCGAGTTTGGTCCCGGTAAGACCGGAAGGTCTCCCGTCGATGAGCAGGGTGACGTTCGCATCGCCCCTGAGACTGACGGCACCGGACTCATCCACGGTAACAGAGGGTACGTTCTGGAGAACATCCACGGCCGATCCTCCCATGGTGGCCAGGTTCTTTTCCACATTCACCACTTTTTTATCGAGAGAATATTCCATGGTAGGACGGTCCCCGCTGATGGTCACCTCCTTCAACCGTGCCGAGGAATATTTAAGGAACAGGGTCCCCAGGTCGAGGTGGTTGTCTTTGGGAGTCACCATGATCTCTGGTACTTTCAGCGTCTGATATCCAAGGAAGGTGATCATGGCATAGAACTTACCAAAAGGAACCTTGGTGAGCTGGAAAATGCCTTTCTCATTGGTAATTCCGCCATTCACCATGGAGGAGTCTTTTACCCTGAAAAGAACGATATTGGCATATTCCACTGGTTCCTTGCTGACCTCATCCAGCACCAGCCCTGTAACCACACCCTCCGGTGGGGGCATTCCGGGTCTGCTTTGGGCAAGAAGATACAGAGGGCAGGTAAAAACAACGACAAAAATGAGAAGGCTATAAAAGAAACGGTTCATTAAGCTGTATTTAAGGGAGTGCAAAATTAGGTATTAGACAGCAATTTTCAGGATTTCCGGTGGTCAGGAGGATAAAATTCTGTGCCGCAGATAGTGAGGGAATATCCATATATAGAAAAAGGCCAGGGCAAGAAGGCATATAAAACTGTCGATAAGGAAGGTATGATCAAGACCGATTTTTTCAGAAACCAGCCCGGTGAGTACCATTCCCAAGCCTATTCCCAGGTCGAGGGCGGTGAAAAGGGTGGAGTTGGCCACTCCTCTCCGGTTCGATTGTACCAGGTTGTTGGCCATGGCCTGAAAGGTGGGCATCATGACACCTCCTCCCAGTCCCAGAAGCAGGGAGGCTGCAAAAAAACCGGGCACGGTCTTCCAGAGCCCGAAAAAGGCAAAACCCGATGCCATGATGAGGGCTCCCAGGGTGATGAGATTTCGGGGCCCCTGGTGATCAAAGATCTTCCCGGCCCACATCCTGGAAGAAGCAACACCCACCGCATACAACACAAAGAACATCCCGGGTTTTGAAACCCCTATCTCCTTTGCATATATAGCCACGAAGGAAATTATGCCACCATAAGTGATGTTCAGCAACAGCAGATTGATGGAAACAGGTATGGCCTTGTATTCCAGTAATTTCTTCCAGATGATCTTTCCGTTGTTCACGGGAATGAACAAGGGATAGTTGACCATGACTGCCAGTATCCAGCCCATCAGGCTGAGCACGGCACCGGAGATGAAAACCAGGTCGTAATGTTTCTGTTGCCAGATGATCATTCCTATCATAGGTCCGACGGCCATGGCCAGGGTGAAAGACAGACCATATACGGAGATGCCTTCCCCTCTTCTGGAAGGGGGTATGATGTCTACCACCACCGTTCCGCCTGTGGTGCTGGTGATCCCCCAGCTCAGCCCATGAAAAAAACGTAGCAGCACCAGGAACAGTAGCGATGAGGCCATCACGTATAGATTGAATACCAGGGAAAATACCATCAGGCTGACCAGGAAAATGATCCTCCGGCCTATGCCATCGATGGTGACGCCGGTAAGGGGCCTCACCAGCAAGGCGGCCAGTGTAAAAGATGCCAGGGCCATCCCTACCTGGGCCTTGTTCCCCTTGAGTTCTTCCACAATATATACCGGGAGTATGGGTATGAGGAAGTAGAATGCCGAAAACATCAGTAGGTTGGAAGCACTCAGCAGGATAAAGTTCCTGGTCCAGAGGCGGGCTTGTACCGTCGTGGGTTCTTTCATCGCATGGGCACTTCTATCAAAAGCAGGCGGCTATCTTTGGTACATTCAACATTCACTGATTCTGTGTCCCAGATTCCAAGTCCGTCACGGGCCTCCAGATGATGCTCCCCAACTCGAACTCCTCCATCAATCAGAAACATGTAAATACCATGGTCTTTTCTGTTCCAATGGATTTCCTGGCTGTGGCCGGCATCAAAATCACCCAGTGAGAACCAGGTCTGCTGGTTCACCCACAAGGTCCCCGGAATATGGTCGGGCGAAATTAGTACTTTAAATTGATTCCTTATCAACCCGGGCTCATACGACATCTGGTCATAGCGCGGGGGAATGTCCCTTTTTTCAGGGAATATCCATATTTGCAAGGTGTTGGCTTCTTCGGTCGCTGAAGCATTGAATTCAGAGTGGGTAATCCCGCTTCCGGCTGACATCACCTGGATCTCACCCCGGGTGATCACAGAACCGTTCCCCATACTGTCGCGATGTTGCAAAGCCCCTGTTATGGGTATGGTGACGATCTCCATGTTGTCATGTGGATGGGTGCCGAAACCTTCGGCAGGCTGGATAATATCGTCGTTAAGCACCCGCAGCATCCCGAAATGGACGCGATTTGGGTCATAATATCCTGCAAAACTGAAGGTATGTCTGGCTTCCAGCCAACCGTGACTGGCAAATCCCCTGGAACCGGAAGCATGATATGTGGTTTTCATAAATATTCAAAATCATGGGTTTAGCATTAAACAAAATATAATCCATTGTGGTTGTTTTATTTTGAATAATTCTAAATAAATTTGCTGCGCTTTAAAAGAAAAAAAAATCAGATCATAACTCATCATCAACACCGAAACGAATGAATAATGCCATCTTCAACCTTGAAAAACCCAACAACGAACCGGTAAAATCCTATGTGCCGGGAACACGCGAGCGCAAAGCTCTGGTTGCCGAAATGGAGAAACTGAGCAGCCAGGTCATGGAAATCCCCTGCATCATCGGTGGAAAAGAGGTTTACACTGGAAATACGGTGGATGTGGTCATGCCGCACGATCATCGGCATATACTGGCCCGGGCACACAAGGCCGGGCACGCAGAAGTCCGTCAGGCCGTGGAGGCCGCCCGTAAAGCTCATGCTGCGTGGGAGTCTCTTTCCTGGGTCGAACGTCTCTCCATCTCCCTAAAGATTGCCGAACTGATAGCCACCAAATACAGAGCGCTGGTCAATGCCTCCACCATGCTGGGGCAGAGTAAAAATGTCTTTCAGAGCGAGATTGATGCCGTGTGCGAGAGTGTCGACTTCCTGAAGTTCAATGCCTACTTCATGTCCGACATCTATAACAACCAGCCTCATTCGGAGCCGGGCATCATCAACCGCATCGAGTACAGACCCTTGGAAGGCTTTGTCTTTGCGATCACTCCCTTCAATTTCACCTCCATTTCCGCCAACCTGAACATGGCACCGGCCCAGATGGGGAACACCCTGATCTGGAAACCTGCCACCACTGCTTTGCTCTCCAATTACATACTGATGAAGATCTTTATGGAAGCCGGTCTTCCGGAGGGGGTGATCAACTTCCTCCCCGGTGAAGGTGCCGGTATCGGTGACCTGGTGATACCTGACCGTGACCTGGCTGGTATTCATTTTACGGGTTCGAACGGTTCCTTCAACAGGATATGGAAGACTGTCGCCAACCACATTGAGAATTATAAATCCTATCCCAGGATCGTTGGGGAGACCGGAGGGAAAGATTTCGTGATGGTCCATGCCTCTGCCGACCCCAGGGAGGTGGCCACCGCCTTGGTAAGAGGGGCTTTTGAGTTCCAGGGACAAAAGTGTTCAGCAGCTTCCAGGACCTATATCCCGGAGTCATTGTGGAAGGAGATCCATGATCACATGGGTGAGATGATCGGTGAGATAAAAATGGGCCCGCCGACACAGTTTGAGAACTTTATGACGGCCGTGATCGATGAAAAAGCCTTTAACCGCATCTGCGGTTATATTGAAAAAGCAAGGACCTCTAATGATGCAGAGATCATTTTCGGCGGGAAATGTGAAAAAAGCGTGGGATACTTCATCGAGCCCACGGTGATCCTGACCACCAACCCTCATTTCGTCACCATGGAGGAGGAGATCTTCGGACCGGTGCTCACGGTTTATGTATACGAGGATAAGGATTTCGACGAGACGTTACAGCTGGTCGACACCACCTCACCCTATGGTCTGACGGGTTCCATCTTTGCCAGCGACCGCAAGGTGTTGTCGTATGCCTGCAGGGTGCTGAAATATGCTGCAGGGAATTTCTATTATAATGATAAACCTACCGGTGCCGTAGTCGGACAGCAGCCTTTCGGCGGTTCACGGCAGTCAGGAACCAACGACAAGGCTGGTTCTCATCTTAATCTTTTCCGTTGGGTAAGCCCGCGTACCATCAAGGAGAACCTGACCCCTCCCACCGATTATAAATACCCTTTCATGAAGCCCGACCAGTGCCATTGAGGAAGGAATAAGAAGAAGAAATAAATAATGAATAAGTATGAGGTAAATATCACAGAAACAATTACTTAT
>CAZSDK010000020.1:0-71764 GCA_964605655.1 uncultured Bacteroidales bacterium
AAGATGGGTTCCATATAAAGCCCCTGATTGGCATAGGTAGCCAGTGCTCCTGTCATCTCATACACTGAAATATCCGCTGTTCCCAGGCAGATGGAAGGGACTGGATCGATAGGCACCGTGATGCCCATCTTTCTTACCAGGTTGATGACTGCCAGGGGCGAGGATTTTTTCATGAGATATGCCGAGACATTATTGATGGAGTGTGCCAGGGCATATTTAAGGGTAACCAGTTCTCCTTCCTTTGAGCCGCCTGAGTTGGCCGGGGTCCAGGTTCCGCCGCTAGGCAGGTCAAAAGTCACAGGAAGGTTAGGAACTTTGGTGCAGGGGGTGAATTCTCCTTCCTGCACCGCCATGGTATAAATAAAGGGTTTAAAGGTAGATCCTACCTGACGGGTTCCGACCTTCACGTGGTCATACTTAAAATGCTTATAATCAATGCCGCCGACGTAGGCTCTGACAAACCCGGTCTGAGGCTCCACCGACATCAGGCCGGCCTGGAAAAAGTACTTATAATAAAGGATGGAATCCATGGGTGACATCACGGTATCTTTATCACCTGCCCAGGAGAAGACGGTCATGGGTATTTTAGTATGGAATGACTGGCTGATTTCTTCCTCCCCTGCGCCGTTTTTTTTCAGGTTGATATAGCGGTCCGACCTTTTCATTGCCTGGTCCATGAGCATTTCTATTTCCTCTGGCTTCAATTGCCGGTCGAAAGGAGCATTTTTCACCCCTTTCCAGTGTTTGAAAAAGGCGGGCTGGAGATCCTGGGAAAGATGCTGGCGAACCGCTTCCTCGGCATATTGTTGCATGCGGGAGTTGATGGTGGTGTAGATTTTCAGACCATCTTTATAAAGGTTATAAGCGTTACCGTCAGGTTTCTTATGCTCTTCACACCAGCGTGTCAGTTCCCCGCGAAGATATTCCCTGAAATAGGTCGCAAGCCCGGTATTCTGGTCTTGTGAGTGATACCTGCTCATGTCAATGGGTTTGAGCCTCACGGAGTCGTACTGGGCTTCAGTGATAAAATCGTATTTCATCATCTGATGCAGTACCACCTCCCTTCTTTTCATGGCTCTTTCAGGATTTCTAACGGGGTTGTACCAGGAAGGAGCCTTTAGCATACCTACCAGCATGGCAGCTTCATCCAGGGTAAGATCGACAGGTTCCTTATTGTAAAAGGTTCGCGACGCAGTTTGCACTCCAAAGGCCTGGCTGCCAAAGGGAACGGTATTAAAATACAGGGCGATGATCTCTTCCTTGGAATAATTTCTCTCCAATTTTATAGCCGTCACCCATTCCTTTAATTTTACGATGATGGTTTTAAGGAAAAAACGTTTTCCTTCCCTGGGAAAAAGGTTCTTGGCCAGCTGTTGGGTGATGGTGCTGCCTCCTCCTTTGCTGCTGAAGGTGACCACACCCAGAAGCACCCTGCCCATTGCCCTGAAATCCACCCCTGAATGCTTCTCAAAACGGATGTCTTCTGTGGCGACCAAAGCGTTCACCAGGTAGGGTGACAAGTCTTTGTAGTGAACATTGGTCCTGTTTTCAATATAATATTTACCCAGTACCACCTGGTCGGAAGAGATGATCTGAGAAGCCAGGTTGCTCTTGGGGTTTTCCAGTTCTTCCATGGAAGGCATGAACCCGAATCCTCCCAGGGAGATTAGTATAAAAAGTAAAAAAAGGAACCCGATGCCGGCGAAGTATATCTTCCAGAACCGGCTTACGGGGGTATGATCTCCTTTTTTCTTTTTTACTCTCATAGATAAGGAACTTCGGATGTCAGTTTTTTTCAACCCTCAGTCCAACATCGGCGATGCCGGGCAGAGGGTCGGTGCGCATGGCTTGTTGTATCTCGAAAGAATAGACTCCTTTCCGGGGCCATCGCATCCCCTGTTTCAGCAGGAAACGGTTTTCCTTTAATCCTCTGCCACTGCCTGTCCATTTTCCGTCTGGTGCTGCAAGGGTGCATTCGAGTGTGTCACGGCCGGGTTGCCCGCCGGGCCCGAGGGTGGTAATGAACAAAAACAGGTTGGAAAAAGGGTATTGGGTGGTGTTTCTGACCTGAATGAAGACATTGGTAAGTTCAAGGGTGTCGTCAATGGTCATTGAAAAGGTAACAGGTTCTGCTGCCCGCCATTCATTACCAGGGATTTTCTTCATATCGTCGAAAATCCGGCCCGGGTCGCAGGAGAGCAACATGAGAGCTATGACAGCAAGCAGGAGAAATATGGAGATGAAGCGGCTGTTAATCCGTCGTATGAAAATATTGGAATTCATTCTGGGTAAAAGCATACCTGCCTGGATTAATCGTCGAAACGGTTCAGATCATCCTGGCCCACCACACTTTCAAATTCCGTCTTGGTTTCTTTCTTCAGGGCAAAATCGTCAAGATTATCCGGGATAATGCCTTTTTTATTTTTTTGAATGATATCGAGGACTGCTTCCAGCGGCAGGGCCAGATAGTTGGTCTGGTCATGGGTGTAGGAATACCAGATCGTTTTTTTGAAGATGTCGGTCTTTTGAAGGATGGCATCTCCTTTTTTTGTTTTCAAAACAATATCATCCTCAGGGAATTCCTTAAGTGCATCAAGATAAGTCTCATACTCAAAGTTAAGACAACACTTCAGTTTACTGCATTGTCCGGCAAGCTTCTGAGGGTTGAGCGACAGCTGTTGTACACGGGCTGCCTGGGTCGTTACGGAACGAAAACTGGAAAGCCAGGTAGAGCAGCACAGTTCCCGGCCACAGGTGCCAATTCCTCCTAAACGACTGGCTTCCTGGCGAATGCCGATTTGTTTCATTTCCACTCTCACCTTGAATTCTTCAGCCAACACTTTGATCAACTCTCTGAAATCAACCCTTTCATCTGCCGTATAATAGAATATGGCCTTGGTGTTGTCGCCCTGAAATTCCACATCATTGACTTTCATGACCAGGCGCAGGTCCTGGGCTATCTTCCTGGTTTTTAATGTTGTAGATCTCTCGTTTTCGACAGCAGTGATCCATTTTTCCAGATCGGTGGCCCTGGCTTTACGGTATACTTTCCGGAGGTCTTCTGCATCAGGGTTAAGGCCTTTTTTCCTCATCTGAAGTCTGACAATCTCACCGGTAAGACTGATGATGCCAATATCATGACCTGGAGAGGCTTCAACAGCCACAAAATCACCGGTCTGAAATTCCTGGTCGCAGGGTGCTCTGAAATAGTCTTTCCTGTTGTTCTTGAACCTGACTTCCACCAGGTAGTACCCTCTGTGTTCGCAGGTCACCTCATAGCCTTGCAGCCAGTCGGTGGAGTCCATCTTCGAAAAACCTTTCCGGTAACAATTCGAATTGTTCTGGTAAGGCTTGGGATCCTGACAGCAACTTCTGGTAAAAAAAGCATGGGTGTGGATATTAACCTTTGGTCTCTCTTCAGATTCTTCCATTCGTGTGGTTTTAGGAGCGCTTTTTTCCTAAGGAACAAAGGTAGCAAAGAATCACATCACTCATGAGAAATTCTGAGGTTTCGGAATCCTGAGGAGCTGATGGACCTGTAATGACAGATCCAGGAGAAGGATTCCGGCGTGGGCATTTCTTTCAATATGATAGATCGCATCATTGAAAACCTGGTAGAGAGCCGCCGTATTGCCAGGGTGAACATATTTGCTGAAGTTTTTGACAAACTCCAGCTCCTTTCCATCCATCTTTATATCCGGATCGGGCAGCACATGAAGTTGCTGGCAGTAACGGAAGACCCCCAGGCCATAAAAGAGAAAATGCTTAAGACTTTCTCTTGAATATTTTGAAGTCTCGTCGATAAACTTCATCAGATCGCCTGTTTTCTTCTGGTAGCACAACAGCATCCAATTTCGGAATGGGGTGAACTGAACCTCTTCATCATCACTGGATTCCATATAGTCTATGGCCATGATCAGGTCACCGTTGGCAAAATGGACACAGTCTCTGATCTCCTCAGATTTATCCGGATATTGTGTTAACAGAAAGGAGGCAATCGAGTTATCATCGATCTTGGGGACTTTCACGAGTTGGGTCCTGGAGAGGATGGTCGGAAGGATTTGGTCCGTCTGTGCCGAGACCAGGATGAATACGGTTTTATCAGGTGGTTCTTCCAGTATCTTCAGGATTTTTGGTGCTGCCGCGTGAAAGAGTTTTTCAGCCATCCAGATGATCATCACCTTGTAGTTACCTTCATAGCTCGTATAACCAAGGGTCCTGACGATTTCATTACAGTCATGAACACTGATGATCCCTTGTTTTTTCTCTATTCCAATGGTGTCGTACCACTGGGGAAGGTTGATGTAAGCCTGCTTGCCAAGCAGCAAGGTCCTCCAGGCCTGGATAAAGTCAACACTCCTTGGTTTTTCTTTAACCTCGGTGGTACTGGCTACCGGGTAAATAAAATGAAGATCGGGATGGGCGAGTTTCTCAAACATCAGGCATGAGGGGCAGATGCCACAGGAGTCCCCGGGTTGCCGCTGGGTGCAGTTAAGGTACTGGGCATAGGCAATGGCCAGGGGCAGATGACCACTCCCTTCACTGCCGGCAAAGAGCTGGGCATGAGGGATGCGTCCCTCCGATACCGATTGTATCAGCTTGGCCTTGAGGGAATCATGTCCGATTACTTGTTTAAACAACATACCAGGAGTACTATGGCAAAAATACAGATGTTTTTTGGGAAGTGCTTGGGTAATTTGGGTAATTCATGTAGGTTTGTGACGACTTAAATGTATGTTAGATTTACTCAGTAAAAAGACGGTTGGCATCGCCGGTTGTGGCGGACTGGGTTCCAATTGTGCCGCCTCCCTGGTAAGGTCGGGGGTGGGAAGAATCATTCTTGCTGATTTTGATGTGGTTACAGAGTCAAACCTGAATCGTCAATTCTATTTTAATGACCAGGTAGGACAAAAAAAGGTACATGCCCTTCGAGATAACTTGTTGAGGATTAATCCAGACGTAGAGATTGTGATCCACGATATCCGGCTGGAGAAGGATGACATCGCATCCATTTTCTCAGGTTGTAATATTATTGTAGAAGCCTTCGACCAGGCGGAAGCCAAGATGATGATCATAGAGGCGGTCATGGAGCATTTTCCTGATAAACCGATAGTATCAGGTGTTGGCCTGGCAGGCTGGGGAGGCAACGATCTGCTGACCACGAGGCAGGAAGGGAACCTAGTGATTTGTGGGGACGGTATGAACGAAGTAGCAATAGATCATCCGCCCCTCGGACCCAGGGTGGGCATCGTGTCGCACATGCAGGCCAACATGGTGATGGAACTGTTGCTGGGACCCTGTCCCTGGCTTAAAACCGGTGAAGATAAATAGGCCCTGTCGAATGACTCAAAGATGATTATTGAACTGAATCATAGAAAAGAAGACCTTCCGTTTGATGAGCTCACGGTTCAGGAGTTGTTGCAATACAAGAACTTCACTTTTAAGATGTTGATTATCAGGATCAACGACTCACTGGTACCCAGGGAGGAGTATTCTACAACAGTTATTTATCCAGGCGACAGGGTCATAGTACTGCACCTGATCTCAGGAGGATAAAAAAAGGCGTCGTTTGACGCCTTTTTGTTACTGACAAACAACCAGTTTCTTGGTAAGTCGTTTGCCGTCAAATGTGACGGAATAAGAATACACCCCGGGAGGTACATCTTTAACATCCAACTCAATAAGATACTCCTGGCCACTGACCTGGTAGGTTTTTTTCATAACAGCCTGACCGAGACTGTTCATCATCTCAAACTCCATAGCTCCCGGATGAGGGAGATAACACTGTATCTGAGTGATACTGCTGGCAGGATTGGGGATGTTCTGCATTACCGTAAATCCGTCGGGATTCAACTCTGGCACATCCATGTAATGAGATTCCAGCCGGATACAGACGGTGTCGTTTTCACGATATCCATCATCAACCATGTCGGCGTATGAACAGAGATAGTAATATCCCAGGAAAGGGAATTTGTATTTCTGAGTGAAAACAAAATCAGTGGACTGACCCGTGGCCAACGGATCACTTCCATGCCAGGTTTCCTGAACGAAGACAGAGGAGTTTTTAAGATAATAGGTCAGAGGTACATCATTCACGGGGTTCGTACCCAGGTTTTTTATCTGGACCTGTACCACTGCAGAATCACCAAAGGTTGTAAGACTGTCGGGGGCAATAATATTCGTCAGTTGGATATCATAAGGAGGAGGCACCACCTCTATGAAAGACGACAGGGTGTCATTATAATAATAGGTGTCGAAATTCACATCGGTATACACTCCAAGACTATAGGATGTCAAAGGTGAGGGGATGGGCGGGAAACTCACCACTGTGGTTGCATTTGGTAACAGAGTACCATTATATATGGTGCTTCCTATGGTGATACCATTAACCATATACTTCACTGGAATATTGTAAAGGGTGTCCCATCCAAAGTTTTTAATGACCGCAGTGACGGTGACATTGGTCCCATAAATATTGGTTCCAAAAGGCTGAAGGATGGAAATTACCCCTGCATCGATCTGTATTTTTGGGAATGTAAGCTTGACATTGTCTACGGCCCAGCCATCCCAGACAGTATTGTTAAAGGAATAGGGGTTGAAGGCAAACCGGAATTGAGTTGGTATGGCGTAATCAAGCACGATCTTCAGGTCATAGGTCGATTCGAAATAAGCAGAGCTGTCGGCACTCCAACCGGGAACAATATTGTACCATCCCGTTCCATGGATATCATTCTGTACCCCCAAAGGTTTCCATGTGCTGTCACTGGCAAAATACTCCACACGGCACCAGTCTGTAGAATTGGTATGAACCCAATGCCAGAACTTAAGGCTGTCCATGTGTACCAAGGTGAAATCAAACCTGGGAGAGTAGAGATATTGTACGGAGGTATGTGGATATACACCATCGAGGTTGGTTTTCCAGCAACTTGGTGGGGAATAGGCTGAGTTGATGGTAGGTGAAGTCGGAGTCCCGTATTCCCAAAGGGCTCCTGTTGTATAGAAGTAGGTGAGAGTGCTGTCGAAATCATCTATGAATGGGACCACGAAGGTGGGAATCCCGAAGAGGTTGACTTTGGTGGTATCGTTCAGATGGTTGGCGTCGTCAAGCAGGTCGGAATAGATTTTAATAGTATAGCTTCCGTTAGGCACGAAGTACAAATTAGTAAAACCGTAGTGGATGCTGTCACCAGGTTTCATCATTCCATTCCATGTCTCCGTAACGACTGGCTGGTTGGCTACCTGATATTTGATCTGGGTGGTGTAGATCGTATCCATCCCAAAGTTATTCAGCCTTACATCGATGGCCAGGTTGGTACCGGCATTGTGAATTCCCTGGGGAGCATATACGTGATCAACACCTGCGTCGATATGGTACGGAATGGTGATCTGGAACTCATCAATAGCAGTACCTGTATATTGCACAGATCCATCGGAAGTAAATACAAAGCGGAATCGGACCTGTCCAGATTGGTTGAAAGCGGAAAGAAGGTAGGTTGCTTTTTTCCAGCCGTTTGAGCTTCCTGCCCAGGCAGGCTGGCTGGAACTGTAAATGTTGTTGGTGTACCAGTTGGTAGCCAGGGGATCTCCTATTGAACCCAGGATATTCCATGAGGTTCCTCCATCCGTGCTGTATTCCAGTCGCGTGCCGTCATAGCTGGTCTCCGTGTTACTGTTGTACCAGAAGGAAAGTTTAGCGTTGATGGCATTTGAAAAGTCGAAGAACTGGGTGGTCAGGATGCAACTTGCATTGGCGGTATAGGAACCCATGTTCAGGTTGGTAGCCCATACCTTGGGTGGTGAGACTGCTGTGTTGGGGAAATTGCTGGAAGATACATTGCCAAGGATCCAATCGGTACCCCCAGCAGGAGTGGCAATAAAATCAGTTGGACCATCGAAGTTGTCATAAAAAGGCAGGGTATCCATGGGTATCCCATATATTTCCCTGCACAAGGTATCGTTGTATGCATTAGAATCGTTGACGAGGTCGACCCAGGCACAGAGTTGATGGGAGCCGGCAGGCCAGGCAATGGCAGGGAAGGTGATCAGAACGGTCCCGTTGGAAAGAATGGGAGTAGAATAGGTTTGTATTACAGCTGGCTGGTTGTCAAGCCTGTACCCGATATCAACGCTGTTGATGACATTGAGACCCGGGTTTTTAATATTCACCTGGCAGGAAGTATTGAGGCCAGCAGGATAGGTGGGTGGGGGAGCCACAAAGTTCTTCATGGCAGCATCAATAGCAAGCTGGGGCATGATGAGGGCATTATAATCCTCGGTCTCACCGTAACTGTAGATACCACAGGGATGGACATTGAGTTGTGAACTGGTCTCCACCAGGACGACCCTCATCCTTGTCAGCCCGAGCAATGCAGTCACTGGTACATCCAGGGTTCCGGTGATGATCATATTGGAAGAAGTGTTGGGACCACTGGTAAATGCAGTCTCCGTTGCTTCATCAAAAATACCGTCGTAGTTCCAGTCGATAAAGATCTTAGCGCATACTGCGGTGAAGGAGGCTGAATAGATCGGACTGATGGTAACATCGTAAGTTTGGGCACGGGTAAACACCACTGAATTCAGTGTAGTGAAATTCGTATACAGGTTAATACTGCTGGAGTTGTTAAGAGTAGGCAAAGCATTGCCGTTGTTGAGGTTACTGACGGTAACATTACCGATATCTGATCCATAGGTATAATCTGCTCTTGAGAGGCAGTAAGGATACATGCTGTTGGTGACCGTAGCTGATGCTGTATCGTTCACATGATTGGCATCAAGAGGCACGTCCAGCCATGTTTTAATAAGGTAGGTCCCGAAAGCCGAGAGGTTGGCAGGGGTATTAAAGGTATAGGTGACCGTGTCACCTGGATTTAGAACCGCACTGAAGGTATCGGTAACGGGTGCCTGGCCGTTGATGGAATACTTGATCGGGAAGTTGGTCATAAGCGAGGTCCCGTAGTTCCTGATTCTTGATTTAACGATCATGGCGTTGGTCAGGTTTACCCCGGAGACGGGGGCAACCACTGCCAGGGTAGATCCGTCGAAGGGTGGTGCCGCACCCACGTAGACGGTGTCATTCGACCTGGGACCAATACAACCGTTGGTGCCGGTAGCCTGAGGATAATAAATGGTGGTACCGTAAAGAAGCGGAGTTGTATAATTGGGTCCCGTTGCGATGGGGGTCCCTCCGGTCGGCACGTCATACCATGAAATGGAATAAGGTGAGGTGGCGGTGATGGTGGTGCTGTTGCCGTAGTTGATGAGCGTTGAGGTTACCCCGGGTGCCAGTGGCAAAGCTTTCGACTGTACCACTTTTACAAGGGTGTCATCATCATGGTTGGGATCACCGGTCAGGGTGACCCAGACTTTCACGTTGTAATTCACGTCCACACCTACAGTGCTCAGGTCAATAAGATTGGTAAAAGTAAAAGTAAGTGAGTCATTAGGCATAATGATACCAGGAACAGGTTCTGTGGTAACAGGGGCAGAAGGGCTTCTTCTGAAACTGGCGGTAAGGTTCCCGTTTATGGGATTGAGTCCGTTGTTCACAATCGTCACTCTCACCGTATCATATCCCAAACCGCAGCCGCTGATGGTCGGGTTCAGTATTCTTCCTATGGCAGCGTCCTGGGCAGCAGGAAGTTTAATCGAGAAGTCATCGATGGAGAACCCGTCGTATTGAATTGAGCCATCGGCAGTGAAAATGAAACGGAACCTGACCTGTCCGGCTACATTGTTAAGAAGGCTCAAGCGGTATTTACATTTCTTCCAGCCATTGGTCGGGCCTCCGGCCCAGGCAGGTTGATTCGAGCTGTAAATGGAGTAGGTGTACCAGTTGGTGGCCAGGGGGTCCCCAATAGTTCCTAAAAGGTTCCAGGTGGTGCCGTTGGTGGTATACTCCAGCCTGGTACCATCATAACTGGTCTCAGTGTAATAATTGATCCAGAATGACATTCTGGCGTCCACTGCATTGGAAAAGTCGAAAACCGGGGAAGTAAGAATACAATAGGCACTTGCACCATATACGGTACTCAGGTTTACATCCCAGGCGTTGGGCGGTGTATGGGCGTTGTTGGTGGAATTGTAACTGGGCGTACCCAGCTCCCAGGTGGAGCTCTGGTTAGTTCCGCCGTAACTGGGTGTCCATAAGTTGGTGATGATATCGAAGGGATCATAAAAGGGGAAGGTAATACCCCCGAAGGCCTTAAACTGAATACAACTGGAAGTGGGGTTGATAGCCCAGTTGTGTGCAATGGAATTATCATAGGCCTTAACATACCAGCATACACTGTCTGAATCACTCACCATAGGCAGAACTGCTTTCATGGTGTCCAAACCAAGGTGTATCATACCGGCAGTGTCAGCCGGGCCGTTATTCACTGAATAGATCACATAAGCAGTGTCGATACCACTCTGGTCCTGTATTTTGGCTTTGATGGTGAATGGTCCGAGGCTGTAAATAACACCCTGGGGATATGGATTTAAAAGGGTGATCACCGGCGGGATCAGTTCTGAAGGCGCCATGGTTACCTTGATGTTATCGAGGTACCAGCCTTTGTTTGAGTTGGGGCCGGGGTTACCTCCGTCGGCGAGTTTGAAACGGATCTTAGCATTGGTAACATTGCCCACATAGGACGAAATATCAAAAGTTTCTGCTCTCCACCAGGTGTTCTGAGGGAGGGCCGTATTGCTTGAAGGTTGCCAAAGCCCTGCATAAGAACTCGCATTGAAACGGTTCCCATTGACCGTATATTGGCCTGTCCCCATATAAAAGCTTCCGGAAACGACAGACCAGGTATTTCCGTCATCATTGGAAACCTCAATGGTAGCAATATCCAGGTAATCGACCTTGCAGATCTGGGAAAAATTCAGAATGACATAGGTATTACCAACGGTATTGAATGATGGAGAAGTCATATAAACCGTTGTTCCGGTCTTCACCTGGCAGGAGTCGGAACGCAGGCTCGTGGCAGTGTAATGCAGGCGGGTGTTAATGTTCCAGGTAAAGGTTCCTGAAGGAGTATTGGAGTAGGTCATACTATCATCAAGACTGGGCAACTCAAAATCTTCATGAAACACCACCACCTGCCCTTTTAATCCTACAACAGACAGAAACAAGGCCAATATGAGGAAAGAAATTTTATTCATTACAGATGTCAATTAACGTTTATAATCATTCTTTTAGCGGGTGACTACCATTTTCTTTACGATCTTTTTCTGGTCGAAGATCACGTAATAATAATACACTCCTGGTTGCCATTTATCAGTTTCCAGGGTGATCAGATGTTCTCCTTCCGTGAGTTTCTTTTCCATTCTCCAGATCGACTGCCCGAGGGTATTCAGGACTTCAAACCTGAGATCACCGGCTTTTGGGAGGTTCACCATAATGTCAGTCCTGCCTTCGGTCGGATTGGGCATGTTTTGGGAGACATAGAATTGGTCAGTAGCATTTTCAGGAAGCCACAGATAGAGTTCTTCCAGTTTGGAGCACAGGGTGTCGTTCTTACGATATCCGTCATCCCCAAAGTCGGAAAAGGCACACAGGTAATAATAACCCAGGTAATCGTATGCGTATCTGTGTTGAAAATCATACTGAACTGAATCTCCTGGATCCAAAGCCGGGTTAAGGCTCAACAACTCATTCACCACGAGCATGGTGTCTGCTATGGTGTATCCGACAGGAATTTCAGTGACCGGATTCAGTCCCACATTTTTTATCATCACCTTAACGGTAGTGGAGTCTCCGTGAATGGTCTGGTTGATGGGGTTAATGATACGGCTCACCAGTATGTCAAAATCAGGGGATATGGCGATCAGGCTGCTGCAGCTGGTATCGTTGTTGAAATAGGTGTCAAGCGGCAGATCAGTGAAGGCACAGAGGTAATAATTGGTGAGAGGTGCAGGATAAGGAGGGAAGGTGTAGTTGACCGAATTATCAGGGTACAGCGTGCCGGTCCAGTTACCCACATTCACTGTGACTCCGTTGATCTGGTATTTCACTGGTATGGTGTACAGGGTGTCGGTACCAAAATTCTTGATCCTGACCGTTACCAGGATATCAGTTCCATACGTGGTTTGGCCTACAGGCTGTATGATGGATGTCACCCCTGCATCTTTCGGGATCTTGGGTGAGGTAAGTCTGAAGTCATCGATAGCCCATCCTGCAGCCACTGTATTGGGGTATATTACGGTAAAAGTGAAACGGAATTGGGTCGGTTGGGCAAAGTCAGTGATCACTGTAAGGTCGTAAGCTGATTTGTGCCATCCGGGGACGCCACCATTGCCACTCCAGCCGACGATGTTGTTGGTGTACCAGTTTACGGCAAAAGGATCGCCCATCCATCCCAGTTTTTTCCACCCTGTGGTACTCAGGTATTCGATCATTCCTCCGTCATCAGCCTGAGTCTCAACCCAATGATAAAATGTCAACGAATCATAACCGGAAGTAACAAAATCAAACATGGGGGAATAGAGGAAGTCCAACTGTCCGGTCCGGATATAGTTTCCGTCCAGGTTGGTTTTCCAGCAGAAAGGAGGTGAAAGAGCGTAATTAATGTTACTGTTCGTCGGAAGTCCGTGTTCCCACTGGGTGCCAATGGGGTACCAGTAAGAAAGGGTAGAGTCAAAGCTGTCCTCGTAGGGTGGAATAAACGTAGGTATACCAAAAAGATTGATCTTGGTAGTGTCATTCAGATGGTTCTGTTCATTCAGCAGGTCGGAATATACGGTGAGTGTATAGTTTCCTTCAGGCACGCTGTATGGATTGGTGAACTGGTATAAGGTGGAGGCTCCGGGGTTCAGGGTTCCGAGCCAGGTTTCCACGGTTGGTACCATGTTGTTGATCTTATATTTGATATCCACCTGGTGGAGGGTGTCGCTGCCGAAGTTCACCAGCCTGACCAGGGGTGCCTGCTGGGTGAAGGCAACAGCCGTTCCGATAGGTGAAAGGATGGAATCCACGCCGGCATCGTTGGGATAGGGTACGGTGATCTGGAAATCGTCGATAGCCATTCCATTGTAGATTCCCGAGCCATCGCTGTTGAAGAGGAACCGGAATCTCATGGTGCCGGCCATATTGAAATTGGAGAGGAGATAAGTCGCCTTGATCCAGCCATTAGAATTACCTGCCCAGGCAGGCTGGTTGGTGCTGTAAATCGTGTTGGTGTACCAGTTGATGCCCAGCGGATCACCGACCGATCCCAGCAAATTCCAGGTGATCCCTCCGTCAAGGCTATATTCCAGCCTTGTACCATCGTAATAAAATTCGGTGTTATAATTCATCCAGAAGGAGAGCTTGGCATTGATCGCAGTGGTAAAGTCAAAGATCTGGGTGGTGAGTATACAATTGGCGTTGTTAGTATATCCGCCCGAAATATTGAGGTTGGTCGCCCAGACATCGGGTGCGGAATGGGCCGTGGCGGGGAATCCTGCTGTGGGTGCACCGTGGATCCAGTTGGTGCCAGTCGATGAAGATGCCGTAAATTTGACCACTCCGTCAAAATTGTCATAATAGGGAAGACTGTCAACCGGAACACCGATAACCGTTTTGCAAAGGGTGTCGTTGTAAGAATTGGAATCGTTTAAAAGCACGACCCAGGCACAAACATTATGAGTGCCCGTGGGCCAGGTTATAGCGGGGAAGATGATATTTGCCGTTGTATTGGTCGGAATGGGAGTGTTATAAGCAAGATTTACCGTAGGGTTGTTGTCCAGGCGGTAGAAAACATGAAGGCTGTCTATTGCGTTGAGCCCTACGTTTTTTATGATCACTTCACAAGGTGTGGTGGTGCCCTGGGGGTAGGAAACCGCAGGAGTTACAATGTTGGTCATGGCAGCATCAAAGGGCAGCTGCGGCATGATCATGGCATTGTAGTCTTCAGTCTCTCCGTAATTATAGATTCCGCATGGGTGAACATCAAGCAGGGAGTATGTCTGGTTCAGCACCACCCTGAAGCGTGTCAGCCCAAGATGAGCCGTAACAGGGACAGCGATCACCCCGGTGAAGTTGGTATTGGAGGAGGTGGTTGGTCCTCCCGAGAATGCTGTTTCGGTGGCTTCATCAAAAACCCCGTCGTAATTCCAGTCAATGAAGACCTTGGCATAGCAGGTCACATGAGAAGACTGGTAGATGGTCTTAATGGTGATATTATAGGTCTGGCCACGGGATAAGACAACAGGTGTCAGATTGGTGAAATTAGTATACAGGTTGACACTGTTGGCATTCCCCGTAGTGGGATAAGGATTTCCATTGTTCAGGTTGCTGATGGTCACATTTCCGATGTCAGAGTCCCAGGTATAGTCGGCCCTGGAGGTACAGTAGGGGTACATATTATTGGTGACCAGGGCTGTCACCGTATCATTCACATGGTTGGCATCACCGGTCACCTCAAGCCAAACTTTGAAGTTATAGTTTCCAAAGGCCGAAAGGTTGGCAGGTGTGGTAAAGGTATAGGTGATGGTATCGCTGGGGTTCAGCACGGCAGTATAGGTTTCCGAAACCGGGGCCTGGCCGTTGATGGAATATTTCATCAGGAAGTTGGTCATGGGAGAAGTACCATAGTTCCTGATCCTTGCCTTCACTATTTCAGTATTAGTAAGGTTGATACCTGTCACCGGGGCAATAAATGCCAGGGTGGAACCGTCGAAGGGGGGAGCAGCACCAACAAACACGGTGTCTTGTGCCCTGGGCCCCGTACATCCGTTGGGCGCGGTAGCCTGCGGGTAATAGATAGTGGTGCCGTACAAAAGCGGGGTTATATAAGTAGGTCCGGTCGACAGTGAGGTACCACCCGTGGGTACAGGGTACCAGGTGATGGTATTGTTGGGAGAAATGGCCGTAATGGTGGCACTGTTCCCGTAGTTGATGGAAACCGAACTGACCGTTGGGGCCGGGGGCACTGCCAGTGAAGTGATGGCCTTGACCAGGGTATCGTCGCCATGATTGGGATCTCCGTTAAGGTTGGTCCAGACTTTAATATTATAGGTAACATCATTGGCTCCTGTACTCAGGTTGATCAAGGTGGAAAAGGTATATAAGAGCGAATCATTGGGCATGATGGTGCCGGTAACCGGTTCGGTAACGATGGGTGAGGCCGGATCCCGCTGATAGCTGACTGTCAGGTTGCCGTTGATAGGATTCAGTCCGTTGTTCACTATTTTAACTCTTACAGTATCATTACCCAGTCCGCAACCACCCAGGCTCGGACCCAGAATCTTTCCCATTCCTGCATCCTGGGGTGAAGGCAGGACAATAGAGAAATCATCAATGGAGAAACCGTCGATGTTATAGGATGCGTCGGCATTGAAAATAAAACGGAAACGTACTTGACCAACCGCATTATTCAACATGCTCAGCCTGATCTTACTCATTTTCCATCCGCCGGAATTGCCTTCCCAGGCAGGCTGGTTAGTGGCGTTGATGGTAGCTGAGTACCAATTTATGGCACCGGGGAACCCGATGCTTCCCAGAAGATTCCATGTGGTGCCGTTGGTAGTATACTCCAACCGCGTACCGTCCCATCCATCTTCCGTGTTATAATTTAACCAGAAGGACATTCGGGCGTCCACCGCGTTCGAAAAGTCGAATACAGGGGAGGTGAGGATACAATAGGCACTGCTGGCATAGGCAGAGCTGAGGTTGACATCCCAGGCGTTGGGTGGTGAATGGGTGCTGTTGGTCGCACCAAAATTGGGTGTTCCCAGTTGCCAGGTGGAATTCTGGTTGGAACCTCCGTAACTGGGCGTCCATAAATTGGTTACTATGTCAAATGGGTCATAGAAGGGGAAGGTGATACCACCATACGCTTTAAACTTGATACAACTTGTGGTGGGATTCACCGCCCAGTTGTGGGCAAGCGAATTATCGATGGCTTTGACATACCAGCAAACGCTGTCTGAATCAGAAACCATGGGAAGGACTGCTTTCATGGTATCCAGTCCGAGGTGGACCATTCCTGCCGTGTCGTCCGGGCCGTTATTGATTGAATAAACAACAAAAGCCGTATCAATGCCACTCTGGTCCTGTATCTTTGCCTTGATAGTAAAAGGTCCCAGGCTGTAAAGAATGGATTGAGGGTAAGGATTGAGAAGGGTGATCACGGGAGGGATCAGCTCGGAAGGGGCCATGGTGACCTTGAGATTATCAAGGTACCATCCTTTATTCGAGTTGGGACCGGGGTTACCTCCGTCGGCAAGTTTGAAACGGACCCTGGCATTGGTAACATTGCCCACATAGGAAGAGATGTCAAAAGTTTCTGCTCTCCACCAGGTATTCTGGGGAAGGGCTGTGTTGCTGGAAGGCTGCCAAAGCCCGGCATAGGAACTGGCGTTAAACCGGTTTCCGTTGACCGTATATTGGCCGGTCCCCATATAGTAGGTTCCGGATACAACCGACCAGGTATTCCCGTTGTCATTCGAGGCCTCAATCGTGGCAATATCCAGGTAATCGACCTTGCATATCTGAGAGAAACTGAACAGTACGTATGTATTACCAACAGTGCTGAACGATGGTGAGGTCAGATATACCGTCGTTCCTGTCTTTACCTGGCACGAATCCGATCGAAGGCTGCCTGCCGTATAATGCAGACGCGTATTGATCCCCCAGGCGAATCCTGCTGTTGGCGTGGAAAAATAGGAGACACTGTCATCCAGACTCGGTAACTCAAAATCCTCATGAAAGACGACAACCTGCCCGAAGGAGGCCATGCCGGTAAGAATTAGGACAACGAAAAAGAGTAAGGTCTTTTTCATAGATATTTTCGTTTTTGGTGAAAATTCAGTTAACTATAATAAATTTATAAGCAAACACCCTCACCACTCAAGCGATGATTTTCTTTGTAAGTAACCGAAAACCAACGCAATGATGAGCTATTCGCTATATTCACTTCTGATATATAACTACAAAACAATAAAAGAGGATAAAGTTACAACTTTCCCCTGACATAATACAAGCTTATTTTAACACAATGATAGACTGAACGGATTCAAACAGGGTTGCCTTGATCAGCGACAGATTAACAAGTCTTTGTTAAATTTTTCCTGGGCAGATTAAATAACCTCTGCTACCACGAAGGTGCTTCCCCCTATCAGCACCAGGTCATCTGCCGAAGCATGCCGTAAGGCATCCTGGTAAGCCTCCTTAACAGAGGAATAAGCACTCCCGTGTAAACCGGCCTTCGATGCCAGCTCTTTCAGGAGGTTCTCATCCATACCTCTGGGAATATAGGCCTTACAGAAATAATACCTGGCATTGGCGGGCAATAAGGAAAGTATGGAGTCCACTTCCTTGTCATTGACCATCCCTAAAACGAAATGAAGATGGGAGTATGTCAGTTGGTGCAAATGGGTCATCAGCTCGGTGATGCCTGCCTCATTATGGCCTGTATCACAGATCACCCTGGGATGGCTTCCGATTTGTTCCCACCTACCCCTGAACCCGGTTTTTGCGATGACCTGCCGGCAACCTTTTTTCAAGTCAGCAGGTGTGATCTGATAACCCAATGCTGTTAAAACCCTGCAGGATTCCATCACCGTCAGAAGGTTCTTCTGCTGATAGATTCCGGTCAGTGGGCATTGGAGTCGTTTGATACATAAATCCTCTACCTTGAAGAGGTCTCCGCTGAGCATGGGGGAGGGTGATTCATGGGTGGTGAGGTTTCTCCAATGGAAGATCTTATCCGCAAAACTCATGGGAGCGTTGAGATCAGCCGCTTTGCTGACAAAAACCCCGGCCACCTCAGCTTGAAACTCCCCCACAACCAGAGGCACACCCGCTTTGATGATGCCTGCTTTTTCTGTGGCTATGGCTTTTAAAGTGTTGCCCAGGAACTGTATATGGTCTTTACTGATATTCGTGATGATGCTTAGGACCGGATCTACCACATTGGTCGAATCCAGCCTGCCACCCATTCCCGTTTCAACGACGGCAATATCTACTTCATTTTCAGCAAAATACTCCATCGCAAGTCCGAAAGTCATCTCGAAAAACGAAGGATTCAGGGAGCGAAATGCGGATTCGTGGGTATTGATGAATTCGACCACCCTTTTTTTAGGGATCATTTTCCCGTTGATACGGATCCTCTCCCTGAAGTCTTTTAAATGGGGCGAGGTATAGAGGCCGGTCTTGTAACCTGCTGACTGTAGGATAGAAGCGATCAGGTGGGAGGTAGATCCTTTGCCGTTGGTACCTGCCACATGAACGGACTTGAACTTCCGCTGAGGGTTACCGAGAAGGTCGCACAGGGCTATGGTGGTATCGAGGTTTGCTTTGTAGGCGGCGGCTCCTATGCGGTGAAACATGGGCAGCTGCTGATTCAGGAAGTCCAGTGTTTGATGATAGGTTCTCAATTTTGGAGAACAAAGTGATAGGTGATGGTTCCTTTCTGCTCTTCCGGTGCGTTGGGATTAGGACTGAACTTGGCCTTGAGGGCGGCCTGCTGGGCAAGCCTCTGAAGGGTGATGCTGGATGTATTGGTGCCTTTGGCTCCTGCTTCGGCACGTACCACTTCTCCTTGTTTGTTCACCCATATCCTAACCACCACTTTCCCGGCTTCATTGGCCCTGTATTCAGGTTTGGGTAAAGAGATCTGGGTTCTGCCGCTCAGGTCAAAGGTAGGACCTATCCCGTTGCCTGATCCTGTCCCGACCCCGAACCCTGATCCTGTCCCATCTCCTGATCCCGGCTGTCCGTAATGGTTTTTGCTGTAAAGGGATCCGTCGGGATGTCCCTGGTCGCCGGGTTTCCCGGTCTCCCCCTCACTGCTGCCTCCGCCTTTTGAGGATTTCTTGTACAAGGCTCTTGGATTCACGACCGGATCATTGATCTTCACCACTGGGGCAGGCTGGGTCGCCTCATTCTTCTTGGAAGCCGGAACAGCGGGAGCTTCCTCAAAATCCTGAGTCACCACATTGTCATCGCTTTGGTTCGTTCCGGTCTTCTGGGTCACCTCCGACTCTATGGCTGAAAGGTCTTTGGTATTGACATCCAGGAACTCCTCCGACTGCACATCTCCCATGCCTTCGTCGGAATTGCCAAAATTCACCTCCAGTCCGGAACCTCCTCCAACCATGGGATAGGGAGGGATGGGGGTACGCAGTACGATCAGGAACAATGCTCCCAGTATCAGGGCATGGAACACTACCGTGAGGATCCACGCCAGGGGCTTGTTGGTATTTTCAGAATGCTGGGTCATGGTCACTTTTGCATGGTCTTGGTAGCAAGGACCATTTTAATTTTGACCTTATTCCCTATCTGCAGAACATCTACCAGGTCCTGAACCGTAAGCGCATTGTCAAACCGCAGCACTACCGTGGGTTCTGTAATATTCACCGTGGCTTTTTGAAGCTCCGGCTCCAGCTGCTCAAAAGGAACCAGCTGGTTATTCAGGTAGTACTGTTTGTCGGCGGTGACTGATAATGACACTTGCTGCTTGGAAATGGCCTGGGAAGTAGTGGCTTTGGGAAGCATTAATTTGATGACCGAAGGGTTGACCAGGGTGGAAATGATCAAAAAGAACAACAACAGGAAGAACATGATGTCATTCAGCGACCCCGTGTACACTTCGGCTTGGAAACTGCCTCTTTTTCTAAGGTTCATGATCAGGCCTCCTTTTGAAGTACATCCAGGAATTCCCTTGCACCATCTTCAAGAGTAAAGACAACTTTGTCGAGCAATATGTTCAGATAATGGTATCCGGTGTAGGCTAAAACCCCTATGATCAGACCCGTGGCACTGGTGATCATCTTTTCATAGAGGCCTCCGGCGATGATCCCGATGCTGATGTTATCGGTCAGAGATATGTTATAAAAGATCTTGATCACACCCATGATGGTACCGATAAACCCGAGCATGGGCGCTATACCGGCCACGATGCCGAGGATCTTCAGGTTTTTTTCCAGCTTGGTGATCTCGTACCGGCCCACACTTTCCAATGACCTCTCAATCTCATCGAAAGGTCTTCCGACCCGTCCCAATCCCTTCTCCACCATCCTGGAAATAGGGGAGTTGATCGATTTGCAGAGGGCTTTGGCCGAATCAAGCTTGTAATCGAAGATGAAATCCCGGATGTTGTTCATGAAATTGGTGCTCACTTTCCCTGCCTTCTTGATGGCGATCAGCCTTTCAAAAAAGAAATAAACGGCAAGAAGGGAAAGAATAAACAAGGGGATCATGATGACCCCTCCCTTTAAGACGAGTCCCCAAAGTGTTAAGGTATCAACGGTGGGCGGGAGGGCTGCCGGGGCTGTGACAGTTTGTGTCACTGCCGGATGAAGCGTGTCGACAACCTGTTGAACAGGCTGGGTGATCTGAAGAAGAAATCCATGGTTCATGGGTAGAGGCTTTGAATGAAGGTTGGTAAAAGTAATATTTTATCCCTCTGAACCTGATTTACTTGAGTTTCACTTGTTAACACTCATCTGTTAATTGATGGAATAACTGCCTCATGTCTCCTTTTATTGCTCTAATACCGGTTTCAGGATGTAATTTTACATTTTCCGCAAGATTCATAGGATGCGATTGTCAAATGAACACCGCTGTACCGAGTTAGATTAAGATGACGGATCAGGAACTGGTTGAGAAAATCTTAAAGGATGAACCTGCTGCCTTTCGCAGCCTGGTCGAGGCCTATCAGGACCGGGTTTTCCGGACGGCCTTTGGCCTGCTGAATAACAGGGAGGATGCCGAAGACATTGCACAGGAAGTATTTGTTGAGGTTTACCGCTCCCTTTCCCGTTTCAGGGGGGAATCCAGGATTTCGACCTGGCTTTACCGCATCACCGTCAATAAGTCCATAAACCTGCTGAAGCGGTCTAAAAGACAGCAGTGGCCTGGTGAATGGTTCCCTTTGAACCTTGGTAAGATGAATGCCGGGGCTGAAATCCGGGCCGTTGAATATTCCACGCCCCATTCCCGTATGGAACATCAGGAACTGGGAAAGATTCTGGATGAAGCCATCCGTTCACTTCCGGAAAAACAGAGGATCGCATTTACTTTACATAAGGTGGAAGACCTTCCTCATAAAGAAATCGCCGAGATCATGAACACGACGGCTTCCTCCGTGGAGTCCCTGATCTTCAGGGCAAAACGTAACCTTCAGTTGCGGCTCATCCCTTATTATGAAAAAGGAAAATCGCAAGAAAAGAAAAATCAAATTGTCTAATCATCATCATGCGAACGAACCCAAAATTCTTAGCCATGAAATGCAAGGAGATACATAGTAAAATGTGGTCCTTCCTGGAAGGTGAACTGCACACAGCGGAGCAGAAAGCCATGGAGGAACATTTAGAAGTTTGCCCGGATTGCAGGAGTGATTTGGAAAGGCTTACAGTGTACTTCAAACTTCTTGAAGAAAGGAAAGAGATGGAGATCAACCCTTATTTCTTCACCCGTCTTCAGCAAGCCCTCAGCGATGAAAGTATTGGTCCTGACCCTGTTATTAGAAGAGTGCCGGTCCTGGTCCGCTGGGTAGCCATGCCCCTCACCCTGGTAGTGGCCTTGTTCCTGGGCGTGACCCTCATCACTCATTCCTACTGGAAAAAGAATCTGAACGCCACTGATAACAGTTTGACAATGAGTCCTTATGAAGAATTCTTCCTGGGGGACACGGATGAGAATTTTTACGATACCTATTTCCTTTCAACAGCTGCATCAAACAATGAAACGCAAACCCCTTAATGGTCCTTTGAATCATGCAACAACTGCTTAATAAAAAATGGATGGCCTGGGTGGTCTTATTGTTACTCATACTGAATATCAGTGCTTTGGGAACAATTCTTTATTTTACTCATTTTCACGGGAGACCTCCGGCCGAAGAGGCGGGCCCTGCCGTCATGCCCGGCGAGGGAATGCTCGTTCGTGAATTGGGATTCAACGAAGTGCAGAAAGACAGTTTGCGGAAAAGCAGGGAGGCACTCTTTAATGAGACCATGGAGAAAAGACATTCCATGAGGGAAAAAAGAAGGGAACTGATTACGGAGATCGCAAAAGACAATCCTGATACGAACTTACTGAGCGCCATCTCCGATTCCATGGTCTTGTTGCAGTCGGACCTGAGGGAAGCCACCATCCATCATGTACTCAGAATCAAAAAGATATGCAGCGCTGAACAAGCCAAACGTCTGACAGGCTTTTACCAGGATCTGTTTTTCAGCGAGAGACCCGGTCTGGGTCCCGGTGCCGGAAGACAGTTCAGGATGGGCCAGGGTAGGCCTCCGGAGCAGGGTCCAATGAGAGATGACTCCTCCCCGCATCCCAGGCGGTGGAGAGGGGGGCAGGACCGGCCTGGTCGCCAGGAATAATGATATAATATTAATTTCTAAAAACATTGAAAATGAAAAGGTTAAATTATTTGATCGCAGGAACATTGGTATTTGGATACCTTATTGTTTTCCTTGGTTCTACAGAGGTTGTTGCACAGGAAAGAGGCCGGGGTGGCAGAGGGAACCTCCCGGAACACAGATATTGCAGAAATGCCCCTGACTCAGCCGAAATGGCCGGGCCGGTAAAGATGCACAGGATCCCCGACCTGACGAAAGAACAGTCGGAAAAAATGGAAAAGATCCAGCTCAGTCTTCATAAAGAAATGCTTCCCTTGAAAAACCAACTGGAAGAAAAGAAAGCCCACTTGCGGACGCTCAGCTCCGCTGACAAACCGGACCAGGCTGCCATCAACCAGACCATTGATGAGATTTCACTGCTGAAAGCTTCCATGATGAAGAAGAAAAACGCTGCGCATCAGGAGATCAGGGCGCTGCTTACCGATAAGCAGAGAGTTCTTTTTGACTCAAGACAAGGTAAAAAGGGAAAGGGAAGGAATGGCGGTATGGGTGGCCGTGGAGGGTGGTAGTCAGCAGTCGGCAGTCAGCGGTCGGCAGTGTGCAGTTGGCAGTTGGCAGTAAAGCAGTTGGCAGTTGCCAGTTGGCAGTTGGCAGTCGGCCACTTCTGATCTCTGGGTTCTCGGTTCGCAATTTGACATTATAATTTCGTAAATCAAGCTCATTTTTATTTTCACCGCAGAGCCGCGAAGGCGCGGAGAAGGGGAAGTAGTCTGCAGTCAGCAGCCGGCAGTAAAGCAGTGTACCAGTTAATCAGTGTACCAGTTAATCAGTGTACCAGTTAATCAATGTACCAGTGTATCAGATGAATAGCCTTCTTGCATCCTTGCCTTCTGGCCTTCTGGCCATCTTACCTTATCAAACATCCCTGCGTCTCTGCGGTAAAAAATCCTCTTTATCTGTCGGGATGACGGGATGCGGGATGATTGCACGTGGGTACGTTATGACGTGAGATCGTATGCACGTTATGGGCCTGATATTCTGGGCAATAGGATCTGGTAGATGAAAGGAATAAGGAAAAGTAGCAGGTAATAATATAAAGTAATAGTATGAAGTAAAAGAGGACTGTCCGTTCCGCGGTTTATTTCATCCAGATGCTGCCTCCACAGTGATCCTTCTCTGAACCGGTCACGGAAGACAGAACATTGATCTCCCCGTACCAGCGAAGCACTCCTAAAAAAGCAAACACCACTGCCTCTTTGAAGTCCACCAGCAGACTGTCCGGGACTTCGACCTTTTCACCCGATAATTTTCTGATCCTTTCAAGGAGGAATTTGTTGTGAGCCCCGCCACCCGTGGCCAGGAGCGTGCCCCTCTGCCCTGACTGTAAGGAAGCAGCCACTTGTTGTGCAATATGTTCGGTAACTGTTCGAAGACAATGCCTGACCTCCCCGGAACAGGGTTGCAGCAAGGGCAGAAATACTGATTCAAACCATTCCCTTCCCAGTGATTTCGGAGGAGGCAATTCATAAAACGAAAGCCGGTTCAATGAAAGCAGAAGATCATCCAGTACTTCTCCTTCTTCCGCCAGGTGGCCATTATCATCGTAATCCTTCCCCTCAAGGCCTGCCAGGTAGTTCAGGGCCAGGTTGCAAGGACTGATGTCGTGGGCAATCCGCCTGCCCCGGAGGTCATAAGAGATATTGGCAAAGCCGCCTAAGTTCAGGCAGTATTCATAGGAAGAAAAGAGCAGGGCATCACCTACCGGTACCAGCGGAGCACCCTGTCCGCCCAGGGCTACGTCCATGCTTCTGAAATCGCAGACTACGGGCAGCGAGGCGGCAGCTCCCAGGGCCGGCCCCGAACCGATCTGCAAGGTAAGACCCAGGTCAGGACGGTGATAAATGGTATGCCCGTGGGATGCCGCCAGATCGGGCCTCATCCCTGTTTCATCCACCAAATTCTTCACTAAGGTCCCCAGGTACTGTCCATATTCCCGGTCCAGCAAACTTAGAGCGTATCCATCGAGTGAGGAGGCTGAGCTCAGCCTTTCTTTCCATTGGTCCGGATAACCAATGGTCCTGGCGGCAAGTAGCTGATACCGCCATTTACCGTCTGTCTTTTCAAATTCACACAATGCCAGGTCCACCCCATCGAGTGACGTGCCTGACATAATACCGACAGCTCTTATACTGTTCATTATCATTAATTTAAACAGATTCTAACAGCTTCTCCAGGGCCATGCCACGAGACCCCTTAATTAATATGGTATAGGAGGACAAAGGATATTTAAACAGGTAATCTTTCAGGGAGGAAACATCAGAAAAAGAGACAAGGCCGGGATTCTTGTTCAGACGGTGAAAGACAGGTCCCGCAAGAAATACTTTTATGCCCGTGATCTTGGAAAGCTCATGGAGGATTTTCAAATGTTCTTCCTCTTCCTGTTCGCCCAGTTCAAACATATCTCCGAGGATCATCGCTTTAGGGCCTCCTTCCATACTCCGGAAACTTTCGATAGCTGCTTTCATACTCGTCGGATTGGCATTATAGGCATCCATCACCAGGGTGTTACGGGCAGTCGGGAGCAGCTGCGACCTGTTGTTGCCGGGAATATACGATTCAATGGCAGAGACGATTTTCTCAGGAGGCACTTTATAAAATAATCCGACAGCGATGGCAGCCAGGATGTTATCTGTGTTATAAGAGCCAATCAGGCGTGAATGGACTTCGTACACATCCTTTCCTGATTCAAAGGCTACCCTGACGAAGGGATCTGCACCCAGAAACCGTCCCCTGAAAGTAGCCTCGTCTGTCTCACCGTAGAGAATCCGATTCCCTCCTTCCGTGATTTCTTTTAAAACCTTTTGACCTGCATTGACGAAAAGAGGTCCATTCCGGCCGGCGACATAGTCATAAAGGGCTCTTTTAGTAAGAATGATGTTCTCCAGGCTGCCGAATCCTTCGAGGTGGGCCACCCCGATGCTGGTGATCAGTCCTGCATTGGGTTCGGCAATACGGCAGAGATCCATGATTTCACCGGGATGGTTGGCTCCCATCTCGATGATGGCGAAAGTTGTTTCGGGATTGATCCCGAGCAGGGTGAGAGGGACACCGATATGATTGTTCAGGTTTCCCTGGGTGGAGGTCACCGTGAAAGCCTCTGAAAGTACTGCCCTGATCAGTTCTTTAGTGGTTGTTTTTCCGTTGGTGCCTGTGATGCCAAGGACCGGTATGCTGAATGGTCGCCGGTGATGCTGTGCCAGTGACTGTAAGGCCTGAAGAACGTCAGGCACCAGCAGGTACCGTTCATCTTTCCGGTAAATTTCCTGGTCGATGATGGCATAGGAAGCTCCTTTTTCAAGAGCATCCGCGGCAAAGGCATTCCCATTGAAGGAATCCCCTTTCAGGGCAAAAAACAGGCATCCCGGCTGTATGTTCCTTGAGTCGGTGGAGACCTTTGGATGTTGGGCAAAGAGGGGGTAGAGTTCTTCCGGTTTCATAGGATGAAAAAAACCCCATCACCTTACAGGGAATGGGGTTCTTGTCGATAAATACGGTATTATTATTTCCCGCCGACCGGCACCGGGCTGCCGACGCGCACCATGGCACAACGGAATCCGATATCATCGGTGGATTGTTTTACGTCAAGGAACCTTCTCGATCCGGGGCTCAGCCAGTAAGCACGGTCTTTCCAGGAACCGCCTTTATAAACCCTGGCACTGTCATTGATCATGGAGGTACTGGAATAATCATACACGTCCTTGGTGGTGTTTTCTTCGGAAGTGTTCAGCCAGTTCTGATTGTTGATGGAAGAAGCATAATCACCATCCAGGTAGTTGATGTTATCGGCTTTCCTGTAATTCCTGCGGTTCAGACTTTCTTCCACGGTGACATCGCGCCACACGATACGTCCAAGGCTGTCTTTCTCGGAGATATACCCTTCGGTATCTCTTTGCTGGGTTTTGTAGACATTACCCCTGAAAGGCCTGAAATCATCTTCATCTTCAAAAGAAAGAGGTCTGTAGACGTCCATAACCCATTCAGAGACATTGCCTGCCATGTTGTAAAGGCCATAGTCATTGGGCCAGTACGAAAGCACCGGACCAGGGATATCGGAACCGTCGTTCAGGTTACCGGCAACGCCCATATAGTCGCCACGGCCTCTCATAAAGTTGGCGGTGAAATTGCCATAGAATTTATCGTCGGTGGTACGGGTAAAGTTCCCGTTCCAGGGATAATTTCTTCTTTCAACGATACGCTCATACTGTGTGTTCCCGATGAGGCCCAGTGCAGCATATTCCCATTCGGCTTCAGTCGGCAGCCGGTAACGGGGAAGAAGGATCCCGTCTTCGATCCTGACGATCCTCTCACCGGTCCCGCTGGGGTTAAGATCTTCAAGCGGCGATCTGACCAGTCCCTGGTACTGGCCCAACAGATAAGCATCGGTATTGAAATTGTCGGCGCTGGTCTGATCGATGTTCCAGTCAAGGATACCTTGTTCAATAAGGATCATTTCATTGACACGGTCGGTTCTCCAGGCACAATAGTCACTGGCCTGGTTCCAGTTAACACCTACCACCGGATAATCCCGGTAAGCCGGATGTCTCAGGTACAGCTCCACCAGAGGTTCGTTGAAAGCCAGGCGGGCACGCCATACCAGTGAGTCAGGCAATGCTTTGCGGTAAACCTCCGGGTAGTCCATCCCATAGATACGCTTGGTCCAATAAAGGTACTCAAGGTAGTCGAGGTTCCTGACTTCGGTTTCATCCATGTAGAAGGATGAAACAGTGACCCTCTTGGGGATGTTGTTCCAGCTGTACATCACGTTGTCCTGGGTATTACCCATAACGAAGGTACCTCCTTCAATCAGTACCAATCCGGGGCCGGTGGCCTGGTCAACAAAATCAGCAACTTCAAAACCACCGTTTTCAGAGTTGTTGTATTCCCAGCCGGTACTGTTGGATACCTCCTGGGAACAGGAAACCAAGGCGAGTGCCAGTATTCCGAGGGCAACCTGACTCAGGATTTTGATCTTCCTTTTCATATCATTAATCATTCAAAGGTTCTTAAGACATTCTAACTAAAACGACGGGCAATTTATTTTTCTGACCCTGGCTTTTTTCTCCGGGCAGGGGAAAAGCCAGCTGAAAGAGATTTCATGTGCACCGCCGGTGATATTGGTCAGTTTGGATACGGTCAGGTCATAACTGTACCCAAGCTGGAATGAAGCTTGTTCAAAGCCTGCAAGCAGGATAAAGGCGTCGGCATTGTTGAAATTCTGCCTGAACCACAAACCGCCGACAAAAGGATACCGGTTGAAATAGACCCCGTAATTGATCTGCTCAAAGTTTTGCTGGCGCTGGTAGAGGATGTTGGGAGAAAGAGTGGGGTCATAGAGCTCACGATTGTGCCCGCTTTTTCTTTTCAGATTGATGATACCTCCCATATGACCGGTGATCTTCATGTTCAGCTTGCTGCTGATCTCACTGTAAAAACCTTCATTGGGTTGTGTGAGGTGATGGATGGCGACGCCACCGAAAAAGCTCTTTCCATTACTCAGAAGAAATCCGGTCGAAAAGTCGGCAAAACCGATGCTGAGCTTTGCTGGTCTTTGCTCAGCGGTGTTGTTTACAAAGCCAAATCGCGGGTCTATCATATCAGGGAAAGTAAGCTTGTCCCAGTCAATCTTTCTCTGCATGTAAGTAGCCTGGAACCCGGTGTTCAGGAACCACTTCCTGTTCAGGGTCAACCTGTAAGAGTAAATTCCGCTTGCTGTATTGGTAGTAAGGGCGCCTTCACCGGCACGGTCCGACCAGGCAAGGATTCCCACTCCGCCGGAGATCCGGTCCCAGTATTGGTCGTAAGAGGCACTGTAAGTTACATAAGTGCCTGAAATGGCAGGCCATTGATTACGGTAATTGAAGCTGAGCCGCGGACATACTTTAGAACCGGCAAGGGCTGGATTCAGGTACAGTGGATTCGCGTAAAATTGCGAGAAGATGGGATCCTGCGCCTGTACCGGCCGTTCGCTAAGAAACAGCAGTAACATAATGATCAGGCAACTTAGCTTCTTGAACATATCGAAAAGTAGGATGTTGATAAATTTTTGAGAATACAATATTACGACATTTTTCGAAAAAAAAACCTTTTACCAAATTTTTAATCGGCGGCACATCCTATGAGTATCCAGTTTATACTCGACCCTCAGCGGAAAGTTACGATGCATCACCATTTTCAAATCATCCGTCCATGTATGTTATGATTTGATGTTTCTGCCTGTCTTTGGCTCTATCGAAAACTGTTGTAGTGAATAACTTGGAAATCATGGAATTGTTGCGGAAATTTGCAGTGAATATAATAATCAGGGGCGTTGGTTGTTATTATTTAGCTTCCTCTAAAGCCTTTCATCCCTTAAAAACTGGTACATGAGTCATAGATGCTCCATTATTACTTTTCTGATATTATGGGTGTTGACTGGATCTGCCTCTCTTTCGGCACAGGAGGCGGTGAATGCTTCACACCGGGAGATCAGGTGGCTGGGGATCAGGACTTTTGACGACAGCCTCCTGCCTCAAAACAGGTTCTTGTATTTTCAGGGCGCCACCTTCATTTCCTCTGAATCTCCCTTGCCTTCTTACCAGGAGGTCATCCCCAATCCTTCCGGCAAAATTGCAATATCAGCCGGGCTTACCAATACCCGTTTTGAAGATCTTAACCCCGAAGAACAATCGTTGATCCAAAATCCGGAAGGAATTGGAAAAGAAGTCCTGTTAACCCTGGACCCAGTATATCAGCAAAAAAAATCGTTTACTAACATCACCTTTTTCCCTTTCAGGAGGGATCCGCTTACAGGCCATCTGCAGCGGCTGCTGAGTTTCGATCTGGAAATCAGCTACCAGGATGATCTTGCCGGAGACCTTCCCTCCAGGACCTTTGCATCCCATTCCGTGCTTTCATCCGGTGACTGGTACAAGATGGGAGTGGGTGTCACCGGAATCTTCCGCATCACTTACCAGGACCTGGTGTCCTTCGGTCTCAACCCTTCCACATTCGATCCCAGGCAAGTTAGGATCTACGGGAACGGCGGAGGCATGCTCCCTGAAAAAAATGTTGAATTCCGGTATGACGACCTGGTCGAGAATGCCATCGTGGTGGTTGGTGAAGAGGATGGTACTTTCGACCCCGGTGATTATATCCTGTTTTACGGTCAAGCTCCCAATGTCTGGAAATACAACGACATCCTTCAGAAATTCACCCATTATAATCACCTGTATACCAACCTGAATTACTATTTCCTCACCACCGACCTCGGCCCTGGCAAAAGGGTTTCTGTCATTCCTCAGGTCACAGAACCCTTTACTCACAGGGTTGTCCGTTTCAATGACTATGCCGCCCATGACCTTGACCAGAGAAATCTTATAAAATCCGGAAAGGTATGGTACGGTGAAGTCTTTGATATCATCACTACCCAGGATCTTCCAGCCTTCAGCTTCCCCAACATCGACGGGGACACCCCGCTCAGGATGGATGTGGATTTTGCCGCCCGTGCCAACGTCAACAGCACCATCAAAGTTTATGTGAACAACGGGGAAGCGATCAACGCACAGATACCCCCGATATCTCCTCAGTATAACACCGACTATGCCGCGGCTTTTAACACCAGTAAGACTTTTTACCTGAATATCCCGACGGTCAATGTCAGGGTGAAATACCTTCCGCCTGCGTCTGATGCCATGGGATGGCTTAATTATGTGGAATTCAATGTGACCCGTTACCTTTCCATGGTAGGGGATCAGATACCCTTCAGGAATATTACGACCCTTGGTGAAGGGAACATTACCGAGTTTGCCATGGGCAATGCCACCTCCCAGGTCAAAATATGGGATGTCACCAATCCTCTGGAACCAGGACTCGTCACGGCTCAATTAACCGGCGACAGCCTGATTTTCCGTTCCCCGACCGACAGCCTGAGGGAATTTATCGCTTTTAACGGAAACTCATTCCATACGGTGGCTGCTGCCACTAAAATTCCCAACCAGGACCTTCATGCCACGCCCGAGTACGACATGATCATAGTGGCCCACCCCCTGTTCATGTCACAAGCCAATGAACTGGCACAGATTCACCGTGATGAAGGATTAAGTGTGTTCGTGGTGACCCCTTCTCTCATTTATAATGAATTTTCCTCCGGAGCCCAGGATGTTGGTGCCATCAGGGATTTTGTCCGGTTGCTTTACCTCAATGCCACTCCGGGCCATGAGCCAAAATACCTTTTACTGTTTGGTGACGGATCATACGATTACAAAGGCATCATTAATAACAACACCAATTTTGTCCCTACTTTCCAATCTTCCAGTTCACTAAAACCAACGGATTCCTATGTTACCGATGACTTTTTCGGATTGATGGACCCCGGGGAAGGAGGGGATGCCTATGGCACTCTGGACCTGGGTGTGGGCAGGTTTCCCGTGAAGACCACCGAGGAAGCGGATTACATTCTGCTCAAGATCAAGCGGTACATGGGATTGATACCGCAAACACAGGGGAATAACTATTCCAACAGTATTCCGCGCCTGGGAGAATGGAGAAACATGGTTTGTTTTGTAGCCGATGACCAGGATAACAACATGCACCTGGACCAGGCTGAGGATCTCTCGACCTATATTGACACGGCCTTCGATGCTTACAATATCGACAAGATCTATTTTGATGCTTATAAGCAGCAGTCCACCCCCGGAGGACAGAGATTTCCGGAAGTGACCGCCGACATCAACAAAAGAATGGCCAAGGGAGCCCTGATCGTGAATTATACCGGTCATGGCGGGGAAACCGGGTGGGCTCACGAGAGGGTCCTGGAAATCTCAGACATCAACAGCTGGAACAATAGCTGGGACATGCCGGTTTTTGTCACCGCCACCTGTGAATTCAGCCGCTTCGATGACCCTGAAAGGACCTCGGCCGGGGAATTTGTCTTCCTTAATCCCGTTGGTGGGGGTATCTCCCTGTTCACCACCACCCGCCTTTCGTTCTCTTCTTCCAATTTCGCTCTGAACATGAATTTCTATTATCATGTTTTTGATAAGATCGATGGTCGTCCGCTCAGAATGGGTGAAGTGATCATGAAAGCCAAGACCCCGTCTAACCCCAATATCAGGAATTTCGTGCTCCTGGGAGATCCCGCCCTGGGATTGGTTTGTCCCAGGTATTCTGTTGCTACTTCTTCGGTGAATGGAAATCCTGTTTCCTCGGTGCCTGATACCATCAGGGCGTTCTCACAGGTGACCATCACAGGATACATCCAGGACGATAACGGTTTGAAGATCAATGATTTTAACGGGACTCTCTACCCCACTATTTTTGATAAGCCCATCACCGTCACCACGCTCGGGAACGACGATGAAAGTCCTCCCACCACTTTTTCTCTCCAAAAGAATGTTCTTTACAAGGGTAAAGTCAGTGTCGTCAACGGAGATTTCAGCTTCACCTTCATTGTGCCCAGGGATATCGCCTATAAATTCGGTGCCGGAAAGATCAGTTATTATGCCCAGAACGGAGTCACTGATGCCCATGGATCCTACGAAAACATCATCATAGGAGGATCAGAGACCAATTTCGAGGAGGATATTACCGGTCCTGATATACAGGTATTTATGAATGATACCAATTTCAGGTTTGGAGGATTGACCGACCAGAATCCGGTGCTGCTTTGTTATGTGTCAGATATTCATGGCATTAACATGGTTGGCAATGGAATTGGTCATGACATTGTTGCCGTTCTGGATGAGGATACGGAGAACTCTCTGGTACTGAATGACTATTATGAATCAGACCTGGATTCTTATCAAAGCGGAAGGATACAATATCCGTTTTTCGATTTGTCGGAAGGCTTGCACACGCTCAGGGTAAAGGTTTGGGACGTCTATAATAATTCATCGGAAGCTTATACTGAATTTGAGGTGATCTCAAACGGCAGTATGTATATTGACAATCTGATGAATTATCCGAACCCTTTTATCGACCAGACTTCCTTTGTTTTCAATCATAATCAGCCGGGCACCAACCTTGAGGTGGAGATCCAGATCTTTTCCATGTTGGGAGAGCAGGTGAAAACTCTGAAATATGATTTGTTTACCGAAGGATACAAAGCGGGCCCCATTCGTTGGGACGGAAGAAGTGCCCAGGGAGGCCGGCTGAACCGCGGAATGTATCTTTACAGGCTTACGGTAAGAAATCCCAAAGGGGAGACGGTGGAAAAGAATTCTAAGTTAATAGTGCTGAAATAGAATTTGTTTCACAAACAATAAGGATTATAAATAATCGTTACCTTTGCACCACTTTTAAAAACCCAACGCTTTTCTCATGATCATCAGCAATGGTAGACTCCGTTTGGCATTGATGCTTATTTTCCTGCCAATGTCCATCCATGTCTTTGCACAGGATAATTCACTGAACACCATAACCACCGCCGTTCCTTTCCTGATGGTGGCACCCGATTCCAGGGCAGGCGCCCTTGGTGATGCGGGTGTTTCTTCCACTCCCGATGCCAATTCCCTGCATTGGAATCCGGCGAAATTCGCCTTTATCGAAAAGGATATGGGTGTATCCATTTCCTACAGCCCCTGGCTTAAGGCCCTGGTCAACGATATTAACCTGGCTTATGTCACCGGGTATAAAAGAATTGATAAAATGTCGGCCTTTGGCGTATCTCTCCTGTATTTCTCACTGGGAGATATCACTTTCACCGATTACATAGGCGTGGAGACCGGTAACTACCGGCCCAATGAATTCGCGGTGGACGGCACCTATTCAAGGAAGTTTACCGATAACCTGTCCATGGCCATTTCAGGAAGGTATATCTACTCCAACCTGACCCTGGGACAGTTTGTCGACGGTCAGGAGACCCATGCCGGCCAGTCGATCGCCACCGATGTGGCCTTTTATTACCGAAGGCTGTTGAAATTCAAGAACAACATGGACGGGCAGTGGGCTTTCGGTGCCAATATCTCCAATATCGGCTCGAAAATTTCATACACCTCCAGTACCGAGAGGGATTTTATCCCCACCAACCTCAGGCTGGGACCCTCCCTGACCCTTGACCTGGATGATTACAACCGTATCTCCTTTATGGTTGACCTGAGTAAATTGCTGGTCCCCACTCCTCCCGAGTATCTCTTGTCAGAAAATAATACTCCCGTGCTGGATGCTAACGGAAATCCTGTCATCGCCAGGGGAAAAGACCCCAATGTAGGTATCGTGAAAGGGATGATACAGTCGTTCAACGATGCTCCCGGCGGTTCCAAGGAAGAATTAAGGGAGATCAATTACTCCGCTGGTGTTGAGTATTGGTATGACAAGCAATTTGCCGTCAGGGGAGGTTATTTCTACGAAAACATGTACAAGGGTAACCGCAAGTATTTTACACTGGGTGCCGGATTGAAATATAACGTTTTTGGCCTGGACTTCTCCTACCTCATACCTATGGAACAGCGTAACCCACTGGAAAACACCATCCGTTTCTCCCTGCTGTTCGACATGGATGCTTTCAAAGAGCAGAACAACTAATGTTTCCTTATAGGATAGGCTTTGGCCTTGATGTCCACCGGCTGGAACCCAACCGGGTTTTCATGCTTGGAGGTATTCAGATCCCGCATGATAAGGGCGCTATAGGCCATTCCGATGCCGACACCCTGATCCATGCCGTTTGTGACGCCCTGCTGGGAGCTGCCGACCTGAGGGATATAGGGTTTCATTTCCCTGATTCTTCGGCTTCTTACAAAGGTATCGACAGTAAGATCCTTCTAAAAGAGGTGGCTGAAAAGGTAGCAGCCTCAGGATTCACCATCGGCAATATCGATGTAACGGTAGTCCTGCAAATACCAAAATTGTCCCCCTACATTCCAGAAATGAAAACGGTCCTTGCAGGCATTATGGGCATCCTGCCTGAACAATTGTCCATCAAGGCGAAGACCTCAGAACTTCTGGGCTTTGAAGGAAGGGAAGAGGGCCTGACAGTGTACGCTGTAGCTCTTCTTCAGAAAAACTGAGACACTTCTTTTTTTAGAAATTCGGTGGCGGTAGCCAGAGGGGGTTTTTCTGTTTTCAGATAATTTTCGAAAATCTTCTGTGCCAGGTCCATGCTTTGAGCCTCCTGTGGCAATTCTGAGGCTGACTGGTTGATGATGCGGATCAATTCTTCCTTCCCGGTTTTAACCATCTCCCAACTTTTCACCGTGAGATAGACCTGTAGGGAAAGGTTGTGCTCATATTCCTCCCTAATTGCCTGTACCAAAGCAGATTGCAGCCTCCTGGCATCCATCTCCGGCTGGTTGACCCTCAGGATCAGGTTGGCGGGAGAGATCCTTTCAAGGAAAAGGACCACCCTCTCATAAGCCTGTAACCGTATCGGGGTGATGGTGGACCTGTTCTGGTCTCTCCAGGCGGCCTGACGGTTTTTCTGTTCATTATCGAAAAAGAACTTCACGGTAAGGACCATGGCAGCACCCATGACCAGGGAAGGAAGAATATACTTCAGGATTTCAGCAATATCATTCATGGCAACAAGAGATTTCCAATACGCAAATTTCTGATTATTTATTCATTGTATTGTTAAGATGTTAACAGTTTTGAAAAATTTGTACCTTTGTTCTTTGATCTGCAACAATCTCTGAGTTTCCCCCGGTAAGTGAATGAATGACTTTCCGGGATGAGACCAGAGGTTTTCGTTTTGGTGAAACTCTTAAACTATCTTAACTACTATGGAAAACTTACTGTCTAAAAGGGTCAATAATCTCGCGGAATCGGAAACCCTTGCCATGACCAGGATAAGTCGTGAGCTGCAGGCACAGGGACATAAGGTGATCAATCTGAGCATCGGGCAACCTGACTTCCACACCCCACAATTCATCAAAGATGCAGCTGTTGAGGCCCTTGAGCAAAACTACACCCAGTACTCTCCTGTCCCGGGTTATCTCGACCTGAGAGAAGCCATCTGCGAAAAACTGCTGAGGGATAACCAGCTTCCTTATACTCCCGACCAGATCGTGGTCAGCACCGGGGCCAAGCAGTCGCTGGCCAACCTGGTGCTTTGCCTAATCAATCCCGGTGACGAGGTCATCCTGCCGGTCCCTTTCTGGGTGAGCTACAAAGAAATGGTGAAACTCGCCGAGGGTACTTCGGTATACCTCCCTACCACCATTGCCACCGACTTCAAGGTCACTCCTGAGCAGTTGGAGAATGCCATCACTCCCCGAACCAAGATGTTCATGTTCTCGAGTCCCTGCAATCCTTCAGGATCGGTGTACACGAAAGAGGAGCTGAAAGCACTGGCAGCAGTGTTTGCCAGGCATCCCCAGGTATTTGTGGTATCGGATGAGATCTATGAACTGATACAGTTCGCCCATAAGCATGAGACCATTGCCCAGTTCCCGGAAATCAAAGACCAGGTCATCGTGGTCAACGGCGTGTCAAAAGGTTTTGCAATGACGGGCTGGCGTGTAGGATACATCGCGGCTCCAAAGTTCATCGCCAAGGCTTGTGACAAGTTACAGGGACAGGTCACTTCGGGTACCTGCAGCATCGCTCAGAGAGCCACCTTGAAAGCGCTTTTAAAGGATCCCTCGGATGACAGGGATCTTCAGACTATGGTTCAGGCTTTCAGGGAAAGGAGGGATCTGTTGCTGGAGATGCTGAAAGATATTCCCGGTTTGAAGACCAATGTTCCTGAAGGTGCTTTTTATGTCTTTGCCGATTGCACCCATTATTTCGGAAAGACGGATGGGACCAAAACCATCCGTGATGCCAACGACCTGAGTTTCCACCTTCTTTACCAGGCTTTTGTTGCCACGGTCTCAGGTTCTGCCTTTGGTGATCCTTCCTGTATTCGTCTCTCCTATGCGACCTCCAAAGAACAGTTGAAGGAAGCAGTGGAAAGGATCAGGGTTTGCCTGGCAGCACTCCGTTAGACGTTTTTTTAGCCGAGGGACTCCATCCCCTTAAGGGGATGGAGTCCCTCGGCTAATTATTTTGGCCCCTTAAGGGGATTGAGTCCCTCTGCTAATTATTTTGGCCCCTTAAGGGGATGGAGTCCCTCTGCTATTTTTTTTGGCCCCCTCAGGGGGATTGAGTCCCTTAAGTACTTACTCCGGCTTCTGAATGGAGAGATTCAACTCACGGAGCTGTTCCTGTTTGATGGGGGAGGGGGCATCGATCATCATGTCGCGACCGGCGTTATTTTTCGGGAAAGCGATGAAATCCCTGATGGATTCCTGGCCGCCGAACAAAGCACACCAGCGGTCAAAGCCGAAAGCGATTCCGCCATGGGGAGGGGCCCCGAATTCAAATGCATTCATCAGGAAGCCAAACTGTTGCTGGGCATCTTCTTCGGTGAACCCGAGTATCCTCAGCATCTTGTTCTGTAAAGCCTTGTTGTGGATACGAATGGACCCGCCACCGATCTCAACCCCATTGATCACCAGGTCGTATGCATTGGCCCTGACGGCTCCCGGATCGGTATCAAGCAGGGGCAGGTCTTCCGGTTTTGGGGAAGTAAACGGATGGTGCATGGCATAAAACCTCCTGGTCTCTTCATCCCACTCCAGTAAGGGGAAGTCGGTGACCCACAAGGGTTTGAATTCATTGTTCTTTCTAAGACCCAGCAGGTTACCCATGTGCAGACGGAGCTCACACAGGGCTTTTCTTGTCCTGGCAGCCTCTCCTGCGAGTATCAGCACCAGGTCACCAGGCTGGGCATCAAAATGAAGAAGGATGGCTTTGAGGTCATCCTGGCCGAAAAACTTGTCGACGGAGGATTTCACCGAACCATCAGTGCCGAGTTTAATATAGACCAGTCCGGCTGCACCGATCTGAGGTTTTCTCACAAAATCGGTGAGCTCATCGAGTTGTTTTCTGCTATATTCACTGCAACCTTTGGCATTGATTCCGACGACCAGGGAAGCATCATCAAAGACCTTGAATCCTTTGCCCTGCACCATAGGAGTGATTTCGACGAAGGTCATCCCGAAACGTATATCTGGTTTGTCGCTGCCGTATTGTTTCATGGCATTGGTATAATTCATCCGGGGAAGTGTCTCAATATCTTTATTTAAGATGGTCTTGAACAGATGACGGGCCAGCCCCTCAAAGGTGGTGAGGATATCTTCCTGTGTCACGAACGACATTTCGCAGTCAATCTGGGTGAACTCAGGCTGGCGGTCGGCACGCAGGTCTTCATCCCTGAAGCATCTTACAATCTGGAAATATCGGTCGAAACCGGCCACCATGAGAATCTGCTTATACGTCTGAGGAGACTGGGGCAGGGCGTAAAATTCACCCGGATTCATGCGGGAAGGGACCACAAAATCACGGGCGCCTTCCGGTGTGGATTTGATCATGTAAGGGGTCTCGATCTCCAGGAAGTGATTGTTATTGAGGTAATTCCTTGTTTCAAAGGCCATCCGGTGTCTCAGTTCCATATTGTCTTTCAGTACCGGTCTCCTTAGATCCAGGTACCTGAATTTCATGCGGATCTCATCGCCTCCGTCGGTATTGTTTTCGATGGTAAAGGGGGGCAGGACAGATTCATTCAAAATGGAGAAAGTATCGACCAGAATCTCGATGTCGCCGGTCGGCATCTTGGGATTTTTATTGCTTCTTTCGGCTACCATTCCGGTGGCGCTGATCACCCATTCCCTGCCCAGTTGGCGGGCTTCTTCACATAATGATGCATTGGCTTCCATGTTGAAGACCAGCTGTGTGATGCCATAACGGTCGCGCAGGTCAATGAAAGTCATCCCTCCCAGGTCCCGCGAACGCTGGACCCAGCCGCTGAGGGTCACCCTGGTTTTTTCATCTGCAATTCTAAGTTCTCCGCATGAATGAGTTCGAAGCATAATGTTCTTGATTTTGACCGGCAAAGGTAATCAGAATCCCAACAATTGGGGAAGGGGTTGATTCTTTATCTTAGCAAAAAATGCATTGATTATGGAGCCTTTGGATATAAAAGGTATCATGGAACGTGCCATGTTGTCGTTCGACCAATACCTGGGTTTTGACCAGTCAAAACGGATTACACTGCTAAAAGCGGAGGCTTGGTAAGGGATCAGGGTTTCATCCATTCATACAGCTGATAATGGTCGCCGTTCATCCCGAGAAGATCATACACCTTCCGGGCACCGTGGTTGGTAAGATCGACGTACAGACGTATCCCTTTTACATCCTGGGTTTCAATGACTTTCTCCCTGATAAATTCATACATCCGCCGGAAAACACCCAGACGCCTGAATTCAGGCAGTACATAAACCGATTGTATCCACCATACGTCCCCGTTCCTCCAGTCACTCCATTCAACAGTGATCATCAGGGAGGCGATCAGTTGTCCTTCCTTCAGTGCAACAAAGTAACGTCCTTTGTTGGGGTCGGAGAACACGGCGCTGACACCTGCCAAAAGTACATCAGGATCTAACCGAAGACCTTCTGTTTCCTTTGCCAGCATCTGCTGGAAATGGATAATGCCCTGAAGATGCGCCTTTTCAGCCCGGGTGATGATAATATCTGACATCCGTCTGCTCCAATATCTGAACGAAGATAATAAAATCAGAGAAATGCAAAATCTTACATACCTTTGCTCCTTAATAATGAGTCTATGAGCGATGCGATCAAGCATGAATGTGGAATTGCCCTCGTTCGCCTTTTAAAACCGCTCGAATATTATCAGTCGAAATACGGAACATCCATATACGGGCTGAACAAGCTTCACCTGCTCATGGAGAAGCAGCATAACAGGGGCCAGGACGGGGCAGGGATTGGATGTGTCAAATTCGACATGAAACCCGGATCCCACTACATCAACCGTTCACGCTCCAATGCTGCCAACCCGATAGAAATCATCTTCCGTAAGGTTTTCGATCAACTCAAGGATATCCATGAACGTTGTCCCCACCGCCTCCAGGATCCTGGCTGGCTGAAAGAGAATGTCGACTTCACCGGGGAATTGTTCCTGGGCCACCTGCGCTACGGGACTTTTGGCAGGTACAACCTGGAATATATCCACCCGGTGATGAGGGAAAACAACTGGATTACCCGTAACCTGGTCCTGGTGGGCAATTTCAACCTGACAAACGTTCAGGAACTGTTCACCAAGCTGATCGAACTGGGGCAATATCCGACGGAAACCTCCGATACGGTGACCATCCTCGAGAAGATCGGACATTTCCTTGATGAGGAGAACGAGACCTTGTACCAGGAATTTAAAAAAGAAGGACTCCTTAAAAAGGATATCTCTCATCTCATAGCCAAGCATCTGGACATCAAAACGATACTGATCAATTCCAGTAAGGAATGGGATGGCGGCTATGCTTTGGCCGGCATGTTTGGTCATGGCGACAGCTTTGTATTGAGAGATCCTGCCGGGATCCGGCCTGCCTTTTATTATTGTGATGACGAGGTGGTGGTGGCCGCTTCCGAAAGGCCGGCCATACAAACTACGTTCAACGTCAGTGCCTCGAAGATCATGGAGCTCACACCCGGACATGCCCTGATTATCAAGAAAGACGGGAGCCTGGGTGAGCATCTGATCCGCCCGCCGGTGGAGAAGAAATCCTGTTCCTTCGAGAGGATCTATTTCTCCAGGGGTTCGGATAAGGACATCTATGAGGAAAGGAAGAAGCTGGGTAAGTTCCTGTGCCCTTCTATCCTGGAGGCCATTGGCTACGATCTTGAAAACACGGTGTTTTCTTATATCCCCAACACTGCTGCCGTTGCTTTTTACGGTCTGCAGAAAGAAATGGACGCTTATTGCAACCGCGTTGCCAGGGAAAAGATCCTTAACCTGGGCCGTGTGCCCACCGCTGAAGAACTGGACCATATCCTTTCCCTGCGTCCCCGGCTGGAGAGGGTAGCCATTAAAGACAATGCGCTCCGTACCTTCATCACTGCCGATCTGCATCGCGATGACCTGGTGGCGCACGTTTATGACATCACCTATGGCACCATCAGGGAAGGTATTGATAGCCTGGTGGTCCTGGATGATTCTATCGTTAGGGGGACTACTCTGAAACACAGTATCCTCAGGATCCTTGCACGCCTGCATCCAAAGAAAATTGTGGTGGCTTCCTCCGCACCCCAGATACGGTTTCCCGACTGTTATGGAATTGACATGGCCCGGCTGAGTGATTTTGTTGCCTTCCAGGCTGCCGTTGCCCTGTTGAATGAGACCCACCAGGAACATATCATCAACGAGGTCTATAAGAAATGCAAGGAGCAGGAACTGCTGCCGAAAGAGAGAGCGGTTAATTTCGTGAAAGAGATCTACAAACCTTTTCTGCCGGACCAGGTCTCTGATAAGATTTCCGAGTTGTTGACACCCAAGGGGATACAATCAGAGGTACAGATCGTCTTCCAGAAGATTGAAGACCTTCATGATGCCTGTCCGAACGATCTGGGGGACTGGTATTTTACAGGAGACTATCCGACACCCGGTGGGAACAGGGTTGCCAACCGTTCTTTCATCAATTACATAGAGGGTCGCTCGGAAAGGGCTTATTAAGCTTTACATCAGTTTCTGGTACACCTGCCACCAGCGGTTGGGGATATCGTCTTTGCAGGCGGTCTGGTAGTCCTGGTAAGAGCAGGGCACCAGGTAATGTCTCTCGTACTTGGTCTTCAGGTTGGTCTGAACAGGCACCTCCATCCACCAGCGGTCGCTTTTCTTGCTTTTAAAGAATACCATTTCATCTTTGTGACCGGAAATGGAGACGAGGTATTTGATATAATGCTCTTTTTCAAGCATGGGGAAGTCATGTTTCCTGTTGTAATAACCTTCCAGGAAGTACCAGATCATTTGGGCCACCAGGTGGGTGGTCTGGCCGTGGTTATCGCAGGAAGGGTTCACCTCATAAAACCCGATGGAGGTCAGTTTGTCGCTTAACCCGGCATACCGTACGATCTGGCACATCTCTTCACCGTAGAATCCATGGGGAGAGGCATTGCCATTGCCGGGAGCGTCGGAATGCCTTACCGATGAGATGTCGACGCTTACAATATCTGCATTTCTCACGATGGGTTCGACCTCTTCGAGGTTGGAACGGACGATGCCAAGACGGTAGGTGTCGAAAAGCAGGTTCTTCATCAGCCTGATGGCGTCCTGGTCGACAAAATAAGTCTGGTATCCTATGTTGGCGAAGTTGAACAGGTAGTTCGGCTGATGCATGATGATCCGGCTCAGGTACGACTGCGACGTACATTCGTCTTCGGTCTTGCCCAGGTCGAAAGAGGAATCCACGGTAACGATGTTGATGATCTGTCCCAGGTCCTCATAAGCCTTATAGTTGGCATAGGTAAGGTCCTGGCTTCCTCCGATGATAACAGGGATGATCCCGGCCTTCAGGAGTTCAGATACGACAGTGCTTACAGCAAAATAAGTGTCTTCCACATCGAAGCCCTGCTTGATGTTGCCCAGGTCCACGATCCTGGGATTGTTGGCACCCGGATAGAGCATGTACAGGTAATCCCTGATCAGGTCGGGCGCCAGGGCACACCCGCTGTTATTCACAGCAAAACGGTCTTCTTTCACGCCAATGAGCGCGATATCAGTCTCCGTGATCTCAGGAAAATCTCCTTCTCTCAGGTAACTCCTGAAAAGATCACCTAGCCTTTTTCTCTGATTTTCAGCACAATACTTGAACTGGAACAGTTCCGCCGGCTCAAAATAAAGCGACAAATCTATCATACCATATTATTAGGATTTCCTCCTGATCGCTTTACGTGGAGATTTGCTTTTGGTTTCAACACTGTGGGCAATGATGGCTTTGCAGTCGTCCAGGTTCAGTTTTTCAGGGTCTTTTCCTTTGGGAATTTTATGATTTTCTCTTCCTACGGCAATATAAGGACCATAACGCCCATTCAGCACCTTAATTGTTGGTTCTTCGGGGAACTCCCTGATCAGCTTTTTCTCGTTAATATTCCTTTTTTCCATGATGATCTCAATGGCTCTTTCCTGGTTTACTGTATGAGGGTCATCGGTTTTCGGAAGGGAATAGAAAGCATTCTTATGTTTAATATAAGGACCAAACCTGCCAATACCCGCGACCATCTCGGCTTCTTCAAACTCTCCGACATTCCTGGGAAGTTTGAAAAGATCGAGAGCCTGTTCCAGGGTGACTGTTTCCAGGGTCAGTTCCTTACCCAGCCTGGCAAACCTCGGTTTTTCATCACTTTCGGTATCACCAAGTTGGACCATGGGGCCATACTTGCCGATCTTCACGAAAACATTCTTGCCGGTTTTAGGATCTGTTCCCAGCAGCTTTTCTCCCGTGAATTTGGTGGTCTTGGTCTGGGTTTCTTCTATCTGTGCGTGGAAGGGAAAGTAAAAGTCTTTGATCACCTCGTTCCATACCCTTTTACCCGCTGCCACCTTATCAAACTCTTCTTCCACCTCGGCAGTAAAATTATAGTCGATGATATGCTGGAAAAACTGCAGGAGGAATTTATTCACCAGGGTCCCGATATCGGTCGGGAAGAGTTTGGCTTTTTCATAGCCTGCTTTTTCGTTCTTCACAGAGACCTTGATACTCCCTTTTTTAAGGGCCAGAATGGTGTAATCTCTTTTAACGCCCTCCTTGTCACCTTTGACCACGTATTCTCTTTTCTGAATAGTAGAGATGGTGGGGGCATAGGTAGAAGGTCTTCCGATTCCCAGTTCTTCCAGCTTTTTCACAAGACTTGCCTCGGTATACCGGGCAGGAATGGGAGAAAAACGCTGGGTGGCCTTGATATCGTCGGTAAGCAGGACCTGCCCCTTTTCAACCGGGGGAAGCACATCATCTTTATCTTCCTGTGTATCATCATCATCGAAAGATTCCTTGTACACTTTCAGGAATCCGTCGAAGGTGATGACTTCACCCCTGGCGAGGAATTTCTCGGTGGAATTGGAGATATCAATGGTAACCACAGTCTTTTCTACCAGGGCGTCGGCCATCTGCGAGGCGATCGCACGTTTCCAGATGAGGTCATAGAGCCTTTGCTGGGCCACATCACCGTTGATCTCCTGATGATTCATATAGGTGGGCCGGATGGCTTCATGAGCCTCCTGTGCTCCTTTGGACTTGGTGGTATATTTTCTTGTTTTGACATACTGGGGGCCAAAAGTCCTGGTAATCTCTTCCTTGGCCATGCCCAGGGCAAGATTGGAGAGGTTCACCGAGTCGGTCCTCATGTAGGTGATCTTACCTGACTCATAAAGCTGCTGGGCTACCGTCATGGTTTTCGATACCGAAAATCCCAGTTTTCTGCTTGCCTCCTGCTGGAGGGTGGAGGTGGTAAAAGGAGGGGCGGGTGATTTTTTGGATGGCTTTGTTTCCACTCCTTCCACTGTGAAGGTCGAAGTTTTGCAGTTTTCAAGGAATGCCATGGCTTCATCCTGGGTATCGTACTTTCTGGAGAGCTCAGCTTCCATTTTTACGATGCCTTCATCGGTGATCACATCAAAAAGGGCAGTCACTTTAAAAGCCGACTGGCTCACAAAACTCTTGACATCATCCTCTCTTTCTACGATAAGCCGCACGGCTACCGACTGCACCCTTCCTGCTGAAAGAGAAGGTTTCACTTTCTTCCACAATAAGGGTGACAGTTCAAATCCGACCAGGCGGTCCAATACCCTTCTTGCTTGCTGGGCGTTGACCAGGTTGCGGTCTATCTTCCTCGGATTCTCGATGGCACCAAGGATGGCATTCTTCGTAATCTCATGAAAGACAATCCGTTTTATCCTGGCTTCTTCCAGGTTCAGCGTTTCCACCAGGTGCCAGCTGATGGCTTCTCCTTCACGGTCCTCGTCCGTTGCTAGCCAGATCACCTCTGCCTCCTGGGAAACCTTCTTCAGGTCTGCGACTACTTTCTTTTTTTCCGGGGATATCTCATATAAAGGAAGAAATCCTTTCTCAATATCCACCCCCAACAGCTTTTTGGAGAGGTCCCGAACATGTCCAAAACTGGATTTAACAAGGAATTCCTTTCCCAGAAATCCTTCAATGGTTTTGGCTTTGGCCGGGGACTCAACGATGACGAGATTTTTCGGCATGGTCCGTTTTTTAAAAGTGGCACAAAAGTAATATATTTTTAAAACCTGCTTTTCAGAATATCCATATTAATATGGTAGGTTCAGAAGCAACAAACTAATTTTGCAGCAAATTGTTTAATTCTTTGACTTATTTTGAAAAGAGGTCGTCTCATAAGGCTGAAAATGCTTCGACTCCCCTCAGCATGACATTTGATTATCAATGTTTTGTCATATTGAGCGCCTGCCCGCCGGCAGGCAGGTAGTCGAAATATTGACAAAACACTAATTATAAGACAGCCTCCTATTATATAGATGCATTTTACCTCGACAGTGGAAAAAAACAAGAAACTTTTTATCGAGACCTACGGTTGCCAGATGAACTTCTCCGACAGTGAGATCGTGGGTTCTATCATGAAAGAAGGGGGTTATGACCTGACCGCAGACCTTCATGCCGCCGATGTGATCTTTGTCAATACCTGTTCCATCAGGGATAATGCGGAACAGAGGGTAAGGAAGAGACTCAGGGAATTCAACGCCCTGAAGAAAAAAAATCCAAGCCTGGTCGTGGGCTTGCTGGGTTGTATGGCAGAAAGGGTGAAGGAGGAGTTGTTCGAACAGGAGAAACTGCTTGATATTATTGCCGGTCCTGATTCCTATCGCGACCTTCCCAGGCTTATGTCGGCCGTGGAGGAAGGACAGAAGGCAGTCAACCTGATCCTTTCGGCGGATGAGACCTATGCCGATATTTCCCCGGTGCGGCTCGGAAGCAATAGGGTGTCGGCCTTTATCTCTATTATGAGAGGCTGCGAGAACTTTTGTGCGTACTGCGTGGTACCCTATACCAGGGGGACAGAGAGGAGCCGTGATCCGAGGTCCATCCTGGCCGAAGCCAAAGACCTGTTTGACAAAGGATACCGGGAGGTGACCCTGCTTGGTCAGAATGTCAACTCCTATCAGTACGAGTCCGACGGCAAACGGATGGATTTCCCTGACTTGCTTGACGCTGTGGCCTCCATAGATCCTTTCTTAAGGGTTCGTTTTGCGACATCACACCCCAAAGATCTCAGCGACAAGCTGATAGAGACCATTGCCCGGCGACCCAACCTATGCCGTTCCATCCATCTGCCGGTTCAGTCGGGCAGCAGCAAAGTGCTGTGGGATATGAACAGGAACTATACCAGGGAATGGTACCTGGGAAGGATACAGGCGATTCGTAATGCCATTCCCGGATGCATGATCTCCACCGATATTATTGCCGGCTTTTGTGGTGAGACCGAGGCTGACCACAGGGAGACCCTGTCCCTGATGGAGGAAGTCGGATTTGATTATGCCTATATGTTCAAGTATTCGGAAAGAGCAGGCACATTTGCAGCTGGTACCAAAACCGACGATGTTGATGAAGTCACAAAGTCGCGCCGCCTGCAGGAGATCATCGATTTTCAGGGAAGGCTCTCCCTCGCTTCCAACCGTCGTGATATTGGCTTGACTTTCGAAGTGCTGGTGGAAGGTACTTCCAAACGATCTGCCCAAAAACTGGCCGGCCGGAACAGCCAGAACAAAATGGTGGTATTCCCTTCACAGGGACAGCAAGCAGGAGACTATGTAAAGGTGATGGTTCGGGATTGTACGGCAGCCACCCTGTTGGGTGACATTGTTTCCTGAAAGCTTACACACTCATTTCCCCTCTCATGGGAGTCTGCAGCCAGTGTATGGTTTCATCCCTGCTCATTTTCTTGCCGAGAAGGAACATCAGCTTGGTGAGGGCGGCTTCGGTAGTAATGTCATACCCACCAATAATCCCTAATTCTCCGAGACGTGCACTGGTCTCATATTTCCCGATTTCCACCGTTCCGCCCTTGCATTGGGTCACGTTGAAAAGAATCAATCCCTGTTCCACTGATTGATGGAGAGCATCCAGGAACCAGGAATCGGTGGGTGCATTGCCCGAGCCAAAGGTCTCAAGGATCACTGCTTTTAACCCTTCAGTGCCAAGAATGGAATGAACCACCTTTGGGGTGATCCCCGGGTATAACTTGAGGAGAGCGATATTGCCATCCAGATCTTTATGGATCTTTAACTTACGGAAGTTGGGCCTCAGGATGAATTCCCTGTTGTACTTAATATTGACCCCAATCTCGGCCAGCACCGGGAAGTTACCCGACATGAAGGCCTGGAAATGTTCCGCATTGACCTTGGTGGTCCGGTTTCCACGATATAGCTTATTTTCAAAGCATAAGGTGACTTCAGGTACGATGGGTGTTCCCTCATCGTAGGCTGCGGCTATTTCAATGGCGTTGATGAAGTTCTCCCTTCCGTCATTCCTCACCACTCCCATCGGCAACTGAGACCCGGTGAAAACAACCGGCTTGTTCAGGTTCTCCAGCATGAAACTCAGCGCAGAAGCGCTGTAAGCCATGGTATCAGAACCATGTAACACCACAAAACCATCGTAGGATTCGTAATGGCTCCCGATAACCTCCGCAATTTTTACCCAGAAAGAGGGCTGCATGTTCGAGGAGTCGAGCAATGGATCGAAAGAATGGATATCAATGTGATAATTGAAGTTCTCAAGAAGAGGGATGTGATGGTAAACATGCCCAAAATCAAAGGGACGCAATGTGCCGGTTTCCCTGTCCTGCATCATGCCGATGGTGCCTCCGGTATAGATGACCAATATGGATGAAGTCATTTCTCTGCCTGTGGTTTGTGGAGTAAAGATAAACGGAATTCATTAACTTTACAACGAAGAAACACGGCTGATTGTCCAACTCAAAACCTCAACAGATGGCAAAAGTTTTTCTCACTTTCTGCTTGATTGGAATACTGATGTTTCCAATGCGTTCATTTTCACAAGTTTGTGACTATTTTGATTCAGGCCAGAACCTGGGTTCTGATCCCACATTCGGGGTGGCCCTGGGTGACTTCGACGGGGACGGCGACCAGGATGCCTTTACCGTGGATGCTTACAATGACCTGGAAATCTATTTCAATAACGGAAGCGGTATCTTCAGCCTCAGTCAGACCATCACACCGGCTGCCGGTGAAGGTGATAATTTCGGGGTGCACCTGGCTGATGTCGACAACGACGGAGACCTGGATGCCATTGTGGTCCCATTTTACAACTCTGCCAGCCTCAAAATCTATAAAAACAACGGTGCCGGGAACTTTACTCTTTTCCAGGCCGTGTCCTCGAACCTGGGTTGCCATTTTGCAGGGATCGGGGATCTTGACGGGGATAATGATACAGATGTATTCTTGCCCGGATGGATGTCATCTGAGACCAAGGTCTTTCTGAATAACGGGAACGGGATGTATACTCAGTTTTCTTCTCTGACCCTTACCAATTTCGGAGGAAGTAATGATGTGGCCATGGCCGATGCCGACGGGGACGGTGACCTCGATGCCATTGTCGTTTCAAGTAACGCAGGCGGAAGGCTGTTGATAAATGACGGAACCGGGACCTTTACCGACAGTGGTCAGACTCTGGGTAATACCAGCGACAGCTATTACACGGTGGAAGCCGGTGACATTGAAAAAGACGGAGATGCCGATGTCATCATCGGAGGGATGTATGCCCCGCTCACCGCACTGACCAACAATGGTTCAGGTGTATTTAGTCCAATGGCAACTTATCTGAGCAGCAACTATGACAAGGATATGCTTTTGCTCGACTATGACAATGACAACGATCCCGATGTATTCGTTTCCACGTATGGAGGACACGGGCTGGAGGTGTGGAACAACGATGGCTCGGGAAATCTGTCGTTATGCTATGAGAACGTATCTCCCATGCCGGAGACTTATTCCCATGGATTTGATATAGGGCTTCTCAACGGAGATGTGTATTATGATGCCTTTATGGGCGAATTCGGCAGCGACGGGGATAAGGTGTTTTTCGGGGATCCTTCGGTGGGCCTTCCGAACCGGGAACCCTTCACTTTTCAGCTGTCTCCCAATCCGGCCGGAAACTGGCTGGACCTCGGTATCGAGGGGAATTCCCGTGCTTTACAAATGGAAATTTTTGACGCCAGGGCTTGTTTACTCATGGCGACAAACCTCATCGGGTCCGATAATTATTCTCTGAATATCAGTGGTTTAGGTACGGGGCTTTATCTCCTGGTTTTAACCGATGAATGGGGACAGCGTTTTACGTCCAGATTTATAAAGGATTAACAGAACATCCTCAGGGAATTTTTACTGAACAAAATTCAGGATCTCCCCGGTGGGAATTTCCATCATACAACGGAAATGCCCTTTCGGACACTTTTCATATCCCAGTTTAGAGCAGGGACGGCAGGAGAGGTCCTTGACTTCCAGGATCTTTGATCTTGCGGAGGTCCCTTCAGGGTAGTAAGGGTACATTCCGAAGCTGGGGATGGTGTTTCCCCAGACAGAGATAATATCCTTCGAAAAAGCGGCCGCAATATGCATGAGTCCGGTGTCATGGGTGATGACCTGGTCGCAGGCTTTCAACAGCAAAGCCGACTCATGAAGGGTCAGCAGGCCGGTAGTGTTGTAAATATGTTTTGATTGACCTGGTGTTGGATTATCTATTGTTCCGGATCTCAATGGCAGTTGATTCACAAGGAATTCTGCTGTTGCACGATCTTCCGGTCCGCCAAGCAGGACCAGGGGTTTGTGTATCTTTTCGCAGAGCGTCAGCAGCTTTTCTTTGGGTAACTGTTTCGTAGCGTGTTTCCCCCCGATCACCAGGCAAACATATCCCTGTCGTGGCAGTCCCGGGATCTTCGCATAAGGGTCTACTCCTTCAGGGATAAAGTAATCCAGACCTTTTCCATCATTGGTGATATGGAAGCCGGATACGGATTGAAAATACCGGTCAACGATATGGATGTCGGGCAAAAGATCAATTTTTAGCTTACAGATCAGGAATTTACGGATGTTGAGTTTGCTGAAGGTGGAAAAGGGTTTGAAAAGTTTGATCAGTATGCTCCACGATCTGAGATTCTTATGAAGGTCGATCAGGTGGTCATAGTTTTCCATACGAAGGGCAGGAACCACTTCGCTGATGCTTTTCCTGATGGTGAATATTTTATCGATGTAGGGGTTGGCTTCGATCACCGGAAGAAAAACTTCCTTGGTGAGGTAGTGCACCTGGCAGCCGGGGAGCTGTTCTTTCAGGCAACGGACGACAGGGGTGGTAAGAACGATGTCACCGATGGAACTGAAACGTATGACCAGGATCTTCTTCACGGCCTTGTTTTGAGCAAAGTTAAGAACATTGCGATTACCTTTGCCTCTGAAATTCACTGCTGAAACATGATGCTGATTGACACCCACGCCCATTTGTATCTGGATGATTATAAGGATGACCGCGATTTGATGGTCCGGAGAGCCCTGGATGAGGGAGTCAGGTATATGCTGCTGCCCCGTATCGACAGCAGGACCCACCAGGCGATGATGTCGATGGCAGCACAGTTCCCTGACTCCTGCCTTCCTATGATGGGCCTTCATCCCACCAGCGTGAAGGAAGACTGGGAGTCGGAACTTGCCCTGGTGGAGGAAGGGCTCAAATCAGGCTCATACTGTGCTGTCGGCGAGGTGGGCATCGACCTGTACTGGGACCAGACCTACCGTAAAGAGCAGGAGAAGGTTTTCGTTAAGGAGATGGAATGGTCGTTGATGTATGGACTGCCCCTGGTGATCCATACTCGTAATTCACTTGAAATCACCATCGCCCTGATCAAGGATTTCAATGATCGTCGTCTGACCGGCGTTTTTCATTGTTTCCCCGGCACGGAGGAACAGGCTGAGGAGGTGATCGGGATGAGATTTATGCTGGGCATCGGAGGCGTGGTGTCCTACAAGAATTCTCAGATGTCGAAAGTGGTGGAAGCCATTCCGTTGGAACACCTCGTCCTGGAGACCGATGCCCCTTTTCTTTCCCCTCACCCCAAAAGAGGCATGAGAAATGAGAGTGCTTTTGTTGCTTATGTGGCCCGAAAAATAGCCGAGATCAAAAACACCGGCCCCGAAGAGGTAGCCGGGGTCACTACTGATAATGCCTTAAGATTATTTCCTTCGATTAACCTCCGAAACCCGCCACCTTACGGGACTCCGCAAAGACCTTTGCATTAATGAACTGACGGTTTAGCCTGGCGATATTGGTGAGTTTGATTTCTTTCGGACACTCGGCTTCGCAGGCACCGGTATTGGTACAGTTGCCAAATCCTTCTTCATCCATGGTCCTGACCATATTCTGAACCCTTTCCACGGCCTCAGGCATCCCCTGTGGCAGCAACACCAACTGCGATACCTTGGCACTTACGAACAACATGGCCGAAGCATTCTTACAGGCTGCCACGCAGGCCCCGCAACCGATACAGGCTGCGGCATCCATTGCCAGATCAGATGAGTATTTAGGAACAGGGATGGCATTGGCATCCTGGGCCCCGCCGGTGTTCACCGAAGTATATCCTCCTGACTGAATGATCCGGTCAAAGGCAGAGCGGTCTACCATCAGGTCCTTGATTACCGGGAAAGCTCTTGAACGCCAGGGTTCAATCACCACGGTCTGTCCGTCCCTGAAATTCCGCATGTGCATCTGGCACACCGTGATGGCCTTGTCAGGGCCGTGAGGTCTTCCATTGATATACAGGCTGCACATGCCGCAGATGCCCTCCCTGCAGTCATGGTCGAAAACAACGGGATCTTCTCCTTTGTACACAAGCTTCTCATTCAGGATGTCCAGCATCTCCAGGAAAGAACAGTTGGGTGAGATATCATCGAGGTGATAGGTTTCAAACCTTCCTTTGGAATGGTGGTCTTTTTGTCTCCAGATCTTTAACTTCAGCTTCATGGATGGTTATTTTTCAATGATCATCAACAAGTTCAATGACAACTATTTATAATTTCTTTGTTTCACCTCGATAAATTCATAATCGAGGGATTCTTTATGGAGAAGGTGTTGGTCGCTGCCCTGGTATTCCCAGGCTGCGACATATTTGAAATCCTCGTCGTTTCTGAGGGCTTCACCGTCAGGGGTCTGGTACTCCTCCCTGAAATGTCCGCCGCAGCTTTCTTTACGATTGAGGGCATCCATGGCTATCAGCTCGCCCAGTTCCAGGAAGTCGGCCACCCTGCATGCCTTCTCCAGCTCGGTGTTCAGGCTGTCAGGCGTGCCGGGGATAAACACATCTTTCCAGAATTCCTCCCTGAGTTCCCTGATCAGGGTGATGCCTTTCTTCAGTCCTGTTTCATTTCTTCCCATACCAACATATTCCCACATGATCTTGCCAAGTTTCTTGTGGAAATGGTCGACAGAGTTCTTTCCTTTCACATTCATGAGCTTCTGGATGTGTTCGGCCACGTCTTTTTCCGTCTGTTCGAACTCGGGCAGGTCGGTTTTCATCCGGGGCACTTTGATCTGGTCGGAGAGATAATTTTGGATCGTGAAGGGGATGACAAAAAATCCGTCGGCCAGTCCCTGCATCAGGGCGGAAGCGCCGAGCCTGTTGGCACCGTGATCGCTGAAGTTGGCTTCTCCCAGCACAAACAGGCCAGGGATGGTCGTCTGCAGCTCATAGTCCACCCAGATGCCGCCCATAGTGTAATGCACGGCAGGGTAAATCATCATCGGGGTCTCATAAGGGTTCTCGTCGACGATCTTCTCATACATCTGGAAAAGGTTGCCATAACGTTCCTCGATCACATTCTTTCCTAAACGGGCAATGGATTCCGAGAAGTCGAGGAAGACGGCCAGACCGGTTTCCCCAACGCCAAAGCCGGCGTCGCATCTTTCTTTGGCGGCCCTGGAGGCCACATCCCTGGGGACGAGGTTCCCAAAGGCAGGATAACGGCGTTCCAGGTAGTAATCACGATCTTCTTCTTTTATCTGGTTCGGTCTGAGCTTACCATGACGGAGAGCCTCGGCGTCGGCCAGGTTTTTGGGGACCCAGATACGGCCGTCGTTGCGGAGGCTCTCGCTCATCAGGGTGAGTTTAGACTGGTAGTCACCATGTACAGGGATGCAGGTGGGATGGATCTGGGTGAAACAGGGATTTCCGAAGAAAGCACCTTTTTTATAGGCCTGCCAGATCGCACTTGCGTTCGATCCCATCGCGTTGGTGGACAGGAAAAACACATTCCCGTAGCCTCCGGTGGCCAATACCACGGCATGGGCAAAATGCCGCTCCAGCTTCCCGGTGACCAGGTTACGGGTGATGATTCCCCTGGCCTTACCGTCGACCACCACCAGGTCCTGCATCTCCTGGCGATAGTACAGTTTTACCGTACCCTTCTTGATCTGGCGGCTCAGTGATCCGTAGGCACCCAGCAGCAACTGCTGTCCTGTCTGCCCCCTGGCATAAAAGGTACGGGAGACCTGAGCCCCTCCGAAGGAACGGTTATCGAGTAATCCGCCGTAGTCACGGGCAAAAGGCACACCCTGGGCCACACAATGGTCGATGATCAGGTTGCTGACCTCGGCCAGACGGTAGACATTGGCTTCCCTGGCCCGGTAATCGCCTCCTTTTATGGTGTCATAAAAGAGACGGTAAATGCTGTCCCCGTCATTCTGGTAGTTCTTGGCTGCATTGATCCCCCCCTGGGCAGCGATGCTGTGTGCCCGCCGCGGACTGTCCTGATAGCAGAAGTTCTTGACATTGAATCCAAGCTCACCCAGACTGGCTGCCGCTCCTGCACCGGCAAGACCGGTGCCGACAACGATAATATCCAGCTTTCTTTTGTTAGATGGGTTGACCAGGTTCTGGTGGGATTTAAAATACGACCACTTCTGTTCCAGTGGCCCTGCAGGAATCTTCGGATCTAAACGCGACATAGATTTGGTATAAAGACTTTAGTACCCTCAAAAATAAATATTAATCATGTTGACCGGATGGGTTTCCATCCAGAAATTGCATGAGGACAGGCTTAAATAGAATAGGTATAAATAATGGTCTGGGCAGCGAGGTGAAATCAGCAGGATGAAAACGGTTAGTCGGGATGCGGGATGCGGGATGCGGATGCGGGATGCGGGATGCGGGATAGTTCCAGTGGGCAGTCAGCAGTCAGCAGTCGGTGGGCAGTGAAGTCCATGTCGTTATATTTCAAGGTTATACATTATCAATTATCAACTATTAATTATCAACTTTTACCTCGTAGAGGTTATCTACCTGTAGCAAAGAGTCAGCCGGTTGAATATTTCCCCTCCCCGTTATCATCCCAATCGAAGAAACAACCTTTGTGGGGAGGGGCGAGAGGAGGGTAAGACTGGAATTCTAATATTCACTAAATCAGTGAGATGAATTCTGTTAGATGAAAGCTGGCAGTATAAGCAGTTGGCAACCGGGAAACGGGATTCGGGATACGGGATGGCAATTCATTCTTGCATTCTCCCTTCTTGCCATCTTGCCTTATCGAACATCCCTCTGCGACCCGGCGTCTCTGCGGTGAAAAGGACGATAATTAGTGGTTCCTCAACATTCATGGGTTTCATAGAAGTATTTTTTTACCGCAGAGAAACAGAGACGCAGAGTTTTTCTGCATCTGTCTTGATAAAAATATCGTTTCTCAGTCTTCTTTTCACCACTTGAGGCACTTAAGGTGTTGTGAATGTGAATCTTATTGTGGGAGTCAATCACTAACAGCTGCTTTACAATCATTGCACTGACCACTAACCTGGCAACCTTTGAGGGAGCTCTCATTAAGGGATTGAGGCTCCGGCGGTGAAAAGCGCACAAGGCATCCCCGGGGATGCTTGGTGGCCAGTACCACCCAACGGTTGTCCTTTTGGAGTTTTATCTCGAAGTCTGTCTTGAACTCCTCTATTTTCAGCTGGTTTTGTAGGTTATATCTTATCCTAAGTGCACGGGTTATTGCATATAAATTACGAATTATATGCAAGTATTTTTAAATATACTCGCTATATGTTATTAATAATCAGATTTATATGAATCTTTACTGTGCCCTATTTAGACTATTTATTAATTACTGTAATCAAAAAGTTTTAGCTGATAAAATTTACTATTGTTATAAATTTGTTTATTAAAGTCAGACCTTCTAATGACTCTTATCAAATTGCAAATGAGTTATCCTGAGGCAAATACCAGTAAACATATAAAGAGTATTATATTTATATTTGTATTTTCATCTTTGTTAATGATAGCATCTGGTCAAAATAGTCCCGATGCCAAGAGAGATTATGTCTGGGTGTTTGGGAATAATTATTATGCTCCTTGCAATACTGAATATAAACTTGATTTCAATAATTATCCTGATATTGTTTCCGGATTCACACACACTATTCATCTTGATCTGAATAATGCTTCTATTTGCGATACGAATGGTTCTTTACTTTTTTTTACCAATGGACAGGAGGTCGTCGACAGGTTAGGGAATATCATGCCTAATGGTGATTCACTTACCTATACAGACTTTTATCAGTATCTTAATCAGTTCAATTTAGGGCCCTGGTGGCCACAGTCAGTACTTATTCTTCCAAATCCGGTCTTTAATAACATATACTATATCTTACATCTTCGTATTGAGTGGCTTAATGGAATCACCGGGGAAGGGCCTGTGGCAACCGGACTTATGATGAGTACTGTTGATATGACCCTTCATGACGGTTTTGGAGATGTCATCAGCAAAAACCAGTTACTCATCGATGACACCTTATTTAATGGAATGAACGCCACAAGACATGGAAATGGCAGGGACTGGTGGATTATTGCCCCAACCAGAACAACAGGGATTTGTTATAAGTTACTTTTGGATCCCGAAGGAGTACACATCATTGAATCTCCACCAAACAATAATTTCAATAATACAGTCTACACGCCATATACTGTGATGTCGCCGGATGGGAGCAAGTTCATTTATACCGGACATGGTTCAAATCATCCTGTTTACTGCTATAGTTTCGACCGTTGTCTTGGTACGATGAATGAAATTGAAAATTTCACTGTTCCGGATGATTATTTTGGATATAGCGTATCCGTCTCTTCAAATTCTCAATATCTATATTTAATAAGTGAAATGCATATTTATCAATTTGATCTTACGGTTTCTCCCATTGCAAGCAGTAAAATACTTGTAGCTGTTTATGATGGATATAGCCCTACCTATAATCCTCCTGCTTTTAGTTTTTCACAATTAGGCCCGGATAATAAAATTTATATAGGTGCTGGCAATTCCACTTTTATTCATGTTATTGAGAATCCTGATTTAGAAGGAATGAACTGTAATGTTGTACAACGAGCTCTCACTATGCCAGGTTGCAGTCTTTACGGCTCTATGCCAAAACTGCCTAACTTTCGGCTTGGGAGTTTGGTAGGATCCGACTGTGATAGTTTAATTACTAGTGCAATAGAAACCTCAAAAAGTTCCGCAGGTAAAATAACCTTCGCCCCCAATCCGGCAAACGACTATATCCGCTTTGATTTCAGTGAATTAACCACGAATCATCCTATGCAGTTTTTCATTAGTGACGACCTTGGAAGAGAGATGGATATGTTGAATATTGCACCATTCCAGGGTTTTTTCAACTACGATGTTAGAAAGTTAGCTGATGGATTATACATTGGTTTATTGAAAAACCAGAATGGAATGTTAGGAAAGGTCAAGTTCATAGTGAATAAATAGGGTTTGGCGAAAAGACAATAATATCGCTTGAGATCGTAAATTCTGCAATCTGATTTCTGACTTCGGGCATTCGTATTGTTGGATGCCGGCCTTAGCTGTCAGGTTTTTCATTTCGCAGGGAATCCATGACCGCGTGTATGATCTCTGCCACATGCCGGTCGGAATCCTTTTCAAAATGGAGCAGCTGATAGACCCTGAAACTTTTTAACTTCATGATATTCCTGGTAATGTCGAGGACATATTTATGCAGGAACGGCAGGATGCCACCTGCCTGGTGGTATTGCTGGGAATGAGTCAGTTCGTGGATCAGCCATTTGATGTCTACTTCCCTGCCCAGGTCGACAGGCTTCGGGAAAAATACCTGTCGTCCAAAGGTTATCGCCAGGCGCTTTCCGGTCTTTTTCACCGCCGAATACCTGACCTTTCCAAGGTCGAAACTAAAGTACGGTTGTAAGGCTTTTTGGAGGGGCACTGGCAGTCTGTGCCACCTTCCGCCGGACTTCACCCACAGCAAAATGTAATAAGCGAATAAAAAAGGGAGAATCAGCAGGTCCAAAATTACAGACAGTACTGCCATTACGCATTTCTTTAAGAACTTAACGAATCCCATCTTTGGCCGGTTTGCAACAACAAGTTATTGTAACTCAATCGGTATTTACAGAACGAAGATAATGAAATTTCCTTTAAAAGGAAAGTGCCGACCGGTAAACCCTGACCGCTCTCTTCCTGGCCTCTTCATGATCTACAACAGGTGCCGGATCTTCATCAGCAGCCTCCTGGATCCAATGAGTTATGTACTTCTTATCAGGATCAAACTTCCTGGCCTGCTCGTGAGGGTTGAACACCCTGAAATACGGGGCTGCATCGCATCCGCACCCTGCTGCCCACTGCCAGTTGCCGTTGTTCGACGAAAGCTCATAATCGAACAGCTTCCGGGCAAAATAGGCTTCTCCCCACCTCCAGTCAATGAGCAGATGTTTGGTCAGAAAGCTGGCTGTCACCATACGCACCCTGTTGTGCATGAACCCCGTCTCATTCAGCTCTCTCATGCCGGCATCCACCAGCGGGTAACCGGTCCTGCCTTCACACCAGGCATGAAACATGCCTTCGTCGTTGATCCAGGGAATACGGTCATACCTGGTTTTGAAGGAGTGCTTTTCCACGTCGGGAAAATGAAAGAGGATCATCATGAAGAACTCCCTCCAGATAAGCTCCTGCAGCCAGGTCTCATTCAGTTCCCTTCCCAGCCGCACCATCTCCCTGATGCTCACCGTACCAAAACGTAAAGGCACACCCATCCGGCTGGTGTTTTGTGAAGGCAGGTTGCGGACCAGGTGATAAGAAGTGAGGACGGACACTTCAGGACGTTCAGGGGGGATCTCAATGGGAAAACTCTCAAAACCAATTTCCTCAAGGGAAGGCATGGGTTCTTCCTCCATCTGGTGAAGCCTCTCAAGCAGAGATTCACCCGGATAGGTCTTCAGACTGGTGGTTTCAAGCTTTTGTCTCCATTTTTTTGAATAGGGAGTAAAGACGGTGTAAGGAGACCCGTCTTCTTTCACCACATCCGACTTTTCAAAGATCACTTGGTCGCCAAATGATAAAAAAGATATTCCTTTTGAATGAAGGAAATCTTTGATTTTCAAGTCTCTGTCAACAGCATACGGTTCATAGTCGTGGTTGGTATAAACCGCTTTGATATGAAACCGTTCAGTGATCTTTCTGAATGCTTCCAAAGGATCATCTTTCATGACGAGGAGCGTGGAGCCACTGGCTGCAAATGCTCTGTGCAGTTTTTCAAGGACCTGATGGATAAAGACCATCCTCCGGTCTTTTTTATACTGAAGTTTTCCGAGGATGCAGGTGTCGAAAATGAAGACCGGCAACACCGGTAACCCGCTTTTTAATGCCTCGTAAAGCCCGTGGTTGTCATGGAGCCTCAAGTCTCTGCGAAACCAGAAAAGGACCAGTTCGACCGTGTCAGATGCGGGTTTACCGGATTCCATTTTTCTTCCCTCCGGCAGCAGAATTCTTTGACGGATGAATAACCATGTAAATCATATCGATCGTTAATTTGCAGTATTTTCGTTCATTCATGCAAAGTTACAAATCAGACAGCTTTCACCTAAATTTCCACTTATGTCAGATGGTGTATCAGACTTTTATGAGGATATTTCCTTTTTCGATGAGCTTCCCTTCTGGTCAGCTCCTTTCGGGATTGAATTGCTGAAACATTTGAAATTCAGGAAGTTTATTCAGGTCCTTGACATCGGTCCCGGTACCGGATTTCCCCTGCTGGAAGCAGCGCAACGGCTGGGCCCCACCTGCACGGTTTTCGGACTGGAGCCCTGGCAGGAGGCCAGGACCAGGATGCTCGACAAGATCAGGAATTACCGGATTAAGAATGTGGTTGTAATGAACGGGGAAGCAGAAGACATGCCATTTGAGGATGGTACCTTCAGTTGCATTCTGTCCAACAACGGCCTGAACAATGTGAAGGACATCGATCAGGTGTTGAGGGAGTGTTACCGGGTTACCAGACCGGGAGCCCAGTTGCTCTTTACCTGCAACCTGCCCGGGACCATGGCAGAATTCTACCAGGTCCTGGAGGATGTCTTAAGCCGGCACCAGGGTATGGTGGGTAATGGCGGGGTGGAGGATATTAAAAGGAAGATACAGACCCATATTCGGGAAAAAAGAAAAGAAGCCGGAGAATGGGCATCCCTGGTGGAAAAGCACGGGTTCCGGGTGGAGGATATCCGGGAAGAGGCCTTCAGTTATGGTTTTGCTGACGGGACCAGTCTTTTAAATTATCATTTTATCCGCCTGGCCTTTTTCCCCTCCTGGCAGGAATTAATCCCGGAAGCATACAGAGTGGAGGTTTTCAGCGAAGTGGAAAAACAACTCAATGATACGGCCGCAGAAAAGGGGGCAGTGTCACTGACGGTTCCTTTTGCCTGCTATGATTGCAGCAGGAAATGATCCTTTCAACAATACTTCCGGATTGTCTTTAATTACGATTGAGGAATTTCCAGGGCACGGTTAATAAACCTGACCAGCGGATGCATGGCTTGGTAAACTTCAATGAAATATTCTTTGATTTTACTGTCGGCCAGGGATGGGTCGGTAAAATACTCACCTACAATGTAGTGTTTAAACTTCAGCAGGTTAATATCCGGCCATGATGGATCATACCCTTGCGGTGCTTTTTTCAGCTCATCACCCACCAGGTCGAGTTCCTTAAAATGACTGACAAAGGATTTGGCTTTGAGGATCTTTTTAAACTCATCCACATGATAATAAATCTCCTCCCGCACCATCTTCAGCTTGTCGGAAGGCGGCATGTAAAGCCCACCTCCTGCAAATGATTTTCCTCCTGGTTCCAGGTGGAGGTAATAACCGGCAAATGTGCTTTTTCTTCCGCCACGGGCGATGAAAGTACCCATGTTGGTCTTGTAAGGGGTTTTATCATTTGAAAACCTTGTATCCCTAAAGATCCTGAATACACAGTCCTTCGATTTGGGTGATCCAATGGTGGTATCGAAGCTCCTGACCCCGGTGATCAGCGAGTCAGTGAGGGCTTCCAGCATTTTTCGGTTCGATTCGTACCAGGTCCGGTTCCGGTCGAACCATTCCCGGTTGTTGTTGCTGCTGAGCTGGGTAAGAAATTGGATGGGATCTGATAACATGGGCTTGAATTTGGTTTGATCCCAAAAATACGAAATACACCGACATCTTGAGATTTCTATAATATTACTACCTTTGCAGCAAATCCTGTCATATAATTTAGATTCATTCTAAACGTTATCAGAAGTCTGATGAGGTTTGGTGAAGAATTATGAATAAAATTTTGGAAGTTCGTGAGTAAGGAAGGAAGAAATAATTTGATTGATAGAGTGAGGTTTATTAGATGGATAGGGGTTAGCCTGGTTGTGCTGATCACGTCAGGTGTTTATGCACAGACCACTTCTATCACGCAGATGCTGAACTACCCGGAAGGCACGGTCCTGGTGGCTGCCCATCGCGGTGATATACTGAATTACCCTGAAAACAGCATCAGTGCCATTGAATCCTGTATCCGCCGAGGAATAGACATTGTTGAGATTGATGTACAGATGACGAAGGACCATCAACTGATCCTCATGCATGATGTCACCATCAACCGCACCACCAATGGTAAGGGTAAAGTGGGCAAGCACACTTTGAAAAAGCTGAAGATGCATAAGCTGCGTGGACCTGGCGGAAGGATCTGGGACGAGCGGGTGCCGACCCTGGAGGAGGCCATCCGGACGGCAAGGGGAAGGATTATTCTGAACCTGGATAAGAGCAGCCGTTTCCTGGATCAGATCCTGGTGATGCTGGACACCATGGACGCCAGGCAGACCGTGATCTTTAAAGGAGTGTTCGGGTACGAATTCCTGAGAAGGAAGATTGAGGAGAATCCTCAGGGTCCCTTGATGATGCCCATCATGTATTATAAAAAGAGGGCAGATCTTGACACTTTCCTCACCAAAGGACAGCCCAGGCTGGCTGAACTGATCCTTTCCAACGATACCAACAATATGGTCACCCCGGATGGGCAGGCGCTCTTTCGCAGGAACAACTGCAGGATCTGGTACAATGCTTTTTACAAGAGCATGTCGCTGGGGTTCTCTGAAAACGAGAATGCCCTGATGACCTGGGACAGCCTGATCGCTCACGGGGCCTTTATCATTCAGACCGACTATCCTTTCGAGCTGATGCAGCACCTGATCAACATTGGAAGAAGGCAGCCGCCGGCGGGATGGCAGAATGTGAACCTGGCTTCCCTGCCTTTCAAGATTCCGGTGATGCTGGCCGATACCACTCAGGACACCATTGCCCAGGTGGTCCCGGTCGTTATTAAGAAAGCCACACCTCCTCCGGTGAGCAAATCCCATCAGAAAAAGGTTTATCACAAGATCCGCCAGGGGGATACCTTGTCTCATCTGGCAGTGAAATATAAAACGACGGTTTCGGACATCTGTAAACTGAATAAAAGTCTGAAACCCACCACTACCCTGAAGCTGGGCCGGAAGATCAGGGTAAAATAAGCCTTAGAATTTCTTTCTGAAACCGAGGTGGGTATATACGGGACGTTCCCCACCGTCAGCAGGTCTGCTGATGATGCCCTGGTTGACGACGTACATGCAGGAACTGCCTCCCTGGTCGCAGGCCATGGCTGACCAGGCACCAAAACCAAGCAGGATCTGACCGCATTCCTCCATGGTCAGTCCCAGGCTGTGTCCGGGTTTCCTTCCGTCCACCACCATCAGGTAAGCTTTCCATCCCGATTCATCGATACCCACGATGGTCCTCGGGTAGGAGTTGTTCTTTGTCCCGTCCCTGGGATCAATCTGTACCTTGCCTTCCTGAAGCAGGTCGAACCTTCCCCAGATAGCCTGGAACATGTTCTCTGCCGGGATGGTGATCACCTCCCTGTCAGGAGAATAAAAGGCCCTGCCTTTCTGATCGAAATACACGAAGGGTCTTTTGTCGGTGTCTTTCATCAGCAAAGGAACTCCGTTCACCATATAGTTACCGGTCCATTGTCCCAGTGGCGCCTTGAGTCCGGGTGTCTCCCCGGCTTCCCCGTTAACAGCCACTTCAGCCTTAAAACGACTGCCAAAAGCGGAGGTCTTCTCTTTTACAAGAATATGAGTATCCAGAACGGCTTCATACTGAGTAAGGTCAATGGTAGCAACATAAGCCACTGCCTCGGGAGAGGAAAACCTGAGCCTGATGACCTGGCATCCTGAAGTGGCGTACATCACCTCTTTTTTTACGGCCGTATCTCTGGTCTTGATGGTCAGCCGCTGCACCTCCTTTGGCAGGACAGCCGATGGGCCGGTCTCTTGGGTGGTCGTCATCACAGGCGGACTCATCCTCAGTTCGGCTTCCTGCTCCTTATGTTTCCATTGGTTATCGAACAATACAGCACCGGCGATGATCATAGAACACAGCATGGCAGCGGAAAAGAAGATGACTCTTGCTTTGTGGTCCAGTCCGATGACTTTTCTGCCCAGGATAAGGAGAAAGAGGATCCAGAAGGTTCCGGAAATCAGCAACCACAACAACAGTTGCAGCGCCAGGGGCATCTGCATCAGCCTCCATAGCAGGGCGTCGAGGTTGTCGAGAAAAATATTGACCTGGTCTCCCATCAGCGAATCCTTATTTTTTGTTTCGGACGGATGATGTCGGTGGGTCTCATCCTGTTCAATGACAAGAGTTTAGATAAAGGAATACTGTGCCTGGCAGCGATACTGCTCAGGGTATCTCCTTTGACTACCGTGTGGTACCTGGGCTTCTCCTTCTTCCCGGGAACAGGTGCTGCCGGCTTCTCTGATCCGGAAAGTGTGTCTGAGTTCAGTGCAAGCGTGTCGGTCCCTGCCTCAAGGATCCCCCGGTTCAGACAGGGGCAAAAGATCTGTTTTTGAACCTCCGTGATGAGAAACTCGTTAAAAGGCTTGTAATTCAGTATCTTCTCCCTCACATGCGGATATCCAGCCCCGTTACCATCGGTACACTGTACCCAGTATTCCAGTCCCTGCCGGTTGTTCAGCCCGCAGAACTGCATCAGGGTGAGGGTGGACAGCAGTCCCGACTGATGCCATCCGTTCCAGCAATGGATATATACGGGTCCTTTCGAAGGATCATCTATCCTGGCTTTGATGTCGGAAAAGAACACCTTCAGTGAACTGTCAATGAGTTCTGGCTCAGAGGAATATATGAACCCGGATTCCTTCAGGGAATCCAGGATGTTATCAGGGTATCTTTCTTTAAAATTCTTGGAATACAGGTAAATCCCTTTTGTAAACCCTGCTTTCCGCAGATTGGTGATTCCGTTCAGGGGCAATGGGTTTCTGAAATAGGATCTTTTTTGAGAGGGTCTCAGGTAAAGGTTGTCACCTCCTCCCCTGTAAAGAACATCATGGAGTACGACCCTGAAGTTTCTTACACCCGATAAACTGTCGAACCCAAGTCCATGGTTATCAACAAGTAGCGTTGTGGCAGAATCCAGTCCAAAACGGTCATGCTTACTGCATAAACTGTCGGGAAGGTTGCTGTTTGCCCTGATTTCAGTATGTAAACAAAAAAAACTGGAGCAAAGAAGGAGCAGTGTTTTAAAAAATAGGTCAGGTAAGGTCCGGGCTCTCATTTTTGCGATGTTTTCTTAAACGCCTTATAATCAGCACGATACCTGTAATAAGTACTACTAATCCGACCAACGCGGGAATCCCTGCCCTGAAAATCAGTTCACGGGGAAGGAGATCAAATGTCGTCGTACGGGATACCAGTTTCACGGACCAGTCCAGGGGATTTTTTTTGTTATTCCATGATTCATATTTGAGAACTCCCTTTTCTGAACTCACCAGGAAGTGGTTTTTCACATTTAGCAGGGCATCAGGAATGTTGACGTACATGCTGTCGATCCACTGGTCATCATCATCAATAAGAACGAAGGCCCTGGATTGACGGAAAATGTTGTCCATTTCTGATTGGAGCAATAAACCGGAAAAGTTCCTGTTCACTCTTCTCCAGGCAGTAGAGTCATTACAAATGACCAATGACTGCCCGGGTTTCAGGGATGAGTCAGGAAATGCTATGGACCAGTGGCTGTTATCTTCATACAGTCTGGTTCCCCTGAGCTTCACCGGAGATTCACCCTGGTTCTTGATTTCCAGCCAGTGCATGTCCCTTTTTACCTGCATCGTACAGTAGAACCTGTTCATGATGAGCTGGTTCCTTTTTTCCGACATGTCCTTATGAACATAAAGGGCATTCAGCCTGAGGTTGTCGCTGATGGTAATGGTTTTTACAGGCACTGAATCTCCGTCTTCCATCCATTTTTTGAACTTGTACAGATGATTTTCACCGGTAGCTTCTACCTTCAATGGAAGCTTGGAGAAGAATATTCCGCTGATATTCTGGAACCTGAGGTCCGATTCATTGATCCTGAGGGAGTGGAGGGTTTTAATGTTGGTGGCGATCAGGATCCTGGAAGTATCGGCCAGGTTAAACTGGAGTTGAAGCTGCTTGTAAGCTGCAGCCGGCATCTTTCTGTAAAAATGTTCCAGCCAGCCAACATTCCTGTTCCATGACTTCACCGATTCATGCCAGATGTTATTCCTCCGCCTCACATGGCGGGGAATTTCAGGTTCTATTTTCTTTTTAAAATACTGCACCTTTCTGAGCAGGCTGTCGGACCGGAGGTAGGTGGACAGCAGAAGGCAATACTGGTTGATGAACCTTGTTTTCATCTCTTGGTTGGCGATGAGCGAGCGCAGCAATATGGTGGCAAAATAGGGATTGTACCATTCTGTCTGTTCCGGGCTCAGACGTTCTGCCAGGAAGTTTTTCTTAATGAAGACACTGCCTGCAGAAGCATCCCCGTCATAAAAGATCCAGCGGTAACGGTTATCGAGATTGGAGGCTTTCCAGAATTTCAGATTGCCTCTTGAATCGATGTTGGCATGAAAGATCTGCAATATGGAGAAATTGAGGTAATTATCAACATCGATCTTTTTGTTTATCTCAGCCGGAAATTCGGGTGACTGGTTTTGGTGGATGGCATATTGTACAACCTTGTCGTAATGTTTGTTGTAAACCCCGCGCTCCTGCAGGATGATGGTAGAATCAGGATCGGCATGATGGTTATAGATCAGGAAGTTTTTATTCACTTTCTCCCTGAAATTATAGATTCCGAAATATAGTCCGTTCACATACAGTATCCCCTGTTGGTAAGCCATTTGGTCCAGGCCGAGGTCCTGGGCGATGGAACTGACACAAACATCCTTGAAACGGGTCCCGTATTGGTCACCACCAGAAGTTCTGATGACCAGGCTTTTGAATTTATTGAAAGGTTTGTTTTCGAAAAATTTGTATTCCAGGCAGTCGTCACCATAATTCTCATGGGCGATGAGCTGGAGAGATTTCTCCGGAAGGGCCAGGGTGAACCCTCCGTGAGGTTTGACGCCATAAGCTCCGTACTCCACTAACTTCCCCTGGTAGAAGAACTCTGCGTAGCAGTCGATCTCCTTTTTCTTCAAAGCATTGCCATGGTTAATGATCATATTATCCTCGGTAATTTCCCTGGACCCTTCGGTGATCCCGTCGGGCGGGAAAAAAGCTTCCGGGTTCACGCTGATACAGAGGATGGGAAGCTGGTGGCGGTTTTTAACCACGAAAGAGGCGCAATAGATGGTGTCTGTCTTTCTGCCTCTCTGACTGATCCGGCATTGCAGGTTCACCATGCTGTCGATCCGGATGGGTACATTGTATTTAAGGGGGCTCCCGGATGTCAGATGATTCTTTTGATAGAACAGCTGCATCCCCGGCGGTAGGGTAAATCTCAGATAAAAGGCCGAGTCATAAATACCAGGCTGATGAGAAAGCTTAACCTGGTATCTGTCCAGGCTCTGCAAAGGCCGGTAGAACAGAACAGGTTTCCTGTGGACCTTCTTCTTTTTCTTTTTCTTTACCTGATTTTCCTTCTTTTTCCCTTCTGAGGGTGCCTGGCCCGGGACCTCTGAAACAACCATGAGAAAAGCCAGAAAAAGTATGGCAGTTAAAAAGGTATGTGCAATTCTTCTTGCCAAATCTGTTCAGATTGGTTATTATCTAACAAAATCAGTGTAGCAGGTTCTTTTTCTGATGGTTATCAGTTAAGCAAAAATAGGTTAAATCTTAATGCAAAGAGTGGTTCTTTTCATATTCGTAAATTACTTTACCAAGTTCTCTTAAAAATGGCAGTCCAACCTGATCCAGTTCGTAGACACCGTCTCCCACGATGCCGTCTTTATTGACATATATTACACAGCTGAGAAAAAACTCCACCCGGTTGCAGGCATCGTGAAAATAGGCTGCATCCACCAGAAAGCCATAGGCCTGGCCCACTATATTCATGATTTTAAGGTCAGGACGGATGATGGCTGCCGTGTCACTGCCATAATACAGATAATTGGTCATGGCTTCATAATACGTGCTGTCCGAACGGATGGAGGCCAGATCGGACTGTGAGGGCAGGCAAGCCAGTACCTCCTTCAAATATTGGCGGTCCTGTTTGGTGAGACGCAGCTTGGTGTTGAAGTTCTCAGGATACATGATCTTTTGAAGGAGATCATGGGTCACATCGAGCGGCAGGCAATTCTTTTCTGAAAAATCTTTAGGATGGTGAAGTAGTTTCCCCCCTTCCATACAGGCGTCTCCGACTTTCATGTTTTTCAATGGGGGACGGTAGGTTGTTGCATTGAAGCTGGGAGGCTGGTAATGGAGCTTTTTCCCTGCATTGCTGAAGAACGTAAAAGAGTTCGTATACCTGTTTTCTTCGGTGTTACACCTGTTGAAGCGGATCAGGACTCTGGCATCGCGGTATCCCAGTTCTCTGAATCTCTGGTTAATAGTTTGCTGTCCAAGGAACTCGTATAAGCGGTTATACGCATCGTTGTTGCTCACGATCAAGGCTTTTTTCATATAGCTGTCTAGGGTAGGGACGGAGTCCCTGGCCGTTGGATCAATGGTCACCGCTTCCTGGCAGGAATGCCCGGCACCGATTTTAAGACGGGTATCTTTGGTGATTCCTTTTTTGTTCAGCGAGTTCAGTTTTTCCAGAGTAAATAAGGCAAGAGGGAGTTTAACCGTACTCGCGGGATTAAAATACTCCCCAGGACGATAACGGAAAGTATGGGTTACCAGGCTGGTCGAGGTATCGTTGTGGTGGACGATCCTGGTATACAGGATCTGAAGCCGGAATTCATCGGCATGCCCGGCTACTTCTGAAAGGAAGGGAGAGTCAGAGAGAATTTCCCGGAGAAGCGATGAGTCAGCACCGGAATAGAGGTGCTGGGTTCTCGCTGTAAGGCCCAGTAAGAATCCAAGGATCAACAGTATGGACCATCTCCGGCACATGGAAAGTGACCCTAGGGTTTTCTGGTGATTACCATCTGGTTCTGGCCTTTGGTCATCCAGTGATACCCCAGTGAAAAGGGCAGGGATCCGCGGTAATGGCTGGAATCGGCATAGGCGGCTGCCAGGTCTTTTTGGTAGAAATTCCTGCTGAAATCTTCCACAGGCAGGAGATAAACTCCATACAGTTCCACCTTCCATTCTTTCTCTGTGAAATACCTGAATGGTATTCCTGTGTCGTCCTGAACAAGGAATCGGGATTTCTCAAGGACCAGCTTCCTCATTTTTGTGAACGAACGAAAGGAAAGAAGGTACGACCCTGCTTTAATGAAGGTATTGACCTGAGGCAGTTGCTCAACATACCTGAAAATACCCGGGTTCAGGGTTTGTCCTTTTTCCGAAAGGTCACAGGAAAAATACCTCAGTATCTGTATTTTGGAAGTGGCCTGGTTTCTCATGGTGATCTGAACCCCCTTAACCGGGGTGTTCCCTTTCCATGGCTTCCATTCGGCAAGGGTCACCTGACCTGAGGAGTCCAGGCTCACCTGCTGCACGGCAATCACTTCATGACCCGTCCGTGCCACCGACCAGAGCAACATCGGGAGCATTCCTGAAAGCTGCGCCTTGTACCTGGTGTCAAGATGCATGTTCTTGGTCATGAAATAGCTTTTGGAATAGATGTCCCTGAAGGCATAATCCACTGCTGAGAGATAACCATTGATCTCTGCCGGCTTCATCAGGGAAAAGTCCGGTATGGAACCCACCTTTTCGAGGGCCATCAGATGGTATACCGAAGCATTGGGATACATCCAGGCAGCATGAAGAAAATCCCCTCCTGACAAAGGATAGAGGCAGGGGAGGGTATCATTTTGTTGGTTCCTGATCATGTTACTGTCGTTCCACTTCCTTATGGGCAGAAGCCTGGAGGTCTCTATGGCTGAGACTTTTCGGCCCACTTCAGAACAATAGTTCCTCAGAAAGACCTTGTCCATGTATCCCGTCAGGTGGTTATCAGAGGAGTCCATCCCTGAAAGAACTCTCGCGTAATCATTACTGACACTGTCGATGGGCAAGGTCCCCTTTGTGCTTAAACCCATGGAATCAGTCTCGTTTGTGACTACGGACTGTGTCGACTCCATGGGACGTTTGAAATCAGAACAAGAAATAATGAGACCCCAGAGAATAAAAAGGAATAGTGGCAGAGAATTTCGTTTAGACATAGTATTGTTTCTTTTCGTAAAGGAATCGGATCGATGAAGCCGGTCCATCATCCAAAGTGATGCAAAAATAGAGGATTCAATTGAAAAAGACCGAAATGATGATACAGGAGTGAAGGGATGCTGTGCAGGTGCTTGTCATTGTTTTTCAATATAACTTGCAATAGGAGCTTAATTTAACTATTTTTGCTATAAGAACCTTACTATGAGAGCCGTTCTGGTCATAGGGATTTTATTCCAGGTGTTATTTTTATGTCCCGAAGGGCGATGCCAGTGTTCCTGCACTGCCTCTTCCGACACCACCATCTGCAAAGGGACCAAAGCCTTCCTTAACGTCACCGCACCTTACCTGATCTTCGGATATCAATGGAGTCCGGCCTATGGCCTGAATGCCGCATACTATCAGAACCCTGCTGCCATGCCGGCGGTCACGACCACCTATACCGTAAGCGTCAGTACGCTGATCGATTCAAACCTCATCATCAACGGTGATTTTGAGGATGGGAATACAGGCTTTACGAGCAACTACATCTACAATCCGACCAGTGTCTGGAATGAAGGTACCTATGCAGTCACTACCAATCCCCAGTCGGTCCACTCCAATTTTTCTCCCTGTCCCGATCATACCAGCGGCACCGGAAAGATGATGGTCGTCAATGGAGCTGCACTGGCTAATACTTCCATCTGGTGTGAAACAGTTACCGTCTTGCCGAATACCCTGTACGCTTTTTCAACCTGGCTGTGTTCGGTCCATCCTGTTAACCCGGCGGTATTGCAGTTCTCCATCAACGGGGTGGTGCTGGGTTCCCCCTTCTCGGCTACAGCAACCACCTGTCAGTGGCTGCAGTTTTATGAGGTCTGGAATTCCGGGACAGCGACCTCGGCCAATATTTGCATCGTGAACCAGAATACCTCCTTGGACGGCAATGATTTCGCCCTCGACGATATATCATTCAAGCCCTTTTGTGTTGCAGTCGACAGCGTGACGGTGTTTGTCGATCATGTTTTTGCTGATGCAGGTCCCGACACGGCAGTCTGCCGCGGAGATTCCGTCAGGCTTCATGCTTCCGGCGGCACGGGCTATCACTGGGACTCTGGTCATAATACACAGATTGTGAATTTATTACCTGCAACCGACACCATCTATTTTGTGACGGTGACGGATTATCTGGGCTGCAAAGGAGAAGACAGTGTCAGGGTGTCTCTTTTGCCTATACCTCAGGTCGAAGCCGGCCCTGACCAGCAGATTTGCCGTGGTGATACTGCCGTTCTCACGGCGAGCGGAGGAGTGAGCTACACCTGGACCAATGGTGCCCTGACCCAGACCACTGTAGTAAGCCCCCCGCTGACGAGCAGCTACTATGTTACAGCCGTTGACACCAACGGTTGCGAAAACTACGACAGCCTCTGGGTCAGGATAAGGCCCAATCCTGTCATCAGCCTGGGCGGCGACACAGAGATCTGTCCTGACTCCGCTGCCTCACTTACCGCATCCGGTGCGATGTCGTATTCCTGGCAACCCTGGGAATTCCTTTCTGATTCCACCGGGCAAACCGTCAATGCCACCATCCAGGACAATACCACCTTTGCCGTTGTCGGCACCGATGAATATGGTTGCAGGGATACGTCGTACATTACCGTTGAGGTGACCGAATGCGGGCTCGAGATCCCAAATGTTTTTACTCCCAATGATGACATGACCAACGATCTCTTTCACATCGATTACAAGGGAAAGAAAAAGTACCTGTTGAAGGTTTATAACCGTTGGGGACGCCTGCTTTTTGAAACGGAGGATAAAAACAGTTTCTGGGATGGGAAATGCAGTGGTTCTCCCGTTCCCGACGGAGTGTACTTCTATATCCTGACACTGGATAAGGATCATTACCAGGGGGCAGTGACAGTGATCCGTGATTGACCGCTCACAAAGAAATTGTAATTTTTTGTATATTCAGATAAAATTCATATCTTGCCCGCTTATTCCTGAACTATGGCGAAAAAAGTAAATATCATTGGCGCCGGTATTGCCGGCCTATCGGCAGGATGCTACCTTCAAATGAATGGTTTCGAGACGGAGATCTTTGAGTTGCATAACCTACCCGGCGGCTTATGCACTTCGTGGACCAAGGACCAGTATACCATCGACGGATGTCTTCACTGGCTGGTAGGATCTTCTCCCTCCGATCCCTTTTATTCTCTCTGGAGTGAGCTTGTGGACATGACAAAGCTCAGCTTTTTCGACCACGAGGAGTATTTCCGGGTAGAGGACGAAAAAGGCAGGGTCATCAGGGTGTTTACCGATATGGGGAGACTGGAGAAGGAGATGCTTGAGAAGGCCCCGGAGGACCAGGAACTGATCATGGAATTTGTCCAGGCCGTGAAGAAGCTGGACAAGATGCATCTGCCCATGGGAAAGCCGCAGGAATTGATGAACCTGTTCGAGCTCACCGGTATGATGGTGAACTTCATGCCCTTTTTTGGATTCATCAATAAGTGGAATAAGATCAATGCAGGAGAATATTCGGAGAAATTCAGCAACCCCTTATTGAAGAAGATGTTCGAATTTGCTTTCCTGCCGGAGATGTCGATGTTCTTTGTGCTGTTTGTTTTTGTCTGGTTGAACCGGCGCAGCGCGGGATACCCCCTCGGAGGGTCGTTGAAGTTCTCCAGGGAGATAGAAAAACGGTATCTTGATCTAGGCGGAAAAGTAAACTATCACCACAGGATCCAAAAGATCAATACCCGTCAGAAAGGTGACAGGCAGGAAGCCTGTGGTGTCACTACTTCGGATGGAAAGACCTTTGAGTCCGATTATGTGATTTCGGCTGCTGACGGCTATTCAACCATCTTTGAAATGTTGGGTGGAAAGTTCCTGAATGAAAAGATTAAGTTTTATTACAGAAAGTACCCCATTTTCCCCTCCTACATCCAGATCTCTCTCGGGGTGAACCGCGACCTGAAGGATTTGCCTTCTTTGGTTTACTTCCCGCTTCCCGAGCCCCTGGCCATCGATCCTTCTATCTCGACCGATTTTCTCGATTACCGCATCTTTTCTTATGACCCCTTCCTGGCACCGCCGGGTAAGACCCTGATAACCTGTAACCTCATCACTTATCATTACGATTACTGGACCAAGCTGAGGAAAAGTGATCCTGAAAAATACAAATTGATAAAGAAAAACCTTGCCGATAAAGTGATTGAAGCCCTTGATAAAAAGCTGGGAGGGATTGCTGCCGACATAGAGATGGTGGATGTCTCCTCTCCTGCTACAGTCATCCGTTACACCAACAACTGGAAGGGGAGTTTCGAAGGGTGGCTGCTTACCAGGGATACAGGCCTGAAGAGTATGAAAAGGGTGCTGCCCGGACTGAATAACTTCTATATGTGTGGCCAGTGGGTGGAACCCGGAGGGGGTGTTCCTGCAGGACTGTTGTCCGGACGCAATGTCACTCAGATCATCTGCAGGAAGGAAAGAAAATCCTTCAGGACGATTAAGGCTTAGGCTCGTAGAGCGAAATCTCCCCGTCGAGAGATAAGGTCTTCCCCCGTCGGGCGTAGCTCACCGTTGGGCGTAGCCTCTGGCTACGTTCTATTTGCCTCCGAGTTCAGAATATAGAGAGTTCAGAGTGCAGAATTATCAGGCAACTCTGCATTCTGCACTCTCTTGCGCCGTGCCAAGTCCGTGAAGTGGGGACTTAACATGGAT
>CAZSDK010000021.1:0-67308 GCA_964605655.1 uncultured Bacteroidales bacterium
CACATAGTGATCACTATCCTGGCCAAGACCCTTTTTCTATTTACATGGATTCTATTCGGGTCACAGGCAGAAAACAAATGTCGCCTATGATACCATTTCGCTGGAGGACATCAACCTTTTGAATGAGCCCGAGATTGTTTATCAGTCCAGAAAGAACCATAAGACCTCAAAACTCATCGACCCGTTTGTTGCCGGAGAGGTCAATCGTTTTACCATCAATGCAGCCTACATCCTGAGAGACACGATAAAGGTTTTAGGCACTAAAGAGATCCCCCCTGCCACATTTGGGATTTTCTATGATGACTTGAATGACCCCATGACCGGAGGCACGGGTTGGACGATGAAAGTCTGCCAGGATCATAGCATCCCTTTCATTAATCAGAGCGTCTGGTTCCATTGGTTAGAATCAGTGTAAGGGAAATCCTTCCGGGGTATCTCAGCCTTTGAAGGGGTATTAATTTTTAAGGCACCTCACTGAATATCCCACCAATTTTGAAGCATCCTGGCGAAGAACATTACCACCTCCGTACCATAAGTTAAAGGAAATCGCATCATTGACGGAAGTGGCCGTCGAAGTGTAAAAACCGGCAGACGTCAGCATCGTTGTAAATCCGCCGTAATAGTCCCGGTTCCCGGAACCTATGGCTGTAAACCCGGTCTCATTGGTTGCCAGGTTGTTATTCGGATTCCAATGGGTATACCCGGTCTCTTTTAATTTCCCTCCGAGGAAATCCCCCTGCCAACCCGTCAGTTCGCAGTCATAACCCGGTTCCAGGAAAGTCAGCATCGTACACCATTCATCGTTGGTAGGAATATGCCAGCCATCCGGACAAATCCCCTGTACCCCTTCATCGGTGGAATACTGCATCAGTTCACCCCATTGGTAAAAGGCACCATAGACCGCACAATTTGCCGGATTATTGTCGTTGCAGTATTTCTCGATGGTACCGTTGTTGGTCATCGTGGAGGCACCCAGTACCATAGTCCCTATATTCAGGTTCTCCTTAAACCAGCATTGATTCCCGATCTTCACGGTATTGTATGTCTGACCGCCATGGACAACCGTGGGAATTCCCGGGCAGGGTACGGCCATTAGTGCAGTAAATCCAATATGTAAGGTGTCGAAAGCAATCTGCGAACAGGTATCTGTCAGCGTCCATTTCAGGGAGTATGTTTCTCCGGTCACACCACTGAATCCTGAATTACAGGATGTGGGGGCTGTCAACTGGCCCCCGGTGCCTGAAAGGATAGTCCAGGTACCGGTTTCATCCTGGGCGGGACAGGTAGCAGCCAGCACCGTGGTGTTGCCAACGACCCCCGGCTGATCCGGACCGGCATCGACGTTGCCCATAGGCAGGCATTGATTCCGGAGACACCTGACTGAATTACTGTGGGTCTTGCTGCCTGATCCCTTAAGGAAACTTCCGGAATCCCAGGAAAGTCCGTAACCCCAGGCTTCATAACTATCGTGCTGGTTTGAGGTGAAAAAGTAATTCACGGTCAATAAGCCGGAAAAACCTCCGTTTGAAGCCATGTAACCCGCTGCCAGTGCACGGAAACCACTTTCATTGTCACCACTGATGTTCGGGGCCGCCCAGTGCCAGTTGCCGGTCTCTTTCAACTTCCCGCCTGCCTGGGTGGTTCCACCCAGGTAATCGCACAATAGCGTGAAATCGGCATCAGTGGGCAGATGCCAGCCTGAAGGGCAGATACCCTGCACACCGGGATCGGTCGAATAATCCATCATTTCATCCCAGGTGTATAAACCGCCATATTCCAGGCACTTTAAAGGATCATTACCATAACAGTGTTTCTCGATGATCCCGTTGTCAGTGGCGGTAACGGCCTCCGTCAGCATGTTGCCGGAATTCAGGTTCTCCCGCATCCAGCATTGATCGCCGATCTTCACTGTATGATACTCCTGACCCATATAAGTCAGCTTAGGGATACCCGGACAGGTAATACCGTCAGTATCGGAAAAGCTGATGTGGACAGTATCGCTGCCGGAAAAGCCACAGGCATTCTGCTTGGTCCACACGAGGTAATAGGAATGGCCTTCAATACCCGTGAAAGTGGAGGTCGGGGAAGTGGACGATCCCAGGCTGCCACCGGCTCCTGCGATAACAGCCCATTGACCGCTTTCTCCCGATGTAAGATCTCCGGCAGAAAGGTTCACGGTGCTACCAGTCACATCCAGTTGGTCAGACCCGGCATCTGCAACCGCAAACTGATAGCATAGCCTGACTGTCATGTCATCGTAATGCGTACTGCATGAATTGGCAATGGTCCACCGCAACTCATAGCTGTTACCGATTAATCCGCTGAACTGGGATGTCGGGGAATGGATATCCGTAAACTGCCCTCCTGCACCGCTGACCACTGACCAGGTCCCGGTCCCGCAAACCGGGTCATTGCCTGCAAGCAGCAGGCTGGTCCCAACCACATTTCGGTCTTCACCAGCATCAGGCATTGTCGGCTGAGGCACACATCCGGCACCGCAAATCTCAAACCAGTTGCCCGGGTTACGCACATTCAGACAGCCCGTTGTCAGGTTGTAAATGATCATCCCCTCCTGTGGATCGGTTATCGCATCACGCTCCTGGTCTGTCATCTTCCGGATTCCCGCCTCATTGGCGTAAAAGGCATAGGGAACTGACAATAACTGGGTGGTCCCCAGCCATTCGTATGCGCCGGTACCTGTCGGGTCAAAATCCAGCTTGATGAAATACCTCCCTGAACCCCATGGTATAGAGGTAAAGTCTCCGGTCTCCACTGTCCCAGTCCCGATGTCCAAGTTAATGAGACCGAGAGAGGACGATGTCGTTGCATGAGTTTCCTCATATACTGCAGGCCCCTGCACGCTGTCTGACAGAATACTTATCCGAAGCAGTACCTCCTGGTTAAGCAAGATGTTCCCATCGGATGCCCGGGCAACTGCCTGGTAATGGATGGCATGAGGCGACTGTGCAAAAACAGCGGTGGTGCACAAAAGAAACAGCAAAAGTGGTACAAGCTTTTTCATAGGTCTTTTATATGGACAAAGTTATATTTCGAAAGGATCATTCTTTTCGTCTGACTGAATCTACCGCTTTCCGTTTCATAGGTCATCCGGTAAAAATATAATAAAATATTTACACTATGGACATCGATGAGTCTTCTCGTTCTTCCTGGGTCAAGTGACTTTCAATCCGGGTCAGTTTAATCGCCTGACCAATAAGGTTCATCTGGAGTTCATATTCGAAGTTGTCTCGCTCGGGAGTCCCGATTTTGACAGTCAGCTTGTAATCGAATGTTTGATGGGGTGAGTGTCATTGCTAGTTTCAGTACTTAGGCAAAAACAGAGCGAGAGCCAACCTCAATACCTCTAAGTACTGACACTAGCTCTCGCCTGCCTAGCCGTCAGGCAGGCTCTGTTTTTGCTCCCCTTATTGACAAAAGTTGCTACCATGATGTACTGGGAAATTTATACAATACGTTGAAATTCAATTTATAATGGACATGTGTGCATCTCGAGCCGCATAATTTTTTCGCTTTTTAGAAATCATGTTACCTAATTAGCTAACTTTGCATAAACCCGACTTGAAAACAGGAGGGATTCATTCAGGGAAATTTTCTATTACAAACGCTACTATCTGGATTTCTTTCTGACACTCAGACCAGAGGTGAAAAAGAAATTCAACTGGACGCTTCAGCTCATTTCAACCATTGAAGCCGTACCAGAAAAATATTTTAAACATATTACAGACTCAGACGGCCTTTTTGAGATAAGGGTTGAATATGGAAGTGAACACTACAGGGTTTTCAGCTTCTTTGATGAAGGAAAACTCATTATTCTGGTCAATGGTTTCCAGAAGAAATCCGGGAAAACACCTAAAAGTGAAATTGAAAAAGCAGAAAGACTTAAAAAACAGTACTTTAATGAAAAAGACAAAAGATAATCTGACATCATTTGCAGAGCATTTGGATGAGCAATACGGCAAACGTGGAACTGAAGCCAGAGAAAAATACGAACAGGAGTTTGAAGCCTTCAAACTCGGTGTAATGCTACAGGAACTACGCAAAGAAAAGGGATTGACTCAGGAAGAACTTGCTGAGAGGTGCGGAACCACAAAGACCTACATTTCACGAATAGAAAACGATGCCAGCGATATTCGCCTTTCAACACTTATGCGCATCATACAGGAAGGACTGGGCGGGCATCTGAGGTTGAGTGTGGATTTGTAAGCCCATGTTTGATAGTGTGAGTGCCAGAGCCAGAGTGAGTCTTGAGATAAAAAAAACAGAGTGGGTATGAATCTCAGTATTTCTCAATACTCAGGCTCACACCCACTCTGTTTTTTTGCTCCCCCTGCTGGACTTGAACCAGCGACCCTCTGATTAACAGTCAGATGCTCTAACCAACTGAGCTAAGGAGGAATCTGGAATTGGAGTGCAAAGGTAAACAGATATTTCTAATCTGCAAGAGGACTCGTAAAAATTTTAACCGCTGAGATCCTTCAGATAGTAGACCTCTATCTTCACATCCCCCTTAGGGAAGCTGGACCAATCCGTTTCTGTGATCTCAGCCATCAGGTCATAGCCCTCGTCCATGAGCCGGGCAATGGTCTTGTTCTCCCTCCTGGGGACATAACCCAGCTTGGCATCACCGGAATACACCTCCACAGCCCTCTTGTCATAAAGGTTGTGAGGCTCACGGTTCAGCATCAGGAGCATCCCGGACTCCAACTGGTGGCTTACCTCAGGGCCATCATAGTGCTCAAACCCGGCGATCCAGGTCACCAAAACCCGGACCTTCTGCTGTCTGTCAGCACTTTCAACCACTTTCCCCGGCATCAGCATCATACCCATGCCTCCCATGAGAAACTTCTTTAGGAAACTTTTTCGGTCCATGATAAGGTCTCTACCCGTAAAGGTAATGAAAATCAGCTTACGACCGGCTCTGCCAGCCTGACAATCAATAAAAACTTTTATATTTGAAATCAATATTCAAGGTGAACATCAAGAAATTGAAACTGAGGCATAACCATAAAATTTTCGTTAAAGGTTTTTGCCTGATGGCTCTCAGCCTCCCGCTGGCGTCGTGCCTTCTTACCAGGGAGAAACCGGGAAGGAAGCCCCTGATCATACAGGAGCAGGGAAGCTTCGCCGTGGGAGGAAAAGTCGTTACCGCCCCCGGAACCTTTGACCCCTATCATCCCACTTCTCAGGGACAGACACTCCATGGCGACCATGCCTATGTCTTTTATCAGGTCCCGGTGAGGGCGCGGAAATTTCCCCTGGTCTTTCTGCACGGAAATATGCAGTTCTCAAAGACCTGGGAGACCACCCCTGACGGTAGGGAAGGATTTCAGAATCTTTTCCTCAGGCGCGGCTATGCGGTGTATCTCATCGATCAGCCCCGGCGCGGCGATGCAGGACGCAGCACGGTCGACGCTAACCTGACAGTAACCCCCGATGAGCAAGCCTGGTTCGATACCTTCCGCCTGGGCATCTGGCCCGATTACTTTCCGGGTGTGCAGTTTTCCAGAGACCCGGGCGTCCTCGACCAGTATTTCCGCCAGATAACACCCAACACCGGCGCTTTCGATCCGGAGGTTGCTGCCGATGCCGTAGCAGCGCTTTTCGACAAGACCGGACCGGGGATCCTGGTCACCCACTCCCAGGGCGGAGGACCTGGCTGGTTAACCGTCATTAAAAATTCGAATGTTAAAGCTGTCATCTCCTTCGAACCGGGCAGTAACTTCATCTTTCCACAGGGGGAGGTACCTGCCCCCATGCCCAGCTCTGCCGGCCCCCTGGAAGCCCTGGGCATACCTGAAGAACAGTTTTTACAGCTGACCCGCATCCCCATCATCCTTTATTATGGAGATAATATTCCTGAAGAGCCTACTGAGCATCCCGGACAGGATTTCTGGCGGGTACGTCTTGCCATGGCCCGTCTATGGAGGGATGCCGTAAACCGGCACGGGGGCGATGTGATCCTGGTGCATCTTCCGGAAATAGGGATATATGGCAATACCCACTTCCCTTTCTCCGACCTGAACAATGCGACTATCGCCGACCTCATGCAGCAGTTCCTGAAGGAAAAAGGCCTGGACTGAAGGGCTCAGCGTTCTGGTCGAATTCTGCACCTTTTCAAAGTGGGGCAAAGATCCGTTAGTTTCAACTTCATCACACTGGTTTTGTGATTATTATATTACACCACCCCATCATGAACCCACCCAACAACCTGATGAATTTTAACAAATTTGTAAGGTCGACCCGATAAATTTTAATGAATTTGTAAGGTTGACCCGATAAATTGGCAGCTTGAAACCTGGAATTAATCCTGAAGAATTTCTCAGGACCTATCCCGAAAGCACCTTCCAGGTAATCCATCCTGAAAATATCTTTGGGTTCGTGGAATAGTCAGACTCACACCGGTGCAGAAGATGAGCCATTTCCCTCGGAATCTTATATTTCATATTTTATTAAGTTGCAATACAGACACTTAGATTACGAGATAGAAAATATGAAGTAGGAAGCATGACAAATCCCTAATTTTGCCCCCCGAATGCTCCGGTATTTTCCCTGGTCCCGGGTCATCAGCATTTGATGTAAAAGAAACCCTGCGTACTGCCCTGTATCTGCCACGCTATGAATGCAATGCCTCTTCTGATCATCTCTCTGACGGTCTTTGCCCTGGCCTATCGCTTTTATTTTGGTTTCCTGGCGGCCCGGGTGCTGACGCTGGAACCCTCACGCATCACCCCAGCAGGAAGGCTGTACGACGGTCAGAACTACTATCCCATGTCGAAATGGGTGTTGTTCGGGCACCATTTTGCTGCCATTGCCGGTGCAGGACCGCTGGTAGGGCCGGTTTTGGCCTGCCAGTTCGGCTATTTCCCCGGCTTCGCCTGGATGCTGGTAGGTGCGGTGATGGCCGGATCGGTCCATGACATGGTCATCCTCACCGCCTCCGTCCGTCATGACGGTAAATCGCTCGCAGAGATCGCCCGCGTTGAGATCGGCAAGGTCTCCAGCGGCATCACGGCCTCCCTGGCCACCTTCCTCATCATCATCATCGCCATGGCCGGGCTCGGACTGGTGGTGGTTAATGCGCTCAGTGAGTCTTCCTGGGGACTGTTCACCATCGCTTCCACCATACCCATCGCCATCTTTATGGGTATCTGGATGTTCCGGTTCCGCAAAGGAAGAGTCACGGAGGCCACGGTCATGGGTGTGATCCTGCTGACGGCTTCAGTGATCGTGGGCCGTTACATCCCCGAGTCGGGCATCTCCCATTGGTTTTCCTTTGACCACAAGACCCTGGCGCTGCTTCTGGCAGGCTACGGGTTCATCGCCTCGGTGCTGCCGGTATGGCTGCTGCTCTCCCCCCGCGACTACCTGAGCTCTTTCATGAAGCTGGGCGTCATTGCCATGCTGGCCATCGGCATCATCATCGTCGCACCCAACCTGAAGATGCCGGCCTTCACCTCTTTCATCCACGGCGGAGGGCCCATCATCCCCGGAAACCTGTTCCCTTACCTCTTCATCACCATCGCCTGCGGGGCCATCTCCGGATTCCATGCCCTGATCAGCTCGGGTACTACCCCCAAGATGATCATGAGCGAGAAGCATATCCGACCTATCGCCGTGGGCTCCATGCTGGCAGAAGGGATGGTCAGCATCATGGCCCTGATAGCTGCTGCCAGCCTCTACCCTCTCGACTATTTCCAGATCAACGTGTCGCCCGATAAGTTTGCCCAGATCCTGCCCCAGCTGCAAGCCATGGGTTTCACCGAATCGGACCTGCCAAAGCTGGCCGCGGAGGTGGGAGAAAACATCGCCGGGAGGACAGGAGGGGCCGTCTCACTAGCAGTGGGCATGGCTCAGATCTTTTCCGCTATCCCCGGACTGGACCGACTCATGTCGTACTGGTACCATTTTGCCATCATGTTCGAGGCCTTGTTCATCCTCACCACCATCGACGCCGGCACCAGGGTGGGGCGCTTCATCCTCCAGGAGTTCCTCGGGAGATTTTATAAGCCTTTCGGGCGCACCGACTGGCTTCCCGGCAACCTCATCAGCAGTGGCCTGGTGGTGTTCACCTGGACCTACTTTATCTATACCGGGAGTGTCTCCACCATCTGGCCCATGTTCGGCAGCGCCAACCAGCTGCTGGCCACCACCGCCCTGGCCATAGGCACTTCCTATATCATCAACCGGGGCAAAGCCCGGTATGCCTGGGTCACAATCATCCCCATGGCCTTCGTGGGCATCACCACGCTCACAGCAGGTATTCAGAACATCACCGGGATCTACATTCCGCAGATCGGCGTGCCCCAAAACCATGTCCAGGGCATCATCAACCTGGTACTTACCCTGGTGATCATGACCTGCGTGCTGGTGATCTTCCGCGATGCAGTGCCGGCATGGGTCAAAGCCATCAGAAATCAGTCAAAAGAAAAATAAAGGAGCCTCACCATGGACCACCTGCTGACAATTCCCGAAGAACTTTTCCTGCTCACGGTCAATGAAAGTACCGGAAGGCGGGCATTCCTGAAATCCAGGAAATTTGACGTGCTGCTGTCGGCTGCCATCCTGATGGACCTGAGCCTTCATGGCCGCATCGACAGCGACCTGGAGAGCATCATCCCTGTCAGGCCCGACCCTACCGGTCATGTCCTCCTGGACGAAGCACTGGTACAGATTATCCGGCAGAGAGAAATCCAAAAGATCAGCTGGTGGCTGCTGAAGCTGGCAGAACAGAGCAGGCGTTACAGGGAAATGCTTGTCAAGGGACTGCTGCAGAAAGGTTTGGTGAGGATGGAGAAAGAGCATGTCTTTCTGGGGTTTAAGTCCCATACCTATCCCATCCCGGCCAGCGACAAGGAGATCCCGGTGATCAAGTCGCGCATCAGGAAGCTGGTATTCAGTGAGGACCTCCCCGATTTCAGGGATGTGGTCATCATCAGCGTTGCCTGGTACGGGGGGTTGATGGACCTGGTATTCAGTCCGGAGGAGATACAGCAACGGGGTGAACGAATGGAACAGCTGGCCCGCATGGACCTCATCGGGCAAGCCGTTTCCTCTTCCATGCAGAAGATCACGCAGAGCATCATCGGGATGATACAGACGGGGGAGATCTTTGGGCCCCGCACTCCTGAAGAAAAGCTCGACGAACTGGTAGAAGAACTTAAAGCCCTGATGCATATCGACAAAGATGAGGATATGCCTGAATGGCTTTGCAGGGGCACTGCCCAATATCAGAAAACTCTAGAATTTATCAGGAAAACCGGCACCAATGAGATCGTATTCAACACCCAATCAGGTGAATACGGACTGAAGGCCGGTGCCAACCAGGGACGGACTTTTTGATTTATCAGAAATGATGGACGGGTATTCATTTGATGAGCTCTTTGAAAGGAAAGGTACGGATTGTATCAAGCATGATGCGGTGGAGGCTTTTCTGGGTGCGGGAGATGTAATCCCGATGTGGGTGGCTGACATGGACTTCCGTACACCTCCATTCATCGTCGATGCGCTGAGGCAGCGGATAGAGCATGAAGTCTATGCTTACACGATGAGAGGTCAGGGGTATTATGATTCATTGACCGGGTGGCTGAAGCGCCGGCACCAGTGGGAGGTTCCCGCAGAGGCGGTGCTGTTCAGTCCGGGTGTGGTCCCTGCCATAAACATGGCCGTGCTTGCTTTCACCCGTCCGGGTGACCGTATCCTCACCCAGCCGCCGGTATATTTTCCATTTTTCAGCGCTGTAAAAGACCATGGCCGGGAGCTGGTATACAACCCGCTGGTGTTGGACCGGGGAAGGTTGTGTATGGACTTTGATCACCTGGAGAAGGAGATGAAGGCCGGGATTAAGATGTTTGTTCTCTGCAATCCACACAACCCTGGCGGCAGTGTCTGGACCAGGGAGGAACTCCTTCGGCTGGCAGGGCTGTGCCTTCGTTATGAAGTACTGATGGTCTCTGATGAGATCCATTGCGACCTGGTTTTCAAACCTTTTAAACACCTGCCTCTGGCGACGCTGTCGGAGGAGGTCGCTGCCCGTTGCATCACCCTCACGGCGCCGAGCAAGACCTTCAACCTGTCGGGATTGTCAACTGCCTCGGTGATCATCACCGACGAAGCGCTGAGGAAGACTTACAAGGCTACTCTCGATCCCCTGCATATAGGCGGGGGTAACATAGCCGGCAACGTAGCTTCACAGGCGGCGTATGCCAACGGTGATGACTGGGTGGACCAGCTCAACGAATACCTTTCAGGGAATCTCGACCTGATGGAAGATTATTTTCAGCAATACATCCCCAGGGTGAAGATGCTCAGGCCTGAGGCCACTTTCCTGGTGTGGCTGGATTGCCGCGACCTGGGGCTGGATGACGAACAGCTCAATCGTTTTTTCCTGGAGAAAGCCAGGCTGGGACTGAACCGGGGTGACATGTTTGGTCCGGGAGGGTCCGGCTTCATGAGGATGAACATAGGCTGTCCCAGGGCCACCCTGATCAGGGCGTTGGAACAGTTGAGGGAGGCTGTTGGGAAGGTTGAATGACTTTCACACGGTCTTTACTTTCTCCTGCAATGATTTAAATCCTTCGCCGAGAATTTCGTTGGCTTCAATGATGGAGACAAAGGCGTTGGGATCGATCTCCAGGATATATTCTTCCAGGATAGAAATCTCCCTGCGGTTGACCACGGTATAGATCACGGTTCGAGGGGCACCGTTGTACATGCCCTGGCCGCTCAGGTAGGTCCCGCCCCGGCCCAGGTCGTTGATGATGCGATCGCGGATCTCCTCATATTTCTCCGATACGATGAACAGGGCCTTGTCGGAAGAGATCCCCTGCATCACGATGTCGATGACCTTACCAGTGATGAAGATGACGATCCAGGAGTAAAGGGGCACCGCCCAGTTGCCGAAGGCTGCCAGTCCGATGAGCACGATGACGGAGTCGACATAAATCATAAGCATACCCAGAGGCAGACGGGTATATTTGGCCAGGATCATGGCTATGATGTCGGATCCCCCGGAGGTGGCTTTCGAACGGAAGATCAGTCCGAGTCCGAAGCCCACCAGGACCCCGCCAAAGATACAGGACAGCAGGGGGTCTTTCTCCACCAGCGGCACATCCCCCCAGAAGCTGGTGATGAGGTCCATGAAGACCGAGGAGAGGACGAATCCCACCACGGTCTTGGCCCCGAATCTCGGACCCAGAATCTTGATTCCCAGGATAGTGAGTGGAATGTTCAGCACCAGACCGGTGAGCCCCACCGGGATCCCTTCAGGGGCAAAGGACAGGAGACCCTTGGTAAGGTAGTGGAGGACGATGGCGATCCCATAGACCCCTCCGGGGACAAACTGGTACGGGGTGATAAAAAATACAAATCCGGCAGCCAGGATGAAGGAACCGAGGATGATGAGGGCATAGGAAATGAACCACTTTCTGGTGAAAGGTTTTTCGGTGAATAACTTTGCCATAGCGTTAATTGATTGGTATTATGGCAAAGGTAGAGAAGTTCGGGATAAACGGGATGACGGGATGCGGGATGACGGGATGCGGGATGGCGGGATAGCGGGATAGCGGGATAGAGCAGTGGGCAGTCAGCAGTTGGCAGTTGGCAGTCAGCAGTTGGCAGTTGGCAGTCAGCAGTTGGCAGTCAGCAGTTGGCAGTCAGCAGTCAGCAGTCAGCAGTCGACAGTTGGCCGATATGGATTACGCTTCTCGGACCATAACCACTCTCAAGGCTCTGAAGGTGATCCACCGGGAGTCATTGCCCTTGGCTTCGATGTTGGTGATCATCTTGCCGTTGAAGGTATTTTCCATCTTCCAACGTCCATCGCTCGTCTTTTTCGATTCCAGTATGTCGAGGGCTTCTTTCATCCGGGAATCTTTGATCCCCAATCCGCTGAGGATATCCAGAATTTCGAGGATGTCGGTCTGGTACATCAGTGGAAAACCCAGTTTCAGCCATCCCGGTTTGGAAACCCTAGTGAGATCATGGCTCTTTTTATGAATATGATGCCGTAACAGGTATTCTGACAATTCATCGATCTTTATGCTGACCTCGCGGCTCCTTTTATCTGATGGGATGGCTGACAACGCTTTGAGCGATTTGACCACTCCCATATGACAGCTGTGCCGGCCCCAGCACATCTCATACCGGTTGTAAGGCCATCCGGAAAGGGAATGGTTGGTACCATCATCAGCTCTCTGGTAACGGCAGATCCATTCAATGCCTTTTTGGACCCTCGGATCATCGAGCATACCCAGCCTGATCAGGCTCCAGACCATATTGCCTGTCAGACAGGGAATTACACCGCTCTTCAGTCCTCCGCCTTCTTTGATACTTCGCTGGTAAGAAAAACCATAACTTTCCTTTTCCTGTGAATGGGCCAGGATAAACTCACAGGCTCTTGCGATGCGCGGATCGGCGCCATCGGCACCCAGTTCGGCGAGTATCATGAGCTGCCAGACGGTGCCAGAATACTTGGCGGCATAGAAAGTCCCTTCTTCCGCCCAAAAGCCTCCTTCTTTTTGTTGTTCAAGGATTTCCCTGACAGGGCCGGTGGTCATGATGGCCCTCCGTGATTCCACGATCGTGGGATCCCCGGCAGGCATATTCAGAAGGTCTCGTTGCGTAAAATACCGTACCGCGGGATTCTCTTTATCCAGCAACCATTGCAGGGTAGCATTGTCTGTCAGGGAATGAATGTCTTTCACAGGAAACGTATGATTAGGGTTAATCACTTTTGATTCAGACAGGAACAACCCTTCGTTTTGATGCTGTCAAGGCATCCCAGCCACTAAGGGTTTTGGCCGGATCTCCGGTTGGCCAGGCCTTTCTCCCAGTTCCAGGCGGAGATCATCATCTCGTCGAGCGACCGCTCAGCTTTCCAACCCAGTTCCCTGTTGGCCAGAGAGGCATCCGCCCAAACCTTCTCCACATCACCGGGTCGGCGGTCTGCAAGCTTATAATCGAGCTTCATTTCGCTCACCCTCTCAAAGGACTGTATCACCTCAAGTACCGAGAATCCTCTTCCCGTGCCGAGGTTAAAAACTTCGACATCTGTTCGTGTCTTGCTGCTCAGCATTCGCTCTATGGCGATCACATGGGCTTTGGCGATGTCGACCACATGGATATAATCCCTGATGGCTGTCCCGTCGGGGGTATCATAATCGTGACCAAAGACCCTCAAGCCGGTCCGTCGACCGATGGCCGTCTGGGTGATAAAGGGGACCAGGTTATCGGGGACCCCTAACGGCAATTCGCCTATCAATGCTGTCTCATGGGCACCGATGGGGTTGAAATACCTCAGGGCGATGGCTTTCAGCGGAAGCCTCGATACCGTATAACGAAGGATCTCTTCTCCCATCTGCTTGCTATGGCCGTAAGGCGACCAGGCAGCCTTAAATGGAGCCTCTTCCGTCACAGGAAGCTGATCAGGCTGGCCATAGACCGAGCAGGAAGAGCTGAACACCAGGTCACGTATGCCATATTCTTTCATCCCTTCGAGGATGTTGATGAGGGAGCCGAGATTGTTATGATAGTATTCGAGTGGCTTATGCATGGACTCACCCACTGACTTATAGGCTGCAAAATGAATGATCCCGTCGAAATCCTGACTTTCCCTGAAAAACCGTGCAGTAACGGTGGCGTCGGCAAGGTCTATCTTCTCAAAGCGGGGCCGTACCCCCGTGATGGCAGCAATATGATCCAACACCTCCAGGGAGGAGTTGCTCAAATTATCAGCAATCATCACCTGATGACCCTGTTGCTGAAGCTCCACCACGGTATGTGATCCGATATATCCTGTTCCGCCTGTTACCAGTATGTGTGCCATAATGAGATTTTTTCGAACTTTGGCTTTGCAAACAGTTCTGTTGATCTCTTTCTGCCAAGACAACAAAGGTAAAGATTATGTTGATCGTTCAGGGTTTGATCCGGTTCCTGTCTGTTTAAATATTTATATTTCAAGTTCTTATCCATGAAAATTGTCATCGTCGGAAGCGGTTATGTCGGACTGGTCACAGGGACCTGCTTTGCTGAGGTAGGGATTGATGTTGTTTGTGTCGACATTGATCAGAAGAAAATTGAAGACTTGAAAAAGGGCATTATTCCCATCTTTGAACCCGGACTGGAGGAGATGGTCCGCCGTAACATAGACAAAGGCCGTTTGCATTTCACCACCCGGCTTGCCGAGGCACTGCCCGGGAGTGAGGTGGTGTTCATCGCAGTGGGCACCCCTCCCGATGAAGACGGAAGCGCCGACCTCAAATATGTGCTGTCTGTAGCCCGGGAATGCGGACAGCATATAAACGACTACCTGTTGGTAGTGACGAAAAGCACGGTCCCCGTGGGAACCGCTGTCAAGGTCAAGGCTGCCCTGCAGGAAGAACTGGAAAAGAGAGGGGTGGACATCCCCTTCGATGTGGCCTCCAACCCCGAGTTTCTCAAAGAAGGGGCTGCCGTGGAAGATTTCCTCAAACCCGACCGTATTGTGATCGGCCTCGACAGTCCCAGAGCCGAAGAGCTCATGAAAAGCCTGTACAAGCCTTTTACCCTGAACGGCCATCCCATCATCTTTATGGACATCACCTCGGCGGAGATGACCAAATATGCCGCCAACTCCATGCTTGCAACCAAGATCAGCTTCATGAACGACATCGCCAACCTGTGCGAGATCGTCGGAGCCGACATCAACATGGTCCGCAAAGGCATTGGTTCCGACAGCCGTATCGGCAACAAGTTCATCTATGCCGGCATCGGTTACGGAGGGTCCTGTTTTCCAAAAGATGTTCAGGCCCTGATTAAGACCTCGCACCAGAACCATTATGAGCTCAGGGTGCTGAAAGCCGTAGAGGCGGTAAACCACGACCAGAAACTGGTCCTGTTCCAGAAAATGATGCAATATTACCAGGGGGACCTTTCAGGCAGGACCATTGCCGTGTGGGGGTTGTCGTTCAAGCCACAGACCGACGACATGCGTGAGGCACCCTCCCTGGTAATCATTAAAAAACTACTCGAAGCCGGCGCCAGAGTCCAAGCTTATGACCCTGTTGCCATGAAGGAAGCCTGGCGTCATTTCGGAGATTCCATCACTTACTCCACTGATCATTACGATGCTCTCGCCCATGCCGACGGGCTGGCACTGGTGACCGAATGGCCTGAGTTCCGCTTTCCTAACTTCCAGATGATGAAGAAGTTGCTGAAAACACCCGTCATCTTTGACGGACGTAACATTTACGACCGCAAGGAGATGAAGAACCAGGGGTTCGACTATTTCTGCATCGGCGTCGATACCGGCTTGTAATAGCTTTAAACATATCTCCCCGGATTTTGATTCTCAAACCTTCAGAAAAGAAACACCATGATACGTAAAAAAGTACTGGTAACCGGAGGAGCCGGTTTTGTAGGGTCCCACCTTTGCGAAAGGCTGCTGGTAGAAGGAAATGAGGTGGTATGCCTCGACAATTATTTTACAGGACAGAAGCAGAATGTGGTCCACCTTCTTCAAAATCCCTATTTTGAGTTGATACGGCATGATGTCACCATGCCATTCTTTATTGAAGTTGATGAAATCTACAACCTGGCCTGTCCTGCCTCACCCATTCATTACCAGTACAATGCCATCAAGACCATCAAAACATCGGTGATGGGGGCCATCAATATGCTGGGACTTGCCAAGAGGATCAAGGCAAAGATCCTTCAGGCTTCCACCAGCGAAGTATATGGTGACCCTCAGATCCATCCGCAGGTGGAATCGTACTGGGGACATGTCAACCCCATTGGGGAACGCTCCTGCTACGATGAGGGAAAAAGAGCTGCGGAGACCTTGTTCGACAACTACCACAAACAAAACAAGGTGACAATCAAGATCGTGAGGATCTTCAACACTTACGGACCGCGGATGCATCCCAACGACGGCCGCGTGGTGTCGAACTTCATTATGCAGGCTTTACAGGGCAACGACATCACGGTTTACGGAGACGGAAGCCAAACCCGGAGTTTCCAGTATATCGACGACCTGGTGGAAGGTATGATGCGGATGATGGCCACTGATGACACTTTTACGGGTCCCGTGAACCTGGGCAATCCCCATGAGTTCACCATCCTGGAACTGGCAGAGAAGGTGATCCAGCTGACAGGGTCTTTCTCAAAGATCATCAGGATGCCTCTTCCTCCCGACGACCCCACTCAGCGGCAGCCCGACATCAGCCTCGCCAGAAAGGAACTGGGCTGGGAACCCAAGGTTCAGCTTGAAGAAGGCCTGCTGAAGACCATCGATTATTTCAGGGGATGGGTATGACGGTGAGGTACGGTAAAATCCATAGTACCGCAACTTGTTTTTCAGAAAAAAAGAAGATATTTTTGCTATAACAAGATGTATCAAGATTTTCTTGTCTAAACCAATTTATCATAAAATTGCATCTCAATGGAAACATCACATTTTCACCCTATGATGGTTCATTTCCCGGTGGCGATCATTTTACTGGGATTTCTGGCAGAATTGTGTTCCTGGATTTTTAAAAAGGAGACCTGGTTGCCCAAAGCATCACTGACGTTGCTGATAATCGGGACATTAGCAGCCATAGCCGGTTGGCTTACCGGTACGTTTTTCACCAGTGAACTCAGCGGCCAGGCAGGTGAGATCAGGGAAACCCATGAATTATTTGCACAGCTCACCACAGGAGTGATGGCCATTGTATGCCTGTTGAAGTTGTTCCTCGTATGGAAGAAAAATACACAAAAGAGCCTTCACCTGCTGGTGCTGGTGCTTTACCTGGCGGGGGCCGGGTTGGTAGCGTACACCGGTTTCTTAGGAGGAACGCTGGTTATCAATTATCTAATAGGACTATAGATCGATCCATATTCATCACTAAAATTCATCAACATGAAAAGATTTTTTTACCTGATGCTGTTGGCAGCCACCTTCGGCTTCCTCAGCAGTTGTTCCTCACCCAAACCTGTGAAGACCATTGAAAACCTAAAAGCAGCTTTTGCCGGAGAATCGACGGCCAGCGCCAAGTATGCTGCCTATGCCCAGAAAGCAAAGGAAGACAGTCTTCCAGCAGTGGCGGTATTATTTGAGGCAGCCAGCAAAGCAGAAAGCATACATGCAGCCAACCATGCTAAAGTACTTGAAAAACTGGGAGTTAAAACTGATCCCGTGAATCCGGTCTTCAAGGTCAAATCGACCAAGGAAAATCTCCAGGATGCGATGAAGGGAGAGGGATATGAAGTCACTACCATGTATCCTGAGTTCATTAATACCGCCAAGGAAGAAAAATGTACCGATGCGGTCACTTCCTTCACCTGGGCTATTGATACCGAGAAGAAGCATGAAGGGTTTTACCAGTCAACACTGGCCACCGTGGATGCAGGCAATGTGACAGCCCTTCCTGCCAATTACTTTGTGTGCCCCAAATGTGGAAACACTTATGATGCTGCTTCTGTAAAGCCGGAATGTGAGTTCTGCCAGACCAAACAGGATCAGTTCTTCAAATTTTAGCTGGCTGAAGTTAATCGGGATGGGATGCGGTAATTACTGTTTCACGAATTTGGTGAAGGAGACTTCTTTATCGCATTCCATCCTGACCAGGTAGATTCCGGGGGCAAAGGATGCCACATCCAGTTCCAGGTGCTGAAGTCCCTCCGGCATTAACTCGACCGGGGTCTCCTTTACTTTATTCCCTACCGACTCAAATATCATTATCCCCACCCGGGCAGGATGTCGTAGTGCAAAATTCAAAACAGCGTTATGGTTCACGGGGTTAGGGGTTATCGCCAATGCTGAGGCCAGAGGGAAGACATCTGCGAGGCCTACGTTGGTTACCGTGAAGGGCAGCGACATAGTCCAGCAGCCTGAAGTATAAGTCACCTTCACCCGGTATACTCCGTTTTGTGTGACTGTATAGGTCTGGGCAGTAGCCCCAGGAATCAGATTACCGTTGAGATACCATTGATTGCCTGCGGAGGAACTGGAGGTCAGGGAGCTCATATTTTGGGTGATGACCGGGACCGGAGGCGTTGGGCTCACTGTGACAGAAAACTGAGTGGGGACACTGAGCCCGCATTGGTTGGAGTCGGCCACCGACACAAACCCCGAGGTGGTGCCAAAGATCACCACGATGAGGGTATCTCCCTGGCCTGAGACGATATTAGAACCGGGGGGAACACTCCACTTATAATAATTCACTCCCTGAACGGAAGAAATGTGGTAGGCGGTGGTATCGTGAGCACAAACGCTTGCATCACCGGTAACAGGCCCGGGAGCCAGAGGCGTGCAGGGTGTGGTGAATCGCAGTATGGTACCGCTGGTGCCACAGGCAAACACGGTGTCTTTATTGACCACATACACCGAAAGCACCCCGTTGGTGTTGATCCCCTGGTTGGTCCAGGTAGTACCCCCGTCGGTGGTGTAGTAGATCAGTCCAACATCACCCACCACATAGCCTGTGTCGGCAGAAACAAAGGCTGCACTCCTGAAATGATTGGCATTGGTGGAGGTCGGGTTCACCTGCGACCAGGTGGTGCCTCCGTTCACTGACTTCACGATGGTCTCATAACCTCCACCCGCATAAACGGCATCACCAAAGACTGCCAATCCCAGAAAACCATCGGTATGGGTGTATACTGAGTTCCAGGTGACCCCGCCATCAGTTGTCTTCAGCATGTTACCATTTAAAAAGGTGGATAAGCTGGACGCCGCGTAGCCGGTATATACATCGCTGAAACGGATGTTGATCAGGTCGTTGGTGAGGCCACTGTTTTGAGGATACCAGTTGTCCCCTCCGTTAGGGGTCTTCAGTATCACCCCTCCACCACCACAGGCAAAACCAACCGATTCGTTGACAAAAAACACACTCCGCAACAGGTTGGTCACCCCGCTCGACTGAGCCGTCCAGGTAAGGCCTCCGTCGACGGTTTTCCTGATGGTTCCCTGAGCACCCACTATAAAACCTATATTCTCATCCACAAAATAAACGGAACGTAAAGTATCGTTAGTCCCTGTCGAGAGCGCACTCCACGTTGCCCCTGCATTGGTGGTCTTCAGCATTATACCACCTGAACCGACTATATATCCCAGCTGGGAGGTGACCATGTGGACACCCCTGGCCTCAAAGACGCTGGGAGAGGTTTGAGACACCCATTGGGAATAGGCTGCAACACAAACCGTCACATTTAGAATCAGAAGGAGGATGTTTCTTTTCATTTTTCCCTGGATTTGATCATCAATGAAACTGAATGATAAACAACGAAAGGCTGGCTGGAAATGGCCGGCACAGCCATTCCGACCGGGTTAGCCGTTGCCGAGGTTGGTATATTAGACACACTTTTGGGAAGTCCTTCTCATTATACAAGCATTTTAACCAGACAATTATTGATCGCAAACAAATTTATTGCTTCATCAGCCTTTTTACGGTAATGCCATTCCCTTCGATAATTTTCAAATGATATACGCCAGCTGGCAGCTCATTAATATTTATCGACTCTGAACCGGATATTTGAAGACATCTGAGGATTTGCCCCCCCATATTAAAAATTTCAATATCGGCTTTGCCTGATAATTCAACAGTAATATTGTCAGAAGCTGGATTCGGATATATGTTAACATCACTATCCTTAAGATGCCTGTCTTCAACCCATACCCCGGTGCCAGAGGTGGTTTTTAGGATGGCACCACCCTCTCCGACGATATAACCTACATTCCAGTCAGCAAAGAAAACAGAATTTAATTCATTATGCGTATTCACTGATTGGGCTATCCAATTACTCCCCCCATCCGTTGTTTTCAGGATAGTTCCGGTTTGACCAACAGCGAAGGCGGTGTTTGCATCAAATAAATGCAGAGAATACAAACCGTAAGTTGTTCCGCTTGATTGTGCCGTCCAGTTACTCCCCCCATCGGTGGTTTTTAAGATCGTGCCGGCTGATCCGACAGCATATCCTATATTGGCATCGAAAAAACAAACGGAGTACAAATAGTTTGATGTTCCACTTGTCTGTGGTGTCCAGGTAGTCCCTCCATCGGTGGTTTTTAGTATTAGCCCGAAGTAACCGCCGACAGCATAACCTGTATTTGCATCAGTAAAGTATACCGAATATATATTTTTTGTCGTTCCGCTTGTTAGTGCTGTCCAGTTACTCCCCCCATTCATAGTTTTCAGGATCGTGCCGGATGCCCCGACAACATAACCGGTATTTGCATCTGTAAAAAATACTTCAGATAAAGGAGTCGTCGTGCCATTTGCCTGTGTTATCCAGTTACTGCCCCCGTTTGTGGTTTTAATAATTTTTCCTGAATCACCGACGGCATAACCGGTATTTGCATCAATAAAACAGATATCCCACAAATTCTTTGAGGTACCGCTTGTCAATGCGGTCCAGTTATTCCCTCCGTTAGTAGTCTTTAAAATGATCCCGGATACTCCGGCAGTAAAACCAGTGTTTACATCAGTAAAATATACGGAATTCAGCTGGTCTGACATACTACCCGGCTGTGTCGTCCAGTTATTTCCGCCATTGGTGGTTTTCACGATAACACCATAACTCCCTACCGCAATACCTGTATTTGAACCGGTAAAAAATACTGAATATAAAAAATTCGAAGTACTACTCGTTTGTGAAGTCCAGCTATTTCCTCCATTGGTGGTTTTTAATATAGTACCTGAATAGCCTGAAACATAACCTGTATTTTGATCAGTAAAGAATACAGAATTTAATGTGCTTGATGAACCGCTCGACAAAATTGTCCAGTTATTCCCTCCATTAATGGTTTTTATTATGACACCACCAAAGCCGGCAGCATAGACGGTGTTTGCATCAGTCAGGAATATAGAGAACAGGTTATTAGAAGTCCCGCCTGACTGAGCAGTCCAGTTACTTCCTCCATCAGAAGTTTTAAGGATGGTGCCTGATGCCCCTGCAATATAGCCTGTATTCGCATCTGCAAAGGAAATGGAATGCAAAGCATTGGAAGTTCCACTTGATTGGGTTGTCCAGGTATTACCGCCATCAGCAGTTTTTAAAATAGTGCCGGTACTGCCAACGACATACCCTGTATTTACATCGGTAAAAAATACAGAATTTAAATCGGAAGTCGTACCACTTGATTGAGCAAGCCAGTTATTACCTCCGTCGGTGGTTTTTAAGATAGTACCCGTAACACCAACAGCATAACCAGTATTAGCATCAGTAAAACTGACAGAAGATAACTTGCTTGTTATACCACTTGTCTGGATGGTCCAGTTATTCCCTTCGTCGGTGGTTTTTATAATGGTACCAATATTACCGACGGCATAACCAGTATTGGCATCTGCAAAAAAAACAGACACAAGGTTATTTCCCTGTGGTATGGGATTCTGCCAAAACCACTGGGCATAAGCAATGTCTACTATTAGCAGCATTGCAATGAAAGGAACAGAAATCTTTTTCATAATCAGAAATTAAATAAATGACAACAGAGGCATGAACGGCACTTAATAAAGCACGCTATAAATATAGATAAAATTTAGCTGTTTTCAATACAATATGGATAATTTTTTACACTACAATTCCAGCCTACACACTAGTAACGAGAAACAAGCTTTTTAAATCAAGGCTTTTGTTATTTGAAGAAAGGAAGAATGAGGTTAAATGTGACGAAGTCGTTGATGATACCTCAGAGCGAAATCTGCAAGAACTTCTTTGCAGTCCTTTTCATCCCCTTTGTGTCAACTTTTAATTAGGATGATTATCATTAAAAAGAAAATTATCCCCTTGCGTATAATACCAAAAGGTATCATTTCATTCACATACTTTGTGTACCAATAATGTCTCAGAAATAGTGAGAATTTCATTCCATTCCAGTCGACCCAAAAATGCTCATCAGAGTTTATCCTCGTACGAACTGATGATGGCCCTGGCTTTCTCGAGGGAAGTTTCCAGTACCATGACTTTGACGGCGGAGGATGGATGAAACAAGGGGTTTCTGCCGATGATCTCGTCGGCGAGACAGGCTTCTATGTCCTCATCTTCAAGTAAAGTCTTTACCATACCAGCCTGCCAGGGGGTTCCCCTGAAGACTTCGACCAGGTACAGTTGGTCCTCATCTTCCATATATTTATTGTTTTACCGGAATCAATCCATCAAACTTCTGTTAACGGTTGATCCGTATCACATTGTTGTATAACATCTGATCCTCCCGCATCATTCGGAACCCGATATCCTCAGAGTAGGCTTTTTTATTATACAGATAGATGATATAGCGGTTGACCCCGACGGTGTTGAGGTTGATGCTGTTTGCAGCCATCAGGGTCGATGACTGGTTGTTGGTGGTGACCGGTTCAATCGTATTAATGCCGAAGGAAGAGACATCGAACTCCAGGATGGAAGTCACCCGCTGAGCGGAGGTCACCTCAAGGTGTATCTCCACCCTTTCTTCTGAATACCGGGCATTGCAGGCAGCCTTTACGTCCTGGTCCTGGAACAGCAGCACATCCGCCACTTTCATCTCGTTGAATGACCTGGGTTTGGTCATGGTGCCACTCCAGGCGCCGGACTTTCCCTGCTGTCTGTTCACCTCAGGCTTCACCACCATAAAAAGGAAAAAACCTGCCAGGGCTCCGAGTATAAAAATAAACCCCGACCTGAACCACTGCCTTTTCCACAGTGGTTTCTTAAATACCGGTATGTTGTTGTTTTCCATGATGTTGATTTTTATCTGCTATCCTGTATGTTGTCCCTTACCAAATAAATACCCAATGAGAGGTTTTTACCAGAAAAAACTTGCTCCACAGTTCGTTGATTTCCAGCCCATAGCACTTCCTGAATATCTTACCCGAAAGATACGAAAAAGGAATACTTTTTCCAATTATACCAAGACTTTCATTTCAACAACGAAAGCTTCCATAAGTCTTTCCGGTCCATCCGGAGCAGGGGAGTGATGGCCAGGAAGGCGGCCCTGCCGATCTGTGTTCTGAGGTTGTCCAATTCTCTGAGCTTTTCCGCGGCAGAAGGATCAGGGACCACCTTCAGATCCGCTTCCCTCAGCATCAGAACACTTTTGGCTTTCAGCGAAAGCTCCGTATACAGCCTGATGAAACAGTACATATCGAACACCTGGTCGGGGGCAAAGTGCTCCCGGAGTGAGAGGAGGTAGTTTCCTGCTTTGGTCTGGGAAAAACGTCCCTCCATTATCATCCCTATCATTTCGGCCTCTGAAGAAAACTCCAGTTCCATCCATTTTCGGATGGATTTTTCATTCCAGGAAAAGGTGACCAGGATGAGGACAGGGACCAGGATGAGGGAACCAAGACTGGCCAGCAGAGGCGACAGAAGCAGGAAGTTGTAACCGGCATGGACCAGGAGGGCGGCTATCATTCCCTGGATTAGGGCCCAGAAGAGACCATTCCTGCGGTTGATCGCACCCATGGTAAGGATCATCATCAGGGCAGCTGATCCACCATGCATGACAGCAGTCCCGAACCCCCTGATGATCCAGGCCCAAATAGTTCCATTTTCCGAAAGGACCGCAATGTAATACAGGTTTTCGGCAAGGGCAAAGGCCGTTCCGACGGCGAAGCCATAGATAGCCCCGTCGATCATGAAACCGACCTTGTTTCTTTTTATCATCCACCATAAAAACGACAGCTTCAGGATCTCTTCCAGCCATGGGGAGACAAGAAGCGAATAATCCCTGAATTCCATCCGGAAGAAGTTCAGCAGCCCTGTGTTGGCAACATAGCTGAGCCCTGCACTGGCCAGGCCCCATACAAGGCAGTAAACCAGGTATTTATAACTGACCATCCTGAATACATCCAGGAACAGGAACAGGAAGAACAACATGACTACGGGAAGCAGGCTGATCAGGATGGGGACCAATAGCATCATCAATTATTACGAGTCTGAAGAGGAACGTTTACCCGGATTCACCGGGGGTAAAATTACAAGGATTCTCTTACAATGGGCTAAAGCATCCGGGAAGAATTTTTAAGCAATTACACAACCGGGTTGAAATACCCTGTTTTCTGCCGGGCGAGTGACTGGATGGTTTCCGATTCCATAAGCCTGTTCATCATTTCGCGGATGGGGGCATACCGCTGATGAAGGGGGCAGGGATTCCCGGGGTTGCAGTAATCAAGTCCGAAAGCACAGCCCGAGAGGGTCTTCTCCCCTTCAGTACTCATGATGATATTCTTGAGGGGCAGGTCGGGCATGCTTTCGTCGAAATAAAATCCGCCTCCCTTCCCCTTTTTCGAGCGGAGGAACCCCTGCCTGACCATGCGTTGCAGGATCTTGGCCGTGAAGAAACGGGGTGCGTCGATCTCCCTGGCTATCTCATCAATTCCGGGCACCATGCCCATGGTATTCTGACGGTGGATATATACCAGTCCCCTCAGGGCGTATTCGGTCTCTTTGCTGAACATGTGGAAACTTTTGACAAAGATAAAAAAATTTATAGCTATATAAAGACCTTTTTATCTTTTATTATTAAAAAGATATTATTTTTGTCAGGATTTTAATTCGACAGGAAGGAAATGAAAATCCATCATCAAATAATAACATTATGAAAACAAGAAAACTATGGTTCGGCTTCATTGCCGTTATGATTGTCTCCTTTGCCGTATTATTATATTATGGCAGGGAGATTTACCGCCAGGCGCCCCCCATTCCCTCGAAGGTAGTCACGGAATCCGGTACCCTTCTTTTCACGGGTCAGGACATCAGGGATGGCCAGAATGTCTGGCAATCGATGGGAGGCCAGGAAATGGGCACGGTTTGGGGACATGGTGCTTACCAGGCTCCTGACTGGAGTGCCGACTGGCTTCACCGGGAAGCCACCCTCATGCTCAATTTTCTGGCCCTGAAAAAGGACAGCATGCCTTATAATTTACTTCCTGATGAGAGGAAGGCTTCCATGAAACTACTGTTGCAGAAAGAGCTGCGAAAGAACACCTATGACCCGTCGGGTGAGGTTTTGACGGTCAGTGAGGACAGGGCCAGGGCTTTCAGGGAAAACAGCAGGTACTACGGTGGCCTGTTCACCAATGATCCTGCCTTTGACAAGGAGAGGGATGCTTACAGTATCCCCGTGAATTCTCTGAAGGATCCCGAGCGGGTGCGCAAGCTGAACACCTTCTTTTTCTGGATTGCCTGGTCTTGTACCACAGAGCGGCCGGGACAGGAGATCACTTATACCAACAACTGGCCTCCGGAGGATCTGGTAGCCAACAAGCCCACCGGGTCACTTCTTCTCTGGACTGGTTTCAGTGTGATCATGCTGTTGGCCGGCATTGGCCTGATGGTTTGGTATTATGCACGGAGAAGGGCTGAAGAGCAGGATCTTGTTCCCCGTTCATTCAGGCTGGTAAATGAAGAACAGACACCCTCCCAGAAAGCCATTCTGAAATATTACTGGATTGTGACCGGTTTATTGCTGGTCCAGGTGCTGATGGGGATCATCACGGCCCATTATACTGTTGAGGGACAGGCGTTATATGGGATTCCTCTGGCATCCTGGCTGCCGTATTCCATCTCCAGGACCTGGCACATACAGATAGCTATTTTCTGGATCGCCACTTCCTGGCTTGCCACGGGACTTTATTATGCGCCGGCGATCTCAGGTGTGGAACCGAGGTTTCAGAGGCTGGGGGTCAACTTCCTCTTTGGGGCACTCCTGGTCATTGTGCTGGGTTCTTTAGCCGGTCAATGGATGGGAGTGATGCAAAAGATGGGGCTGGTGAGCAACTTCTGGTTAGGTCACCAGGGATATGAATATGTGGACCTGGGAAGGTTCTGGCAGCTGTTTTTATTTGTGGGATTAATTATCTGGCTGTTCCTGATGGGACGGGCCATCTGGCCTGCCCTGACCCAGAAGTCGGAGAACCGAAGTCTTCTCACGCTATTCCTGATCTCCACCATCGCCATCGCTGCATTTTACGGTGCCGGACTTATGTGGGGCAGGCAGACGAACCTGGCGGTGGCTGAATATTGGCGCTGGTGGGTGGTTCATCTGTGGGTGGAAGGATTTTTCGAAGTTTTTGCCGCCGTGGTCACCGCCTTTCTGTTTGTCAGGCTGCAGATCATCAAGGCCTCCACAGCGACCACGGCTGTTCTGTTCTCCACCATCGTGTTCCTATCAGGTGGAATTCTGGGAACCTTCCATCACCTTTATTTTACCGGAACACCCACGGCGGTATTGGCGCTGGGTGCCACCTTCAGTGCGCTGGAGGTGGTCCCACTTGTACTCATGGGCTTCGAAGCCTACGATAACCTGAAGCTCAGCCGCAGCAGCGAATGGATCAAAGCATACAAATGGCCCATTTACAGCTTCATCGCAGTCGCGTTCTGGAACCTGGTAGGTGCCGGCATCTTTGGTTTTCTGATCAATCCTCCCATTGCGCTTTACTATATGCAGGGACTCAATACCACCCCGGTGCACGGGCATACAGCTTTGTTCGGCGTTTACGGCATGCTGGGCATCGGGTTGATGTTGTTTGTCCTCAGGGACCTTGACAAGGAAGCATTGTGGAAAGACCGCTGGATCAAGGCCGGCTTCTGGCTGATCAACATCGGCCTGGCTGCCATGGTGCTCATCAGTGTATTGCCGGTGGGTCTGGCTCAGACCATAGCGAGCGTGAAAGAAGGATTATGGTATGCCCGCTCCGCTGAATTCATGCAACAGCCTTTAATACTGACCTTCAAATGGTTAAGAATTATCGGTGATACCTTGTTTGCCTTAGGCACGTTGTGCCTGGCCTGGTTTATCTTCGGTTTGAAAGGCGGCTGGAGTCTTTACAAAGACTGACCTTTTCAGGTCAGCCGGCCGCTGCTCTGCCCATAGCATCCGCCATGACCATGGCCTGGACCACCTTTTCGGGTGTCACCTCCATGGCTTCGTGGTGGATGCCTTCGGCAGGGGCACAGGCTTTTTCAGCCACCAGCATCAGCCGTGATCTGTTGACGTCCTTCAGTCCGATTCCGGCAAAAGTGACCGGCAGTCCGACCTGAAGGCAAAAATCATAGACCACCTCCATTTCTTCAGGAGAGGCATCGGTGAGATGAAGGCCGGTCACCACGCCAAACGCCACTTTCTCTCCATGGTAATAAGTGTGGGTCTCCTCCAGGGCGCTCAGCCCGTTATGCACCGAATGAGCCGTCGCCAGCCCGGAGCTTTCGAATCCTATCCCGCTTAAGAGAATGTTGGCCTCTATGATCCGGTCGAGGGCGGGGGTCACCACCTGATTTTCGCAGGCCAGTTTTGCGGCCATACCAAATTCGAGAAGGGTATCGAAGCACAAGCTGGCCAGGTTCAAGCCTGTCATGGTGCTCTTTCCGCCACATTCATTTTTCGACTGTGTCCTTTCGCAGGACCTGGCTTCGAACCAGGTCGCCAGGGCATCGCCCATTCCGGCCACAAGAAAACGTGCCGGTGCCCGGGCTATCACAGAGGAATCCACCAGCACCACCTGGGGATTCATCTTTTGGTAATACACCGATTCAAAAACACCTTTTTCAGAATAGATCACGGCACAGCCGCTACAGGGTGCATCGGTGGAGGCGATGGTGGGTACGATGATGACCGGTACGCCAGCCCTGTCGGCTGCGATCTTCGCGGTATCAATGGCCTTACCTCCTCCCATACCTACCAGGATGTCTGCCCGATGGGTCCGGATCAGTCCGGCAACCCTCTGTATCTCCGCTTCACAGCATTCTCCCCTGAAAAGCTCCGCCTGCATGCTGCCTTCCAGGTCAGGGAAAGATATTCCGGGAAGGATCTTGTTTAAAGCCGTGGGAGAAGCCAGAACCAGCCCCCGGGAACCCAGTCTCCTAATCAGTTCAGGTAAAGAATCCAGAGCATGTTCCCCCTGAATATATTTTCCGGGAAACGCTGCCGTAAAATGCAAGTGTTGATTATTATTCATCGTATCAGGTTTAATATAGTCGGATCTTCTGTCCGATACGGATTTTATCCCCGTGAATTTTCTTATTCATTTTCCTCAGCCTGGAAAGAGAAATCTGGTGGTCGTGGGCGATCTCGGAAAGGGTATCTCCCTTTTTCACGATGTAATACTTTGATCCGGAATTGGATCCTGAAGATGAACCACCAGGATCCTGCTTACCAAAAAGATTGGTTGCGTTTTGAGTGGTCACAATAGGCTCATGTAACGGATCCAGGTCCTTTTTAAGGAGATGTACTTTACTTCCTTTAAGATGATGGCTGACACTGTCTATCAGCAGGGCAGGGTCGAAAGAAAATCCTTTGTACCTGGTTTCAAAATGAAGGTGGGGCCCGTCGGACTTTCCTGTCGATCCTCCTAATCCAAGGAACTGACCACTTCTTACATAATCATTCTCTTTTACGCCAATCTTCTCCAGATGTCCGTACAGAGTCTCGAGGCCGTTGGGGTGCCTCACGATCACACAATTCCCGAACCCACCTCCGTTTGCACGGGCGTACCTTACCACCCCTTCAAAAGCCGAGACCACCGAATCATAAATATCCAGGTACAGGTCCAGTCCCCTGTGAATCCTGCCCCATCGTTTTCCATAACCCCAGTATTGCAAACCATACCAGCACAGGTGAAAATCCTCCTGCTCGGTGAACAAATTCAGGTTGACGGAATCTGGAAGATTTGCATGGAAATTTCCTTTGTAGACATTGCACACATCGTGAATCCATTCTTCTTTATATACCTCCCCGGTATTTAAAAGGGAGTCACGTTTTATCACCGCAGCCTCCTCAGGCAGAGCAGGAACACAGACCCATTTTTTCATCAGGGAGTCGGGGCGATCCGTTCTTGGGGTGAAAACTTTGTGGGCCTTGTATTTCCTTCTTTTCTTCTTCTTTTTATGGGCAGCTGACGCTTCTTCAGGACACAACATGACCGAGAGCAGAATGGAGAGCAGGAGGAGAAGGGAAATCTTGTATTTCATTTTTTTCCGGAGGTATTGTTTAGTCGTTTTAGGTATGCCTCATAGTCATCTTTCAAGGCGTAATACGCATCAATGATATACCCGTTTTGAAAGTCCCCGGTCTCATCTATCTCCATAATTTTGGCTTCTCTTGGTCGATAGCGTGTGATCCAGGCCCTGAAACGGTCTCCTTCTTCCTGCGTCTTAAAGGGGATATAATCCAGGATAGAGCCATTGATCTCTACTTTTTTATGATACCGGTCGTCGTCGTAAGAGATAAAGAACTTGCAGTCCTGAGGTACCCACCACCGTAAAAATTTTGAACCAAAATCGGAGACCCTGATACAACCGATGCTGTTTGGAGTGCCCAGCATACCCCTGGCAAGCCCTCTCAAGGCCACTTCGTGAATGCCATTTTGGTGCATGGCATCGGGGTAGGTTGTGTCGGGATGAATGGTCAGAAAGTTCGACAGCTCCACTCTCCCTTTATAATAAGTGACATGATGGTTCCCACCACCCAGTAGGCTGTCCCTTGCTTTGTCCGATTTTTCATATTTTCTGCCTGTCTCCCAGTTTTTGTTGGTGATTCGGTTCAATCCGGCATAATATTTCCTTCTTTTCTTTACCGGGAAGTACTCACAGTAGCCCTGGATCTTGCGTCCATCCTTGGTGGTCCTTATGGCGATGTCATTTCTTTTTGAGGATGTAGCAAATTTACCGACCATAATCAGAGTATCTCCACAGGCTTCACACATGATCACTGACTGCCCTCCAAAATACACGTTCGACCTGTCGATGGAATATTCCCTGTTGATGGGTAACATCCTGAATTGCCAGACTTTTTCCAGAAAATTATTATACGAGTCGGCTTTGAGTGGGTAGTGTTCCTTCAATTCGTCGAGAAGCTTTTGATATTGAGGGGTCCCCGACCTGGTAGTATCCATCCTTATGACAAGGGCTGCAGGCAAATCACTGAACTCATTTAAGTGTGAAAGCACTGGATAAGTCTCCCTGATCCCTTTATTGTTCCCTTCTTCGTCCATGACATTGAAATCTCCTACCAGGTAACGGTCACTGAAGGGATTTTTTTCAGGAAGCATATCATTGATCAGGTCCTGGTAATCAAACCCGATTTTGGTCCCGGGCTGCCAGAGGGAAGTATCCTTCAGCAAAGGCAGGTAACAGGGGTTGATCTTATAATATTTCCATAGTTCCCTCAGGGTGAGGTCAGCGATGGGTTTTTTGCCTTTTTTAGCCGGCCTGGCAGGCATCAACTTCACGGGTTTGATTGCGGAAGACATCTCATTCACCTGGGTCACGGAAGCCAGGCAGATGAAAAAGATGCCGCTCAATTTCAGGGCCGTGAATAAAAAGCCAGTATTCATGAGGCCTTTCTACGAAAAAGAATCTCCATCTGTTCCAAAGTCTTTCCTTTTGTTTCCGGCACCAATTTCCAGACGAACCATGCAGCCAATATTCCCATGACACCATATATCCAATATGAAAAGCCGTGATGAAACAGTTCATTCAAAAAGGTGCTCTTATCCATCATTGGGAACGTCCAGGATACCAGGTAATTGGATATCCACTGGGCGGCCACGGCCACGGCCATGGCTTTTCCTCTTATCCTGTTCGGGAATATCTCCGACAACAATACCCAGGTCACAGGGCCCCAACTCACGGCAAAGGAAGCCACGTACAGAAGCATGAACAACAGGGCTGCCAGGCCCAGCTTTTGAAAATAAAAGGTGAATCCCAGCGCGACCATGCTGAAGGCCATACCGAGGGCACCCGTGATCTGCAGGGGCTTCCTTCCAAAACGGTCGACGGTCATGATAGCCACGACGGTGAAGGTAAGGTTGATAATCCCGACGATGACAGTTTGCAGCAATGAGGTGTCGGTGCTGGCGCCCATGTTGCGGAAAATCTCCGGGGCATAATACAAGACCACGTTAATGCCCACAAACTGTTGAAACACCGACAGCAAGACACCTATCACAATGAGCAGCACCCCATAAGAAAAGATTCCAGAAGACCGGACATGGGTCAGAGAGCCCCTGATCTCACCCAGCATCGTTTTTGCGGTTTCAGGATCGTTAATTCTGGTCAGGGTCTTCAGGGCCTGGTCATGCCTGCCCCGGATCACCAGCCAGCGGGGACTTTCGGGGACAAAGAACAGCAGGAACAGGAAGATCACCCCAGGGATTGTCTCCGAAAAGAACATCCATCTCCATCCTCTTTCATGAAGCCAGGCCTCGTTTCCCATCCTGGATATCGAATAATTCACAAAATACACCACCAGCATCCCAAAGATGATGGCAAACTGGTTCCAGGAGACCAGGTTACCCCGTTTGGAGGCAGGTGCGATCTCGGCGATGTACATGGGCGACAACATGGAGGCAAGGCCCACGCCCACGCCACCGATGATACGATATATAATAAATGGTATCAGGAAACCTGAAACCTGTGGGGTGACCGGCGCCAGGAACATCTCAGGAAAACCTGACCCGATGGCAGAAATAATAAGGAGAATGGCAGCCACCACCATGCTATTCCTTCTGCCCAGCCGGAGGGCCATCCAGCCACCGGTCATGCCGCCGATGATGCAGCCGATGAGGGCGCTGGAAACAGTAAACCCCAGCAGCGAGTTGGCTACCGTTTCGGTCAGACTTCTAGTATCTATAAAATTGATTTTCAATGAATTTACCGTTCCTGAAATGACGGCGGTGTCATAACCGAACAGGAGGCCGCCCAGGGTGGCGACGAGGGTCAGGCCGGTGACATAACCCATATTTACTTTAGGTTGGTCCATTGCTTACAAATAACGGGTGATGAGTTGTTCGAACTTCTCCTGTTTACCGCTTCTTTGAACAGGCTCCCCCTGCTCCAGGGCAATATTCCTCAGGTCTTCCAGCGAAAGCTGTCCCGATTCAAAGGCTTGTCCTAGTCCCGTATCGAAGGAGGCATAGCGTTCTTTTCTCAGGGCAGGATATTCAGACGTTTCAAGAATGGTTTCAGCAAGGATCAGGGCCCTGGCGAAGGTATCCATGGCGGTGATGTGGGCGATGAAAATATCTTCCAGGTCGGTTGAGTTTCTGCGTGTTTTCGCATCGAAGTTGATGCCTCCAGTTGAAAATCCGCCTTGTTCAAGGATGACCAGCATGGCTTCCACGACTTCATAAAGGTCGACCGGAAACTGATCGGTATCCCAGCCATTCTGGTAATCCCCCCTGTTGGCATCGATGCTTCCAAGCAATCCAGCGTCGGCAGCCATCCTGAGTTCATGGGCAAAGGTATGTCCGGCCAGGGTGGCGTGGTTCACCTCGATATTCAGCTTAAAATCCTTATCGAGTCCGTATTTATTCAGGAAACCTATCACCGTTTCCGCGTCAAAATCATACTGATGTTTCATGGGTTCCATGGGCTTGGGCTCAATCAGGAAGTTTCCTTTGAATCCCTTTTTGCGGGCATAATCTCTGGCCATGATGAGAAAGCGGGCCAGATGCTCCTTCTCACGCTTGGTATCCGTGTTGAGCAGCGACATATATCCTTCCCTTCCTCCCCAGAAGACATAGTTTTCTCCGCCCAGGGCTATGGTGGCATCGAGGGTATTTCTGACCTGGGTCCCGGCGTGGGCGATCACCTGGAAGTCGGGGTTGGTGGCCGCACCATTCATATACCTGGGATGGGAAAACAGGTTGGACGTTCCCCAGAGCAGCCTGACTCCTGATGCCTCCTGTTTCTTCAGGGCATAGGATGTCATCAGTGCCAGGCGTTCCTCGATGATCTTAACACTCTCATTTCCGGTAAGATCTGTATCATGGAAACACCAGAAAGGGATTCCCATTTTCGACATGAATTCAAAAGCTGCATCCATGCGTTCACGGTTTCTTTGCATGGGATCGACGGCGGTTTGCCAGGGAAAGTTCTTGGTCCCGGGTCCAAAGGGGTCCTCGCCGGTCCCGCAGAGGGTGTGCCAGTAAGCCATAGAAAAACGCAGGTGGTCCCTGAGTGTTTTGCCTCCTACCACTCTGTCCTCATCATACCACTGAAAGGCAAGTGGATTACGCGTCTCTCTTCCTTCAAAACCGATCTTTCCGATCCCTTTGAAAAATTCCTTGTTTCCAATGATCATGTTCATCGATATTTCATTGATTGATTAGATGTTATTATTACCTGAGATGCTTCACCAGGACTTCTTTCCACTGTTCATAGCAGTCAGCTGTCACTGACCGGTCTCCCGATGGTGTTATGGTGCTGATCTGCTTCAAATCACTGAATGCTTCAGAGATTCCCGTGTAATATCCGGCACCCAGGGCTGCTCCCCTGGCGGCTCCCACCGACCCGTCGGTATCATACAGGTCGATGCTGACCTGGCACACCTCAGAAAGGGTTTGCCGGAAGACTTCACTTTTAAACATGTTGCTTTCACCCGCCCTGATACAGGTGGTTTCCATTCCAAGTTCCTTCATCAGGTCGAGTCCGTAACGGAAAGCAAAGGCGACGCCTTCCTGGGAGGCTCTAAGGATGTGACTGCGCTGGTGAACGTTAAAGTCGAGCCCATGTATGACACCTCCGGGCGCCCGATTACCGAGCATGCGTTCCGCCCCGTTACCGAAAGGAAGCACCAGCAGCCCTTCTGATCCTGGAGGCACGGTCATGGCTTCCTTATTCATCTGTTCATAATCCAGTCCGGCTGCCATGTTTTTCCTTACCCAGGAGTTCAGGATGCCCGTTCCGTTGATACACAGCAGTATTCCCAGCCTGGGATTCTGTTCTGAATGGTTCACATGGGCAAAGATGTTGACCCTGTTGGACGGATCGGCTTTTAACTGATGGGTGACCCCATAGATCACCCCAGAGGTTCCTGCCGTGGCTGCCACCTCCCCAGGCTCCGTCACATTCAGAGAAAAAGCATTGTTAGGCTGGTCACCGGCACGGTACGACACGGGTATACCCGGAGTGAGGCCCAGATCGGCAGCGATGCGGGGCAATATCCTGCCTTGCTCCCCTAAAACCGGTACGATATCTGGCAGCAGTTCCGTAGGAATCCCGGATTCCTCAAGTAAGCGTCCGGAAAGAGCGTGCCGGCGGAAATCCCAGAAGATCCCTTCCGACAGACCCGTAAGCGTAGTGGTGGGTTCCCCGCAAAGCTTTAAAGCAATGTAATCCCCCGGGAGCATGACTTTCCTGATACCCGTGAATCCTTCAGGATCGTGGTCCATGATCCACCGGAGCCTGGAGGCTGTGAAGTTGCCGGGCAGATTAAGCAGATGCTCCAGGCAATAATCTTCTCCCAGCCTTCCGGCAAGCATGTTACCTGTTTCCACGGCCCGGCTGTCGCACCAGATGATGGCATCCCTCAACGGAAGAAGGTCCTTGCCGAGGCATACCAGTCCATGCATCTGGTAGGTGATCCCGATGGCAGCGATTTCCTTCCCAGATATCCTACTTTCACTAATAGCCTTCTTTATGGCTAAACAGGCAAAATCCCACCATTGCCCGGGTGATTGGGTGGCCCATCCTGGCTGTGATGCAGTGATGGTCATCTCCTGTTCAGGAACTTGTGCCTTGCCCAGGCAAATTCCATCTTTCGCATCAAATACCGAAGCTTTAATGAAGGAACTTCCGATGTCAATTCCCAAAGTCTTCATACTCATTATAATATTGCCCGTATGAAATAAAAAGACATGATCAGGGTGAGGAGCAACTTGATGAAGGTGCCGGCCAAAAACCCGAGGAAGGAACCGAAGGCGGAACGAAAGGCGTCGCGGTCATTCCTGCCGGCAAGGAGTTCTCCGAGAAAAGCACCCACAAACGGACCGACGATGATCCCAATGGGTGGCAGGAACAGTATCCCTGCAATCAGACCCAGGGTAGCACCCCAGGTACCGCTTTTTGTCCCACCGAATTTCTTCGTTCCCCAGGCCGGCACCAGGTAATCGAGCAGGGTGACCACCGCCACGGCAATGGCCATGGCCACTAAAAAACCCACACCGAAAGGCTTCAGAGAAGAAAACTGGAGGAGAAGCAGGGCGATATATCCCAGGGTCGGGCCCGGAAGGACGGGAAGGATGCTACCGGCTATCCCCAAGAGTAGCAGTATTATTCCAATGATTATCAATGCAATATCCATAATCAAGGATTGATCATCATCCTAACCGGGTCCCATGGGATAAATGAAATCGCAAGCTTAAGCTACACCAGCTTTGCTGAAAGCGTGATAGGCACAGCTTTCAGGGCCTGGGAAACCGGACAGCCGTTCTTGGCGGTCTCAGCCAGCTCGAGGAACTGCTCCTGCGAGACGCCCGGCACCTGTCCGGTGAGGTTAAGGTGAATCCCGGTGATCTCAAAGTGGTCGGTGATGAAATCGATGTTCACTGCGGCCTCCACCTTGAGTTCGGTGGCCAGGAAACCTGCATTGGTGAGCATAAAGCTCAGGGCCATGGCATAACATCCGCCATGGGCCGCTGCAATCAGCTCCTCCGGATTGGTGCCCGACAAACCGTCTTCATTTTTAAATCGTGTTAAAAAAGAATACGGTGTGTTATTTAAAACCCCGCTGGTGGAGGAAAGGATCCCTTTCCCTTCCATGCCGTTTCCCTGCCATACAGCTACTGCTTTTCTTTTCATTGTCTTGTTTTTTAATGCGTTATTATATGATTATTACTGACTCTTAAGGGATACAATCAGATCCTGTATGGATTTTCTCATCGTAAATCCAGGCCTAGAAATTGATCTATCGGATAAAGATATAAAAATTCACTAACTTGCATGCAATAATCCTATCTATCATCCCATGCAAACTGATGAAATAGTAAGTTTTACCATCCCTAATAAGATGGAATACCTTGAACTGGCGCAACTTTTCGTGAGAGAGGTGGCCCAGAAAATCGGATTCACAGGTAATGCCCTGGTTCAGATTGACATAGCCATTGAGGAATCGGTATCGAATATCATGAAATACGGGTATGATGCCGAAGAAAGTCAGACCATCGACATCCTCTGTCAGAATATTGCCGGTGGCATCAAGATCATCCTGAAAGAGATGGGCATCCCTTTTGATCCAAACCGCATTGCCCGTTTTAATCTGACCAAGAACCTGGAAGAAATGTCATTCGAAGGAATGGGTATTTATATGATCCAGCAGGTGATGGATGATCTGAGTTTCCACAACCTGGGCCACAGGGGAAAGGAAACCCACATGATCAAGTACCTGCCTGAAAGCGCCGTGGAGACCAAGGTCCTGCTGGACCTGGATGCCACATCCGGTGAGACAGACGGACCGACAGAACCGGTTGAATTTTTTGTCCGTGGTCTGGAACCTCATGAAGCCATTGAGGTTTCGAAATGTGCTTACATCTCGCATGGGTACAGCTTTTTCGACGATCATATCTATTACCCGGAACGCCTGATAGAGATGAATCAGACCGAAGAGATGCTTTCTGCAGTGGCGGTGACCAAAGACGGACATTTCATGGGACATTGCGCCCTGGTTTTCCAGGACCCTGGAGACAGCATCGCCGAGCTCACTTTTGCTTTTGTGAACCAGGAATACCGGGGTCAGGGTGCTCTGAACAAGCTTAATGCCTATCTGTTTACCCTTCAGCCTAAAAGAAAACTCACCGGGATTTATGCCTATGCCGTGGCCAACCATGTGTTCACACAGAAGTCCATGTTAAAAAACCAAATCAACGACTGTGGTATCCTTTTGGCTACCAGTCCATCACAATGGAAATTCAAAGGCATCTCCGACGATACCTCACAAAGGATCAGCGTGATTCTTGGATTTCGGTACAAGGAAATCCCTGAGCCCCGCGATTTGTACGCACCTGAACACCATAAGGACATGATCGGGAAACTCCTTGGCAACATTGGTTCACCCCATCAGCTGGCCATACCTGCTGTTGCTCCATTGGGACATATTGGGCAAACCACAGGGCTGGTCACCAAAATCAATGAGCTGGAGAGTTGTGGAGAGATCTACCTGGAATCTTACGGGGAAGATTATCTGAATGCGGTCAGAAAAGCCCTGAGACATTTTTGTGTCAACCGCATTGAGGCCATCAACCTCTTCCTTCCCCTTGCGGATGCGCTGACATATTATAAGACCAAAGAAATAGAGCAGATGGGATTTTTCTTTGCCGGGGTGCTGCCAGACACTTTCATCGGAGATGCGCTGATTTTACAGTATCTTAATAATATTGATTTTGATTACAACAAGCTCGTGTTGTACCTCGATTTCACCAAAGAACTGCTTGCTTACATCCGTAATCTGGATCCGAACGCAGATCTGCAATAAGACACTTTTCCCAAATTGGATGAACCTAAAAAAGAGGCTGTCTCACATCAATATTTTGTCAATATTTCGACTCCGCTCAATAGGACAAAACATTGATAATCAAATGTCATGCTGAGCGGAGTCGAAGCATTTCCAGCCTTATGAGACAGCCTCTTAAATCAATATAAATCCGAATTATTTATCGGATTAATTGAACTTTCTGAACCACGGAGCTACCTCCGGCCGTCATTCTGAGAAAATACATTCCTCCGGTAAAACGGTCCATGGTAAATGTGAGCTGATGGGTTCCCCTGGTCATCATTCCTGAGGAAATGACCTCCAGTTTTTCGCCCATCAGGTTGTAGAGGCTGATCTCCACATTTTGATCAGCTTCCAGGTATAATTCCAGGTTAGCGTCAGAACTCACAGGATTGGGATAGACTTTCAAGGCACCGGATGTGGCAGTCGATTCTCCTCCCAGTCTTGGAGGTGCTGACACAAATTCATCGCAACCAATATCGGGCACCGTGACATTCCTCAGATCTCCGTCAATATCCTGGGTATAGGACACGACTGGATTACCCTTTCCGTCGATACCGGTGTTGGCAGCGGTGAGGTGAAGGTCGTCGTTGGTGAAATAGGCTGGTCCGAAATTGATACTGTTGAGATCTTTGCCGCTGGCCGTTTTCCAGAGGGCGAAGGTGGCCTTGTTGGCACCAGCCCAGTTGCCCAGAGGTGTGGTAGCCGTATACAGGTCGTTAAAGTTGGAATAGGTCCAGTAGGTTCCGGAGGCTGTATAGATGGCGTATTGTCCACCGGGACCGGCTGCACGGAAGTTACTGAAAAGGTTGTTCTTCAGGGTCACGTTCACCGAGTTCTGACGGTAATAGCAAACCGATTTCTGGGTTGTGGAAGCGTTGCCGTAGATGTTAACGGTATTATAATAATAGTAGCATTTTGAATTGGCAGCAGATCCTTCATAGATACCGTAGATCAGTGGGTTAGGCACGGCGCCGCCGCCCATGGAGATCATATTGTTGGTACATTCATTGGTAACCCCGGCTATACCGTTCAGGTAGATACCGTACATAGTGGGTGTCAGGCTCAACCCGTTGCAGTTAATCCCATAGATCTTGTTTTTGGTCAGGATGGCCTTATTGGCCCCGATACCCTTGATCAGAGGTGATCCAAGCCCGGCTGAAGTATAAGTGATGTTGGCGATGGTGTTGCCTTCCAGTCTCTGTACCGGCAGTGTTGAATTGACGCGTATCCCGGTGAAATTGCCCGTACCTGCCAGAGTGATGGAATTAGGGGCAGCCACTGAACCGATGATATTGTTTTTCACGCTGCTGGTGACACCCTGGAACACCGAAAGGTCGATACCCGTAAAATGGGCAGCACCACTACCACTGAGTAAGATATTCGTTATGATGTTATCTTCAATGGTATAGGTACCGGCATTGGCAAAAATACCCTTGAAGGTGAGGTTGGCACTGTTCACCCAGGGAGCACCACCGTTGTTGGCATCGCTGCCACCAATACGGTTTCCTTTGATCACGTTGTTTGAACTTAATACGCTGGGTGCAAAACTGATAACGGTCTGAGCCAGCGTATTGGGAGTAGCAAAGTCATAATAGAATGCATTGTTCTCCACCGTCCAGGCTGTCCCTGCCCCTGAACCAGCCACATAGATACCGCTGGTCCGGAAATTCTTGAATTCATTATTGGTAACCACAATATCGGAGTTGATCGTTGTAGAAGTACTGTTACTACTCAGCATATTGTTGGGGTTGACCGTATTAAAATTCCGGAAGAGGTTTTCTGTGATCAAAATATTATCATTCCCTGTTGTGGTGCCTGCACCCAGTTGGACCACCCCCCCGGAGGTGACCCTGTTGCTGCCTTCGATGATGCAGTTACGGAGGGTATTGTTGGTCGCATCGTTTTTAAAGGTGAAGGTGCTGTTAAACCCGGCCTGGTTTCTGAAGAGCAGGTACTTGCCTGAGCCGGCATAGCGGCCGTCGAAGGTAACCCTGTCGGCGCCCTCCAGGCGGATCATGTCAAGAGCAACGTTACCGGTAATATTCCTGACAACAGCTGCACTGGGCTTGATAGTCAAGGTGTAAGGACCGTTGCCATCTTCTGCCCATTGATTGAGGGCCACGGTACCCGGCTCAACGAGGTTGCTAATGATCGTAACTTCCATGTCTTCGGTAAGGACGCTGGAGTTAATATCTTCAAACAGACCCCCTACTCCCGTGAGATTGGGATAAGTACCACCTGCACCCACAGTGATGCCGAGATTGCACCAGGGCTCCACAGGAGGCGTCTCTGTGAGGGTGACCATATAGTCGCCAGTGTAATAGTAAGGATCTCCCCAATTGGAGGGGCCTACCCAAAACCAGTATTCTCCCGGATTGAGATACGCGGCAATCGTCCCGACAGTACCGGGATAAACATCAGCAAGATAAGTAACAATAGGAGGTCCTGATTCACAGGGTGAGGCGATAATGAACAGAGTGATATAAAAATTAGCAATACCCGACCAATACAAGGTTTTTGGTTCTGTAAGGATGAGGCGGTACCAGTCGGTGTCGCGGTATTGTAAACCATAATAAGAGTATTGGTTCGCTCTTCCGCAAAAGGTCTGTCCGATGGCTATATCGGTATATACCCTTGGCGTACTGTTACAGCCACCATTGACAACATCCACACCATCGGTGGGGATATCCGGTTCATTTTCAGGAATGGCACAGGGGATGCAGCCGGGCCAGCTTCCCACTTTGACGTTGGTGTGGTCTGGTTTTTTAGCCCTGAGGCCTTCAGGCATCTGTGCCGAGAAACTGATGTTCTGGGCGATCAGGGAAAGGGCGATGAGCTGGAACGCCATCACCATGCACAATGATACTAATTTTTTCATAGGCTTGATTTTAATTCGTTGGTTTGCTTATTATTAATTAATTGAATTTCATGTACAATCTCAAATTCATATACAAGCAGTATGCTACTTCAATAAAAGAAATAACAACCCTATCCATCGATTCGCTCAAAATTAGCGAATCATTAACACAAAACAAATAATTACGTGGAAAAAACTACTTCCAGGCAGCATCCATAATTCACACCATTATATATAGTACCCTGCTACCTTTTCAGAGAGGTTTGATAAATATCCTATGAAGCTTATAGGTATGAAGCTTGACTTGTGCCAGGAGATTCTACTCTCAATCGTCTTCAAGGGTGGAAGTATCGCCTATCTCCTCACCCCATTCCTTTGCTTTGAGAATCCTTCTCATGATCTTGCCGGAACGTGTTTTGGGAAGGTTAGGCACGAATTCTATTTCCTGTGGCATGGCCAGAGGAGAGAGTTTTTTCCTGATGAAATTCATGATGGTAAGCTCAGTGTCCTTATTCCCGTCAAATCCGGGTTTTAGGGTCACAAAGGCTTTGACCACTTCCATATTGATCTCATCGGGTTTGCTTACCACGGCAGATTCAGCCACCATCTCATTTTCGAGCAAGGCTGACTCCACCTCGAACGGGCTCACCAGGTGTCCTCCGGTGTTGATCACATCATCATCACGTCCGACGAACCAGAAATACCCTTCATTGTCGATGCTGGAACGGTCGCCCGGCAGGTACCAACCATTTTTGAATTTGTTTTTATAAGTCTCCTCATTATTCCAGTACATTCGCATCATCGACGGCCACCCGGGTTTAAATCCTATCAGGCCTATCTTACCAGATTCAGGGATGGGCTCAAAGGTCTTGGTATCCAGCACACAGGCAGCGATGCCGGGGAATGCCTTGCCCATGGAACCGGGTTTGATTTTCATGCCCGGGTAGTTGCTGATCATGATAGAACCGGTCTCAGTCTGCCAGTAAGTATCATAAAATGGTTTTCCGAAGACCTTTTCTGACCAGATGACGGCCTCGGAGTTCAGAGGTTCTCCAACGCTGGCCAGGTGGCGAAGGCAGGACAGGTCGAATCTGGTGACCAGCTCGGAGCCGGCTTTCATCAGGCTTCGGATGGCAGTGGGGGCGGAATACCAGATAGTAATACGGTGCTTTTCGATGAACCTGTACCAGGCTTCTGCCGAGAATCCGACGTCCATGACGCACTGGGTGGCTCCCATGCTGAAAGGCCCTACGATACCATACGAGGTTCCTGTCACCCAGCCCGGGTCAGCTGTACACCAGTAGATGTCATCATCCTTGATATCCAGCACCCAGCTGGTGGTAAGGTATTGACTTATAAGAGAATAATGAACATGTTTCACCCCTTTTGGTTGTCCGGTGGTCCCTGAAGTATAATGAAGTACCGAGGGAGTCTCTGCATAAGTGGGATAAATCTCCAGCTCATCCACCCAGGGTGTATTCCACAGGTCGAATGGAACGTCCTTATCCTGTAAAGGTTTGGAAGGATCAAAATCCACCACGATCAAGTGTTTGAGTTCCGGAAGTTTGTCGAGGATCTTTCTGACTTTTGGGGCGTGTTTTTTCTGGGTGATGATGGCTTTGGTGCCGGCATTCTCCAGCCTGACGAACAGGGATTCATCCCCGAAGGCCGAAAACAGTGGCTGTGCGATGGCTCCTATCTTGAGGATCCCGAGGAATCCGATATACAATTCAGGAATCTTGTCCATGAAAAGGCATACCCGGTCACCGGGTGCAATGCCCAGTCCTTTCAGGAAGCTGCCCACCGTATTGCTGGTACGCCGCAGGTCGTCGTAGGTGAGCTTTCGTTCGTGACCACCCAGTCCTTCCCAGATGAGCGCCATTTTTCCGGCTTTGCCCTGTTTACAGATGCGGTCGGAACAGTACCAACCGATGTTGATCATGTTGCCATCCTGGTAATCAAGCTCCTTTTCGGAGATCTTCCAGGAAAAATCCCTGATCCTGTCTTCGTAAGAACCAATGTTCGACATATTCTTATGTTGTTATGAGGTTTCTATAATGACGATAGCCACGGCAATATCTTTTAAATGACTGAGTGACAGGTTGATATTGGTGATCCCTTTCTCACTGATGAATTCGGCTGATTTGCCATATAGCACGAGGTCCGGTTTTCCCAGTTCATCATTGACCACTTCGATCTGGTTAAAGGCAATTTCTTTGGCCCACCCGGTTCCCAGGGCCTTCATAAAAGCTTCTTTGGCTGCAAAGCGGGCAGCATAATGCTGGTTCCTGAAACGTTTTGCTTCGCAATATTCAATCTCAGAGGGAGTAAAAAGAGTCTCGATGAACTTTTCTCCTTTAGCAACCAGTTCACCCACCCTTTTCACTTCTATAATATCAGTGCCAATGCCGAATATCAAGCCAGTGAAGTATAAAATAAATGAGCTGTGATTTTCTTGCGAAAATACGAGTTTCTGTTAATAAATTAACAATAGTAGAAAAAAACAAGCGATAGGGCGGGTCACCCTCAGATAGCCCCTAGTTTCTTCCCGACTTTAGCGAATTTTTTCAGGGCAAATTCGATGTTATCCTTGCTATGTGCTGCAGATACCTGCACCCTGATCCTGGCCTGGCCTTTGGGAACCACCGGGTAGCTGAATCCGATCACATAGATGCCTTCATCCAGGAGTTCTGTAGCGAAGTGCTGAGCGATCTGGGCATCGTTGGGAAGATGTCCGAACAGTACGGGTGTGATGGGATGGGTGCCTGGTACAATCCGGAATCCGGCTTTTTCCATACCTTCCCTGAACATACGGGTATTTTCGTTCAGTTTGTTGATCAGGTCCTGATTTTCAGAGAGGAAATTAAGTACTTCGTAGGTGGCCCCTGCGATGGCCGGGGTCAGGGAGTTGGAGAAAAGATAAGGCCTGGACCTCTGCCGGAGAAATTCCACGATCTCCTTACGGCCGGAGATGCATCCGCCGGAGGCTCCGCCAAGGGCTTTCCCAAAGGTGGTGGAGATGATATCCACCCTGTCCATACAGTTGCAGTATTCGTGGGTTCCCCTGCCTGTAGGCCCTACAAAACCTGTGGCATGGGAATCGTCCACCATCACCAGGGCATCATATTTATCGGCCAGGTCGCAGATCTTGTCCACCTGGGCGATGATCCCGTCCATGGAGAAAACCCCGTCGGTGACAATGATTTTGAATAGTGCATTTTTTGCCTGCTTGAGCTTGTCTTCGAGGTCGGCCATGTTGTTGTTCTTGTACTTGTACCTCTGGGCCTTGCATACCCTTACCCCGTCGATGATGGAGGCATGGTTGAGCTCGTCGGAGATGATGGCTGAATATTCATCAAACAAGGGTTCGAAGACGCCACCATTCGCATCGAAGGCCGAAGAGAAGAGGATGGAATCCTCCATACCGAGGAATTCGCTGAGTTTCCGTTCCAGGTCTTTATGGATCTGTTGAGTACCGCAGATGAAACGGACGGAAGCCATACCGAACCCCCACCGGAAAAAGGCCATATTGGAACCGGCCATAACCCTGGGGTCGTTACACAAGCCCAGGTAGTTGTTGGCGCAGAAATTGAGGACATCGAGTCCTTTGGCGGTTTTGATATGTACACCCTGGGGCGTGGTCAGGATCCTTTCTTCTTTATAAAGGCCGTCGGTCTTGATCTTGTCGATCTCCTGCTGGAGATATTTTTTGAATTTTCCGTACATGGCAGTTGTTTTAAGTCAAGTTTGTTAATGGTTCAGGTAGTTGATGCGTATATCTGTTAATATGGATGGCTATCGAGGATCATCCCTGCAGCCACGGTCTCGTTGGTAGCTTCATCGATGAGCACCAGGCTTCCCGTGATCCTGTTCTCACGGTAAGAGTCAAAGTAGAGGGGTTTGGTGATTTTGAGGACCACGCAGGCGATATCGTTCATCATCATCCCTCCGTCGGCAGGCAGTTGTTCCAGATTGTTCACATTGACCTTGTAACTGATCTCCTTCACCAATGCCCTGAGCTCCCGGGTAGTATGCCTGAGTATATATTTCCCGTTGACCGTCATGGGCCTGGGATTAAACCAGCATAACATCACTTCGATATCCTGGCCTGATTTGGGGAGCTGACCAGCTTTCACGATCAGGTCTCCCCGGCTGATATCGATGTCGTGATCCAGTGTCATCGACACTGACATAGGGGGATAAGCTCTTTCAAGTGGCTGGTCGTAAAAATGGATTTCACGAATAGTAGTGTTCTGACCTCCAGGCAGTACCATCACCTGGTCACCCGGACGGAAAATACCTCCGGCGATCCTGCCGGCATAGCCCCGGTAATCGTGATGTTCGTCGGACAACGGCCGGACAACGTATTGCACCGGGAATCTGGCCGTTTCGAAGTTATGATCGGAGGTGATGTCGATGGTCTCCAGCAGGTTCATCAGGGTATTGCCTTTGTACCAGGGTATATGTTCTGAATGATCCACCACATTATCCCCCTTGAGGGCACTGATGGGGACGAACCTCATATCTTTGATCCCGAGTCTGTCGGCGAATGCTTCCATCTCAGACCGTATCCTGTTGAAGGGTTCTTCGCTGTATTCCACCAGGTCCATCTTATTCACGCAGACGATCAGATGAGGAATGCCCAGCAGGTGAGCAATGTAAGTATGGCGGCAGGTCTGTTCGATCACACCGTTTCTTACGTCAATCAGGATCAGGGCTGCATTGGCCGTGGAGGCACCCGTGACCATATTCCGGGTATATTGAATGTGACCCGGGGTATCTGCAATGATGAACTTTCTTTTGGGTGTGGCAAAATAACGGTAGGCCACATCAATGGTGATCCCTTGTTCCCTCTCGGCTCTGAGTCCGTCGGTAAGCAGTGCCAGGTTAATATATTCACTCCCTCTCTGGATGCTGGCCTTCTTAACGGCCTCGAGCTGGTCCTCGAAGATGGACTTACTGTCATATAACAGCCTGCCGATCAGGGTGCTCTTCCCGTCATCTACACTTCCGGCAGTGGTAAACCGCAACAGCTCCATGTCAAGATACCCTTTCGAACTAAACTCTTCCGACTCCCTCATAATCAACCCAAATATTCAACCCTTAAATAATCACTAACCTATTAATAATCAATTATTAATTATCAATTGTCAATTCCTAAAAGTAACCTTCTTTCTTCCGGTCTTCCATAGCTGCTTCCGACCTTTTGTCATCGAACCTGGAACCTCTTTCGGTAACACGGGTGGCAGCTGTCTCCTGAATGATATCTTCCAGATTATTGGCTTCTGATAACGCAAGACCAGTACAGGTGATATCACCGATGGTACGGCACCTGACCTTTAACAGCTCCGCCTTCTCATTTGGTTTCATTTTCATGAAAGGAGCCACGGCAAGCCATACCCCGTCGCGGTTAAACACTTCTCTCTCATGGGTAAAATACAGGCTGGGCATTTCAATTTTCTCCAGTAAAATGTACTGCCAGATGTCCATCTCGGTCCAGTTACTGATGGGAAACACCCTGAAATGCTCGCCCATGTGTTTCTTGCCATTGAAGACATTCCACAGTTCGGGTCTCTGGTTCTTGGGGTCCCACTGCCCAAATTCATCGCGGTGACTGAAAAACCTTTCCTTGGCCCTGGCCTTTTCCTCATCCCTGCGGGCACCCCCCATGGCAGCATCAAATTTATTTTGCTCAATGGTATCCAAAAGAGTAACGGTCTGTAACACATTCCGGCTGGCATTGTAACCGGTTTCTTCTACAGCCCTTCCTTTATCGATGGACTCCTGGACAGAACCAACAATAAGCCTCACACCCAGTTCTTTAATAAGTTTATCTCTGTATTCCAGTGTTTCGATGAAATTATGACCTGTGTCGATATGAACCAGGGGGAAAGGAATACGGGCCGGATAGAATGCTTTCCTTGCCAGGTGTGTGAGGACGATGGAATCTTTACCTCCCGAGAACAGCAGACAGGGTCTTTCAAACTGAGCCGCCACCTCACGTATCACATATACCGACTCTGATTCCAGTTCCCTGAGGTGATGAATGGGAATCTTCTCTATATTATTGATTGTCAATTATATATCTTGTTACTCAAAAGTTGTGTGCAAAAATAACACAATTTTATGATATGCAGTGGATTGGGCATAATAAGCCCTCTTAATATTTTCGGTAGTTTTGCAGCATGGAATCATTAAGACAACTGTTCATTTCAAATCCTGTCTTAATGGAAGAATCAGCGGGTTATTTCCGTGTTCTTGCAGACTTATATTAAAGATATAATGAAAACCAGATGGCTGGTGGTTCTTGTGACCTTGATCATCAGCATTCTAACACTGGCACCAAAGGGTTTTGGCCAGGTGATCATGTATGATTACCTGGTTCCGTATCCCCTGATCGGGCAGAAGGGGGACATTAGGCACGCCACGTTTCAGGGTGCCATGAATACCGGACCTGCGGGAACGCCTGCCCTTCCTTACTTTGAAATAAAACTATTACTGCCTCCGGGTTGCGAGGCTGAAGATGTGGAATTCACCGGAAAGGACCTGACTTCCGTTGAAGGACATTTTGAGATGCCCCTGGTGAGTATTTCGCGTCCTCTTTCGACCGGAGATAATAATGAAACTTCCGCTCCCTTGCCTCCTGCTATTGAAGAAGGGCTTATTCCCGCGAAGGCTCTTGGAAACTGGAGCACCCACTATCTTCATGGTTACGGAATCCTGTTAAGTACCTTTTGTCCCGTGATCTACGATCCGGTTCAGAAAACCCTGCAGTACTACCAGAATATCCGCATTACTGTTCATACACATAAGGCTGCCAGCCATGCCGGAATCCTTCAAACACCCAGCTCTGTCTTCGCTCTGAAGCAGGTCCGGAACTTCGCCCAGAACCCGGAAATGACCGATCTTTATCCACCCGCGACGAGTGACAGTTCTGACTATCAAATACTTATTATTGCACCCGCCAGTTTCAGCGATCACTTTGAGGATCTGATTGATTTCTATTATATCAGGGGCCTGAAATCGAAGGTGCAATCCACTTCTGTCATTTATTCCGCCATGACGGGTGCCGATAACCAGGAAAAGATCAGGAACTACATCATACAGGAATACGAGGATCACCAGATCCTTCATGTATTGCTTGCCGGTGATGCGGAGCAGGTACCTGCCAGGGGTTTTTATTGCCAGGTCCAGTCTTCATCCCTTTATGTGGATTATAATATTCCTGCTGATCTCTATTATTCAGCCCTGGATGGCAGCTGGAACACGGATGGAGACAATATGTGGGCGGAGATCGGAGAAGATGACCTGCTTCCTGAAGTTTCCGTAGGAAGGCTGCCGGTCTCCACTACTGCAGAACTGGACAACCTGATCCACAAAAGCCTGCATTACCAAGATCATCCTGTCATTCCGGAATGTAGCAAACCATTGATGGTTGGTGAAAAACTCTATGATAACCCCCTCACCTGGGGTGGTGATTATCTGGACCTGCTCATCGGCTTCCACACCGACAATAGTTATACCACCCAGGGAATACCGGAAGATCAGAACATCCAAAAACTGTATGACCGGGATCTTCCTTCACCATGGACCACTGCCCAGCTTCTCAGTGAAATTAACAGCGGCACCGCCTTTCTTCATCATGTAGGTCATTCCAACGAAAGTTACCTGATGCGCATGACCAGCAGCGGCATCACTGATGCCAATTTCTCCCAGGTTAACGGTATCCTGCACAACTATATTCCAGTTTACACCCACGGATGTTACTGCGCTGCCTTCGATTACAGTGACTGCATTGCAGAAAAGATGTTGAATCTCAATAATTTTGCCGTCGCATTCTTTGGAAATTCAAGATATGGTTGGTTTAATGAGGGTACTACGGAAGGACCTTCCGAACACCTTCACCGGGAGTTCGTCAACGCTTTGTTCAGCCCGCTCAGTGGCCAGGCCGGGCAGGCCCACCTGCTCTCCAAGATCAATACGGCCCCCTGGGTGAATGCTCCGGGCCAATGGGAAGAAGGAGCCCTGAGATGGTGCTTCTATGACTGTAACCTTCTGGGTGATCCTGCCATGTTCCTTTGGACCGATGTTCCCATGGACCTTGAACTGACCTATGATGACACCCTTGTCATTGCCGATACGGTATTCAATATTCATGCTGACACTGCCGGCACTGCGGTTTCGGGAGTGGTGTTCACCCTGCTGAAAGACACACTCATGATAGGCACGGCCATTTCCGACACTATGGGTAACGCTTATATTCCACTGGGGACAGGCACTCTGGCTCCGGGAACCCTTATCCTGATCGTGAGCGGGTACCATTGTCTTGCTGATACCTTCTCCATTACAGTGCTCCCTCAAGCCAACCTGAGCGGTGGTGTCTTTTACGCCAACCTTAGCGGTACCCCCCTTGACAGTGCCATGGTGTTGCTGACCCAGCAGGACAGTATCATTGCCCAGGTGCTTACTGATTCCACAGGACAATATCAATTTGAGGACCTCTACCCCGGAACCTATGAGTTGAGGGTCATCTACTCCAAACCGCCCGGGGGGATAAACTCCACAGATGCCCTGGTGACCCTGCGCCATTTTGTACAGATCGTAAATCTCACCGGACTCAACCTTGAAGCAGCTGATGTCAATGATAACCAGGTTATAAATTCTATTGATGCCTTTTACATTCAGAAGTATTTTGTCGGACTTGTGTACTCCTTTCCTGCCGGAAACTGGATCTTTGAGCACCCGGTTGTCTCTTTAGGAAATTCCGGAACGGTGGAAATGAATATCCATGGAATCTCGACAGGTGACGTGAATGGTTCTTTCAACCCCTAACCCAAAAAAGAATGAAGAAATTCTTACTCAATGCAGTTTTACTGTTTTCCGTCCTGGTATCCGGGGCTGCCACTTTTGAAAAAACATATCATTTCAGCAAACCGGATATTACAATCGCAGGGAACTTTGAGATGATTTCTTTTTCAGGCCTTCAGATAACCGGACCCAGGGGTGAGCCGGCCCTGCCATACCTTGCCATAAATATGGCTCTTCCTCCGGGTGAGATCCTTGATTTCGTGGAGGTGGTCCCGGGCACTTGGAATGAGATTCCCGGCAAGCACCTGCTCTACCCGGTACAAGGGGTCAGACCTGTCTCGGAAGGCAGTACGGGGAATTTTTACATCAAAGAGACGGTATACGAATCCAAAGTACCTTACCCTGTATCCCTTCATGGAAGGGTGAGTACCGGTTTTCTGAAAGGAGTCTCCATCGGGAACGTCCATATCACCCCGGTCATGTATCATCCTGCTTTGCAGAACCTTGGATATTACAGCTCGCTCACGGTGAAGTTCCACACCAAACCCGATCCACAGGGAGAAGAAGCATTAAAGAACCTCTACAGGAACGAAGCCGGAAAGAAAGAGATATCAGAACTGGTCGACAACCCCGGCATGCTGGCATCTTATCCCCTTCCCAAAGCCGATATCAACGATTATCAGATCCTGGTCGTGACCACGGCCCTCTATGAAAATTCCTTTTCCAACCTGGTACTATACTACCTGAAACAGGGAATGAAAACACATATTATCAATACTAACACCATCAACACCCAGTCGACCGGCCAGGACCTTGCTGAAAAAATCCGGAACTACATCAGGCAGGAATATCAGAACCACGGCATTGACTATGTGTTATTGGGTGGGGATGTCAATGTGATCCCCTATCGTGGTTTCTACTGCCAGGTTCAGTCAAGTTCCCTTTATGAAGACTGGGACATTCCCTCAGACCTGTATTATTCGTCGCTTGATGGCAACTGGGATACCAACAGCAACCACATCTGGGGTGAAATTGGTGAAGACGACCTCTTTCCGGAAGTAGCCGTCGGACGCCTTCCCTTCTCTAATATACAGGAATGTAATAACCTGGTTGCCAAAGATTTTTCTTATCAGAACACCTCTGTCCCGGGAGAACAGAACAGGGTGCTGATGTTAGGAGAAAACCTGTATGAAAATCCGCTCACCTGGGGCTGTGATTACCTGGATCTGCTGATCGGTCATCATACGAACAATGGCTATATCACAGATGGCATTGACACCAACCGCATCATTGAAAAACTCTACGACAGGGACCTGCCTGCTCCCTGGGACCCATCCGATATGCTGGATATGCTGCAGGAAGGTTATCCATTTATCCATCACAGCGGGCATTCCAGTACGGATTATAACCTCCGCCTTTACCAGTGGGATATCGTACCCTCGAATTTTCAGAACCTCGACGGAACCCATCATACCTATTCCATCATATACTCCCATGGTTGTTATTCGGCTTCCTTTGATTCAGAAGACTGTATTGCAGAGGATATGATGAACCTGAACCTTTTTGCCGTTGCCTATGTAGGGAACTCCAGGTATGGCTGGTTCAACGAAGGACAGACCGAAGGACCTTCAGAACATCTGCACCGGGAATTTGTCAACGCCCTGTATCATAATAAATTCTACCGTATCGGTGAGACCCACCGCCAGTCAAGGATCCAATCCTCTTCATGGGTGAATGCGCCCGGACAGTGGGAAGAAGGCGCTCTCAGGTGGTGTTTTTATGGCTGCAACGTTCTCGGTGATCCGGTGATGGGAATCTGGACCGATATTCCCAAAATCCCAACCACCTGGAATTACCCCAATTATGTCCCGGCCTATGCATCGGGGATGGCTGCCCAGATTCTGTATTCAGGTATTCCCCAGGAAGGGACTACCTGCGCCTTACTGCAAAACAATACCCTTTTGGGTTACGGAGTCACCGATGCCCAAGGTAATGTCCAGATCAACTTTGAACAATTGCCCACTGTGCTCGGAGGTGCTGAACTCTATGTTTCTGGTTATAACCGCCTGGTGGTGACCAGTTTTCCGGTGATAATATCAGGGACTGCAGGTACCAGCGAACTGGAAGCTGCATTGTCGGTGGCGGTTAGTCCCAATCCTTTCAAAGACCAACTGACTCTTAGTATACAGTTATCTGACAATGAATCCGTTACTATTGAAATTGCAACATCTGAAGGGAAACAGGTTTTCATTGACCGCAAGCAACTCGACTCCGGAAGACATATCATCGATCTTACAGGAACCTTTGAAGAACTGGCTTCCGGTGCGTACTTTATTAAGGTCCAGGGGACAACATCGGTCATCACCCGTAAGCTGGTCAAACAGTAATCATACATGGTTTGATAGAATTAATATCTGTATCTTCGTACATCACTGGAAATAATAACCCTTGTTTAACCCAATACCTATGAAATTAAAATCTTTACTCAGCCTGTTGATTCTGATCTTCACCATGAGCGGAACCTTCATTTTCGGCCAGACACAGTATCATTACCAGGACAACTGGGGGCAGGCCGGTCTTACGGTGATCAGCCAGAGCTCCGAAGGGATTGAATTGGTCTATTCCGTCTCCGATTTTTCCCTCGAACCAGTCAGCATCAATGGAAAGATGATGTCATCCATCGGCTTGAAAGGTATTTTCCTTCCCAACAATGCCGGTGCACCTAATGTACCCGGGGTTTCAAATTATATTGCCATCCCCCAGTCGGCCACAGCCAGCATTGAGATTCTGGACATGCGGACTGAGACTATCCAGGACGTTGATCTGGGCCCGGCTCCCAGGATTCCCAAAGAGACGGAAGATGGCTTGGAATATCCTGTAAATGAGGAGATCTACTCAAATAATGCCTTTTATCCTTCACAGCCGGCACTCATCTCCACTCCCTCTAAAATGAGAGGTGTGGATGTAGTTATGCTGGGCATCTCTCCTTTTCAATACAACCCGGTGACCAAAGAACTCACAGTGTATAAAGACCTGAGAATCAAAGTTCATTTTTCAGGTGGCAATGGTCATTTCGGGGAGGATCGGCTGAGAAGCCGCTGGACTGATCCTATGCTCAGTGACCTCATTTTGAATTACGATCAGCTGGGTAAAGTCAACTACAACAAATCGAATGTAAACACCGATGATGTGGGTTATGAATACCTGATCATCGTGCCCAACGATGCCTATTTCAGTGTTTGGGCTGACAGTATCAAGAAGTTCCGCACGGAACAGGGAATTCTTACCGGCATCAAAACCCTTAACGAGGTTGGAGGCAGCAGCACAACGGTCATCGAAAGTTATATCGATAATGCCTATAACACCTGGACGATACCACCGGTAGCGATCCTGCTTATCGGTGATTACGGCAGTGATCCTGCCAATACGATGAACTCTCCCATCTGGGATGGTTATTGTGTTTCAGACAATATCCTGGGTGATGTGGACGGCGATGATCTGCCTGACATCGTGATGGCCAGGATGACGGCACAGAATGAGCAACAGTTGCAACTTATGGTCAGGAAATTTATTGACTATGAAAGGAATCCTCCCACCAGTGCCGATTTTTATGCCCATCCAATCACGGCATTGGGGTGGCAGACGGAAAGATGGTTCCAGCTATGCAGCAGCGTGATAGGAGGGTTCTGGCAGAATGCCCTTGGAAAGACTCCTGTCAGGATCAATGCTGTATATATCGGGGATCCCAGTGTTGATCCCTGGTCTACGGCAACCAACACCACGGATGTGGTAAACTTTTTTGGTCCCACCGGACTGGGTTATATCCCTGCCACCCCTCAGGGGCTCTCAGGCTGGACCGGTGGAAATGCCAGCCAAGTTAACGATGCACTCAACGAAGGATCTTTCATGCTGCAGCACAGAGATCATGGAGGAGAAGACGGATGGGGAGAACCAGCTTACCTGAACGGAGATATTGACGGCCTCACCAACACCGACCTCAGTTACATCATGTCAGTGAATTGTCTTACAGGCAAGTACAACTCACCTATGGAGGTTTTTGCAGAGAAATTCCACAGGTACACGTATAATGGTCAGCCTTCCGGTGCCCTGGGCATTCTGGCTGCCTCGGAAACCTCTTATTCCTTTGTGAATGATGCCTATATCTGGGGGGTTTACGACAACATGTGGCCTGAGTTCATGCCGACCTTCAGCAGTACCCCTGCAGAAAGAGGTATTCTTCCGGCCTTCGGCAATGCTGCCGGCAAGTTTTTCCTCGAGCAGTCGAGTTGGCCATACAATACCACGGAAAAAGAAGTCACCTATAACCTCTTCCACCACCATGGGGATGCCTTTCTCACGGTCTATTCTGAAGTGCCTCAACTTCTCACTGTGGTCCACAACCCTACCATCTTCATAGGAGAAACATCTTTCACCGTTACAGCCAATACAGGATCACTGATCTGTCTGTCGCTCAATGGAGAGATCCTTGGTACAGGAACAGGAACAGGAGGACCGGTCTCCATTAATATTCCGGGCACCCAGCTCCCTCCTGACCAGATCAAGGTGGTGGTCAACCTGCAGAATTATTACCGCTACGAAGGTTATGTGTCCGTGATACCCCCCACCGGTCCTTATGTTGTCAAAGAAAGCTACAACCTGGTCGATAATACGGGGAACAACAATGGCCTGATGGACTATGGGGAAAACAACACTCTTGATTTTACAGTAAAAAATGTGGGTGTGATACAGGCTGACAATGTTACCTCCACCTTGTCCACAACAGACACCTATGTGACCATTCTGACCAATACAGCAAGCTTCGGCAATATCGCCGCCGGACAAACCAGTACCCTACCCGGTGCTTTTTCCTGGACTGTTGCCAATGACATCCCCGACAACCACCAGGTCAATTTCAGTGTTTCCTCCACGAACGGGACCGATGTCTGGATGAGTTATTTTTCCATCAAAGGTCATGCTCCTACCATTGGCTACAAACAGTTTACTATTTCCGATCCGACAGGTAACAACAACGGCAAGATTGATCCGGGTGAGACCGTATCTCTTATAGTGACCATCAAGAACACCGGCTCCTCTGCGGCCAGCAACATCAGTGGATTGCTTTCATCCACCGATCCCTTTATCACCGTGAACAGCACTTCCCAGGGTTTTGGCGACGCCAACCCCGGAGCTATGGTGGCAGCAACCTTCAGCATAACGGCCGACGGGCTGACACCGGCAGGGCATATGGCCGCTTTCGACATTCAGCTCACAGCAGACCTGGGGATAACAGGTTCAGGAAGCTTCAATGCCGTCATCGGACAAGTACCCGTGCTGATCGTTGACCTGGACCCAGACCATAATTCAGGGACCAGCATGCAGACTACCATTCAGAACCTGGGGATTGCTTCCAATTATGTCACTTCCTTCCCCACAGACCTGGGCACGTACTCCAGCATTTTCGTTTGTCTGGGCATCTACTCAACAAATGCCGTACTATCTTCTTCCGACGGACAGTCGCTGGCGACCTATCTGGACAATGGCGGACGGCTGTATATGGAAGGTGGTGATACCTGGAAATACGATCCACAGACACCTGTTCACAGCTACTTTAATATTCTCGGTGAAACAGATGGATCCGGTGATCTGAGTACTCTTAACGGACAGGCAAGCACCTTTACCGAGGGAATGTCTTTCTCCTATAACGGTGGTAACAGTTATATTGACCACATCAGTCCGATGTCAGGAACCAATGCTTTCAGGATCTTCCAGAATCAGAGCCCAGCCTATGGAAGCGGTGTTGCTTATGATGGAGATACCTATAAGACCGTGGGTTGTTCCCACGAGTTTGGAGGGCTCATCGACGGAGCTTTACCCTCCACCAGGGAGAACCTGATGTTCGAATATCTTACTTTCTTTGGTATCATTCCGCAAGCCCTGGCTGCCAATTTCAACGCACAGGCCACCCAGGTTTGTGAAGGTGGTATCATTACCTTCCACGATCTTTCCGATGGTATCCCCATCAGCTGGAACTGGAGTTTCCCTGGCGGGACTCCTTCCTCTTCAACGGATCAGAATCCACAAGTCACTTATCAGGTGAGTGGAAATTATGATGTTACACTCATTGTAAGTGATGGTGTTGATTATGATACCCTTACACAGACCAATTACATCACAGTATCTGTTCTTCCTTTGGCTGCCAATACCCCATCGGGTCCGGCAATTGTTTGTAACAATGCTGCTGCAACTACCTATACCACTGTTCCGTTGAGTGGAGCGTTGTCATACGTGTGGACTCTGTTACCATCAGCAGCAGGGACAGTTACAGGCACCACGCAGAATGCAGTAGTATTTTTCAACAGCAGTTATACAGGACCTGCGACCCTTATAGTGAATGCTGTCAATATCTGCGGCCAGGGGCCTGCTTCATCACCCTGGACGATTAATGTCATGGCGGCTCCCACTGTGACCTTACAGAATTTCTCGAATGTATGCGTTTATTGGCCTTCGTTTACCCTCAGCGGAGGGTCACCGGCCGGAGGGACCTATAGCGGGACAGGAGTAAGTGGCGGGATGTTCAATCCTGCTCAGGCTGCTCTTGGTTATAATTACATCACCTATAATTATAGTGATCCCAATAACTGCTCTTCTTCAGCAACAAAAACAATTTATGTGGATGCCTGTTCCGGGATAGCTGATAACCCTGGAATGACTATGAATGCTGAAGTTTACCCCAACCCGGGTACCACCGATTTTCATGTTCATGTATGGGGATTATTGGGAAAAAAGACAGTAATGAGTGTCAAGAACATTCTTGGGCAGGATGTTTACACTGTTTCAGAGGAAGTAAGCCTGGGTGAAAAGATCTGGAATATTGATTGCAGTGGCTGGTCAACAGGTATCTATTATCTTATCATTGAGAACCAGGGAAAGAAGATAAATCGGAAGATTCTGGTTGAATAAAAAAATACTTTTGGTGGCCTGGGTGCAAGGCTAACATTGGATTTGATGCAAACAGGATCTCAGATTTTCAGGGATCCTGTTTGCGTTTATCCGGAATCGGATAAACGCATATACTTTCACTCACAGAGGCTCCCTATCAATAGAAGTTGACAGCATCCCTGTAGGTCTGTTGTTTTGTTTTATCTAATTTTGCTCTGTATTATGAAAATCGATCGTTTATGAGAATTTTTACTCTGTTTGCCAGATTACTCTTCATCATGCTATTGGCAGTTTCTGCAAATGTTGATGCCGCTTTTCTGAGGAATATCCCCATCATTCTTACACAACCAAATGGAAACCAAATACATGCATTTACATCTGGTGATGAATATTATCAGTGGATCCATGATGCCAACGATTTTACAATAATAATTAACAAAGAGACCCATTACTATGTGTATGCCAAACTTTTAGATGGGTCCCTGGTTCCTACTCCTTATATCGTCGGTCAGAAAAATCCGGCTTCAGCAGGTTTGACTCCGGGTCAGAACATTCCTGAGTGGAAGTACAAGATGCTGCGCGACGCCGTGGAGTCCATCACCCCCAAAAAACCAGCCGTTATTCCTGACTTTGGACCCTCCGATGTCAGCGGCAATGTCAATAATCTGGTTGTGTTTATCAGATTCAGTGACCAGACAGAGTTCCCTTCTTCCTTGACTTACTATAGCAATATGTTTAACTCCACCACAACTGGTGATAATTCCATGTATAACTATTTTAATGAAGTATCATACAATCAATTGTTTATCAACTCCACCTTTTATCCTACTCCGTCAGGATCAGTCATTGTATCATACCAGGATACTCATCCCAGAAGTTACTATATGCCTTATGATGAGACCACCAACCCGGAAGGATATTCCGATGCCAATAAAACGAGCCGTGAGCATACGTTGCTTGCCAATGCCATAGCCTTTGTGGCTTCTATGGTGCCTGCCGGACTGAACCTGGATTTTGACAATGATGGTTATGTAGACAATGTTTGTTTCATCGTGAGAGGAGCTACTACCGCATGGAATACGCTGCTCTGGCCTCATCGATGGGCTTTATTTAGTCAGACGGTCAGCATTAACGGAAAGCAGGTATGGGATTACAATCTTCAGCTCGAAGATTTTATCAGCAGTTCCGGCAACGGAGTTTTGTGCCATGAGATGTCCCATACCTTCAGTTTCCCCGACTTGTATCACTATAGCGACAACGGGATCAGTCCTGTTGGCTCCTGGGATGTCATGGAATCGACCTCTAACCCTCCTCAGCATATGGGAGCTTATATGAAGTACAAATACACCAGTTGGGCGACCATTCCAACCATCACTTCATCTGGCACTTATACCCTTAATCCTCTGACTTCCTCCACCAACAATGCCTATAAGCTGGCCTCTCTTAATTCCACAACAGAGTTTTTTGTTTTTGAATACAGGAAAAAAGCAGGGACCTTTGAAAACAGCCTCCCTGGTTCGGGCTTACTCATATACAGGATCAACACCCTAGCAGGCGATGGAAATGCCGATGGCCCTCCTGATGAGATTTATCTTTACCGACCCTATGGTACCCTTAATGTGAACGGGAATCCAAACCAGGCGTATTTCAGTAATAGTTCAGGAAGGACGGAATTCAACAACACCACCAATCCAAACGACTTCCTGTCAGATAGTGTTACCCTTGGAGATATTGATGTTTCCAATGTCACTACTGCCGGTACCACCATCTCCTTCACTGTCAGCATCGGCAGTGTAGCCAATTTTACTGCCGACAAAACCAATACCTGTACTAATGAAACCGTTGGATTTCTGGATCAGTCGATTGGTGGCCCGACCTCCTGGAGTTGGAGTTTTTCTCCCTCGACAGTGTCTTATCAAAATGGCTCCTCCTCCTCCTCACAAAACCCACAAGTTAAATTCACAGCGGCAGGCATTTATTCGGTTTCTTTGACCATCAACGGGCCAGGCGGATCCAACACCAAGACCAGGAACAACTACATCCAGGTTCAGGCAACAGGAACACCTCCCTTCACCGACAATTTTGAGTCCGGAAGTTTTTCTACCAACAACTGGACCGTGGTCAATCCAGATGATTCGGTTACATGGAATATCTATACCGGTGCCGGTGGCAACGGAAGCTCCACCAAAAGTGCCTATATGAATTTCTATAACTATCCTGCCTATCCCCAGACGGATGAAATAATAATGCCTGCAGTGAGTCTGGAAGGTATGGTCTCTGCCATGCTCACCTTTAAGGTAGCTTATCGTCCTTATAATGCCACTTTTCATGACACTCTTAAGGTCATCATCTCTAATGATTGTGGCGCAACCTATAGTAATATTGTCTACTCAAAGACAGGAACCGCACTTGCCACCGGACCTGCCGTGAGTTACGAATTTATTCCCTCCGCTTCCGGTGACTGGAGAACCGAATCCATCAGTCTGTTACCCTATCTTGGTTCCAATATCCGGATTAAATTCCAGGCGATCAATGGATACGGGAATAATCTGTTTATCGATGATATTAGCCTGACCGGGACGGCACCCGTCATCGCCGACTTTTCAGGTACTCCAACCACTTTGTGCCAGGGCTCCACCGTTCAGTTTACCGACCTCACCATAGGAGCACCTACCTCCTGGTACTGGGTCTTTGGCGATGGTCAGACTTCCTTGCTTCAAAATCCTTCTCATACTTACAACGTGGCAGGGAATTTTACCGTAAGTCTTACTGCAACCAAGGCTGGATACTCCAACACCAAAACAAAGACAAACTATATAACCGTCAATCCGTCGGTCCCTGTTACAGTTTCTGTAAGTCAGTCACCTCCCGGCAGCATCTGTCAGGGGGCCAGTGTCACCTTTACAGCCACAGTGACCAACGGAGGAACCAACCCGATTTATCAGTGGAAACGAAATGGTACTAATGCAGGGACCAACTCCCCGACTTATGAGGTCTCGAACCTTACAAACGGGGAAGTGATCGCCTGCCAGGTGACCTCAAATGTGAGTTGTCCTGCCAGTAATCCTGTGACTTCCAGCCCCATAACAGTAACTGTACTACCGACTGTTTCTGCATCCCTGAGCATCGCAGCCTCCCCATCGATTGTCGTATGCAGCGGCACCACGGTCACCTTCACAGCTACTCCAGGCAACGGAGGCAGCAGTCCCTCCTTCCAGTGGCAGAAAAACGGTGTGAATGTGGGAAATAATTCCACATCCTATGTTACCAACCAACTGGTCAATGGAGATGTGATCCAATGCACCATGATTTCAAACCAGGCTTGCGTGCTCAATAACCCTGTTGCGGCTGTACCCGTTGTGATGACGGTCAACAATTACGTTACTCCTACCATTTCTATCTCAGCTTCACCCTCTTCTTCTATCTGCACAGGGACCTCAGTCACTTTCTCTGCCACACCAACCAATGGAGGAACATCACCCGTTTACCAGTGGAAACGTAACGGAGTAAATGTTGGAACGAATTCATCGACTTATGTTACCAACACTTTGCAAAACGGAGAGTATATAACCTGTCAGCTTACCTCCAGCTTACCTTGTGTCAATGTCAACCCGGTGAATTCAAACCCTATTGTCATGATTGTGAACAACCCGGTTACCGTGAGTGTCAGCATTTCCGCCGATCCCGGGACCACTATCTGTCAGGGGCAGACTGTGGTGTTTTCTTCCAATGTGACCAATGGAGGGACGAATCCTACATATATCTGGAAAAGAAATAATGTCACCGTAGGATTCAATGCCACCTATACCAGTTCCTCCCTGAACAATGGAGATGTGGTCTTTTGCCAGGTGAATTCCAACGCCTCCTGTGTCGTAGGGAACCCTGCCGTCTCTAACAACCTTGATATGACGGTGCATTCTTACCAGTCCGTATCTGTTACCATTGCTGCCTCACCACCAGGTCCTGTGTGTCAAGGAACAGAGGTAACGTACTCAGCAACAGTTAATAACGGAGGCAGCAATCCAGGATATCAATGGAAAAGGAACAATGTGACTGTTGGGACTGATCCTGCCTATACTGTTTCCGACTTGATGAACGGGGATCAGATCAAATGTGTGGTAACCTCGGATGCACTTTGTGTGACCAATAACCCAGCAACCTCTAATACCCTCACGGCAGTCATCCAACCTCCGCCTGCTGTTGACCTGGGTGTAGACACCATTATTCCCGTCAATACGACCCTTATCCTCGACGCAGGGCCAGGGATGTCATCCTACTTGTGGAATACCGGAGCTACTTCACAGACACTCACCGTCTATACAACTGGGTTATTTTCAGTCACAGTAACCGATGTCATCGGATGTACCGGAAATGGTAGCATCCAGGTGCAGGTCGGATTCCACAGCCTGGATGGATATCTTACTTACCTGAACACTCCAGCCACTCCGATCGATAATAGTACGGTGTACCTCAAAATGGGTAGTACTCTTGTTTCTCAGACCATTACTGACGGGCAGGGCTATTTCTCTTTCAACAACCTGGAATATGGCACCTATAAACTCAGTGCTTCCACCGCGAAAATCTGGGGTGGCGTGAACGCCACCGATGCACTGATCATTATGAAACATTTTGTAGGGATCAGTGTGTTGAATGGATTAAAGAAGATTGCAGGCAATGTTGACCTCATCCCGGTGATTAACAGTACTGACGCACTGATGGTCAGCAGGCGTTTCATCGGTTTGATCAGTTCTTTCCCGGTTGGTGACTGGGTGTACGATAATCCCAGTGTAGTCATTGACGGTTCTCAGCAGGTGCTTCAAAACCTTAAACTGCTGACCACCGGAGACGTGGATGGGTCTTATGTTCCCACCGCAAGACTGAAACCGGCGGTAGTACTGATCGAAGGACCTCAGGAAGCCCACCTGAAAGACCGTGAACTTACTATTACACTCTTCTCAGCTCAGAAATTAGAAGCAGGAGCCATCTCTCTGGTGCTGGAATGTCCTGCGAATTGGGAAGTGACGCAGGTCGAAATGCTGAACTCCGCTGAACCACTGATGTACAATGTCGTCGATGGTACCATCCGGATTTCATGGTACCAGATCCAACCCTTAGTCTTTGAAACAGGAGACCCTGTTTTAAAACTATCTTTCCATATTGAGGAGGGTATTGACCCAGTCACTGGACTCATTATTACTTCTGAATCAGAGATCAGTGACAGTAACGGTGTGCCTTATGAGCAAGCCGTTTTGTGGCAGCCCAGGATCATTGGTTCATCATCGGAAGGTGATATCAGCTCCGGCATCTTTCCTAACCCAGTCACCCGGCAAAGTACCGTCTGGTTCACCATGGAAAAGGCAGAGGTGATGAACCTGATATTGTTGGATGAGCAGGGCAGGGTAGTCAAAACCTTTGCTGATGGAATGTTCCCGGCAGGACACACGCAGTTCGAATGGAATGGAAAAGGAGATCATGGCAACATGCTTGCAGCTGGTGTTTATCACCTAAAGGGTATCACCTGCGGCAAGACCATGGTTACCAAGGTTATACTGACAGGAGAATAGGACCTCGCCGGTTTTTTTCAGTTGAAAGAGTATCTCCTGTATAGCAAGTAATTTTTATTAGGCAAATTATATCTCAGATAACCCTGCAGACATTCTGGTTTCACAGGTTGGTCTGTCTTGATGAGCAGGTACTCCCTCCTCCTTAGAAGAAGAGGATCGAGGGAAGCTGTCCTGTACCTCACAAATTCACCTTGCAACCCCCAGTCATCGACAATTCCGGCACCTGTATTCAGGACGGTTCCTTCAGGAATAAGGTTCATGATCCTTTGAATCTCCATCAGTTTTTGTTCATCACGGTTGTATGAATTTCTGAAGGAGATCGTCATCAAAATCCCTGTGATGACCATTAACAAGGCAAGTGTTCTTACTGATAATCTCCCGAAGCGACTGTTCATAAGCCACTCCGTCAGGTGAATCACTCCCGGAAACACTAGAATACCAAGAGCGATGATGAGAAAAGGGAAGGCCGGTAGCATATAAAAACCGCTTTGCTTCATGCTGATCATGATGGGGATCACCCCGCTCATCCCCAAAGCACCAAAGACTCCAGCCAGGGAAAGTTGGGATTTTGGGATAAAGAACTTTCCTTTCTTTCTTGTAATCAGCCATATAACGCAAGAAATGCTGACAGCAGGCAACAATTCGAAAAACAGTCGTTTTAAGATAAAAAAACGCGAATCAACCGTAATAACATGCATCACACTGTTCACCACCTGCTGTTCGAAGTACTTTCTCAAGCTCAAGGCTGCAACAGGAGATACTGTGACTAATATTAAGAGAGGTAGCACCGTTCCTGCAAACAAGATGAGGGAATCTTCCAGCATTCTTTTCCAACGGATGTCTTTATAAAATATAAAATACCACAACGGCAATGTCAGGGGAAACAGCGCAAACGGTCCTTTGGTAAGGAATCCCAAACACAAGGAGAACCCTGCCAGCAGTAGGAAAAAGACCCTGTAACATTTCATCCCTCTGAAAAAAAACCACACAGCGAGCAAGGTGAATAACATCAGTGTATTTTCCAGCATGTTGTTGGTCCAGGTCCAGGAGACCAGGGGAACAGAAATCCATAGCAGCAAAGGGAACCATCCATAGCGAAATCCGGCCTGGTACCAGAGCCTCACAAGGAGAAATCCGGCCAGCATCATCGCCATAAATGAGTACATTCTCTCTACAAGATAATTTTCACCAAAAACCAGAAAAAAAAGACTCTGGATCCCTAAAGCCAGGGGAGGATGCTCATGGAACTCCGGCATACAATATTGGCTGAAGTAAGGATTCCAGAAGGTACCCAGTCCTGCAGCCATATTTTTTGAGATCCCGGCATAGATGAGGCCATCCATAAACATACCCTGCGACAGCAGGAAGGGTGCGACAAGAATAAGCAGCAGCCCTGCCACAAACAGATAAAATGGCCATAAAGCGCTGAAATCACGTGAGCTGCCCATCTTTCAATCGATTGGTATGCATAAGAAAATCACCCAACAGTATCACCAGGAGGATGTACAAAAATACAGAAGTATAGGTTGCGCCTTTCCCTGAATATATAAGGATGGGGGACACGGAAAGGGGTAAAGAGGAAAGAAGCATAATCCAATGGACTCGACGGATTTTCTTAATGAATATCAGCCATATAGGTATAAGGAGCCAGGCCAGCCACGGGATTGGGATGGTTTGGGTGAGGGTGCGTAACATACGCCTACCAACGATAGTCATGTACCAGGCCGGATCGTTGCGAACATCATGAAGCACCTTCTCGCGTATAACATTTTCATATTCAGGTATTTCATCGAACTTCTTGTAATAGAGGCTATCTTTATCATAATATTCACCGGTATGATAGTCACCTTTCCAGGGAAGGGTCAGATGATATTTCTGTTTCAGAACAGGAACTGCATACCGGTATGCCACTAGGTCATCCCAGGCATATCCGTACTTTTTATCAAAATCACCTAGTCCACAAAAGACAGGATGCCAAAAGTTATGACCACTGATACGACTGCCCGTGTAAACATGTCCCTGGTGTTCCTTTACCAACAGGGTTGAATTATTATATAAAACATTGAAATACTGCCTGATGCCATATCGTGTTCCCATAAAAATCAAAAGGCATAAACCGGCAAGCAGGATTCTGGCCGGTAGACGAATACTCTTTACCAACAGATAAATGATGATTGGGGTCAGAATGACAATTGCCACTTCATTACGTACCTCGGAGGCAAAACCAGCTAAAAAACCAGATAACAGAGTAATGATTGACAAGGAAATGAAAGATTGCTTCCTCCCAAAAACGAGTGGGGCATGCAAGCCCAGAATGATAAAAAAAACACTGGCCTGCAAGGCGAAGATGTTCTCATTGTCGAACACTTCGAAGAGATAAAAGGGAGTCAGCTGCACCAGAATGACAAAGACCAGTCCCATAATAGGTTTTCCTGCTCTTCGGAAACTAACAAAAAGAGATATCAAAGCTGTGACAAACCAGATGGCATTAAACAATCTTACAGAAGGTTTCTCAGGGGACTGAGCCAGCCAGGCATCGGGCAGAAAGGCAAGGATACGTGCATGTTCTCCCAGGCGGGACCAATGATCGTATTCCATGATCAGTTCCCGGCCTTGATCCTGTATCTCCCTGGTGGCAGCCTGAGGAGAAAAATCCAAACTGTCATGAAGGGTGGCCAGAGGAAAAAGTCCTTTGTAATAATAGAAATACAAGAAATGATGGGCATAATACCAGGAAAATCCGGAAGCATCCTCACGCTTCTGCCAGGAAGGGACATTATTGTGTTTGGTATAAAGAAAAAGAAAAGTGTTCAGGCAAAAGATGCACCCGAGCACCCATAGCATCCCCCTGCTTGTTTTCAGCCATTGATGAAGCGAGACAAACCAGGCAGACCTCATCTGCTGATGTTTTTGATAAGGTATATAGGCCTTTCCCGAATCTCTTCAAGTGCTTTCTCAAAGTATAGGGCCAGCACGGTTAGTGTAATAAACAAGATGGAGAAAGAGGCTGACAGGAAAAGGACGATAGAGGTATAACCACTGGGAGGAGTCTCCCTGAAAAAATAGATGTACAGGCTGTAACCACCGAAAAACAACGTAAACAGAATGAAGACCAGAGAAATGAAAATGGTCAACCGGAGGGGTCTGTTTGAAAAGGAAAAGATGGCATTCATTCCAAGTTTCAATAGCTTCCAGTAAGAGTAGGAACTTTTGCCATACTTTCTTTCTTTGGCAGTGAAATCGAGCTCGACCACCGAAAACCCGATAATCTGAATGATGCCACGGATAAACCTGCTCCTTTCTCTGTAATGTTTCCGTAAGACCTCGGCTACCGGGGCTGAGATCAGAAAAAAGTCGGTGTATTTGTTATCAAAACGATAGGAAGAAAGCAGGTTCAGAATCCGGTAGAAAAAATGTGACAGCCACCTCTGGAGGATTCTTTCATCTTTACGTTCCACCCTTTTCATCCTTACAATATCCGCTCCCTGATCATAAGCTTCCAACATCTCCCTGATCTTTGAACAAGGATGCTGACCGTCGGCGTCAAGGCAGATCACTGCTTCACCACCGGCATGATCTATCCCCGCAATCATGGCGGCTTCGTGACCAAAGTTCTTCGAAAACTCAATAAACAGCTGAACGATCCTTCCTCCGGCTTCTTCTTCCATAAGGCTTATGATCTCCTGCCGTGATCTGTCTATACTTCCGTCATCCACCCAGATCAACTCGCAATCCCAGGCAGGAAGCTGATCCAATGAGCTCATTAACTGCTGATACAGCTCCCTGACACTCCTTTCCTCATTGAAGACAGAAACCACAATAGAAAAAATTCGTCTTTGCATTGCCTAAATCATTAAGCCATTCATGGTACTATAGGATCATTTTGTCTTTTCCAGGTCTGAGCCAGGATAAAAGTACTCACTTTCTGGTTTACTGCAATGAACCCATGAAAATGGTTGAACCAGAGGGAAGAAATCTGACTGTGGCAGAAGACTGATCCACTTAATGCTATCGCCTGAAATAATAAAGGTGATGTTTCTCATCAAAATGCATGACGTTCATCAGATGGAAATTCGGACGGAGTTCCTTATAGATCACTTGGTCTTCTATGGGTAAATCCATGCCTGCATCCAGGTACCAGATCTCTTTTGATCCGGGAAAAGATAGATCTTTCAGGTCACTGACAAAATAGAGGTCATCTTTGGTAAGGTTCAGAAACAGGTTTTTATAAATATCTTTCGCATCCACCTTCCTGAACAATTCCCTGTCGTAGTAGTAGGTGAAATTAAGCACAAAATAGGCAGGACTCACTATTAAAGGGGTCCTTGGCTGCCTTAATGTACCAATGCTGTTAACTACGGTTTCGACCTTTCTGTGATTATCAGGGTTCAGATGGGTGGTAATTATTGCAAGGAGAAGGACAGACAGCCAGATCAGATATCGGCTACTTTCTTTGAATTTTCGCAGAAGCAGGATGATCATCCTGGCCATCAGAATCGCAAAAACAGGTGTAATAAAGATCAGGTAACGATCGAGGAACACCGGAAGATGAAAAGGTATCCATTTCAGGGAGAAGAAATAAAAGATCATGAGCGGGAAAAGGAACCAGGAAATTAAAACACGATCGATGATTTCTTTTCTATGATATTGTTTTACTGAGATATAGATAGAGGCCAAAATAATGACCACGATGACGAAAAATATAGTCACAACCGGCATGGAAGTGAGATGCCACATCACCGGCATGGGAAAAAATACCGAAAGGGATAGTAACCATAGCAGAGGAAGAATCCCTGCGATCACGGCCCACCGGACCAAAGGACGGGTTATTTTCCTGAAATAATAATGTATGCCAAATCCGAAAGCCAGAGTGATAAATACCAGGAAGTAAGCTATGCTGGAATTAGTGAACACTTTGATCATGGTCATCAGGTTACCCAGGTTTTGACAGGGAGGAACCCATGTCCCGGCGGACCAGGTTTGATATGCCTGCTTTGATAAAATGATCAGGTTGGGTATGATCAGGATCAGAAAGGCAAGCATCAGATAAATCAACCCTCGAGGAATACGCCATAAGGACCGATAATTTAAAGACCACATCAATTGCAGAATGACAATAACGTATCCAAAATAATGTGCATAAACTAATAAGAGGTTTATTGCGGTCAGCCAATAGAAGTCTTTGTTCTTCTCATAACATACTATCCTAATAAAGAAGTACATAGAAAGAATGGTGAGCAGTTCGAAGAGTGGATAAACCCTGGCTTCATGAGCAAAAACAAGTTGGTAGGTGGAGAAAGTAAAAAGGAGTCCGGCGGTAAGTCCGGTTTTATAGCTAAAAAACTCCCTGGCGAACTTATAAATAACAAGGGCAGAGAGGGAGCTAAATATGAGAGAGGGGATCCGGACTGCCAGCGGGCTGATACCTGCTACTTGAATCCAAAAATGGAGAAGGAGTTCATAAAGCGGAGGATTATTTCCCAGGCTGAGTTGACGAATCAGGGTGGAGATATCCATCTGGGCGTGGTAGATACTGAAGGGCTCATCCCCGGCGATGCTGTTGGCTGTCAGGTACCATGCCTTCAAAACAACATTTAATAGCAGGATGATATATGGGGTAATGATCATCCAGTTCCTCAGTAGACCTTTTGTTATAGGCGCTCTCATGAATATGTCAGTGACCTCCGTTTCCTGTGGTTCAAGGTGTAAAGGTAAACAAGTATCAAGCAGAATATTGCATTCATGAGCACCGCCATCTTTAGTACAGTTCAGGATTTAATCTCCAGCTTATCAAATGGACTTGAAATCTTAGAAGGACCCTGGATCGATAAGTAAATATAGTTTTTCGTTGATTTTGGGTTAGAGTGTAATAGACAGGACTTGATCTGACAGTTGGGGTATTTTTTCGTCATTCTCAC
>CAZSDK010000022.1:0-63857 GCA_964605655.1 uncultured Bacteroidales bacterium
ATAGTGGCGCTGTTTTGTCCGGAATAGGTGGCGCTGTTTGCGCCGGAATATTCACTTTGTTGTAAATTGCCAATTAATTTTACAGTTCTTTGAATTCCTGCCCATGCGTTTACTGTCCAGTACAATTCAGTGCAAACGTCCTGTTTAGCAACCTCTGTCTGGCACACAAATTATGATGTATTCTTCAGAAAATCAATGAACAAGTCATGGTAAAGATAACACTTTTTTGCCAATTTTACAGTTCGTGTGCAATAGTCATAGGCAGCACGAACTATTGAACCATTACTTTTTGTGACAATATTCCATCGACGGTGCGGAGTTTCACTGCCGTTCACCGGATGCAGGATGGCTCCTTCTTTCGCCAATCTGCTGGCGCCACATTGCATAGTATAAACCTTTCTGTACCATCAGGTCATCGTGAGAGCCCATTTCTATAATTTTCCCTTTTTCCAACACATAAATAATATGAGCATGCATTATGGTGGCTAAGCGGTGAGCTATCAATATAGTGATCTGCTCCTTCACTCCAGATAAGTTACTCATTGTTTTGCTGATCTCTTCTTCGGTCAATGAATCCAGCGACGAGGTAGCCTCATCAAAGATCAACAGACGCGGCTGACGCAAGATGGCTCTGGCAATAGAAATACGCTGCTTTTCACCGCCTGACAGCTTCATACCCCCTTCTCCGATAAATGTGTCAATCCCTTTGGGAGAATTGTTGATCAAGTTTTCACAGGAGGCCTTCTGCAATGAATCGATAATTTCGTTATCCGTTGCATCGGGTTTTACAAAATGCATGTTCTCTTTGATGGTCCCGCTGAACAACTGCGTTTCCTGTGATACGAATCCTATCTGCCTGCGCAGTTTATTGTACTTTATTTGTGAAGAAGAGTGCCCGTCAAAATAGATCGTTCCCGCCACTGGCTTGTATAAGCCCACCAATAATTTGACCAGTGTGGACTTGCCTGATCCGGAAGGGCCCACAAAAGCGATGGTCTCACCGGCTTGCACTTTGAATGAGATCCCGTCTATGGCATTGGTGCCTGCCGTTCTGTGGCGAAAAACCACGTCCACAAAATCAATGGATTGCAACTCGCTGATTTCTATTGGATTATCAGGTCGCGATTCAATTGGTTTCGCCATCAACTGATCAAAACTGCTGACAGAAGCTTCGACTTCCCGGTAGCTCAGAATGATAGTGCCCAAATCCTGCAGAGGACCAAAAATGGAAGCCGAGATGAACTGCATGGCTATCAGTTCCCCTGTCGTTAATACCTTCCTGAAAATCAGCCAGAGGAGTATAAATAAGATAGATTGCTTCAGTATGCTCAGCATCGTTCCCTGAAAGAAGGTCAGCATACGCACTTTCCTGACTTTTTCCATCTCCAGATCAAATATCTTCTGGGTATGTTCTTTTAATCGTCTTATTTCGGGGAAGGTGAGTCCCAGGCTTTTTACCAGCTCAATATTTCTTAAGGATTCTGTTATCACTCCTGACATCCTGTTGGTCTCACGATTGATCTTTCGCTGAGTGGTTTTAATCACTTTACTCAGATAGCCGGTCAACGATCCTAACACGATAATCCCGATCACAAAAACCGGAATCAGCATCCAATTTTTCGTCACGGAATACCAGATTAAAAATCCGACACCTACGATGGATGAAAATATTATGTTAATCAGAGAATTAATAAATTGCTGGGTGTCAGTCTTGACTTTTTGTAATACCGACAGTGTTTCACCGCTTCTTTGTTCCTCGAACTCCTGGAACGATAAACGGAGTGTTTGTTTCAATCCTTCATTAAAAATCTGCAGGCCGAACTTATAAACCGTCAGGCGGGTAAAATACTCCTGGAAAGATTTTGTGCCACGGGCTAAAAGAGCGACGCCGATAGCCAATGCCAGCCAGAACAAAACACCTTTCACCAGATCTTCTTCGGTGCGGGAGCCCGGATGAGTGGCATAATCATCGATTATCTTTCCAAATATCAACGGATCGACAAGGCTTAACAACTGGCTGATCCCTGCAAGAGAAAGAGAAACGATAATCAGCCATTGTTGTGGCTTCAAATATTTCCAGAGAATACGCATTTTGGTGGCCGGCTCTATAAATTCATTCTTAAGGGTTTAATGGTTCCTGTTCAAGCCCGGACTTGAACTACTATTTCCTTTTCAAAGCGTTCGTAATATTTTCGGTTTGTTGAGTGGTGCAGTGACCATTACTCTTTTATCCATTTCTTAATAGTTATTCCTTTGTCTGTCAGCACACTTATAATGTAAACCCCACTCGAAAAGTCTGAGATATCAACGGCTGTCATATCGTCTCTCGTTTCAAGCCTTTTTAAGATTTGCCCTTCTGTATTAATGATATCGATGTGGGCTCTAAGTGGTGCTGCTATGGTGATGCCGGTATTTGCCGGGTTGGGGTACACCTGGACAACAAGATCATTGCCTGTAGAAGAAATACCCATCGTATTGTCGTCAACGGCAATCCAGCTCGACGCAAGACTGTTATCAAGGGTAACACTGATGAGCTGAAGGAACAGCCCGTTGCCGTCGGCATCCGGCCAGGGAAAGTCATCATCATAATGAACATGATCTATTTCATTTCCGAAAGCATCCGACAACAGTATGTTCTGGTTGGAATTGGAAAGGTTTCGGGTGAACTCGCCAAAAGGCGCCATTCCGTATTTATTCTGAAAGGTTGTATCGTCACTGGCCAGGAAAAGGGCAGTTCCCGCCGGCAGGGATGAGCCTGCCGGGAACTGGTACACCAGGCCGGTTCCGCCAAAGTAAATCCCCGTGAGGTCAATGCTGCCGGTTCCGGCATTGGTTATTTCGAGAAATTCCAGTTTGTCTTCGTCCGGAAAAGATGCCGTAGTTCCCGGGTGGTAATTGATCTTTGATATCACCAGTGGAGGCGTTGCCACATTCTGGCAAGCAGTGAAAGAACCCAGATGACTGGTCATCCAGGGTATTCGCAGGGCAAGCCAGGCTTTGAGGGCATTAATCGTATCCTGGTGGTTACCGATGCTGCCCCATCGCGCGACCTCTCTTACCAAGGCCTCATTGATAAGGACAACGGTGGTGTCAATGAAACTTTCAATGTTCGCAAGATGCAATGGCTGACCTGCCTGGGTAAGTTCATTCCAGCGTTTGGATAAATAGCATTTGAACTGAGCATTATTAAAAAGGTCTCTGTAATATTTCGGCCCTTCAATATTGCCGTCGGAAAACTGCCAGATATCATACCGGCTCCTGTGGACCCCGAATTCGAACAGGTCGTTGCCATAAGTGAGATTCAGATCCCAGGCGGGACCTGCCCTTAACTTTCCGTTCCTGTCCTTGTGATAGAAAGTGCTGTAGCAGTATGCATCAACATTGCTCGCGATTTCATTGATCAATATGTAGTCGACAAAAGAAGGAATGTCAATAATGGAAGGATATCCGGTGGTCAGGGATGCATTACCGGCAGAGCAGACAGACTGCAAATTCAGAAAAACGGACTTGATATAATTGGTCTGCTGGGTGGTCACATTCTCCGGTTTAGGCCAGTCATGAATAAATTTGCAGTCGTTGAAACCATAATAACTTGACATAGACCAGGCGATCGGGTCACCGCCTGTGGTTTTATCCGTCTTGGTAATATATCCGCCCGACAATTCCGGAAGACTATTGTCGAGGGTATCAATTTTGAGAATGTTTACCCTGTCTTTATCTGCCTTGATCTTCTCCTCCAGGATGTAAAGACCCCGGTAATCGCCGTTGACCACAATCTCACAATAAGCAGTGCGGCTGGCATACAGGCCGATCTGCCTGGACAAGTTGTAAGAAAGGTAATCCCTGATCAAAGAAGGATCTGAACGAAGACTGTTCAGTATCCAGTCATTTTCGGAAGGCATGCCCAACAAACTGACATTGTTATTGGTGACATCGTCAGACATAAGGGTGGTAAATCCATAGGCTTTTTTGGGGAAGGTCTGAGAGTACGATCCTCGCAATTCAATGTCGATCCGGCCATTATAGTTTAGAAACTGGAAAGAATCCTGGTCGGTCACATAATTTCTCAGTCCCGGACCCCGGTAGATGATTTTCATGTTCCCAAGCACACCGGGCTCATCCGGAATGGGAGCGGAGTTATCGGTGGTGATGATGACGATAGGCAGGTTGCTGTCGGTAAATACCTGGGCATGAACGGAAATGATGAATGACAGCATCGAAATAAGAAACAAAACTTTAATATTCATCCTTGTAAAATTTTTGATTCAATCATACCTTTCCATCACAAACTATTAATCAGCAGGTTGACGACCCAAAAATGGTATCATCTTTATGGTTTCCACGTCATTAACCAATCGGTTATGGTAAAGATACCCATGATGAGCCAATTCGTTAGGGTAACGCCGCAGATACTTTTAATTCTTTTACTTAAATGAAGTGGCTTATCCTCATTTTCGTGTTTACCTAAAAGCGCACCTTGGCATATTACACAAGATATTTTAATATAGTCTCCAGAAATTTCTGTCTCGAAATTGGCTTCGAAAGATAACCCACACAGCCAACACTTAAGGCTTTTTCCTTATCATCGGAGAAAGCAAAGGCAGTTTGCATAATAACGGGTAAATCGGGTTTTACTTTTAATATTTCACGGGTAACCTTGTACCCATCCAAAACAGGCATACGGGCATCAATGAGCGCCACGTCAATATCATTCTCAACAGCTATTTTAAGGGCTTCCTCACCATTTTTAGCCCACAGAATTTTTGTTCCTACATCCTTTAACAAAACCGAAAGATATTCAAAACAAATTTCATCATCCTCTGCAATTAAAATGACTTTATTCCCAGATGTCATTTTTACCTTAAGTTCCGGGACATAAGGTCGTGAAAGGGGTCCAGCCGATATATTCAGTTCGGATTCCGGGAATTCTATATAAAAAGTAGTACCCTTGTTCACTACTGACTTTACCCAAATTTTTCCATTCAGAAGGTTCACATATTCCTTGGCAATGCTTAGCCCAAGTCCGGAACCCTCATAGGGGCGCGAATACCCTGTGTCTCCCTGCACAAATCGTTCAAAGATTTTCTCTGCGTTTTCCTTAGTAATACCAACTCCAGTATCGCTGACATAAATGGTCAACTTGCCTGAGGTATGTTCTAAAACCACTTTTATTTCTCCCTTATAGGTAAATTTAATAGCATTTTTTATCAGGTTGGTAAGTACCGATTCAAGTTTTACTTTGTCCGATTCTATTTCAAAGGGGCCTTCAGGTAAGAGTGTTTGCAGTTTCAACCCTTTCGCTTCGGCCTCGGGCGTAAAAAATTCAGTCAGATCCTTAAGCAGCTCGATGACACAAAACTTTGATTTTTCTAATTCAACCTGGCGTGCATCGATTCTCGAGATCTCGATAATATTGTTAATTGTATTGAGCAACCGCTGCCCGCTTTTATAAACAATATTCAAAAAGTCAGCCTTCTTATCTTCCTTAAGTTCAGGTTCCTGGAGCAACTCAATAAACCCCAGTATACCGTTCATGGGGGTACGAATTTCGTGGCTCATATTGGCCAGGAATGATGATTTGAGCTGGTCGCTCTCTTCAGCACGTTCTTTGGCGAGCACTAATTCATGGTAGAGTGTTTTTTGCTCCGTAATATCCTGGTTAATAACCTGAAAGTGTTTCTCCCTATCCCAGATTACTTCTTTCCTCCAGACCTTTATGTGCCTGATTTCGTTATTTTTGCGTCGAAAACTGATTTCGTATTCGGAAACCTCTCCACCTTCCTGCCTGGTTTTTTTCCTTACCAGGTGTTCTTGATAACTTTCCTCCGTGTACCGTTGCTTCGCCCGGGTTTTCACAAATTCTTCAAGTGATGGGACATCGTATATTTCAAGAAATGCCCGGTTGGCATAAACCGTCTTTCCTTCCTTGTTAACAATCCTGATACCGATCGGAGACTGGTCAATTGAATGCCTGTAGTTTATCTCTGCCTGCTTTAATTCTGTAATATCCTCTTTTACAGCAATATAGTTCAATATCTCACCATCCTCGTTTTTAATAGAGGATATTCGGGCATATTCCCAATACAACTCGCCATTTTTCTTTTTGTTCCGTAATTCCCCCTCCCATTCCTTGCCTGCAGATATTGTTTCCCACAGCTCCTTATAAAACTCTTGTGTCTGTTCGCCCGATTTGAGGATCCTTGGATTCTTTCCAATGACTTCCTCAAGCTTATAACCTGTTGTTTCTGTAAACTTAGGGTTTATGTATTCGATGTTTCCTTCCGTGTTGGTAATTACTGCGCAGGCAGGACTTTGCTCGACAGCCTGGAAGAGTTTTTTGAGTTGCGTTTCAGCTTGTTTACGCTTGGTGATGTCAATAATGAGCGAGCCGAGCAGTGGTGTCTGACCGGGCCGGTCAATGCGAAATTTGCGTGTTTCGTACGTCTCTATGGCTCCGCTTTTAGTTGCCCAGGTTTCTTCATAACATTCAAATCCAGCGGCCAGGGCTGCTTCATCATGGTTACGCATGTCTGCGGCCAGATCAGGAGGAAAACACTCTTCAGGCAGTTTGCCCATCCACTGGTCAGTAGGATAGTTTTCCCGCATGGTTTGGTTTGCATAAATCAAACGTAACTCATTGTCCTTCATCAGCACCAGTCCTGGAATATGATCCATGAATATGGAAAACAGGATCTGTGATTCATGAAGGGATTGGGCAGCCCGTTTCCGGTCGGTGATGTTGCGCATTACCCCTCCTATCCCCTGATCTCCGTTTGGAAGCCATAGGGGGAACTTGGTCGTTTCGAAAATCTGGTCGCCTAAGTTCTCTTCAATGGTGATCAGAGCGTTTCTCTCCAGCGCCATCTTATCAGACGAACTGTCCAGGGAAAAATATTCATTTTTAGTAATTTCCAGGTCAGTTTTCCCTATTATTTCATCATAGGATTTACCAAAAAATTCAGTGGTTTGTCTATCTGCAAAAAGATACCTGAGGTTTTTATCCTTAATAAATATCATGTCCGGAATGGTATCCATAAAAACCCGGAATCGTTCCTCGCTCTTCTTCAGGTTCTCTTCAGCCTGTATGCGCTCGGTGATGTCGGTAAAATTGACTACCACCTGTCCCTGCTCCCCCTGGAAGGCCCTGACATCATATACTCCATTGATACCTTTGTAGTTATACGGGTTTACAAAGTTTTGTGTTTTCAGTTCACCTTTTGCCACGGCCATATAGAGTTCAGGTATGCCGGTACCAGCGAGGGCGGGAAAGGCATCGAGAATATCCCGCCCTATGAATTGCTTGTGGTCAGTATGCAGTAACCTATCAGAGGAAGGATTGTACATCCTGAATATCAATCGATTATCAGATTCCAGCATATAGATATGATAACCAACCGGGGAGTTTTCAATGATGCTGCGAAGGTTAATTTCGCTCTTTCGCAGATCCTCCTCCGCTCGCTTACGCTCAGTAATGTCGGTAATAATATGAATACATCCCTCGTATTGTCCTTTATTATTTAAAATGGGGTCAACAATAACATCATACCAATGTCCATTCTCTTCCATTTCCATGCTTTCGCGCTTCAGGCTTAGCTTTGCACGAATGAGCGGGCATTCGCTTATTGGGTCTTCATTACCATGCACCAGTCCGAAACAACACTTTCCAAGGCTTTTCCCTTTACTAAAATCTAATCCATTAATACAAACATTATTCGTCTGCACAACCCTCTGTTCCTTATCGAGAATCCATATGCAGCTATTGATGGAATGAAACGCTTTTTCCCATTGTTGGTGAATGAGTACATTTTCAGATACAAGACGGTCATTTTCTTCTGTCGCTGATTTCAATTGTATGACCAATGACTGTTGGTCGCCAGGCAAGGCATCAACGTTTGTGTTTTCCTTTGAATTCAACAACACCTCGAGTTCTCTCAATTTTTCTTCCAGTTCTTTGTATGTCGGCTTTTTCGATTTCATAATTACCGGTTTAATTAAAAGCATCTCAAGTGATTAAAAGAGAATAACGTACATGGAGATGTAGTTGGCTTATTCCTTCTGTGTCCAAACTGGGATATAAGCCTTAAAATCAGCCCAGTGCTTATTTGGTTCCAAAAATATTACAAAAATTCGTAAAAGCGACAACGACAGATCTAAAATTCTGACCGGTCCAGTGGGCCGACAATCTGATCGATGCCAGCGGTGGTTACTTGAAAATTTTTCGTAGCTGGCTCAAAACCCTTATCATAAGCAACCGTATTTTACTTTTCCGTTTTCAAAACGAACCATCACATTCTTTGTCCTGACCTTTTTTCTCTTCCAGTGATTTTTACAGGAGCAGAAAGTACTATCGTCAAGCCTGACGATGATGGCAGGTGTTCTTTTCTTTCCAAGTTCAGCCACTACAAAACCAGTTGTTTTCCTTCCCAGGTTCACCGTGTCCGTCGCTGTCAGAAACGGACAATCCGATTCAATGAAACGAAAGTCCTTCACGTGGCGGTCATGGCTCAGAACCACTCTCAGGAAGTAGTACAGGTGAGCTCCGCCTGTTCCGACAAAATATACTTCGTCCTTCACACCGTCTTTGTCCAGGTCCCAGTTACCCGAATAGTCATGAGTCTGAGCAAGGATGTCATAGCGGTACTTAAAACCCGGGTTGGAGCGTTGATAGGCCTCCTCAAACGAGTTGGAGAGCCGGTCGGTTTGTTGAGAAGAAACAGATAAGGTGGATAAGATGAAAAGAATGCTAAGAAAAATCCTCCTCCTCATTTCATTCATAACTACCAGTATTTGAAGTCGAAATGTTCATTTAGTTTTTTACAAATTTTGTGGTAGTATGATAGCTATTGCTTGTTATGTCAATGATATAGAGACCTTTGGCAAAATTGATCAGTGAAATTTTAGCCTGAAGCCCAATGATTGTTCCTTTCCAAACAACTTGTCCTGCAGTGTTAATGATAGAGAATACAGCATCATTAATCAAGTTCCGGTTCTCAATAGTAATATTGTCTGAAGTCGGATTTGGATATATTAGAAATGGAGAGGTAAAAAAGTCAATAACACCTGAAATATTTCTTCGCCATATACCACATTTAGAGGATGATACATAAAGGTAAGCTCCATAGACATAAATACTCCTTGGGATTCCAATGAAATTATCAGTCAGATCCAGCCAATGTTGTGCTTTATCCGGTGAGTAATAGATTCTCCCATTATTCAATCCAACAAAAACATACTTATTATCATATACATAAATATAGGAGAGATACTCGTGTTTAAAAGCAAAATCGGCATCCCAGGTCAATCCCTCATCGGTCGACCTGATTAGGTATTCTCCTTTTGCAAGCAACAGGCTGTCAATCAGTTCAACTTGGGAAAAGACAAAATGAGTATTAACATTCGTTATAGTATTCCCATAATCACCCGATCTCTTCATAACAGAAACAGATGTTCCGGTTGACCAGTTATAATAATTGTCTGTGAAGATCATCCAATTGTCATGAGCCTTAATATCAAAAATACAAAATGGAGGTTCTGACTCCAGAACATGCCACGACTTAGCAGTATCCACAGAGAAGTACAGACCTTGAGTGGTACAATTATAAAGACGACCATCGGCATATTCCAACCTTCCTTGACTTCCGGATATATCGCCACTCTGGTACCAGTTAAGGCCATTATTCTCTGAGTAAAAGGTGGAAAGACCACTGCCAGTGCTTACTATCAATCGATCACCCACAGAAATCATATCCTCAATATTATTAAAGTGGGTATTGATTTCAAGTCCGTGGCTTTTTCTATCCCAATGCACACCATCTAAAGTAGAAAAGACACCTTGCATGTTATCTGAAGCTACAAAAAGCTCATTATTACAATCAGTAAAACATTTGAACCTCGTTGAAAAAAGGCTGTAATTAAAATCACTCCAGGAGGCACCTAAATCGTTCGATCGGTAGACTCCAAGGTTGGTTGCAGCAAGCAATCCAAATGAAATCGTATTCAGTAATTGATTACAGCCAACGTTTTGTTGAGGAAATCCATTATATACCTGAGAATATGTTTGGCCATAGTCAGAAGATACGAGAATACCACCGCAGCATTGGGTGCTAATGAAAACATTACTACCGGACACAACAATATCACTATAAATAGGACCCTGGATTACGTTAACAGGCAATATCTGCCACGTTTCTCCCTTATTATCAGAGATATAAATACTATCTGGATTGACGAGGTAGACTTTATTAGCATACGATCTGAATCTCGTTGGATAAATAATAATTCCGTTATTTAGGATTGTCATAGAATAACACCACGACTGTCCGGAGTCATCAGAATAAAATATACTTTCCTTACTACCGTTACGTCGTATTATTAAAAACCTATTCCCTACTGGGATAAAATCAGTAATGGCAGAAAAGCCAATATTCCATGTAACATGAGTAAAAGATGTCCCGCTATTTGTTGAAAGATAGATGCCGTTATTTGATTTCAGGACCAAAAGACTATCTCCACAATACAACATACTAAAAGTTTGCACATTTGTATCAACAAAAACCCTGGTCCATGTTTCTCCGTCGTCTGCAGATTTATGCAAACCATCAAGAGAAGCAATGAAAATTTGGGAATCAGCAACTCCAATTTTAGTAATGTAATCTGGAATTTCAGCATCCATAGCCTTAAGATTCTCCCACTTATTTACAGAACTTTTATATCTATAAAAACCCTCGTCGGTTGCTGCAAAGACCGTATGCGTAGTGATATTTTGCACCAGGCAATTTATATCTCCACCATAGGGTCCAGAAGTCAATTCCCATTGTGCATTTGCGATTGTTGAAATGCCAAAAAGTAAACAACATAAAAGAGGTCGTCCTTTCATTCTGTTTCTTTTACAATGTTGCATCACATTGACAAGAAGTGTAAAGATAGGCATTTTGCACAACTTCATCTGTTAATAATTTTGATTTTATCGGTCAAATGGAATATCCATTATTGTCATTCACGGTTGGTATGAACAGTGTTTGTATGGATATTTCATTACTCATCATTGAGTCGTCCTCCTGTTGTGTGAGGTTTGTGGAGACGCAGTTCGCTCATTTCTTCCTTGTCTCAACGGCATAGAAGCCTTAAAATCAGCTCGCTGCTTTAATAGAGTTAAATATAGTACAAAAATCCATAATAGCTACAAATACGGATATTAATATTTCAACCGGTCCGGGAAGGGTGATAATCTGAAGGATAGCTCAGGGATGTTGGGTGGTGATAAGTAATAGTAACAAGTAATAGTATCAAGTAAAAATATTAAGTAAGATGTTATATATACTTATCCTTCTTACTATTACTTAATATTATTACTTCTTATTAACGTCGTATCTTTGCGGTCCAATTTTCACTCAAAATTTTATGGATCAATGGAACATACTGATAAAGTGAGGGTTCTGATTATTGGCTCGGGACCGGCCGGGTATACGGCGGCGATCTATGCAGGAAGAGCGGATTTGAAACCGGTGATGTATATGGGGATTCAGCCGGGCGGACAGCTGACGACGACTACTGAAGTCGACAACTTTCCCGGCTACCCGGAAGGGATACAGGGACCGGAGCTGATGGAGGACCTGAGGAAGCAGGCAGAACGATTTGGTACCGAAGTTCGCTTTGGCATCATCACCGGGGTGGACTTTTCGAAAAGACCATTTATCTGTAAAGCCGACGACGGTAAAACACTGGAAGCCGAAGCGGTAATCATCGCCACGGGTGCATCGGCCAGGTGGCTGGGACTGGAATCGGAAAAGAAATACCAGGGATATGGTGTGTCGGCCTGTGCCACCTGCGACGGGTTCTTTTACCGCGGTAAGGAGGTAGCCATTGTGGGAGGCGGCGATACAGCCGCAGAGGAGGCTACCTACCTGGCAAAGTTGTGTACCAAGGTATACATGATCCACCGCAGGAATGAGCTGAGAGCTTCCAAGGCCATGCAACATAAGGTATTGAATACAGCCAACATAGAAATGGTTTGGGACAGCCAGGTCGCCGAGGTGCTGGGAGATGACTCGGGTGTCAACGCCATCGTGGTGGAAAATGTGAAGACGGGAGAAAAAAGGAAGATAGACGTTTACGGCCTCTTCGTCGCTATTGGGCACCATCCCAATACGGAACTCTTCCAGGGACAGTTGCACCTGGCAGAAAACGGATATATTGAAACGATACCCGGAACGACAAAAACAGACGTAGAAGGAGTTTTTGCTGCCGGCGACTGCCAGGACCATTACTACCGCCAGGCTATCACCGCGGCAGGCACAGGATGCATGGCGGCCATAGAGGCAGAACGTTTCCTCTCGGCCTGACGGAAAAACCCCTGCTCCTGACTATCTAAAGGCTATTTTATTGATATAAAAGACGATACGACGGGAGTCGGTGCGGGTTAGGTTTTTAATCTCCTGTATCCCATAAGCGAGGAAGTACTCATCGTACCAGTGAAGCAGGTTCTCCCCGTCGTTGCTGATCACCCGGTCGTGCTTGTCGGCATTCTCAATGGGATAGTACTCGATGCCATCCAGGGTCTGGTCCCTGGAGACAACCTTGGCGGCGATCTTGCCTTCACTCAGGAATCCGAGGATCACGTCATTGTTGTCGCGGTTAACACAAACCCTTTCCTTAAGCTTCATACTCAGGATGTTGGTGATCTCGATACTGTTTTCCCATCGCAGGTTTCCGCTTGAGTCAAAACCGCAGATGAAGGCATTATTGTACCGGTAGCCGTCGAAGACGGTGTAGTAGTTGGGTACCATGTGGCCGTAATAATCATAGGACCATGTAGTTACCGTATGGTACTCGGGATAATAGGCCTCGGCCACCAGCACATAATCGTTGTCGAACCGGAGGATGTCGTGCAGGAGGAGGCGGTAGTCGGAGGAGACCTCCTTGTCCTTATCGGCTTTTCGTCCGTCATAAATAGCCTGGTTCCCTCTCATCCTGTTGAAGAAATTCTTGAAATCCAGGAAATTATAGAAATTCTGTGTCTGGAAGCTTCCTTTGGAGAGCAGTCCCCCGAAGAAACCGGTCGATTCCTCTGCCCGGTTCTGGGATTCCTCCACTTTTTTGGACTTTTGGTTGGCATAAGCACCGAGGATGAGTTGTTTCCCGTCGCCGAGGTCTTCCATCCTGACGCCGTTGAGCACATTCTGTTCTGAGGCCAGGTCGAGGCGTACTGCTTTGAGGAGCTGTCCGCTGAAAGAATAATCGGCCACCACCACCACCGACTCTTTCCTCGAAGTAAAGTTCTCGAAGATCAGCCTGAAGCCCTGATATCCTTCCAGGGGCCTGATATCCTGTAGCACATTACGACTGTCTTCCTCTTGCTGGACCATCATGACAAAGTCGCCGGGTATCTTCCTCACCCTGACCAGGAGATGGTCGTTGCGGTCGCTGAGACCTACCAATAGATACCCGTTAAGGTACCTTCCTTTTACGACCTGAAGCTTTTCCGGGACCTCGTCCGCCATCTCCCCGATCTGCCCTTCTTTCATGGAAATGACCTCGTACAGCATGCGGGTCAACCCACCTTTTCTCGACTTACCCTGGAAACCCACCACGGCGGTGTCGGAAGAACCGGCCATAAACTGGTATTCATAATCGGCGTTGACGGTGATCTGCTTACTCCAGAGGGGTTTCAGGTTACGGTCGAGGAAGGCGGCCTCCCAGAGGCTGTTCTCGCGCTGGTTGGCCGACTGCACCTGGTAGAACAACAGCAATCCTTTGTCCCCGGCCGGCAGGAGTTGTATTTCCGCATCCTCGCCCTCCACGGGGAACTCGATACGCATGGGCTTGCCTGTCTGCGAATGAAGCAGAGATGGGACCATGGTAACGACCAGAAGGCAGGTCAGGGCCAGGATCCGGCTCAGGTGACTGGGTTTCATTTTATGTGCAGTATGCGGTTGCTTCATTATTATTTAAAAAAATAGCCCTGTACTTCTTCCATCCACGACATCCAGCAGCGTATGAGTACAGAGCTATTCTCCTTTATTTCAACAGATTATGGAGTAAAAGACCCATTCACATCGCCGGCACACAAGACCTTGATATTCTGGGTATAAGTAGTCACCTCTGTAATATTCAGAGCGTGGGTCTCCGAAACCCAGTCACCGATGTTGAAGCTGGTGATCATGCCGACAAAGCGTTTCTGCACCATGAGGGCATCGACGGAGTTCACCATGAAGGGGACGCTTCCGCTCACATCACCGGCCAGCAGGTTCACCCCGGTCAGGACGGACATACCCACAAAGTGTTTCAGGATGTTCAGCGCGTCGATGGCGTTGATCCCCCCGAAGACACCGGGATAGCCCAGGGCCTTGACCTGGTAGATCCCCAGCGGGACATTTTCAAAGGTATAATGGCCAGTGCCATCGGTCATGACGCTGGCCACCTGGGTCCCGTTCATGTCGGAAAGAATGACCTCGGTAAAATCCATGGGTGTTTGTGCCAGGTTGTTATAAACGACGATCCCGGTGATGGTAGTATGCATGGGAAGATCATCAGCTGTCAGTTCGATGACCTGCCTGCGTTCGACCGTGGTGGAGTTGGCGCCTCCCGGCCAGATACCGTCCTCATCGATCTGGTAAGTTGAAATAGTATTATCGGCATTGCGTAATTCCACTCTTCTGATCCCGTTGGGGTTATTGGCTCCAATGGGGATGACGGCAGCAAAGTCTCCTTTTTCGCCGGCCGGCAGTTGCCGCCAGATGGAATCCACATCACTGGGCAGATCGGAGTTGGCCACGGTATTGAAGGCGGTGGTGGTCCTGACCTGGAAGCAGTAAAGAGGATCACCCGTACCCATGACGTTATCATAGATGGTAAAGAACTTTCCTGACTGGGTGGTGTCCACTGTTCCCTTGAGGAAGGCACCGTCATCGGCTGCAGAGGTAGTCCTTGCCACATTGGGTATATCGAGTGGAGTAATGGTATGTGTTCCGGCGAACATGGGAGAAATCGGCATGGTGATCCCATTGGGGACCACGGCGACGCGGACCTGGTGTACCTGTCCGGCGTCAAACCTGGTGGCATTGCCGGTGGGCTGCAGGTAGAACCACAAGGGCCCGGTGGTCCCGTCGGCGTTGGTGGTAAAGACATTGGAAAGGTTAGTCCCTACAAAGGAGGTACCGTTCCAGATGTTTCCGGCACCGAAGGTATTCAGTGCCTCGGTAACGAGGGCGAGACTGAGCCTCATATCATAGGAGGTCAGAGGGGTGAGGTTGCTGAAGCTCATACAGATGGCATAGGGTGTTCTGCAGTTGTTCACGCTGCTGGCGGATTTGGAGCCTATATATTTGGGTACCAGGAGTTCCGTCATGGAGGCACCGGCAGTTACTGTAATGATGGGAGAATAGGTTTCAGTGAGGGCAAGGGCTTCGGCTTTAAGTACATATTCGCCTACGGCATTGAAGTGCAGGTCGGCGAAAGAGGCAGCACCGGCGACCACAGGCCTGGTGATGGTTCCCAGCAGGTTACCCGGGCCCGAGAACACGCTCAGGGTAACGGTACCCTGGTAGTTGGAGTCAGGTGTATTATCGGCCCTGAGTGTCTGGACCTGGAAGGGTGTGAGCAGTGAGATCAGGTTCTCTCCATAGGTGCCTGTGGACGGGACATTGAAAAACGCCAGGTGGTCGGCCTGACCCATGACGTTGAAGACAGAGGAGGTGACTGAGGCAAGGCCTGCAGCAGAGGCATTCAGGCTGACACCCGTCTCCTCGGTATCATAGAACACTCCGGTCATTACCAGTGTATGTTCCCCGTTTTCGAGGACACCGTTGACGGTGCCGGTAAGGAGGCCGGTTCCTGTGACCACACTGAGCTGCACGGGAGTATTGGCGGTAACGGCCGTGGGTGTTCCAAGGGCATTTTGAGCCTGGACGGTCACAGAGAAAGGCTCATTGGCGGAGGGAGCATTCCCGTTGTTGACGGATGTGATAGCCAGTTGTGTAGGGGTAGGAGCACCACCGGAGGTGGCGGTGATGGAGATGTCATCGAGCAGCATTTCATCGCGGCTGCCACCACCGCCATGGTCGCCGAAGACCCAGCGCAGGTAGAACTCCTGGCCGGCAACGATGCTTAATCCACTCAGGTTGATGGTCTTGGTGGCAAACTCCCAGGAGCCTGTGGAGGCCAGGGAAGAATAGAAGGAGGCATCAGGCACTTTGATATAATCGGCATTGTCTTCCGAATAAAAGAACAACACCCCGGTGGAACGGGTCTGGTCGTTAAAGGCAGCCACATAATAGCTGATGACGAGGTTTTCGACGGTACTTCCTGAGTTATTGATGATTTTCAGAGTCAGCGTTCCTGCCGGTGTGGACCAGGAGCCGGAGGGCAACATGGCCAAAGCATGATTACCAGAAAGGTTCCAGGCTCCCCAACCGTAAGAACTTGCCCCGGGTGCCGTGAGGGTGGCAAAACCACCATTGCCAGCACCAGGATAAACGGAGGCGTTCATCAACGTGGTATCTGCTCCGTCGAGCACCACAGACCAGGCATTCCCTTCCAGCTGGCCGGCAGCTGCACCGGCAGCGATAAAGGGCGTGGTTGCCACACTTTCCAGGGCACCGTTGTTCACATTGGTCACGGCATTATCAAAATCAACCGTGTAGGCAGTACCCAGGTTGGTCAGATCTAACTGGGCCATGACCGGTTCATGAAAGAGTCCCAGCGTGGCCAGCATGCATAAAGTAAGTAATTTTTTCATAATGAGGCAATTAAGTTAATTATTATTGAAGTATGTTCCGTTGTTTTCGGCTTATAAATGTAAGAAAAGTTCGCGGCCCGAAAAAGAAAAAAAGTACGTAAAACGGATAAGAATCATAGTCCCAAGACCTTGAACCCCTTAAAAAAGTTTGGGGAATACGGAAGGCTTAGGAGAGAGTTCGTATATTCGTTTCAGAATTTCCGGACAGAGGTTTATTTAAGCAATCCCCTTCATGACCGATACTACTTCTTTGTTATCGAGACAGATCCTCACGAGCGAGACCTCCTTCAACAACCTGATGAAGAAAAGGATCTACCAGGTCCTTTTGATCAGCAGCAAGTACGATGCGTTTATCCTGGAAGAAGACGGACGTATTGACGAGCAGATTTTCAACGAATATGTATCGCTGAACCTGCGGTATCCACCCCAGTTCATTCAGGCTGCAACAGAGGAAGAAGCCTTCACGATACTGGAGGAAATCAATATAGACCTGATCGTCACCATGTTAAGTGTCGATAAAACATCCTCTTTCGAACTTGCTTTCAGGTTGAAAAAAAAGTACCCTTCCAAGCCTATCGTGGTACTGACACCCTTTTCGAGAGAGATCTCGATCAAACTGGTGAATGAAGACCTGAGTGCCATCGACTACGTGTTTTGCTGGCTGGGCAATGCCGACATCCTGCTGGCCATCATAAAGCTGATCGAGGACAAGATGAACCTGGAGCATGACGTCAAGGAGGTGGGTGTCCAGGTGATTCTTCTGGTGGAAGACTCTATTCGATTCTATTCCAGCTATTTACCTAACATTTACAAGATCATTTTCAAACAGTCGCTGGATTTCATGACCGAAGGCCTGAACGAGCACCAGCAGATGCTGAGGATGCGGGGCAGGCCCAAGATCCTGCTGGCCACGAATTTCGAAGACGCACTGAGCCTGTACAACAAGTACAAGAACAACATGCTGGGGGTCATCTCCGACATCAGTTACCGTCGCAACGGTGAAATGGACAAGACTGCAGGGCTGCGACTCACCGAGATCATCAAACAGGACGATCCCCTCATGCCCATCCTTTTACAGTCGTCGGACCTGGATAAAGAACAGGCTGCCAAGGAGATGAAAGCAGGATTCCTTTACAAAAGGTCGAAAACCCTTTCGCTGGAGCTGAAGAACTTCATAACCGAGTATTTCGCTTTCGGGGATTTTGTTTTTATCGATCCTGCTGACGGAAAGGAGATCACCAGGGCTTCTGATCTTAAATCTTTACAACAAAGGGTATTTGAGATCCCTGATGAATGCCTGGAGTATCATATTACCCGCAACCACTTCTCTAAATGGCTAAGGGCCAGAGCCTTATTTCCCATTGCTGAGTTGTTCAAGAACATTCGTCCGGAGGATTTCAAAGAACTCGACGACATCAGGAGGTTTATTTTTGATGCCATAGCCACTTTCAGGATCAATAAATCCAGGGGCATCATCGCGGAGTTTTACCGTGACCGTTTCGACGAGTACCTGACCTTCACCCGAATCGGTAAAGGTTCCATCGGGGGCAAAGCCAGGGGGCTTGCCTTCCTCGACACCCTGATCAAGAGAAACCGCCTGTTTGAGTTCAGTAAGGATGTCATCATCACCATTCCCCGGACGGTGGTCATCTGTGCCGATGTGTTCGATGAATTCATGGAGGAAAATGAACTGTACAAGATCGCCCTGTCAGAGATCCCGGATGAAGAGATCCTGCAGCATTTCATTCATGCCAGGCTACCTTTCCGCATCCACGAGGACATGTACACCTTTCTGTCGGTCATCAATAATCCCATTGCCATACGCAGCTCGAGCATGTTGGAGGATTCTCATTATCAACCCTTTGCGGGAGTATACTCCACGTATATGATTCCCAATGTGAGGAATGATGAAAGGCTGATGATAGAAAACCTGAGCAATTCCATCAAGAGTGTGTATGCTTCTGCCTTTTTCAAAGACAGTAAGGCTTATATGTCGGCCACTTCCAATGTGATCGACGAGGAAAAGATGGCCATCGTCCTCCAGGAAGTCTGCGGCAGGTCATACGGCAACCGGTTTTATCCGGCGCTTTCCGGGGTGACCCGTTCCATCAACTTTTACCCCATTCCGCCTGAAAAGCCTGAGGACGGCATCGTGAACATCGCTTTCGGACTGGGAAAGTACATTGTGGACGGAGGCAGCAACCTTCGTTTCAGCCCGAAATTTCCGAAGAAAGTCCTGCAGCTTACCACGCCCGAGATGGCCCTCAGAGAGACCCAAAAGGTGTTTTATGCCCTTGACATGGATCCTAACCATTTCACTCCATCGACCGACGACAGTGTCAACATTCTCAAGGTCAAGATCTCCGATGCGGAAGGAGACAGTGCCCTGAGGTACGCCGCTTCCACTTATGACTTTGATAACAATCTCCTTCGTGACGGTCTGCATCCCGGAGGCAAAAAGCTCATCACTTTTTCGAATGTATTGAACCACCATGTATTTCCGCTTTCTGATATCCTGGCCAAGGTACTGAAGATCGGCCAGCATGAGATGAACAAGCCCATAGAGATTGAGTTTGCCGTGGACCTGGACACACCCAAAGGCGAGCCTAAGGTCTTCTACCTGTTGCAGATACGGCCCATTGTGGAAGCCGATGAACGCATGCAGGTGAACATCACGGATGAGGATTTGGGAAATGCCATCATCACCACCAATGCTGCTTTGGGCAACGGAGTCATCAACAACCTGTATGACCTGGTATATGTCAAACCGGAAACCTTCAAGCCTGCTGACACCAGGATCATTGCCAGCAGGGTGGATGAGCTGAACGACGCTTTACTCCGAGAAAAGAGAAATTACGTGCTGATCGGTCCGGGACGCTGGGGTTCCTCCGATCCCTGGCTCGGCATTCCGGTAAAATGGCCACAGATCTCAGGTGCCCGGCTCATCATCGAATCCGGCCTCGAAAACTACAGGGTGGATCCCAGCCAGGGGACTCATTTCTTTCAAAACCTCACCTCCTTCAGAGTGGGTTATTTTACCATCAATCCATTTATGAACGACGGAAAATACGACCTTGAATACCTTCGCGCAAAGGATGCCGTTTATGAAGATGAGTACATCCGCCATATCCGTTTCGATCATCCCATTGTGGTGAAGATCGACGGAAAGAAAAACCGGGGTGTGGTACTAAAATAATTGTATCTTATTTCAAATCAAAAACTTAGTTGTATGAAAAAGACAGCCGTAACCTGGTACATGATGGTACTATTCCTGCTATTTATCCTTATTTCCTGCGGAAAAAATGACCAGGGCAGGGTTATCACGGAGAGAATCCAGTATGATGTACAGATAAAAAGTCCCGATCCGGAATTTGACTGGTGGGTTCAGAATCTGGAAGGCGCCACCCGGGAGACTTTTGTCAAAACCCTGCTTGATGCTGCTTACCAGGGAAAGGTCAAAGTATACGATCCTTTTCACAAGCTTTTGACCCCTGAAGAAGTCAAAGCCATAGGAAACCGGACCGACACCCTGAGTGCGGTCAGCCCGGACCCTCCTTACCACGATACCACGATCGTGGAGAAGCAGGTCCTTAATATCCAGGATATTACAAAGATTCGTTTTCTTGAAGAATGGACCATGGACGGAAAAAACCTTCACCTGGAGAAAAGGGTATTGGGCATGGCTCCCATGTTAGCTGTTTACGAGAGCAAAGACAGCATCAGGGGTTATATGCCCATGTTCTGGGTATATTTTGATGAAAAGTATCCGGGTGCTTTTGAGACTAATGCCGGGAAATAGCGCCCTTTTTGCCCAGATAGAAGGCCGATAGGCCGGTGAGCCTGATGCCCAGGGATCCCAGGAACCAGGCAAATAAAAAGTCGGTCCGCAGCGCCAGTGTTATTATTCCTGCAAGGTAACTGCTTCCCTTCCATTCGCCGAGGTCGGAGGCAGGTGCCTTTTTAATCTTCCTGGTCTTCAACAGTAAGAACTGAATCTTACGGGCTATCCACAAGGAAAAGAAGAGATACCCCGAGCGTTGTTTTTCCAGTCCGGCCTTCTTACATACCTCCCCGAGCATCTTTCGGTCATAGCGGCGGTAATGCCCAAGAAAGGTATCGTGGTAAGAAAACAGTGAGGCATGGGCGGGTACCGTTATGAAGAAAAGGGTATCGTCACCCACATAATTTCTTTCGACCAATGATGTAAGAAAACCGGTATCGTCTTCGATGTGTTCCAGGACGTCCATCAGCAGCACCCAGTCAAATTCCTTTTCATCCCTGATGCCGGACCAGTCGTTGGCTATCCTGAGTCTTGAAACGGTCTCCGGTTTGTTGGTCTTTTCAATGAAGTCCTCTGAATAAGAAGTATCTACGCCGACCACAGAGACGTTGGGATGCTCCTGTAAGAGGACCGTAGCCTGGTAAAGGTCGCCGCTACCGGCATCCAAAACCCTGAGCGATGCATCCTTCTTTTTCAGATATTTCCTTAACAAAAAGCAGACGATGGACGCCCTCACTCTTTCCCAGGGATGCCTGCTGATGATCTGACGTTCGGGGCTGGTATTTTCTTTCAGGTCCATGGAGAGGCGGCATATCAGACAGTATCCTGGAAATTTCTTTCTATCTTATTGAAGTACAGGACCCCGAACAAGATGAGCAGGAGGGCACAGCCGAAGGAGTAAAAGAGCATTCCTGGTTCCAGGCTGCCGGCACCCAGCCAGCCGTATCGAAAGGCCTCCATGACAGGGGTGATGGGGTTCCAGCGCACATAGACCTGTAAAGAGGCAGGCACCTGAGAGAGAGGGTAGATCACCGGCGTGGCGAACATGAATAACTGCACGCCGAAGGTGATGAGAAAACGGAGGTCACGGTAACGGGTGGTCATCGCCGAGACGAGGATGCCGATTCCCAGTCCGAAAAGCCCCATGAACAATACCAGGAGCGGGAACAACCAGGCCCAGGCATTCGGCCGGACCAGGCTGCCCGTGAGCAGGTAATACAGGTAAAATCCTATGAACAGGACAAACTGAACCAGGAAGGTGTTGAAGTTGGAAATGACGACCGACAAGGGCACCACGAGACGTGGAAAGTAAACTTTCCCGAACAGGCTGGCATTCTCGATGAAGGTACCTGAGGTCTTGGTGAGGCAGTTGGCGAAATAATTCCACAGCACCACACCCGACAGGTAGAACAGGAGTTGCGGGATCCCGTCGGTGGGTATTTGTGCGATTTTTCCAAAGATCACCACGTACACCAGAGTAGTCAGTAACGGCTGCAAGAGGTACCAGAGCGGACCCAGCAGGGTTTGCTTGTACACGGCCACAAAATCTCTCCGGACAAGTACCAGGACCAGGTCCCGGTAGTCCCATAACTCCCTGAAACGCAGGTTCCAGAAAGATGCTCCCGGCCTGATCACCAGGTCCCATTCTGTATTCCTGCCTCTCTTCATTGACTATCTGTATTTTCCAGCACTTTATTGATCACTTCTTCATAGTCATGCACAGCCTTTTCGCTGTTGAATTTGCTGAAGGCTCCGCTGGTCCGGGCGACATGCTCCCGGTAAAGGTTGCGATCGCGAAGATACGACAACATAGCCTGGCTCAGCGCTTCAACATCTGGCCTCTTTTGTAATAGTGGCACCAGGATACCTGCCTTCTCGCCATGGTCATCCATGGCAGTGGGGATCTCTCCGTGTTCAGTGGCTATGGCAGGCTTGCCACAGAAAAGATACTCCACCACGCTAAAGGTGAAGTTTTCCGTAGGGGCATAACTGGGCATGACCCCGACATCCAGCATCTGTATCCAGTCGATGTTATTCTGTACAAAACCAGTGAAATGAATGGAAGATTCCCGGGAATATTCCTCCCTTAATGCAAGAAGATATTCACTCTCACCCAGAACAACAAAGTCGGACAGACCCTCATAATGAGATCTGGCTTTAATAAAAGCATCCAGTGCCTCTTTCCATCCCTTTTCCGGGACGCCCCTCCCAATCATGCCAAAAACAAAAGATTCGCGGCTGATTCCCAGCCGGGATCTTATCACGAGGGAATCAGCGGTGGGTCCTGCCGAGGTGAAACCATGAAAGATCCTTTTGACGACCCGAATCTGAGAAGTGTCAGCGTATTCGTCCAGGATTTTTATATTACAGTCAGCCTTATATACGATGCCTTTCACCGTCCTGAAAACCTTTTCGTATTTAATAATTTCCTCTGGTGAAGGACGTGTATATTCGCTGATGTCGTAAGAGCCATGAACTGAAAGAATGACAGGGTATTGATCTTCAACCACATTCACTACAGATAGATCAGAAAACTTATCGAAACTGATAATAACATCTATCTTATTTCTTTTCAGCACTTTAAGCAGGTAACGATTTTTACGGGACTCCCAAAACCCCGGATGCCCGTGCACCCTTTTCAGGAAGGCCGATCCTTTCCAGAGGAGCTTGTCTTTTAAGGGATTCCTGGACATGTTTTCAAGGATGACCTTGTCGTAAAGGAAAGATACTGCCTGGTAATCAGAATAATATGGATAATGATCGAAAAGTACAACACGGTGATTAGCTGACAGCCCGTTAGCCAGGTGGGCCACATAGGTACTCACCCCACCCAAACCCATATTATTGACTGACAGCAAGATATTCATGATGATACCCGGTTTTCTGAGGTAACTCTTTCTATGTGCTCCTTCCAGACAGGCGCGATAGTCCCGATATCAAAGCGTCGGACACTTTCCCTCATTGTATCCGGTTGGTAATTAGCGACATTATCCATTATTCTGACAGCCGATCCAGCCAGGTGTTCCAGGGAGAAGGAAGGGGCCAGCAGTCCCGACTGCGGTGTGATGATCTCCTCCACACCTCCGCATGGGAAGGCAGCCACTGGTTTTCCCATGGCAATGGCTTCTGCACTCACTATGGAAAAGGACTCTTCCATCGAGACGAGCAAAAAACCATCGGCAGCCGACAGATAGCGGACATAATCTTTCCTCGGCGTGTACCCGGTGAAAAGCAGTCTGCGTTCCATTCCCTTTTGCCGGGCTTTATTCACGGCCAAACGGGCGGCGGTACTATTCGGGTCGCCACCGATCCAAAGCAGGAACACTTCACGTCCGCTTGCTTTTTGTATCATCTCCCCGACTTCCAGGAAACGGTCAGGGTCTTTGTTATAATTGAAATAGGTAGAGGCCATGGCCCATACGAAGCCTTCCTCAGGAACTCCCAGCTGACGGCGCGTCGAAGATCTGCTGTTTTCTTCGCCCACCAGTTCCTTTATGAATAAAGGCGGGTAAATCACCACGGGATCCGAGCCGGGGACGAGCTGTTTTATCACCGACCTTTGTGCCAGAGAACAGGAGAAGACCAGGGAAGAAGCCTTAACCCTGTTGATAAGCATCTCAGCATCAAAGGCATACAAGTAGTGTTGAAGAGAATGTCCGTGCAAAACCACCGGGATATCCAGTTCAAAAAATAGCTGGTAAGCTTCGGGCAGGCACCAGTTGTTGAAATAAACCAGCTCAGGCCGGTGCTGACGGATGATCCTGTGGAAGAAGTCCTTCAAGGGGTCTTTTCGAAAAACGCGGGCCGAGATCCTTTGCCACAGCGGGCGATGCATCATATAGTCCTCCGCTCCGTAATACCTCTGGCAGGGAACAGAATACAGATCCTGGTAATCATTGTACCTGTTCAGTACAATGATCTGGATCTGACTTCCCTCCAGGGTACTCAGAAGCTGAAACAGGGCATGTTCAGAGCCTGAATTGGAACCGTTGCTGATGACCAGGATGCTCTTCAAGAGGGTTGATTATTTCGTATCTATCAATGAATCTGTAACTTATGTATTATTCCCCTGAGTTACTTTTTTCATCCATCGAAAAGGAGACAATAAAAAATAACCCAGGCGGTAAGAATGGGAGCGGTAGACCTGTTGGAGCAGGTGCCCGTATTTTTCTTTGGTATCTCTGAGGAGACGTTCGCTGCACATGACGGCTTCCAGGGGATATTGACGGTAAACATCCAGGTTTTTGGCCACCATGTATTCCATGATGGCGTAGCGGTTGATCCCTGAAGTCACGGCCAGGGAACCCGGTTTGTTCCTGTAATTGAACAAGGGTTCGGGGATCACGTGAATCCTGCCGCCGTTTTTCAGCATACGGATCCAGAATTCCCAGTCCTCATAACCCAGCACCATGGACTCATCAAAGCCGCCGACGGCCTGCCAGTCTGCCTTGCGGAACAAGGAAGCCGGCATCACCCTGCTGTCGGTGACAAAATCACGCAGCGTACCGCCTTTGAGCTCAATGATCCCTTCGTACACACCAAATTTCCGGGCCCAGGAAGAGACCGCCCTGACCTCAGGATCAGACAGCAGCACCGGCAAGACTCTTTCAATAAAAGCCGGCTCAAAATAGTCGTCGGCATCCAATGGCAGTATATAATCTCCTTCCGATGCCTCAATACCTGTGTTTCTGGCGGCAGGAAGCCCTTTGTTCCCCTTGCGGATCAGCCTGAGAGGTTTCTCATCGGCCAGCCTGTCGAGGATACGGATGGTGTGAGGATCGGAAGAACCATCATCCACAATAATGATCTCAGTATTTGTATAGGTCTGAACGAGAACACTTTCTACAGACTGTTCCACGTACTTCCCATCATTATAACAGGGAATTACAACCGATATCAGTGGTTTTTCATCCATCACCATGTTCCTTGTTACGATGCCTTCTCCTCAGCAGTTTCACCATGAAGCCCGGGAGCAGCAGAATTCTGAGCAAATAATTCAGCAGGGATGCCGTGATCCGAGGCTTTCCATGCCGAAGATAAAATAAAAGAGACCGCCGTGCGGCAGCAAAGGAACCCTGAACATATAACGGGGTGAAGGCATCGCGATGGAAACAAGATTGTATTCTCTTGACATCCAATGTACTATTAAGGTTCAACCCTTCAAAATAAATCCGTTTGGGATCTGTTGAAGGGAACAGAGCAGCAGTGACCTCCTCTGCCACCCCTGCACTGCGCGCCAGGGAAGCTTGTAAAATCCTCCTTTCCAATCCGAAAGATACTCCATGAGTGGATGTTTTCGAATCACCATGGATCCTGAAGAGGGTAAGAAGGTCCGGGATCATGAGTATTTTTTCCATGCCGCTGGTGTACAAATACCGCATCCACCACTCCGCATCCATCAGATAATGAAGTTCTTCCCTGAGAGGCCCCATACGGCGGACCGCATCCATCCTGAAGAATGTGGCGGATTGTATGATATGTCCTTTGTAAAGCGTTTCTTCTGCGGTCTTTTTTATGGTAGTTGAGAAATACTCTTCCCTGTCCGGATCGTCCATAAAACACTCCTTCTCCATGCCACAAACCACTTCTGTATCAGGATTTTTCATGAAAACTTCCGCGATCCGGCGCAAGGCTCCCTTTTCATAACGGTCGTCGGCATTCAGCCAGTTGAAGATATCACCTGTAGCCAGGGCCAGGCCTTTATTGATGGCTTCACTTTGTCCGGAATCTGGCTCATTGATCCAGGCTGTCAGATGTGTTTCATAATTTTTAATGACCGAGAGGGTATCATCGGTGCTTCCGCCATCGATGATGAAATATTCGAGGTTGGGATAATCCTGTTCCAGCACCGAAAGAATGGTCTCCTCGATGAACTTTCCCTGGTTGAGGGAAGGTGTGACCAGGGATATTTTTGGCCAGGCGGGGCTTAAGTCCCTCATTTCATCCTTTTGGTCCTTGGAATTCAAAATACTAATATGCTTATTTAATGTTTTTTACAGAGATATTTTGGTTGAGTAATTCCTGAACAGCCTCCCAGACCTGGTTTACGCTTATTGAATCTATAGGATACAAGTCCCTGTCAGTGCTGCCGTTATCATTGCCGGGTGACATGCTCTTCACTAATTCAGCAGATTTTGGATAACAATAAGTTACGTGCTTCCCATAAGATCCGGGATAGGGCACGAATCTTCCGTTATTGGCGGCCAGGGTAATACAAATAGTTGGTATCCCGAGACAGGCACCCAGGTGATAGCCGGCAGAGTCATTAGCAACAACCAGTACTGAAGAAGCGACCCTGCTCAACATTTCCTTCATGGAGCAAGCCATGAAATCTTCCACGTAGCCACCACCCCTGCTAACGATCTCTGCTGCAAGCCCCTTCTCTGCAGCAGTGCCCAGCACCCAGCATTTGAGTTGGTACTTTTCCCATATCCTTTTCGAGAGATCACCCAGGTTTCTGGCACTCCATTGGCGGGCCGGGTGGCTGGCACCCGGAAAAAAGACACAAACCGGTTCTTTGGGTATGTTCTGGTAAGATTCAATGACAGGTGAATCAGGCAGATCATTGTTTCCCAGAACATTAACAAAGAAATTCCTGTTCCTGTCGAATTCAAACACAGCCTCTGTGCTGGCTGTGACGAGAACTGAATAATAGGAGTCACCAACCCTCTTGGTTTCGGGGTCCTGGTTGGTGGTATCCCCTTCCTGCCCGGTTTTTGCCGCCGCCCGGATCAACCTTACGACTTCATCAGATTCAGGGCTTCTGGAGAAGGTGGGATGCAGCAGGACTTCATAGGATCTCTTATTGATCTCCAGGAGTCTTTTAAAGCGGTAACCCATCCACTCCGGATGGTGAAAGCGGTACAGGTCGATCTCGATGAAATAATCAACCCATTGACTATCAAGAATCTTAGCCAGCTCTATCCATGCAGAGTTCCCGCAGAGCGTGATGGTATAGTCCCGATATTTCTCTGACAGCCTTATCTCTTTAAGAAAGTTCCTCCATAATATATAATCTCCCAAACGGTCCAGTCTGAGGATGATGATAGATTTCTCGGGCCTGGCGCGGGGCATGCTCCTGAACCACCACTCCCATAAGGATCGTGTGCTTCTCAGCACCTGGTTCAGAAGTTGTTTTATCATGAGTGTGACTTAGTAAAATGTCGGGGATTATTCATAAAAAAGTCCCATTCCTGTTCCAGAAAGGCTTGGAACCATGAATCCTTTTCTTCAGGAAAAACACAAAGATCGTAATACGGAACGCCTTTATTATCAGGACCGGAATATTCAGTCAACTGCCTTAAAGTAACGGCATCACGTGAGTCTGTTGCCATCATCAGTTTGCCAAGATTATCATAAAACATAACCTTATGATAGCCCACGGAATCCAGGAATTCAAACACTTGTAATGCTTCCACGCCCTGCTGGCGAAGATATTCACGGTCGTATTCAAAAAATAACACCGGCCGGGCCTTAGAGAGCCAGTCAGAAGCTCCCCTGAGGATGTGGAAATCAAATCCGTCGGTGTCTATTTTCAGGAGACCTGCTTTCGTAAAGTATTCATTTTTAAGCAGAAGTGAATCCAGAGTGGTCATATTATCCGGCAGAGAATCCCCTCCGGCCTGGAATCTCATGGTCCCATACTCATAAGTCCTTGAGGCTGCTGCCTGCCCTTGGTCCGGTGCTCCCAGGAAGGTTTTCTCAATATGAACCTCCCTGAAGGGACGTGTGTTCTTCTCGAGAAACGGGATGAACTTCTCATCGCCTTCCACACATAAGAGAGGGGCCGATATGACCGATCTGATCAGCAATGCGGTATCCCCTATATTAGCTCCCACATCGATGATCTTGAGGTTCGGATCCATTTCGAAAAGAAAGACCGATAAACGCTGCAGATTCCTCTGATAATAAGGGAAGATGGTGTAATTACTAAAGAAATCATGACCAGGTGGATGGTGCATCGTATATACTCACCCATCAACCAGACATTTTCCGTTTCCAGGTCTTTCCCACTGTGTAACTTCACCACATCATAACCAATAATACGTAACAGACGGAGAATCAATTTCTTCATTATTGCTTACAATTGAGTTACCGACCAATCATTCATAAACCGCAGGCTACCCTCATCTGAGGAATACCGGTATTGGTTTGAATCTGTATGATGGATGTAGAGTGACATGTTTTCCTCCAGTTCGGCCAACACCATCTGGTTGGGGATGTGGACGGCAAAGACCAAACCGTATCTTCCCGGCACCAGGTGATCCGTCGGGATGCTGATCTCGATCTGATAGGTTCCAGACACCTCTGTCAGGCTGCTGAGGGGTCTTTCATCGGTGAAGACCCTCCTCTCGAATCGGTTGGTCAGCCCAAAACCCACCACAGCGGACGGTTCCGGACGGTTCACCCTGATAACCAGCCTAACTTTAGGCTCTTCATAAGGAGAAAAGTAATGAGCCGGTCTCCCGAACTTATCCAGCAGGCTGATATTCAGCAGGTCCACTGACTGTCCTTTTTCAGTAAAAGCAATGGATTCCCTGTCGTCTTCTTTCCCTTTCAGGTATCGTTCCACCACCTCCGGTGTGGGCGCCAGCAGGCTCATCCTTCCTTCATCGAGAAGTAGAATCCTCTGACACAAGGCATTCACTGCCTCCAGGTTATGACTTACAAAGAGGATAGTCCTTCCTTCTTTGGTCACCTCATCCATTTTTCCATGACAGCGTTTCTGAAACTCGCTGTCACCCACGGCCAGCACTTCATCCATCAACAGGATTTCCGCTTCGAGATGGGCTGCCACTGAAAAGGCAAGTCGAACGTACATCCCTGATGAGTAACGTTTTACAGGAGTGTCGATAAAGGGTTCGACCCCTGAAAAACCGACGATCTGATCAAATTTCTTCCGGATCTCCTTCCTTGACATCCCCAGTATGGCCCCGTTCAGATAAATATTTTCCCTTCCGGTGAGGTCCTGATGAAACCCTGTACCTACTTCCAGCAGGCTGGCCAGTTTTCCTTTGATCCTGATACTGCCTTCGGTAGGAGCCGTAATCCGGGAGAGTATCTTCAGCAGGGTGCTTTTCCCTGCACCATTCCTTCCGATCACCCCGAGAGATTCCCCTTTGGCCACTGACATACTGATATCCTGCAGTGCCCAGAATTCAGAGCCGGCACCGCTCCCCAGGGCACCTCCCAGGGCACCCCTTCTGTATTTCTTGGATAGATGATCGACCTGTATGACCTTCAAACAAAGAAGTTTAAGTCCATAGTTCCTTTTCCTGCCACTATTCACACAAAGATACGTGAATGCGGCATCAGGCGCTCCGTTTCAACCCTTATCCCGTTAAAATATTCCATTATTTTCAACCGGGATTAAGAATCATTAACTTTGTTTTATATTGGCCAACGCATGAAGAGGTTCCCGATCACCGGACTTTTTTTTCAACATTTTCTCATTCTGTTGTTGTCGATCACTCCGTTGGGACTGCTGAAAGCCAATGTTTCCAAGGCATTGCCACTCTGCCAGTTTCCCGACAACCCACCTCCAAATCGCAGTGAAATTATTTTTCCTTATGACGGCCTGGTTACGGAAGACACCAGCTTCCTGGCCACCTGGACGAGGGCTGAAGGGGATCCCAGTTATGTATTGCAGGTCAGCTTCATCAACACCTTTCCCCCCAGTTATACCTATCAACAGATTGTTAACGATACTGCCTTCTCATTAAACATTACTCCAAATCAACAATACTATATACGACTTAAATACAGCGACTTAAACGGCGACACCATCACTTCAGAAACATCCGGGTTCCACTTGTTTCGTCCTACTTCCCTTTCCAGTCTGAGATGCTGGTATGCAGCTGACCACCTCAGCTATACGGGAGGAAGTCCGATCCCCTCCTGGAATGACCTGGGACCTTACCAGTTCCAGATGCAACAAGGCGTCGCCGCACAGCAGCCGGTGTTCCTGGAGAACCGTATAGAAGGGAGACCCACCGTTCGTTTTGATGGTGTCAATGATATCCTGGTTTCATCCTCCTCTTCCAACACCATTTCTTTCGACCTGTTTTCCGTTACGGGACTGGGACTGGCTCCGGGCCCCTTTTACAACGGAAATACAGGAGCCAACGGATACGGGTTTTACCGGAGTGATACCGCATATTACGGAATGTTGTTCGGTGGGGCCGCCCAGGTGAAGTTTGGTAAGGTGACCAGCCGTGACTACCAGATATGGGAATGCTCCCGGCAGCCTGGACAAGCGGAGATGTTCGTGAATGGCCTCAAATCGGGCAGTACTTCCGGGGCATCTGCCAACACCCCTGCAGGGAACGCCTATCTCGGAGGGGTTTCCTCCAGCAACTTCTTCAAAGGAGAAGTAGCTGAGGTCCTGTTGTTCAATCAAAAACTAAGCTTGGATGATAAGACACTGGTCTATAAATATTTACATGACAAATATGCACCGCCCCCGGTGCGATTCGCTAAAAACACCCTTTACTTAGAAGGCTTTTGTCCACAGGAGATTCATGTAACACCCGTTTACCGTTCTTACCATTGGTCGACAGGTGATACCACTGCATCGACAACCGTGACTGAAGCCGGATGGGTGAGTGTAACGGTCACAGACCGGTTTGGACATCAATCATCTGATTCACTGTATGTTCACTACCCAGCCTATACCTTAGGCGACCGGTTTGCCTGCCTGGGTGACACCCTCGTCATGCAGGCTGTTCAGGGCCCTTCCTTTTCCTATATATGGACGAACGGGGCCCAGGACACGGTATCCCTGGCAGACCATGCGGAAATCTCTGAGGCAGGACAGTATGTGCTGATGATTCGTGATGCCGCGTTATGCCAGGTTTCAGATACCATTTATGTGAGCTTCGACCTGTTGCCTCAATATGATTTAGTACCCTCTGACACATTGCTTTGCAAGGGGGAGTGGATCAGCATTCAGCCACCACCGGGAACGCTGGTTTCCTGCCTGTGGTCGGACGGGACCCAGGACTATCAGCTGCAGGCAAATACGGAAAACACTTATTCTGTGACCATTACCGACGATCATTTATGCCAGGTGACCGACAGCGTCCATGTGATGATCAGTGGTGAGGCACCGGTCATCGATTTCCAGGTTAGCCATCGTTGCAGCGGCGATACTGCCCTTTTCCAAGCTGTACTTCTTTCTGACGACAGTATTACCGGCTGGGAATGGCTTTTGGGTGACGGATACGGTGCCCCGGGGGAAAGCATACAACACGTTTATTTACAGGACGGTAACCCGAACGTGACCCTGACGGCGACATCCATGGCAGGATGCCATTCGAAGATGAATAAAGAGATACAGATATTCAGGACACCCGGACTTTCACTGGTCCCGGACTCCGTATGCCTGGGCATCAGCTATCCTTTTACGGCAAACGCCCAGATGGACCCGGCCGATACGATTGTACAATGGCTGTGGGATTTTGGTGACGGATTCCAGTCTGGAGATGCCTCCCCCTTTCATTCTTATAGTATCGCAGGATCAATGCCTGTTAGCGTTGAGGTGGTGAGTGCGGAAGGATGCCGTTCCACCGCTTCCGACACCCTGTTGGTAGTATCATCCTCCTTCTTGCCAGGCACTTTTATCAATATTTATCCATTTAATAATCAGTACATTACTGATACTGTTATCCCCTTTTTCTGGACGAGGAGCTCTTCGGCAACCAGATATGTATTTCAACTGTCGACGCATCCCTCCTTTTCAACAGCCAACCTTCTCCATAACCTGGTATTGACCGACACCAGCTTCACCCTTCACACCCCTGTCAGCCAGGATTTATACTGGAGGGTCAAGGCTGTCAATCTCTGCCAGGACACCACGATTGGTGAGGCAAACAGGATCTTGTCCTTCGATGCCGGACTTCCCGGACTGACGGCCTGGTACCGTGCTGACGGCCTGGACCTGCCAGGCGGGGCCAGGGTGCCCCAGTGGAATGATGAAGGCCCGGAAAGTCATCATGCCCTCAATCCAGTGGAAGACCAACAGCCTTTTTTTATCCCTGATGCCATAAACGGCAGACCTGCACTGGAATTTGACGGCCTCAACGATTATCTTGCAACCCCCCTGATTTCCGATACTACCTCATTTGATATGATCGTGGTTTCGACACTGGGCAAGAAGCCGGGGCCCTTCTATAACGGTAAAACTGGCAACAACGGATTCGGATTTTTAAGAAACGACACTTCTTTTTATGGTGCCCTTTACGGAGGTGTGGCTAATTTGGCCTTTGGTATGATCAAGCATCGCGACTTCCAGATCCTCGAGTTGCAGAGAGGACTGGGTATCAGCCGTTTCCGGGTTAACAACCAGGTATCCGGAAATGCATTCACGGCCACTCCGGTCATCCCGTCCGGGTCCACCTTTCTTGGGGCTTGCTCATCCAGCGAGTCTTTCAAAGGGAAAATCGCTGAAGTGTTGTTCTTCGACCGGAACCTGGATGATGCCGCCCGTACCCAGGTCTTCAACTACCTTCATGATAAGTACGGGCCTCCTCCCGTAGAACTGGGAGCCGAACGAGTAAGCCATTATTCCTTATGTCCTGCCATCCTGAGTGTTGATCCCGTATATGCTTCGTATCATTGGTCTAATGGCGACACTACTTTCTCCACCACCTATCATCAGGAAGGCTGGATTTATATCACCGTCACCGATCCCTTCGACGTGGTCTCCTCCGATTCGGTTTACCTTCATTACCCCATTTGTGATCTGAAGGATACTACCCTGTGCCTGGGAGACACCGTGAGTTTAAATTCCTGGATTGGTGATCATTACAGTTATTCCTGGCATGCATCAGGGATGGGTCAGCTCAGTGCATCATCTTCCGTTATGGTGAGTGATGCCGGTCAATACTGGACTTCCATCACCGACAGCCTGGGTTGCACTCTCACCGATACGATAAAGATCGCAGTTGATTCATTTGCTTATTACACCCATTTCGGAGGTCAGATCCTCAGCCTGTGCCAAGGCGATCATCTGCATCTTGAGGCAACCGGACCTGATGTGGCTTCCTACCTCTGGAATACAGGTTCCGATTCTTCTGCGGTATTGCTTCAAAGCCCGGGTCATTATTCAGTGACCGTCACCAACCAGAGAGGCTGTGAGGACCAGGAAAATGTGGATGTCAGTTTTCACGGCTTGGTCCCTGTGGCAGATTTCTCCTTCTCGGATTCTGTCTGCAAAGGATCATCCACCTTTTTCCAGGACCTGTCCCATCCTGCAGTTCAGGATACGAATGCCACATTGAGTGGCTGGAGCTGGAATTTCGGGGACTCCAGCTTTTCCTTTCTGCAGCAGCCCTCCCATCTTTTCGTCTTCCCGGGGTTGCATCCTGTCACTCTGACGGTGACCACTGATTCAGGGTGTTCCGCGAGTGTCAGCCGTTCCGTCTTTGTCACCCCGCTGCCTGTGGCTTATTTTAATACGGCCCATGGCTGCTCAGGCGACCCTGTTGCCTTCTCAGATCAGACGTATCATCCAATAGGACAGGGATCTGGCTGGAGTTGGGATTTCGGTGATCCTACTTCTGGCAGTCAGAATCATGCTTCCGGACCCCAGGCTTCTCATACTTATGACACTGCCGGTATTTACCCCGTGAGGCTTATCGTTATCACCAACCTGGGCTGCATCGACACCCTGGTGCGCTTGATTGAGATCATTCAGTCTCCGCTACCGGACTTCACCTACTCGCAAGCCTGTGACGGACAGGCGGTCCAGTTCACTGACCTGACAACGGTCTTTCCCTGGTCCACTATTCTTGGTTGGGAATGGGATTTTGGTGACAGCACTCCGGTTTCTTCCCTTCAACATCCACAACATACTTTTAGCCAGGCCGATACTTTCCAGGTCAGCCTTCAGATCCAGACGTTACAGTGCCTCATCTCACGCGTCCTGCCCGTTGTCATTGATCCTTTGCCCCAGGCTGCTTTCAATGCTTCCGACCTCTGCCAGAACACTGATTACGGGTTCCAGGACCTGAGCACCGTAATCACCGGATCGGTGACGCAATGGTATTGGAACCTTGGCCCTGCGGGGATATCCCTGATATCCAATCCAACAGCCAATTACGCCGATACCGGCATGGTCATTTTAAGCCTATGTGTCACTTCTGACAAAGGATGCAACAGTGATACCCTATCTTACCCAGTGATGGTCTATCCATTGCCGAAAGCCGACTTTGATTATCAATCCCAGGCTTCAGGCCCGGGTTACCTGGTCTCCTTCCAGAACCTGTCTTCACCGCCCTCTCTTTACTTCCTGTGGGATTTTGGAGATGGCAGCGGGAGCACAGACCCCGACCCTGTTCACCTTTACAGCCAGCCCGGAACCTATCCTGTATCACTGGTGGGTTTCACTCCTCAGGGATGTTCCGATTCCCTTTTCGATACCCTCAGGCTTGTTTTTCCCTCGTATGATGTGGCCCTCGCGGAGGTGTCGCACCAATATTCAGCCTCCTTACTAAAAGTGAGCACCGAGGTGGTCAATCTTGGGAACACCCCGGTGTACAATCTATCCTTTGAACTGAGTATCCGGGATCTTCCCTTGCTGACTGAAACCTGGACCGGAGACCTCTCCCCCGGAGGCAGCCTGATTTATTCCTTCTCTGCAAATGCTCACACCTCATCGGTTCCATTACCATATTATTATTGCGTCAGAGTGTACCTGCACGACAGCCTTTTGGAAGTGAATCCGCAGGACAACATCGTGTGCCGTGAGCTCGTGGAAGGATTTTATTTTCCAGGACCCTATCCCAACCCTGCCGGGGAGAACCTGAGTGTGCCGTTTATTCTCTCCAGGGACCAGGAATACCGCATTGAGCTGGTTGACATGCTGGGGCAGCAGGTTTACAAAGCATTGCCATTGCAAGGGAAAAAAGGTCTCAACCAGGTGGATCTTCCTTTGGGGGAACTTCCTTCAGGATGTTATACCCTGAGGTTGATCATTGAAGGCGTGAGTCATGAAAAAAGGATCATCAGGGATTAATTTCGCCAGCACACAGGGAAATTTCGCGGTACAAATTTGTTTAGAAGAAATTTAGTGGTATCTTTGCACCCCTTTTCAAAAGAAGAGGGTAAAGTAATTGAAACACGATGAATACGTTAAGTTATAAAACCATCAGTGCCAATAAGGAAACGGTGGTTAAAGATTGGGTTCTGGTTGATGCCGAAAATCAGGTAGTTGGCCGTCTGGCATCCAAAGTCGCCTATTTGTTAAGAGGCAAGCATAAGACCAATTTCACTCCTCATGCCGATTGTGGTGATTATGTGATCGTGATCAATGCCGACAAGATCATGTTTACCGGCAACAAGACAGAGGAGAAAGAATATGTAAGGCATTCAGGATATCCCGGCGGACAACGTCATTTCACACCCAAGCAGATGATGGCAAAGAAGCCTGAGTTCGTGGTGGAGAAGGCCGTCAAAGGCATGCTGCCCAAGAACAAGCTTGGGAGTGACATTTTCAGGAACCTGAAGGTTTATGCAGGAACTGCTCATCCTCATGAGGCCCAGAAACCCAGACTTATTGACCTTAACACTATTAATGAATAATCATGGACGTAATTAACTGCATCGGAAGAAGAAAAACCTCGGTTGCCAGGATTTATCTAAAAGAAAGTGCAAACCAGGCCAGCCAGATCCTTGTTAACGGTCGCGATTTCCAACAATACTTTCCCACGCCTTTATTACAGTTTACGGTGAATCAACCGCTTGAGACAGTAAATGCTTTGGGTAAATACGATATTTATGCCATCATCGACGGTGGTGGTTTTAAAGGCCAGGCTGAAGCCCTCAGTCTTGCCATTTCAAGGGCTCTTGTGAAGATCGATGCAGAACACAGGGTGCCTCTGAAAGTAAAAGGGCTGCTGCGCAGGGACCCCAGGATGGTGGAAAGGAAGAAACCGGGACAGAAAAAAGCCAGGAAACGCTTCCAATTCAGCAAGAGGTAGTATTACCAGCTTCCCGCCTTCAGGAAAAACATCCATAGCAGCGTAGTTTAGTATCTAAATTGCCCGGACCGGGACCCCGCTACCTGGCAATTGCTTGATCAGAAAGTAAACTAACAACTTATATTTATGTCAAAAACATCTTTTGAAGAATTACTCGATGCCGGAGTACATTTCGGTCATCTGAAAAGGAAATGGAATCCCAACATGGCTCCTTACATCTTTATGGAGCGTAACGGGATCCACATCATTGACCTTTACAAAACCATGGCCAAGGCCGAGGAAGCAGCTTCCGCCATACGGCAGATAGCCAAATCGGGCAAGAAGATCCTCTTCGTCGCCACTAAGAAACAAGCCAAGGAAATCGTGGCCGATCATGTGAAGAAAGTCGGCATGCCTTACGTGACGGAAAGATGGCCCGGTGGGATGCTCACCAACTTCGCCACCATTCGCAAAGCAGTCAAGAAAATGTCTTCTCTCGACAAGCTGATGTCAAGCCCTTCATTTAAGAATATTTCTAAGAGAGAACGCCTGCAGATCACTCGTGAAAGAGCCAAACTGGAAAAGAACCTGGGCAGTATCGCCGATCTGAACCGTCTTCCGGCTGCCCTGTTCATCGTGGACATCCTCAAGGAGAAGATCGCCGTTGCCGAAGCCAGGAAACTGAATATCCCCACCTTCGCTATTGTTGACACCAATTCAGATCCCAACCAGGTTGATTTCCCCATCCCGGCCAATGATGATGCCTCTAAATCCATCTCTCTGATTACCAGACTGATGGCTGAAGCAATTGAAGAAGGCCTGATGGAAAGAAAGTTTGACAAAGACCGCAAAGTCAGCGATGACGAGGTCGAGGATGCTGATGAGACCCTGGTTGAAGTTGCCGACGATCTTGAGGAGGAAGAGGAAGATGCAGACCTTGAGGGGGATGTGGAAGAGGAAGTGGTCATTCCTGCCAGTGATGATGATGAACCCAAGGTAAAAAAGGTCAAATCCGTTGGCACTGAGGAAGTAAAAGACTCCACTCCCGCCAAAAGGCCGAGGAAGCCGATCATCAAAAGTGGCGCGGTGAGAAAACCCGGTCCTCGTAAATAGAGTATTTTATAGTACTACGAATGATATCTTTTAACGAAAAAACACAGAAAAATGGCTAATATTACTGCTGCCGAAGTAAACAAACTCAGACAGATCACCGGATCCGGCATGATGGACTGTAAAAACGCCCTGGTAGAAGCCGAAGGCGATTTTGACAAAGCAATCGAGATCTTACGGAAAAAAGGTCAGAAAGTGGCCAATAAACGTGCCGACCGGACAGCCAATGATGGTCTTGTCCTTGCTGCCACCACCCCTGATAAGAGTTTTGCCTCGGTGATCCTCCTCAGCTGCGAGACTGACTTCGTGGCAAAGAATGAAGAATTTATCAAACTGGCTAAGGATATCCTCGATCTCAGCATCAACAAAAAGCCCGCCAGCCTTGACGAGCTGAAGGGATTTATGCTCAATGGTTTCACCGTAGCCGACAACATTATGAACCTGGTGGGCAAGACCGGTGAGAAGATGGGCCTCGATGTATACAATTTCATTGAAGCCCCCAAAACTTTTGCCTATAACCACCAGGGGAACCGCCTGGCCTCTATCGTCGGTCTGAACAAAGTAGATGCTCAACTCGATGGACTGGGTCATGAACTCTCCATGCAGGTTGCTGCTATGTCACCCATCGCTATCGATAAAGAAGATGTGGATCCTTCCGTTGTTGAGAAAGAGATCGAGATTGGCAAGGAACAAGCCCGTCAGGAAGGGAAACCCGAGGAAATGCTCGAGAAGATCGCTGTCGGCAAGTTGAATAAATTTTATAAGGAAAGCACCCTGCTCAACCAGGAATTTGTCAGAGACACCAAAATGACCGTCAGGGAATATATGGTAAAACACGACAAAGATCTGAAGGTCACTGCTTTCAAGAGAGTTATGCTGGGTGCATAAAGAACTGAGGTATCCTCAGCACTCAATGCCCGTTAATAATGAGGGCGTCACCATGAGGAGGCGCCCTCATTCGTTTTTTCGTATTTTTACATTTCAAATTCAACAGCATGAAGTACAGGAGAATTCTGCTCAAACTCAGCGGAGAAAGCCTAATGGGTGAGAAATCCTACGGTTTTGATCCGGAAAGAATGTTATCGTTTGCCGGGGAGATCCGGGAGGTAGCCGTTCTGGGAGTCCAGATCGGTATTGTCATTGGCGGAGGCAATATTTTCAGGGGGCTTAAGGGAAGCTGTTCCGGCGTTGACCGCCGGGAAGGCGATTATATGGGCATGTTGGCCACTGTGATCAACGCCATAGCGATGCAGTCGCTGTTGAACGACTTGGGTGTCAAGACCCGACATCTTTCCGGATTGCCGGTAGAACCCCTCTGTGAAAAGATCAGCGGTTCCAAAGCCATAGCGTACCTGGAAGAAGGCTATGTGGTATTTCTCAGCGGGGGGACCGGCAACCCTTACTTCACCACCGATTCGGCTGCCGCGCTCCGGGCACTCGAGATCAAGGCCGATGTGATCCTGAAAGGGACCCGGGTAGATGGTATCTTCTCGGCAGACCCTGAAAAAGATCCCCACGCCACAAAATTTGACACTTTAGACCTTCGAGATGCTTATGATAAGAACCTGCAGGTCATGGACCTGACTGCCTATACCCTTTGCCTGGAGAACCAAATGCCCATTCTCGTGTTTAATATGAATGAGAGGGGCAACCTACTCAGGCTCATCAAGGGCGAAACACTGGGAACCCTGGTGACGGATCAGAAAAAAAAGTAACTTTGCCGGCCATAACCATTGACCCTGATATGAACGAAAATACCATCGCCATTTTGGACAGTACCAGGAAAGAGATGCAACAGGCACTCACCCACCTGGAATTTGAGCTCACCAAGGTTCGCACCGGCAAAGCATCCCCTCAAATGCTTGAAGGCGTTAAAATTGACTATTACGGCACCCCCACTCCGCTTGACCAGGTGGCCAATGTGCATACCCCTGACGCCAAACAGATCATCGTTCAGCCCTGGGATAAGAGCCTTCTCACCGCAATTGACAAAGCCATTCTCACTGCCAACCTGGGATTTAATCCTCAAAACAACGGAGAAGTGCTGCGCATCATCGTACCCGCACTTACTGAGGAACGAAGAAAAGACCTGGTGAAAAAAGCCAAGGCTGAAGTCGAAAACGCAAAAGTGGTGGTGAGAAATATCCGACGGACTGCCAACGACAACGCTAAAAAGCTGGAAAAACTGAATGTTCCTGAAGATGAGGTGAAATCGCTGGAAAAAGAGATCCAGAACCAGACCGATGCTTTCATTTCCAAAATGGACAAGATCTTTGAGGCCAAGGAGAAGGACATCATGACTGTATAGTCCCTCTCATGCCTTCAGCACACTGACTACATATCTCCATCGATTTTCTTGACCTGAGAAGCCTCCTCCGGAAATCCCGGTAAGGGTGATCCTTCCATATTGCTTTCAAGGGTTTTTCGGTAATCCGTCCCATCACATATTCAGCATCCTTGTCGTAACAACAGGGCACCACCTGTCCCTGCCATGTGATCACACAGCGGCTCCACATCCGGAAACACCTGTTTTTCAATTTGTTTTTAAGCACCCAGGAACCATTGGAATTCTTTTCATACCGTCTGAGCGATTCCTGCACAGGCAGATCATCCTCCATGGGCTCCAGACGGAAGAACTGAGCGGTCTTGGTCTGCATGCGGTCCACTCCTAAAGACCTGCCCAATTCTCTTATGGCAGAGAGTTCAGCTTCTGTGGACCTTAACAGTAGTGTCTGCATCCTTACAAAGGGCTTTTTCATGCCAAGTTCTTCCCGCTTCTTTATGAGAAGCTTTATCCCCTCCATCACCAATTCAAAATCGCCTCCCCGCCGGTAGGTCCTGTATGTCTCAGAAGTGGCACCATCCAGGGCAATAATGATCTCATCGAGCCCTGATTCAACGATACCGGCAGCCAATTTCTCATCGATCAGGTTCCCGTTGGTGGCCACCACCACATAACAATGCTGCTGTTTTGCCCGTCGTATCATCGAAAGCAAATCGTCATTAAGAAAGGGTTCCCCCTGAAAATAGAGCATCAGGTAAAACACCTCCCTGGGAAGATGGTCCAACGTCTTATTAAAGTCAGCGGCTGAAAGGGTTCCTTTTTCCCTGCGGAGCAGGCCGGCTCCTGTCGGACACTGTGGACACCTTAAGTTGCATCGGTTAGTAGGCTCCACCGAAACGGCAAAAGGAAGGCCCTGTTGCCAGATCGTTTTATAAAATACAGTATGATAGTATGAAAGAACCAGCAAGATGCCATTCCACACCCTTCTTATTGTAAGAAATGGCAGAATCCTGAATATCAAGTGTCTGTGAAACATCCGGGTGTTCGGGATGAAAGGGTAGATCATTATCAGAAAGGGAAAAGAAGAGAGAACTTCATGGAAACATTATCCTGCCATCTTGGCAATGCATAACTTCCGTACCGGTAATAACCTCCAATGCCAAAACTCGAAAGACCTAAAGAGAGCAGGTTGTTAAACAGGACGCCCGATTCAAAATACCCTTTATCCAGGGTCTTGTAGTCGACCAGATGGTGTACATTTTTCTCTTTTAACGAGCCAAAAGCAATGTTGGTGGCCACCGCAATCTCAGGCTTGAAGTTCTCGTACCGCACGAGCAGTTTGCCGAAATTATGGGTTATGTACAGTGCTGCGTACTGGTCGGAGAGGAACTCATTCATCCTCATGGTAGAGAAGCTGTTGGGCGTATAGATGGTGAACTGCCTGTAACTGCCGTTGCCGTTGTACAAAGTGGTATAGGGTACTTTACCGATCACCATTCCCAGGTTCATACAAAAAGAACTCTTACCTAAATATTTGATAAAGAACGATTTGGTAACCTTCACATCGAGGTGGTCGTAAGCATATTCCCCGTTAAACACATCTCTGAGCCCTCTTCCGTACTGGAACCATACCAGAGGGTAATTGGTTCCCATGGAGATTTGGGTCCTGGCATTCTTCAGGAACTTTTCTTTATACGCGAAACGAATACCGACCAAGGCCTCCGTGAACCGGAAGGTGGAATGGAAATCGTTGCTAACCCCTTCTCTTTCAGAGAAATAATAAGGATATCCTGTATAACACTTCCTCAGGTTCAGGGCGGTAAAGATCTTAACATATTTCAGAGTGCGAAAGGTGATGGAAGCCTGCCGGGTCTCATCATAATCCATCTTCTGGATCAGGAAATTCCTGAACCTTTCGTAGAGGATCACACTGTTGTCATCGAAGAAAGTGACACCACCGCTTTCCCTGATGTCGTACTTATACATCAGCCTGAACTCCAGTTCCTGGCCCGGGACTGGAAAACAGCTGAAAGTACCACCATATTTCTGGACCTTATCGTTGAGACCGTAACCCCAATAGCCCCCCAGTCGGAATTTATCCGAAATTTTTCTGTTGGTGACCAGTCCAAGGCCGAAGTAACTGCCTTCATATTCATTGTATCTAAACAACTTGTTCATTTCCAGGTCGAGAAATCCGACAGGCAGTTTCCCGGTAAGCATGGTCTCGATGTTCCGGGTTTTCCGGTCAAAATTCTCTGCCCTGCCCAGGCTGTCCATATAGTCGTATGTCTTTTGTTCTTTGGTTGTGAGTGAATCCACCCGGAACTGGTCCCAGAACTCTTTTTCCCTCCTCGATGCGTCGGGGTCGACGAAGATCTCCACCTGGCTGAAATCCCTTTTATTTGTGACCCCGTTGATCTCTATGTCTTTGAGGTAGCTCCTCCCCTTACCCACCACATGGTAACCTTTGGTGGAATCGCCCTTCGTTGTAATTTCAACATTCCGGAAGGTAAGATCGGTGTTCAGCTGCACGGGGAACCAGTGGATGCCGTCCACTTTTTCGTACATCTGCTGGATCCTGATGCCCAGGGCTCCTTCATCCCGTGACGGGTGAGCGATGACATTCTGTATGGCCCAGGTTCCCGAGTTGATGTACAGCAGACCGGTGAGCCCTTCAAAATTGGTTCCCTTAAAAGGTCTGAAAAAGATAACGTAAGTCGTATCCCTGCTGTCAGGAAAAGTGATGGTATCCCTTATCTGAAAAAAGTACCTGGAGGTGCTCCCTTTGCTGATGGGATTGATCAACGACTGATCCATGATGCTGATGACATCATCATAAAAAGAAACCGGTTGTAACTGACTGAGCAGGAACACGAAGATGGGATCTTTCAGACCGGAAATTTTGGTAGCGATCACCTTCTGCAGTGACTTTTGGGGATATTGAAAAGAACGCTGGACCACGTTCTCAATCAAGGCAAAATATTGATTATCAAAGAATTTACGTGCCTTTATCAATCCTGAATCGGCAGTGAGGGTATCGATATGGGAGATGGAATCCAGATCGGAGGTAAAGACCAGTTTTTCGTATGCTGTGTAGGAAAAGGAAGAGAGTTTGAAAGGATCGTTGATGACCCGGTTTCCGGTAGCATTTAAGATGATACGGTGGGCCGGGTTTTCTTTGGGAAGGATGATGACCTCATTGAGCTCGATGCTGGTCCGTTTCATGGAAAACACCAGGTTCCTGGTACCCTGGCCGACCTGGATCTCCCTGGTCTCATAACCCACATAAGAGGCAGTAATGGTACGGATGGGCTCGCTGCTTCTAAGGTAAAACTTACCATCGATATCGCTGTAACCGCCAAATTTACCCTCGTTGACCACCAGGCCCACAAAGGCCAGGGGCTCTCCACTCTCCTCATCTGATATTTTTCCCGTAAGCTGCCCGTTTTGCGCCATGGCAAAATGCAGGTTCATGCTGACCATGAGAAGGCAGAACAGGAGGGAAAACTTCATGTTATCAGGATGGAAACCACAAAGGTAGAATGTTTTGCGATTGATCCATGGTTTCGTTTCCCGCCCGTCATATTTGATGCAGCCGTTGGACCCTGAATGGATTTACTTCAGTTTCTGGTTGTTCTTGTGCCTTTCGCTGTCCCTTTCCGTCTTCTTGGAGAGATTGTTTTGAAATGCCTCATCCAGGTCAACACCGGTCTGGTTGGCGATGCAAATCAACACAAAAAGGACATCGGCCAGCTCGTCAGCCAGCTCTGACCCCTGGTCTTCCCGCTTACTGCTTTGTTCCCCGTACTGCCTGGCTATGATCCTGGCCACTTCACCCACCTCTTCCGTTAACAGGGCCATATTGGTGAGCTCATTGAAATACCTCACCCCGTGATCATTTATCCATGTATCGACTCTGTCCTGGGCGATTTTTAACGTATGTTCCATTGAATCAACTTATTATTCTTTATTCCGGCTATCGATCCAGATCGTCACAGGACCCTCATTGACCAGTTCCACCTCCATCATGGCCCCAAAAGTACCTGAGAAAATCTCCTTTCCCAGGAGATCCTGAAGGTTACGGATAAAGGCCTCATACAATGGAATGGCCTTTTCTGGTCTTGCCGCCCTGATGTAAGAAGGCCTGTTCCCTTTTTTGGTGCTGGCATGAAGGGTAAACTGGCTTACCACCAACAGGTTCCCGTTCACTTCCTGAACTGACAGGTTCATAACACCATCATTATCAGGAAACAATCTCAACTTCAATAGTTTAGTTGCCATCCACTGCACATCAGAAACATCATCTGCCTCCTCGATGCCCAGCAGTATCAGCAGTCCCCTGCCCATGGCTGCCTTCTGTTGCCCGTTGATGGTTACACTGGCCCTGCTGACTCTTTGAACTACCACTCTCATAATACCTTACGATTTTTCCCAGTCATTTTCCTCCAGGTCCTGGTCATTGATAATGGCTAAGTAGGTCTTGTACCTGGAAGGGAAGATATTGCCCTTTTCCAGGGCGGCCTTCACGGCACACCTGGGTTCGTGAACATGGGTGCAATTGTTAAACTGACATTGGTGCATTAAAGCCCTGAACTCCGGGAAACGTTCCGCCACCTCTTCCTTCCTGAAATCCGTCAGTCCGAATTCCCTGATACCCGGAGTATCGATCACAAATCCACCTTCTTTCAATTCTATCATCTCTGCAAAAGTGGTGGTATGTTTCCCTTTTTCATGGTAGGCAGAGATCTCCCCTTCCCTTAGGTTCAGGTCAGGTTGCAGGGCATTCAGGAGGGCAGTCTTTCCGACCCCGGAATGACCTGAAAATAAAGTGGTTTTGTCTTTCAACTGTTGAGCCAGCAGAGAAATATTCTCTCCTGTCAGGGCGGAGACAGAGAGACATGGATAACCCACGCCCGTGTAAATGTTCCAGAGATGATCCTGATATCCCCGGACCTCTCCCTTGCAGAGGTCGGATTTATTAAATACCAGTCCGGCAGGAATATGGTAGGCTTCTGAAGTAGTGAGGAAACGGTCGATAAAGCCCGCTGATGTTCTTGGAAAAGCAGCGGTGACAACCAGGAAAGCCTGGTCGATATTGGCTGCAATGATATGGTAAATTTTCGAGAGCTTCTTGGACTTACGGATGATGTAATTATACCGGTCGTGAATACGGGTTATTAAACCTGCATCCTGTCCGGGAGGCACGGTAAAACTGACACGATCACCCACTGCCACCGGGTTGGTGGCTTTTTTCCCTTGAATCTTGAACTGACCCTTCAGCTTACAGTTTTGGCGTTTCCCGCCTTCACCCAGGACTTCGATCCAGCTTCCCGTGGTTTTAACCACTATACCTTCTGACACGATAAAGACAATTTATTCGAACTGGTAATACTTTTTCACCGGCTTTCGGATATCCCAAACACATTCCAGTCCGTTCTCAAAGGTGACAAAATCACCCGGGAAAATCTGTTGTTTTCCTTCCTTGGTCTCAATGATCACCTCGCCCTCGATGAACAGGCAATGTTCTGTTTCATCATACGTATAGGGGAATCTTGAGATTTCCTTTGTCCAGACCGGCCAGTCGCGAATGCCGCGGTCGAGGATCTCCTTTTCCTCCAGTTTCTCAATAATACAAGCAGGCATAACAGATGTGTTTTCATTCAACAGGGTATAAAGGTAACAATTTTATATCCTTCCCCGGGTATGGTCAGGGCAGATCAAACCTTACGCAAAGCAAAGCGCTGACCCGGCAGAGAGCGCACTATACTGCGTAACTCTAACTGCAACAGAACATTAGAAACCAGCGAGAGGGGAAGTCCACTGCTGAGGCAGAGCAGATCGATGCCTGATTCTCCGTTCTCCTGAAGAATTTTGACCAGCACCTCCTCTTCCCTTGAAAAATGCAGCATGAGCAGGGTCTGGTCCGGGGTCGGACGTTTCACTTTTTCACCCCAGTTCATCATCTCCATCAGGTCGGAAGCTGACTGTATGAGGGCAGCCCGGTTGTTTCGTATCAGGCTGTTACATCCCATTGAATAGGAATCTCCGCACCGGCCAGGGATGGCGAATACGTCCCTGTTGTATGACATGGCCAGGTCGGCCGTGATCAGTGCGCCACCCCCGTCGGCAGCTTCCACCACCACCACAGCGTCTGACAGTCCTGCGATGATCCGGTTACGTTTCGGGAAGTTCTCCCGGTCGGGATTCTTCCCACTGCAAAAATCAGTCACCAGGGCACCATTCCGTATCATTTTCCTTGCCAGATTCATGTTTTGTGGTGGGTACACCCTATCGAGGCCGTGGGCCAGGACACCGATGGTATCGAGTTGATGATCGAGGGCTGCCTTATGGGCGGCGGTGTCAATGCCATAAGCCAATCCACTGATAATCACCGGCCCAAGAGAGGCCAGCCCCTGTATCAGCTCCCTGCACATCTCTATCCCGTAAGGTGTTGCCTTTCGGGTACCTACCACGGCGATCATGTATTCTCTTTGGAAATCAAGCGTTCCAAGGGTGTAAAGAATCACCGGGGCATCGATACACTGACGCAGACGCTCAGGATAGGCCGCCTCCTCATAATACAAGGCCCTGATCTGGTGCTGATCCATGAATTGTATCTCCTTTTCTGCAAGATCCAGAACATTTTGACGTACCACCGAGCTGGCGAGGGCATCACCGATACCCGGAATTCTCAGCAATGCTGAGTGTTTCTCACTGAATACCGCCTCGGCGCTGCCACAATGAGATATCAGCTTTTTAGCCGTAATATCCCCAATACCAGGGATGAGCGTTATGGCGATCTGGTACAATAGCATCATAAAAAAGTGAATTCCAGGCTGGATGATCCAGGAAAAACCCCAGTGACCTTCCTGCCTCCTTACTATTTTGATGCATTTTTCCTTTATTTTGGAAAAAGTTTTCAAAATAAAACCTTGAAGAAGAAAGTCCTTGTTGCAGCCCTCGACTGGGGACTGGGTCATGCCACACGCTGTATGGCGATCATCAGAAGACTGGCAGAACTGGATGCAGAAGTGATTATCGCCTCCTCGGGAGATGCCGGTCTTTGTCTTCAAAAAGCCTTCCCAGCCCTGGTTTATGAAGAACTGCCTTCCTATTCGGTCCGGTTATCGGCATCGAATCATCAGGGACTCATTCTTTTAAAACAATGGCCCGGAATAAAAGAAGTGATCCGCAGGGAACATGAGATCATTGATGACCTGGCATTTAAACATGACCTGGAGGTGATTATTTCGGATAACCGTTATGGTCTGTGGCACCCCAGAGTGCCGTCGGTATTCATCACGCATCAGCTTTCCCCGGTCCCGCCGGTGGCAAGGGTGGTAATGACGCCATTTATCAGGAAATTTCACTACCGCCTGATTAGTCATTTCAACCACTGCTGGGTCTGTGATTACCCGGGTGATGAGAACCTTTCCGGCAGGCTATCGCACGGGATCACACCACCGGAGGGAACAACCTATATCGGCCCGCTGAGCCAGTTTGAAAGGCAACAGAAAGAACCGGACCTAACTGAACCCATCGATGATTTCGTTGCGGTCCTATCCGGACCCAAACCCCAGCGGAGCCTGCTGGAGAGAAATCTGATCCGTCAATGTGTTGAACAGGGATTCAGGATGACCCTGGTCAGAGGGCTCATTTATCCCGATCACATTTCACTGCCGGATGGTCCTCGTGAAACATTCTCGTATCTTACTACAGATCAACTATATAACACAATTATCAAAGCAAAGGTCATCCTATCCAGGCCCGGGTATACCTCCCTTATGGATTATGCCTTTCTGGGGAAGAAAGCCATCCTCATCCCCACTCCCGGCCAGACCGAACAGGAGTACCTGGCGAAATATCATCAGAGAAAAGGGCATTATTACAGTGAATCTCAGTCTGATTTCAACCTGGGTCGGGCCCTGGAGGCTTCAGAACACTATCAGGGCATTTCTATCGATCCGGGGGCCAACCTTCTCGACCCCGGCCTGAAAAAATTACTTGGCAGGTAATAAAATTTGGGTCAATTTTGCACACCCAAACTCTGAGTACCGAATGAATCCCTTCTGGAATACAGAACTATTGACCAAGTTCATCAAATTTGGCCTGGTCGGAGCCTCCGGCCTGCTGGTTGACTTTGGGTTTACCATACTTTGCAAGGAAGTTCTGAAAATTCAGAAGTATGTCTCCAACGCCATCGGTTTCACCCTGGCTGCCACCTCCAACTATATCCTAAACCGGGTCTGGACTTACAAAAGCAGTAACCCAATCGCCCTGGAATACACCGAATTTCTCATCATCAGTGTCCTGGGCCTGGGTATCAATACCCTGATTCTGTACTTATTGGTGAGTAAGAAGAAACTCCCCTTTTATTTGAGCAAGGCTATAGCCATCCTGGTTGTCACCCTTTGGAATTTCTTTGCCAACACCCTCTTCACCTTCAGATAAGTCATGAAGGCAAAACCTTTCAGCATGGGCATTGAAAGGGAGGCATCTTTACAACAGACCCGCTATAAAAGTTCTTTCCTGGTAAAACTGAAAGGCAACAGGTCGCTGATACTGTTGAACACCAATATCTTTCCATTGTTTCCGGCCAGGATCACACGAATGGAGGTTTTTCCCAGGTCCTCGTATTCAATCAGGGCCTGCCGGCAGGCACCGCAAGGGGGAATCGGATGTGGCAGGTTCGCAGCATCGGGGGAGAGAGAGATGGCAATCCCTATGACAGGCACACCGGGATGGTGGGCAGCGGCTGAAAATAAAGCCACCCTTTCTGCACATAAACCTGAGGGGTAGGCTGCATTTTCCTGGTTGTTGCCGGTAAGCATCATTCCATTACCCAATAAGACCGCAGCGCCCACTTTGAAACCTGAATACGGGGCATAGGCAGCGGCAGCGGCTTCCCTGGCCCGGGCAATCATTTCCCTTTCGGTGAGGGTAAGCTCTTCCTCAAGTTCGTATTCCTTATATGATATGTTGATCTTCAGGTCTTTCATCGCTGTACCTCGAACTCAAAGTTAAGGATTCTTTTCATCTTTACCCCACATCAGCAAAGAAAAGAAAAAGGCAGCAAAGGTCACCCCATCCTGCGATTCGAGTGTATCTTCAGGTAACATGGAGAACATCAGGATGATAAAAAAAGAGGAAAAGAGAAAATGGGAGAACTTTTTCCGTAAAAGTGGCGGATAGAACAGGGCAAATATGAACCATAACAGTCCAAGAACGCCAAACCCCACGGTAATGGACAGGAATTGGTTATGACTTCTTCTTCTCCATTCGGGAGTGAGTTTGCTGTGGATCTGCTCATAGTAATTCTCGAAAGCCTGGTTCATATCCCCGGTTCCTACTCCTGTAAGATAATGATCTTTAATAAGATGAACAGATGCTTTCCAGTACTCCAGCCGCATCATCACGGAATGTCCTGAGGAATTACCGGTGATGCGATAGGTCTGGTATTCCCAGAAGATCTTTCTGAGACGCTGATGGAGGGGAGAACCCCTGGTCTCTTCCACATCGGCAATGCCGTTTTCGATGTACTTCATTTCCTGGTCGGTGAGGCTGGCCACACTTTGAGCATCCTTATGCAGCCCCTTGGATGTCAAATATCGGAGCAGCACATCAGAGATGACCAGGCCTGTACTTCCCTTGTCATTATAATCCAGGGCACTCCTGCTGTTCCAGACCTGCTTCATCTCCTTATGGCACACATACCACAGGAGGTGGTAGCCACCGATGATCTCGGCAGAGGCCGTATCGTGGGTGTAATAGTTCCCTAAAGAGGTCAGGTTGACTGTAGGGGCCTCTTCCTTTGGGGTGAAGTACCTCTGGTATTCCCGGTGTATGTAAAGATATGCCATGACCGGGATGGCGATGATCAATAGAAGGAGGACCGTCTTCATCACCCTGTTCCTCATTCTGAAGATCAGGGCAGCCAACCAGGCCAGCACCAGTATGAATAAGATGTAGTAACTGGTGAACGACTGAGATATATACAAATACACCATGAACCAGGCAAGGAGAAGCACCAGAAGAGCGCTCTTCCATGCCTCAAATTCCCTGCTGTAACTCATCAGGAAAAAGAGCAGGATGGCAATAGCCATGCATAGGTTGAGACTGAAACGTATATGGGAGATAAAGGGCGACAGTCCCCGGTTGTCGACATGTTGCTGGCTGACATAGATGCCGGTACCCACCAGGGTTCCGACGGTTACCGCCAACAGGTAGACCAGCAGGATCCCGTGCCATTTTTTTCGATCCAGGACCATACTGGTGGAAAATATCAGGGGCAACAAGGCAATGGGGACCTTGGTCCTCAGGTCCTTAAAGGCATAGTTGAAATCGGTGGTAAAGAACAAACCCAGCAGGTGAAGAAGGAAAATGGAAGTCAATACCAGGGCGGCCCTGTCGCTGAAAAAAGTCTTCATTTTCCGTTTCAGGTCGCCTTCGAGGAGCCAATTGCCGAACAGGATCAGCTGTGACAGGCTCATCAGGAATCTCGACAAAGGAATGCTGATTGCCAGCAACAGGATTCCGAACAGGTACACCTGCTGATGAAATTCCTTTTTCAGGAGGGGCATGGGATCCTATTTTTTCTCGTCAGGACGGGGGTATTTCATGGTACCGGACAGGATCCCGCTGTAAATGCTGGCATCTTTCAGCACTTCACGGGCCTTGATGATCTCTTTGTCGGCTGCCAGCGAGGCTTCGATGCGACCCTGCTGGTAATAATACCGGGTTACCAGTTCATCCCGGATGAGGCCCGAGATTTCATCTTTATAGGTTATGATATCCTGGGCTTTGGCAAGGTTGACCTTCTGCCGGAGTGCTTCATATTCAGGTTTGACACTGGCGTACATTTTCTCGCCGTCAGCCATGTTTTTAAAGGCATCCAGCAGTTTTTCGGCCGGACTGGTGTAATCTCCATACCCTTTTTCCTTTGCCTGTTGTACGAATTGCTGGTAGATCTCCTCGGTGATGACCACCTCTTTTGGTTGAGGAAGGACGGGATGTGTTTTCTTATAAAAAGTACAAAAGTCGAAGATAAGGTACTTTGACAGCAAGGTGTTGGCAATGCTGCTGAGTTTGACGGGTTCCATCATGACATCGGGTTCAATCCCCCCCCCGTCGTAAACGATCCTTCCTGCACGGGTCTTAAACGCGGTGATCAGCGAATCGGGAATTTTCCCAAAATTGCCTTCGGCATCCTTATGTGAATAATCGATGGCCTGGATACATCTTCCACTTGGAATGTAATACTTGGCAACGGTTACTTTGACCTGGGCATTATAGGTAAGAGGCAATACATTCTGCACCAGGCCCTTACCATAAGAACGTTGTCCCACAATGACGGCCCTGTCCAGGTCCTGCATGGCACCGGCCAGTATTTCAGAGGCGGAAGCGCTGTTCTTATCCACCAGAAAAGCCAGTCTGATGGAATTGTCCATGGCCATGCTGGTGGTTTTATAGGTATTGTTGGCTGAGGCCAGTCTTCCCTTGGTATTCACGATGAGCAGATCCTTATCGACAAAAAGGTTGGCGATGGTGACGGCTTCATTGAGCAGTCCTCCGCCATTTCCGCGAAGGTCGATGATGAGCCCTGTCATCTCCTTGTTTTCCTTCAGTTTGGTAAAGGCATCCCTGACTTCCTTTCCGGCGTTCTGGGTGAAGCCGTTCAACTTGATATAACCGGTAACGGGGTCAACCATGCCGAAGTAAGGAATATTCTCAATTTTCACCTCTTCGCGAAGGATACTTACCTCAAAAGGCTTATCATCACCTCTCTGTACCTCGAGCTGCAAGGCAGAACCAGGTTGTCCTTTGAGGATAGAGCTCACATCATCAAGGTTCTTTCCTTTTGTTGAATATCCGTTGATCTTCAGGATCCGGTCGCCGGCGATGAGGCCGGCCTTGTCGGCATTGTAACCCTTGTATGGCTCCGACACCACGATATAGTCGCCCTGTTGTTGTACAAGCGCACCGATACCACCATACTGACCGGTGGTCATAAAGCGGTAATCCTCAATATCTGATTCAGGGATATAATTCGTATAGGGATCGAGAGTGGCCAGCATGGCATCGATCCCTGTTTTCATGAGCTCACCCGGTTTTAATTCTTCTACATAATTGACATCAAGCTCTTTATAAAGACTAGCGAAAATATCGAGGTTCTTAGAGATTTCAAAAAGGCTTTGCGCCGGTCCCTGGAAGGTAAGGAACAAGGAGATCAGTGTGAAACTGAGAATAGTTTTCTTCATAAGATTGTAAATAATTAAGGTACAGGATCGTAACCACTTCCACCCCAGGGTCCGCATGACAGTACCCTTTTAATAGTAAGCCACCCCCCTTTGAAAGGACCATATTTAGTGATGGCTTCGACGCCATAAGCGGAGCATGTGGGGGTATACCGGCAGGAAGGCATCAGGTAAGGCGAGATGGCTCCCTGGTAAAACCTGATCAACATAATTAAAAAACGGGAGAGAATTTTTTTCATCGTTTTTCCGGAATGACTGAAAGTTTATGGATCGGGTTGAGAAAGGAAGGTTAACTCCCTGGATAAACGCTGCAAAATTACAATTATTTTCTCTTGGATTTCCCTGAAACCAGAAGCCTCTCCGCCAATATAGCTGAGACCTATCCAAAGCTGGCACCCCTCTTTCAGGGAGCGGGTGTCTAATACCTGCCTGTTCAGGCGGAAGGCTTCTTTCGTCCTTCTTTTTAAAAGGTTGCGAACGACGGCCAGCCTGAATTTTTTCTTTGGAACCGTGATGAGCATCTTCACTTTTACAGGGCCCGGATCGGGCACTGTTAACCATACGACCCTGTAGGGGATGATGGTAAAGGAGCGGCCTTGTGAAAAGAGTTTTTCCACTTCGGCGACACCGCAAAGATGTTCCTTTTTCCCGAAGGTTGCCAATGCAGACATGAGAGTACAGGGATCCTGCCGGCAGACAAGAGCTGTTTATTTCTTTTTGGACTGTTTCAGAATGAACTCTTCCAGTGCCATGGTCATGGAAGGTGCCGTTTTGGTGGGAGCCTGTATGTTGACGGCAAGACCGGCATCCTTTATCGCCTTGGCTGTGGTGGGCCCAACGGCACCAATCATCATCTCATCTTGCTGAAAATCAGGATAATTTTGGAAGAGGGACTTAACCCCCATGGGGCTGAAGAAAATAATCAGGTCGTATTTTTTCAGGTCAATATTGGAAAGATCGGCAGGAACGGTACGGTAAATGACGGCTTTTTTGTAATCAATGCCTGCCTTGTCCATCATCTTCGGAATGTCATTCTTAGTGACGTCGGAACAGGGCAGCAGGTACTTCTCAGTCTTATGTTTCTTGATCAGTTCCAGTAACTCACTGAACTCTTGTTTTCCATGGAAAATTTTCCTTTTCCGGTACTGGACATACTTTTGAAGATAAAAAGCCGTGGATTCCGTGAGACAAAAGTACTTCATGGTCTCCGGGACCTCAAAACGCAACTCCTTGGCCATCTTAAAATAATGGTCAACGGCATTCCTGCTGGTAAGGATCAAAGCCGAATAATCTTCAAGGTGTATTCTCTCCTTTCGCAACTCCTTTGACTCCACTCCTTCTATCCGTATAAACTTGAAAAAATCAACCTTGATATTGTGCTTTTTCCCCAGTTCGAGGTAAGGCGACTTTTCGCCATCAAGGGGTTGTGGTTGAGAAACCAGGATATTCTTCAGCTTCATGGGGTCTGAATTAATAAATCACACCTCTCCTTCAACCTATTGAGGCAGGAAATGCTAATAAAACATTGGATTCCAATTTTTTACCAAAACAGCCCCTGGTGTTGACCCTCATTTCGGTTCATCAATTTTTGGGCTGCAAAAATAATACTTTTTTCTTTAACCCGTAAATCAGGGATGCAGTAATTTCACAATCACGAGCAAAGGCATGATCTCAATGGTGAAAAAGAAGAGCACCAAATAGAAGAAGGAATAGGTGGAATTTTTCAATCCGATGAAAAAACCCCGTAACAGTTGATAGGCATAGATCAGGCAGACGAAAAAGGTGCCTGCCTGCAGTACCAGTAAGGATCCGGTAAAAACGACGATAGAGGTGATCACCAGCATTAACAACCCCTGTATAAGGCTGAATATCAATAATGTATAAAAGTACTCTGCCGTCACATCCGTAGTCTTAAAGATCACTCCGGCCATACGGATCACCAGAACCTTTGTATAATATAATATAGCGTTAAGAAGAAATATCTCCAGGTACAGGATAAAGGCTTCCCAAGGCAGCTCTTTTACCGGGTAGAACCCGTAAAACACGTTCAGCTCGTAGAGGAACAAGGGTGTCGCCAGGAGAAAGATCATGAAGAGATTATAGGTGATTCTTTCTTTGTACAGATCGGTGCCCCTCATCATCTGGCTAAGGAAGCGGGAGGCAAGAAAGGCCCGGTAGATCTGAGTAAGACGTTTCCCCTGCCTGAATTGCACCCCGGCATATAACAGGAAGCTGATCACCAGCACGGTAAAAGCCCAGTCATGAATGCCTTTTTTCCTGTCAAGAGGTCCCTTGGAAAATACCTTTAAGGCATGGGGTGAAAAAAAAGGAGTGGCAAGAATAGCGGGCAGACTGTCGGTTTTCTTTGGTGTGCAGGTATCGGGGAAAAGGAGTTTTCTCAGCGAGAAGGTATCCCGGGTTTTCTTCAGGGTGTCGGCATGGGGAATCAGCAGGGGGGCAAAGGTATTGAATGTAGTGTCTTCTGACTTACCGGTCTTATCGCGCAGGCTGTCCTGGTTCCCCTCACTCCGGGCTGTACAGAGCAGTGACAAACAAAGCAACATCCATAAAAAAAGACTGGCTTTCAAGGCCAGCCTGTTATTCTTCAATAAGGGAAAACACCCTATATGCACCCGCCGTTTCAACCCTTGTCAGAACCCGAACTTATAAACCACTCCGATACTTAAGTTGAAAAATCCTGAACTCTTCGGTTCGGTAAAGATCATTTCGTATCCAAGGTTCAGGTGGGCATAGTATTCATCCAGAAAATTGTATAACACCCCCACATTGGGTGAGAATCCGAAATCCCATCCTTTACTATCCATTCCCTTGATCTCGAAGATGGTATCGATTTTCTGTGTCGTCATATTCTGCACCAGGATCCAGTTTTTCGAATCATATTTCTGACGCACCCGGTACATCCCCAGGCCCAGGTTGGCATAAGGCCTGATCTTTTCGTCATTGAAATAGTAAGTACCCGTCAGCTTGACAGGTATGTAAGAATAATGTCCTTCCCCAACCATTACCTCATCATATTTATAACTCTTATAACCAGTGGTGATACCGAGGTTCAGTTCAGGAAGGAAAAAATACTCCGCTCTTAACAGGAATCCCATCCCGTTAGCCACTGTGTCCCTGATCTTTCCAACAGGAAAACCAAAAGAAGCATCGAGCCCGCCGTAGAAGTTCAGGTCGGTCAGCACTTCGATCTTTTTCTGTTTTGGCTTTTCAGTCGTCTTCTTTTTCTTTTTGGATCCGGCATTCAGGGCCCAGGCTTCTCCTTTTGACGTCGGCAGTGAATTGGAAAGTGACTGGGCTTTGAGTAACAGCCCGTCTCCCAGCAACATACATAAAATCAGTAACAAAAAGGCAAGTTTCTTCATTCTTTAAATAGTATCTTAAAATTGTATATTCAATCCCGCCTGGATCCCCAGGAAAGCGTTATTGCCGGAATTGCCGGTGACAGGATGTTTGTAAAAGAACATCTCATACCTGGCGTTGGCATGAATGGCCATGAATTCAGTGACTTCGACAAGCAAACCCAGTGACGGGGCCAGGCCAAAATCCGTTGTCTGGTGGACCACTTTATTATTGATATTGACAGTTTCTATGGTTTGAGTAAGTTCATTCAGGTAGGGTGATTTCCAGTCATAATCGTAGTCCATGGCATCGGAAAACATGCCTATTCCGAGACCCAGGTATGGCTTCACCGGCTCCTCGCTGAGATAGTATTTCCCCTGAATTTCGACGGGCATCACGGTGAAACTGCCTTTATTCAGGATAGCAGCCGTGTTCCCGAATAATTTTGCTTCATCATATTTGAATCCCATGTAGGCGAACCTAAGGCCCGCGGAAAACTGGGGGGTCGGGAAGTAATCGGCTTCGAGGGAAAAACCCATCCCCGGCTTTAAACTGGCAGCAAAGTCACCCAAGGGCAATCCCATCACAAATCCCGGACCGGCCCCAAAGATGATGCTCTTCCCTCGCCGTCCCCGGCCACCTTTTCCACGGTGACTTTTTCTCTTCTTCTTTTTGATAAAATTCATCTCTTCCATCGAAGTCCCGCCAGGGACCGTCTTGCCCGACACCAAACCAGAAAAGACTTCTGCATCGGTGTCGAGGACAATCAATCCCAACAATAAAAGAATAAGCAGCTTTTTCATAACCGGGTGCGTTGTTAATGACCGATCATCAGTTATTCTGACCTCAACTACCAAATCCCGGGCGCCCCGAATGAGTATCGCAGGCCAATCTGCACACCCATGGCCTGGATTGACTTATTCTCCTCCTTGATCAGTTTCTTATCGCCCTCCTGTTTGTTGCCCATGATGAAGAGATAGCGGACATTGAAATCCAGCCACAACTTCTCATGAATTTTATAAACGGCTCCTATCATCGGGCTAAACCCAAAACTGGTGTTGTTCTTATTGATCAGTTTTTTCCCTCCGGGAGAATGCTGAAATTCTCCTCCGTCAGGATCTACCCAGGTCCTGGGCTCAATGATGCTGTCAAATTTCTGCTTCTTCAGGTATATCCCGGCATTCAATCCTCCGTAAGGATGAAAATCTCCGTCCAGGAAGTAATAGGAACCCCTGAGTTGTATCGGAATGGTTGAAAAATGGCCCTTCCCGACGTGGATCTCATCATATTTGAAACTCAGATAACCTGTATTCAGGCCCACGGAAAGTTCGGGCATCAGGAAATACTCCCCGTCGAGGTTCACCCCAAAGCCGGTATAGGTGGATTTATTGAACACCCCCATAGGGAATCCGGTAAACAAACCCATCCCTGCTCTGGCCTCTGTGGTTAACAGGTTGGATGACTGGACCTTGGCTTTCTCAGGAGCCTTTTTGCTTTTCTTCTTTCCTTTCATGTCTGCCTGGTCACCGGCAAAGGCGCTGGCCTGGAAAACAAGAAAAAGGACCAGAAGCAATCCTGTCATCATCTGCGAAGAAAATACCCGCTTACGCATAATCCTTGAATTTGGGGTGAAAGGTAATCATTTCTTTTGGTTTAGCAAAACACCCATATATTTTATCTGATCCTCTGAGAGTTGTAACCTGGCATCCTCCCTGAGCGAGCATCCTTTCTCCATCACCGGGGCATTCGCTTCCTTTGCAGTTAAGTCATTGATTTTCTGGTTATAATAACAAAATATCAAATTCCCTGGGTAAGTGCGGACCAGGTGGGAGCTATAGGGTCGGGCCCTTTGCGGTTCCTGTTCCATCTCGAGGAAGATCTTCATCAGGAAGTAGTTGCCTTCGGCACTCAGAACCGGGTCAGCCGACTTTGACAGTCTTTCAAGGCATTCGATGCCCTTTGCCTTTGAGGTCTCCATAGGGATCAGCATAGAGAGTATCCCCATCCGTTCACGGGCTGCCGATATAAAATATTGGAAGAGTCCCCGTGTTAGCAGAAAAGGCTCATAAGTCTCCTCTTTTCCCTCGGCATAGAGGATCAGGTCCCTGGACTTTTTCAGCACCAGCATTGCCGCAACGTAGTTCTTGTTCATCAGTTCGAACCGGGATCGCAGGGACTGGATCACGATAAGGCAGTAAAGGTTTTCATCGGTGTATGGCTTACGAATCCGCTTCTCCGCCTGGTCGAGCTCCGTCTGAAATGCCTTCTGCATCTTATGATTGTTCTCACCGCTGATGATCTTCCACCAGTTATGGTTGGCCATGAGCACATGTCCCCAGGGAGAGGATGGATGGGAGCGGATCAGAAGCTGAGCATCTTTTGAAGCATCCTGGAATTCAAAGTGATACAAATGAAGCGTTCCCTCGTAAAACAATTCCCGAACCCTGGCATCAGCGATAAGGTCATTCTTGTTGGAAACATTTCCCTTCCCCGGGAAAGGATGAAAGGAAAGGAATCCCATCATGAGTAAGAAATGAAAATGCTTCGTCAGGGTCAAGAACATGGGTTTGCTTTGGGCCGCAAAAATAACTGAAAAGCAGCTGGTTTTAAAAACCTTGTTACCTTTGCCGGGTGAATCCCCAATACCGACCGTTCTCATGATGAACCCGAGATTTCAACTGACCCGCTGGTATCAAAAACTCTCTGTCCTTTTCCTGATCGTTTTCCTGGCCCTGACCGGTTTTGCATTTATCAACCCTGCCAAAGTGGCCATGAAGATGGAAGCCAAGACGCTGAGCAAAGGCAAATCGCTGGTTATCAATGCTGAAGTATATTACCAGTACGACAAAGGGATGCTGCTGACCCGATATCTTTCACCACTCGACTATATCTTCATCACCAACCAGAAAGGAGAGGCCAAACTGTATTATCCCAAGTCGAACGAGGTGTACCTGAAACAGAGTGCAGAATATGATTCGGAAAAGAGCCTGTTGTACTTTTTCCTGTCGAACAAGCTGGGCGACCTGGGTCTCAAGGATTTGGGATTCGTGATCACCGACACCCGTTTTGAAGAGCACCTGGTGGTGACCACCTGGTTCCCTCCCAACGAGCTGATCAACCTTTACAGCAAGGTGGAGCTCGTCCATGAGAACTACCGCCCGATCTACATTGCTTATTTTGACGGTAAAGGCAAGGTGATGCGTAAGATCTTCTACTACGAATACACGTCTTTTCCTCAGTTCAGCATGCCCTGCAAGGTGGTGGAATATGATTACCTTCCCCAGGGTGATTCGGTCATCAGCAAGCTGACCTATTCCGATATAAAGGTGGGTGATAAGGCCAAAAGCAGCTATTTCGATTTCAAGATCCCGGTCAATGCCAAGGTCAAGCAATAACTTCCTGCTCACCCTGGCATTCTGTTCCCTGGTATGGCCGGTTACAGGACAAACCACGAAGTCAGACCTTGAATTACTCTCTTCCGCTGATTTTACCAAACCGGAATATCATTTTCACGGGTCATCTTTTATGTGGGTTCCCTCTGCCAGCCCTCTGGTAAGGTACAACCCTGTCAGCCTGACTTTTGGAGCCCTGATGTACACTTACCAGAACGTTATCTCGAGGCATTTCTCGGCCGGCTGCCTGTACAACCCTTCCTGCTCCCAGTATGGCAGGAGCCTGATCCGTGAATTCGGCCTGGTGCCGGGTATCATTTATTCGGCCGACCGTGTGCTGCGGTGCAACCGTATAGCTGCACTGGACATCAAGGATTCCGAAGTCGATGAACACGACCATAAAGTACATGAGACCACCGATGCTTACCGTTGATACTGGACGTTTCCTGTGCCTGCTGTTCTTCGTCTCTGGTCTTATGTTCGGTGTCTCCGCACAACAACCTGAAAGTAAAGAAGATCCTTCTGACACCTCCTTCCTTTATAAAGAATTGGGGTTTATTGAGTATCTCCATAACAGGGGTGATTTCAGACATTCCAACCTCTTGTTACAGAGACTTCTGCGTAACAACTCCGTTGCCGATTCCTCCAAAGACCAGGTCCATTACTGGCTGGGATGGAACTACTATTCCATGAAGGAACTGGATTCTTCGGCCTTTTTCCTGAACCAGGTCAGTATGAGATCCCCTTTCTACCTGAAATCGAGGTTCTTTGCAGCCTATGACCAGACTTTCCTTCAACGGTATGATATATCCAAGACCTGGATATCGGAAATTTCAACTCCACAAGCACTTGATGACAGCCTGGGGGGGCTGGTGAAGGAACTGCAGGCTTTTGAACTAGCCGGCATTGCCCTGCTGGAGGGAAAATCTGAAGATTTTGAACGACATTCCCTTGCTTTCACCAAGCAATACTACAACCTGCAGCAGGAAGAAAACAACCTGCTGGATTACAAAAAGTTACAGGATGCTTTCAAACCCCGCTCCCCTCTATTGGCGGGTGTCTTCTCAGCATTGCTGCCGGGGAGTGGAAAACTTTACGCAGGCAAGACGGGTGAAGGGATTGCCGCCTTCCTGGTAGTCACATCCCTTGGATTGGTGACTTATGAGAACTGGCGCAAAGACGGTCCGGCCAACTGGAAGACCCTGCTGGCAGGAGGCATCACCACCATATATTATACTGGAAATATTTTCGGCAGCGCGGCTGCTGCCCGCCGACATAACCATGCATTTCAACAGAACCTGCAGAACCGTATTCTTTTCGACCTTCATATTCCTCTGCGGAATATCTTCAACTAAGGCCCAGCCGGAGCTTCGGAGGAAGGCCGACAGCCTGTTCCGGGCGGCCAGCTATGAGGAGGCTGCCCTCGAATATGAAAGAGGTTGTTACCTGGCCGAGACCAGCACAGACCTGGCCCTGGCACGGCTTGGAAAGGTGCAGTGTCTGAAGCAGCAACGACGATTCCAGGAAGCCCTCACAGACCTGGCACAGATGCCTGTATATCAGATCGCTGACAGCCTCCAGCAGGAAATAAAATATGAGACCGCCCTGTTGTGTTACCTGAACGAAGACTTTGAGACCGCCCACTCGCAGATGCAGCAGCTCCTGTACTTCTCAAAAGACCAGAAGATCTCTGACAAGATACTGCTGCTCGACATCCTTATTGATCACGAACGCTTTGAGTATGCATCAGCCAGGGAGAAGACCATTCGATGGCTCACTCCGAAAAGTATGTCGCAAGGCCAGCGCGACAGCCTCCTAATTTTGGTTGAGGAAGCTTATGATCCCGCTAACCTGCCCCGGCTGGCACGAAAGAAAAAGGCAGCCTGGCTCAGTACCTTTATTCCCGGAAGCGGGCAGATGTATGCCGGTTTTCCCGGTGAAGGCCTCATGAACACCTTTTTTGTAATAGCTTCCCTGGCCACCGGAACGTATGCCGTGCTGGAGACCTATTACTTCACCGGTTACCTGCTGGGTGCCGGTTTGTTCCAGAAGTTTTATTTCGGGGGTTTAAGAAGGACCGAATCCCTGGTTGATAAAGGCAACTATTTGAGGACAAGACCGATTAATGATCGACTGCGTACCTTGCTGATCAGCGTTGCAGAAAGTCAATAGTGCTTGGTTCAAAGTCTTCGATCCTACCTAGCTGGCTTGCATTCCAGGAGCTTTAAAATTACTATTTCAATTATTCGCTTTCGGTTTATTGTAGAGAATTTATCAATAAACTGTTTACTTCATATTAAAAAACACACTATCCTCCTGTTTTCGTCACTATTTTTGAATAATTAATTATCTTTTTGATAAACAATCATATACCAGGGTAGTATTTGTATTCTGGGTGCCCCGGGCCTAAATTTGCCTCTGATTTTCCATTCTGTATAGTGTATTGCATCTATATGATAGAAGCTAATCACCTTTTTTACTTATTGCCCACTTCTGGAAGGATTAAAACCACATAGAAGCAACCGAAAGCAATAGGATTAACAAAAAAGTACGGTACTCTGCCGAAAGGGTACTAAGCACCAGGAAGCGGTGAACTGAAGCATCACCACCTTCCCCCTGAGATCACTCAGGGCCAGGGATCTCCCGTCGGGAAATTAGTGTGAATTCAGGTGCCTGGTCCCCGACAGCAACCTTGTGCTGGGGATCCTTTTTCTCCTCGGCAACAACGACCGGCATATCGAAAAAACTTATCAAAATAAGATAACTCAGGAAAATGGTTTTTTTTATTGTTTTCGAGTAATCATTCATTGTTCTGATGTCATAAAAGTAAGTAAATTGTCATCATTTTATTAGAAGAATACAATTATCTATTGTATGGCTTTATAATGTTCAAGATACTTAGTTGGTTGCTTTTTCTTCTCCCTACGCTTGCTTTGGCTCAATATTGGCCTGATGCCAAACGTGATTACACCTGGATCATGGGACAGACGGTTCCTCACAATTCCGGAATGGGCCTGGATTTTCACCAGGCTCCCCCGCTTCCTTTCCTTTTCCCCCATGATCTGAATATGTATATCACCAATGGGGTCATCTCCGATCAGGACGGGCATCTTCTTTTCTTTACCAATGGTATGAGGGTTGCCGACCGTACAGGTCATATCATGCCCCATGGCGATAGCCTCTGCTATGGAAATATGTTTGACTGGATGGAACCTCAATACAGTGGACTGGCACATAGTGGCCTGGTAATCTTACCGTTACCCGGCTCTGATTCCATATTCTATATTATTAACCAGAAAATCGAATGGGATTCCATTGGTAGGGTTATTAGCCCCGCTTTGTACTTCAGCATCGTGGATATACGTTTGAACGGAACCCTGGGAGATGTGACAGAAAAGGATGTTCTTCTAATTGATGATACCCTGGCTGTGAATACACTGGCTGCGGTGCGACACGGAAATGGAAGAGACTGGTGGATTATTGTAGCAGAGTATTATCAATCAAATTATTACCGCATTTTGCTTTCTACTTCAGGAATTCAATTAGTTGGAAAACAGAGTATTGGCCCTAATACAACGAATTATGAAGTAGGGAATGCCGTTTTTTCTCCTGATGGCAATACTTTTGCAAGGGGCTCAGATTCGACCGTTCTACCAACCTCCAACCGCCTGAATATTTTTTCTTTTAACCGGTGTACGGGTCTATTAAGTAATTTCAGAGATGCTTCTTCAATGGAACCAGGAAGTAATAGTGTTGAAATTGCCATATCCCCAAATTCTCGCTATTTGTACTTTTCGAGGGCTCAAAAAGTAATTCAGTATGATTTGTGGAGTGATGATATACTAAATACCAAAATCATTGTCGGGTTATATGATGGATACACCTATGGCGGCAACCCAACCGCTTTTACTGCCATTGAGCTGGCGCCAGACGGTTTAGTATATATTCAAAATGGTTATTCCCCTTTTATGTCACCCATTGAATCACCCGATGTGGCAGGATGGGGTTGTTATCTTTTACAAAGAGGATTTCAGCTTCCAAAAATCAATGACATGGGTCTTCCAGTACTTCCCAACTTTCGTCTCGGCCGCTGGGAAGGATCAGATTGTGACACCTTGTTTGCATGGTTTGGAGTGCAAGAGCAGCAAACTTTTCAGAGGATAAAAATACAAGCATTGCCTAATCCTGCATCCTCAGACCTGAGGTTTGAACTCGATGTCATGAACAATAAAAGCGAGATGCAGTTAGTCATCCTGGATATCCTTGGGCATCCAATCGATCAGATTCCCGTGGCACCCTTCCAAGGGCTGATCCGATACAGCGTAAGAGGACTTCCTGATGGTGTGTATTTTGCCTTGTTAAAAGGTAATGGTCACCTTTTAACGAATTGTAAGTTCATTGTTCAACATTGAATGAGTGCCTTAGAATGTAATTTTCCAGAGGTATGACATTGATGACCTGCTGTTATAAAAAAAGCGCCCGAACCCGGACGCTTTTTCATTGACATAAGGTGTCAGCGGACTACCACATGAAGAACCTGGGGTTGTCCACATATTTTTTGACGTCATCCTCGATCACCCCGATGAGCAGGACAATCCAGTCGACAAAGGTAACGATACCCAGACCACCGCAGGTAAGAATATAACCTACACCGGTCATCGTTTTGGTACCAAGATAGAACCTGTGAATACCCAGTGAGCCTACAGCCCAGCAGAGGATGAAAGCCACAACAGGGCTCTTTTTGCTCTTCAGCATCGGAGGAGCGGTCACAGGAAAGGCGGCAAAATCGCTGAGATCATCGGTCACCTGTAACATCGAGGGTTGTCCTGACTTGTGACAATTAGTGCGGTAGAAGTGAGCTTTAGTACTCCCGAGGTTTTTTATACCACTCATATTCAGTATTATACAAAATAATACCGCACTAATTTAAACTGTTTACTTCATATTAAAAAACACACTATCCTCCTGTTTTCGTCACTATT
>CAZSDK010000023.1:0-5870 GCA_964605655.1 uncultured Bacteroidales bacterium
CAAATAAACTACGTGATTTTTTATTGCTCATTTTGCTATGTTTTGATCAAATTTAGGCAATAAAAATGACATATAGTATTGATATAATGTTAGTTATGAAATTGTTATTAACAAATTATGTTTTTAGAGGTACCCCATATTTAATAATACTGCTAAACCAACTAATCATTACTTAAATTCAATAATTTGTAGTTGAATACCTCCAACAACAGCAGAAGGGGCTATTGAACCTGATATTGACAAACCATCTGTACCTAAACATAAAGATACTTCACCTGATGCAGATGAAGGTGTAACTCCTATATCGCCTCCAGGACTCCAACATACACCTCCACCACCAATTTCTGATGTGTTTTTTGGCAACCAATATATAGTACCTCTAACCAAAGCTACTCCGCCTGAAATACTAACAGTTGACTTTCCTTCACAATCTAATGTTACACTTGCATCGCCTCCAGCAATAAACGCAATTGTAGCCTGCAATCCACTGAACGCACAAAATTTGAAGGGAAATGAAACAGGTTGCTTTAGTTTAACCACTTCTGTTGTTTTATTAGCAGGCAAATTAACATATTTAACTGATTCATCCGTATTACTCATATTTACTGTTAATTTTACTTTTAAATCAGTGTTTGACTCATTTTTTATACTTATCGATTGACAAGGTAATGAGGAGATTTTGCTGTTGGTATTTGATTCTATTATTGGAATTGATTTATAGCAAATTGAATTATCCTTTGAATAAAATGCAAGGACGCCTGTCCCAATAAAAGATGGTGTACAGGAGAATGAAAATCTCCCTTCGGAATCTGTACTCAAAGTGGTACACATTTTTCTTAATCCATCATCAAGTCCAATTATTTCATTTCTTAATAATTGACCGTCAGAAGTTGAAATTTTACCAGATATATTAACTCTTTTTGCTTTAATAAGTAAGAGGTTTTTTTCATCAAACTCAACATTCAACTCAATTTTTTCTTCAGAGGTCTGACTATTAAAAAATAAATTATTCTTATCATAAATTCCAGATAAATAAACAACCTTTTTTCCTTTTATCTCAAAGTAGGCTTCTTTACTAACTTCTCTCCAATATTTCAGTCGATTCTCATATGTATAAGTAGTCATACGTTTATCCTGGTAAATACACTTATGATTAAGAATTATTCTATTACCAACAATAGAATATTTCATTTCATCAACAATAATATCTTCATTAGCTGTTTGTTCAAAAAGTTGTTTTGTGTTGTAATCTTGTAAATTAATTTCAAATATTTTGTTTTCGCTTTCAGGTAAACCATGAAATATTTTAAACTCTGAATAACAAGCTCCTCCATGACAAGAACCTTCCTGAAAAGACACTTCTGAGATACCGTCTTTATCATAATCTTTAATTTCTAATTTACTATGTATCGCTCCTGTTTGAAATCTTTTAGGTTGTGAGCCATCTTCTTCAAAAACAATAAAAATATCGATGCCATTATCTTCAGCATTGCAGAAATCACCAGTAATTTTTGAATATAAGAAACATTGTTTTTTGCCTTTTTCTGAAAAACTTCCTGAATATATGGAATTATTTATATTTTTAACTTTTCTTGATAATTCACTATTATTCTTATCGTAAAGTGATATATTATTTTGTTTTAACAAGTAATCTGCATTACAATAAGTTATGTTTTCTTGGCCATATGTTTTAATTACGGCAAAAACAAGAATAAATCCATATAATAATATTCTCATATTTATAAACAAATAACAACAGAATGCATGTTTTCAAACCTAAGTGAACTTAATAGTCTTATAATAAAGGTAAGAACAGTCAAATGTAACATATTTTCTGGCATGTGTCAAGACCGCTGTTAAAAATTGGATTATGGATTTAAAATTAAAAGGGTACAAACTGAGGTAAGAAAAGAAGTAAGAAGGTGATAAGTACCTGTAAATCATACTATTACTTATAACTTTTACTTCATACTCTTACTTGAAACTATTACTTGTTACTATTACTTCGGCTCCGAAGGTCCAGAAAGCTATTGCCCCCCAGACGGGCTCACCCGCCGAAGAATCAGCAGTTGCTCCCTGTTGAGGATCTTTTCAAAGGTGCCCTGGACAAGCAATTGATTCACAAGAGAATCGCGGGTGGGCTTAAACAGTGGGTAGTAGTTGCGGTCGGAAAACAGGACGATCATGTCGGCATCACGGATGATGGGGAAGTGATAGATCTTTGGCCGAAACGCCAGGTGTGGGGCGAGTTCGCCACATACGGAAAGGGCCTTGTCGGAGGGGATGTCGGAGAGGATGGCGTTTACTTCTTTTATATGAAGGTCGGTCTTGTAATGGGACGGGTGGTAGAAACGGGCGTTGTCTCTCCCGTACCAGAGGGCCTTTCTGTTCTCCAGCTTCAAAACGGAGAAAGTGAGGGAAGACAGAATAAGCAGTCCGGCCAGGGAGTATGATATCCAGGGCTTCCTGATCCGGTCGAGCATATCGTAGAGGGCAAAGGCCATCACGGGGGCAAACTCTATGGAATAGTGTGCGTTGATGCCCCAGAGGGCAAAGTTATTGGTGAGAAACTTCTGGGCGTACACAGGAACCAGCATGAGGAGCCATGCCGGCCGGACCAGCAGCACGATGCCACCGGAGATCAGCACCATCCAGTGGAACTCGGCCTTGATGCCATCGTAGGTTGGATCGGGCAAGGTGTTCTTAAACAGGGAATCGAAGATGATCTGCGGATGAAGCAAGAGGTTGCGGATGATCTCGGGAATATTGCCGCCCAGGTTGGCATAGAGGGCGATCTGCCTGGTGCCCTCCCCCTGCTGGAACCAGGGCATGACATGGTCGACCACCACATAAAAATACAGGGCGGCGAACAACATAAGGGGTATCTCCAGCCTGAAATATTCTTTCCAGGGTTTCCTCCTCAGGATCATCAGGCCCATCATGATGAAAACCAACCAGATGGACATGGTCTCGCGGGTGATGAGCATCAGCACAAACACCAGCAGCGTCCATGCCCTGCTGTTCCTGAAATACACCAGCACCAGCCAGGGAAGCAGCATGGCGCCGGTCACGTTCGTGTGAAAGTCGAAAGAAAGGGCGCTCACATGAGGCCAGAGAGTAAAGAAGTAGACCAGCACCAGCAGCGGCAGCCAGGTATGACGGCTTCTTTCCCTGGTAAACAGGTACAGGGCCCAGCCTCCGGCCAGGATGGATGCGATCTGCAGGACCAGCAAGGTATAGGTGCCGAAGATGAAATAGAAGGGCACAAAAAGATAGATCACAGGCGAAAAATGGTCGCCCAGGAAGGGCGCCTTCTCGGAATACAGGTGCAGGGTGATGGTGTCGGCCCGGCCGTGGGCGAAAGAGTACAAGGCGTGGTTCACGATGCCCAGGTCGGCGGCATAGGTCCTGAAGAGGTAATGGTTCACCAGGGAAACGGAACAGAAGACCAGGGCAAAGAGGATGAAGGTCAGAAGGACAAAAAATCCAGGTCTTCCCAGGCCCGACATCCACTTTTTGCTAAAGATTGCTGCCATGGCTTTCAGGATTTCTCAGTGTCCAACACCCGGTCGACGATGCTCACGATTTGTTCCGAGGCAGTCCCGTCGCCGTATGGATTCACGGCCCTGGCCATCGCCCGGTACCGGTCTGCGTTGTCGAGCAGATTCTTTGTCTCCCTGACGATGACCTCTGTGGAAGTCCCTGCCAGCAGGGCGGTCCCGGCCTCGATACCTTCCGTCCGCTCGGTGACCTCGCGGAGCACCAGCACGGGCTTGCCCAGGCTGGGCGCCTCTTCCTGTATGCCGCCGCTATCGGTGAGGACCAGGTGGCTGCGGTTCATCAGCCAGAGGAAGGCTGGATAATTCAGGGGAGGCAGCAGTTTGATGTTCTCCCTGTTCAACAGGCGGTGGGCGGCTTCTTGTACCCGGGGATTCAGATGGACCGGGTATACCAGCTGCAACTCCGGGTAAGAACGGGCTATCTCATTGAATGCCAGGCATATATTTTCAAAGGGTTCGCCAAAGCTCTCCCTGCGGTGACAGGTGATCAGCAGGATTTTCTTTTCAGGGTCGAGGTGTTTTTCGAGTTCGGGGAAGGAAGGATGTTGCTGCTCCATGATCTGTAACCCGAGTTTCAGGGCGTCGATGACGGTATTTCCCACCTGGTACACATGACGGGTGATGCCTTCCTTTTCCAGGTTGAGGGCTGCTCCCCGCGTGGGCACAAAATGGTAATCGGTGAGGCGGGAGGTGAGCAGGCGGTTCATCTCTTCAGGGAAAGGGGCGTACTTGTCGTGACTTCTGAGTCCGGCCTCTATATGCGCCACTTCCACCTGGTGGTAGTAGGCGGTGAGGGAGGCTGTCAGCACGGTAGTGGTATCGCCCTGGACAAAGATCATCCGGGGTTTCACCCTCCGGATCACCTGGTCGAGTCCGGCGACCGCCGCGGCTGTGAGTCCGGCCAGCGTCTGCCCGGGTTGCATGAGTCCGAGGTCGTCGTCGGGGACGATGGAGAAGAAGCCGAGAACATCGTCGAGCATCTCCCGGTGTTGGGCCGTGACGCAGACATGCACCTTATGACGCTTCCCTGCCTCAAAGGCTTTGATGAGCGGGGCCAGCTTGATGGCCTCAGGACGGGTGCCAAGGACGAACAACAGGGTATGCATCAGGTCTTATTCAATATCAACAGCAGGGTCTGGCGGACGGTGCGGCCGACCTTCATTTTACTTTCTCCTTTTTTCAGGTCATACCGAAGAATAAAAGGCAGCTCATGGATGACCGGACGGAATCTTTTGAGTCTCAATAGGATCTCAGCCATACAGGCAAAACCCTGCTGGCGGATGAAGCCATCACCGTAGAAGCGGCAGGCTTCCCTCAGCAGGGAGACCTTATACGCCCGGTAGCCGCAGGTATAATCTCTTACTCCCTTTATCGGTCTGAAGATGCGGAACAGGTAACCGGCGACGAGGCTCATCATCTTGCGGTGCCAGGCCAGTCCGAGGATACGGGAGCCGCTCCGGTGGCGGGAGGCGATCACCAGGTCGCTGCCTTCACGAAGTTGGGTGAGCATCCTGAAGATGAGTCCGGGCGGATGAGAGTTGTCGCCGTCCATGGTGACCAGGATATCCTCATCCTTCAGGTCCTTGATGGCTTCCTTCAGGCCGTTGCGCATCACGGCAGCCAGTCCCTGGTTGGGTTGCTGGTCGTACACTGCGGTCCAGTGCGCCGTCTCCATAAATTTCTTCACTACTTCCAGGGTATCGTCAGAGCTGCCATCGTTGAACACCAGCACTTCGAGGTCCAGGCCGAACTGCTCCCTGACCCCTGCAATCCTTTCCAGTAGCGGAGGGAGAGAGAGGGCTTCATTATAAGCAGGGAGAAGGATCCGGATCCTTTGCATAGGGAATTGTTCTTCGAATGCAAACGTACGAGGATTTAGGGTAAATAGCAACCCGAAAGCACAGGGGATCCTCTTACTTCTTACTTGATACTCTTACTTGTTACTATTACTTGATACTATTACTTGATACTATTACTTGATACTATTACTTTGTCCACCCCTATCCCTAACATTTCCCCCGACTTCATCCGCCCCCATCCCTGCCTCGCCGGCAGGCAGGCCCGACCCTTCCCCCGACTTCATCCGCCCCCATCCCCGACCCTTCCCCCGACACGGGGGAAGGGAGTATGATGGTCTATAAAAACAATTGTCCTATTATTTTAATATTTATATCCCAACTTGTCCCCCCTCTCCGGTTGGAGAGGGGGCTAGGGGGTGAGGCTTTATCCGCCCCCATCCCTGCCTCGCCGGCAGGCAGGCCCTACCCTTCCCCCGACACGGGGGAAGGGAGTACATTTCCTATGAGAATT